>JAKQDQ010000008.1 GCA_029573725.1 Verrucomicrobiota bacterium
GCAGCGGTTGGCGGCGCGGATCATCGGTGCACTTGGCGAAACCGACGTGGATCAAGCGCTCTCGGAGTTGGAGGACGCGCCGACCACGAACCCAGCCGCGACGGTTGAACCGCGCGCCTTGCCGGATACGCAGGCCGAGGCTTTGCGGCGGGCCGCCGAGGCCCTGCGGGAAGCGGCGGGGGTGTAGGTGTGTGCGCCCACGGCCTTAGCGGAAGCGTTGGCGCTGGTCCAACTGCTGGAGGCGCGCACTTATCGTCACCAGGCCAAAGCCCTGATTGCGCAGGCAATGGCAGAGGTAGAAGCGGCAGCAGCGGCGTTGGAGGCCTCGCGCTTTTCGCAGTCGGCGCGCCTGACCTTCCGCTCGCGGGTATCGGGGATGCTGCGCCGGAGCGCGCCGACTATGGCGCAACTGGGTTGGTATGCCGGTGGGGGTACAGGCAAGCCCCCGGCGGAGATTGCCCGGAACTTTATAGACGAACAGCAACAGTTTCTCAGCCGGTGGTTTTTGCAAATCAAAGCCGCCGGGGCTTTAGTCGGTGGAGCGGTGCGGGCGCGGATGTATGCGCAGGCCTTGGAGCAGGTCTACCAGCGGGCTTACATGGCCGCTGCCGGGCAGAAGGTGGGGCTACCGCCCTTGCCGGCCTACCCGCGCGACGGCTCCACCCGCTGCAAGATGAACTGCAACTGCTACTGGGAGGGACCGCTTAAGCGCGAAGATGAAAATGGCGTTTACTACGAGTTGTACTGGCGCTTGCGACCTGGCGAGAGTTGCGAAGACTGTATCCGGCGGGCAACGGTGCAATGGAACCCGCTGCGGATCATCAATCTGAACGGGATTTGGATTTTTGCAGAAGGAGGTGAACATGCCATATAACAACGTGCCCCGCGAGTTGTGGGACAAAATGGATCGCTGCGTCGCCGACGTGCGCCGCCAGCATGGCTACAGCAAGGAGCGCGCCATTGCGATTTGCCATGCCGGGCTGGTCAAGAAGGAGTCTGTCCGCCCGCTGACCGAGGTAGCGGTGGCGGCCCCCACCCTAAACGCCGACGGCAACCTGGACGGGATCATCGTGGTGGAGGGCTTGAGCAAGAACCGCAACCGCTACACGCGGGCAGCGCTGGAATCGGCCATCCCGGTATTCGCGCACGGCCTGATCTACGCCGACCACAACCTGCCCGGCGAACCGCCGGAGCGCAGTATCAGGAACGTGGTGGGGCGGTTGCCGGGGCCGGAGGGGATGTCGGTGGAGGTAGCGGAGAACGGGCAGGCCGTCTTGCGCTTTCGGGGGGCGCGGCTCTCGGAGAGCGCGGGCTGGCTGAAGACTATGCTGGCCGAGGGCATCCTGGGCGACATGAGCATCAACGCCGCCGGAGCCGGTAAGCAGGAAGGGGATGAGTTCATCGTGGAGGCTTTCAGTCCCGACTATCCGGCCTCGTTAGATTTTGTGACACGGGCCGCTGCGGGCGGCTATGGCGCGTTGCGCGAATCTGAGACACCAACAATTGGGAGGGGTATGGAGAACACGGAGTTGCAGCGGTTGCGGGCCGCGCTTAAACAGGCGCGCCAGGAAGCCCGCGAGGCTGAGGCCGCGCGTTTGCTGGAAATCAAAACGCGCGGATTGAGTGAGAGCGCACGCCTGCGCGTGGCACAGCGAGTAGCGGGCGCGATCAAGCGGTTCGTGGAGCAGGACGAAATGCCAGCGGTGGAGATCACGCTGCCGGAAGAGGTCCAGGCATTGCCGGAGGAGGCGCAGGCGATCTGGTTGCGGGCCTACATGGAAGCCAAGCCCAAGGGCGAGTTCGCGGCCAACCATCTGGCCTGGGCTGAAGTCCTCAAGTCCTACGAGCAGAACGAGAATGGCGAGTGGGTGAAGTCCGGCAATGCTCCCAATCCGTCCGAGGAACTGGCGGGCGAGATTGAGCAGGCCGCGCAGGCCGAGACCGGAACGGAGAAGCCGGAGAAGATGGAGAGCGCCGTGCCGGGCGCGATCCGGGGCATGGGGCGCAGCGGCGCGCGGGTAGTCACCGAAGCCGAGGTTGAGGAAATCTTCAAGCAATTGGGAGGGCGACATGGCTAAAAATGCGGGAGCGATTGAGCAGTATGCACCGATCCAGCTCAAGTTGGGCGTGACGCGCTCGGCGAAGGCCGGGACGGTGCTGGCGCTTAACAGCATGGTGGTCTACCTGCAAACCGACGCCGACGCCAACGACGAGGCGATTTGCACGCTCCCCTGCGCACACGCGCAGGTGGTCAGCGTGACCGCCGCCGATCACAGTGGCGCAAGCACGGTAGCGGTGGGCGATAAACTGTATCTGGATTCCGGGGTCATCAACAAAGACAGCACGGATGGCGTGCCGCTTGGCTATGCGCTGGAGGCGCTGGCGGCGGGTGACACCGGCAACATTCTGGTGGGCTTTGGCCTGTAAGGGGGGTGAGAAAATGAAGCAAATTCTTGAATCTGTGAACGACGCGGATTACCGGGGCATGGTCCCGGTGCCAGCGTTGCAGTCGCAATTGAACAGCAATCCCGGCTACCTGGCGAAACTCAAGACATTCGCCGAGGCCTACCGGGACTACATTGACGGCCAGGGGCACACCTACCTGCGCGCGCGGGAAGCCCTGCGCACCTGGGCCGGTCTGCAATCGCAGCCGGTTTGGTTGAGCGAAGCCCTGGGCCCCAGTGATTTCTCCTATCTGTTCGCTGACACGCTCCAACGGCTGCTGCTGGATCAGTTCCAGGTCGCCAACCACGACTGGGAACTGTACGCGGGGGTGCGCACTGCGCCCGATTTCCGCGATGTCAAGCGGTTCCGGGTCAGCGCCGGGGCGGGTTTGCTGGGTGAACTGGGGCCGGGCGAGTCGTATCGGCAGGACGTGATCGGCACCGCCTACAAGGCTTACGGCCTGAAAAAGTGGGGCCTTGTCCGCTCGTTCTTCTGGGAAGCGTTCGTCAATGACGACCTGGACGCCCTGCGGCGCGCGCCGGCTGACCTGGCGCAGGCCGCGCGCAACACCGAGGCTTACGTAGTCACTGCCGCTTACGCCGCTAACGCAACGCTGTACAGCGCGACGCACACTGTGAACGGGGTGAATTACAGTAACGTTACCAGTGACACGCTCAGCCTTAACGCTCTGGTGGACGCCATCAGCGAGATGGGTTCCTATCCCGGCGATGATGCCACTGGCGTCATTATCAACAACACGCCCAAGTACATCGTGGTCGGCAGCTTGGGCCTCAAACTCCTGGCCGAGCAAATCTTGCAATCGCCGCAGGTCATGTACATCGGCCAGACCGACTTGAGCAACCTGCCCACGGCTAACCCGCTGGGGACGCTGCGGGGCAACCTGCAAGTCGTCTGGAATCCGTTCTTGCAGTTACTGGACACCAA
>JAKQDQ010000021.1 GCA_029573725.1 Verrucomicrobiota bacterium
GATGGGCGTCCGCGGATGCGCCTTCCGCAGGATCGCGACGAACTCCCGCAGCCGCGGCGCCACCCACTCCTCCTTCATGTTGGGGAGCGGGTCCAGCACGTAGGCCGCGGGATCCAGCTCCGCGAGCAGGCGCGCCATCTCCGGCTCGCCCCATGCGTTGCCCGAAAACCCGAGGTTGATCGCCTCCCGGTCCAGGCGCCGGCCCAGGATCGCCGGATACGCCATGCCCGGCCGCGCCGCGCACCCGCCCTGCAAAATGGAAGTGCCATAGAACACGACCGGCTTCCGCCCCGGCTCCCGCGCCGGCGCGGCTTCCAGCTTCGCCCCGGCCGGAAGGCCGATTTGCGCCTCGGTCACGCCGTTATACAAAGGCAGGTAAAGCAAATACTCGCGCCGCCGCGGCGGCAACTCCCGCGCCAGCGTCTTCTCCTCGGTCGGATACTTCTCCGCGCGCCCGGCGCCCAGCCAGCGCCACCGGCCTTTATCTTTGACGTAAAGGTCCACCCCGCTCACCCCGCTGGCCGGCATGTGGGCCATGGCCAGCCGCTCGCTCCGCAGCGTCCACCGCGCCGAAATCGCCGTGGCGTCCGTGACAAATCGCACCGCCAGCCCCGCGGAATCATGGCTCAACCCCCAAACCGCGCCGCGCACGATCCCCTCCGCGCGCCCCGGCAGCCGGTCGTAATACTGCCGGGTATCCCGCCACCCCTTCCCCTCCAAAACCAGCCCCCGCGCATCATGCCACTGCCAGCCGCCATCCGGATCCGCCGCCTGCCCCGAACCCATCGCCGCCGCCAGAAAACACCCCAGAAGGGCAACCACTGTCTTATCGGTAATTTGACGCATAATCGTGCTAAATAAAGCCGCCGCGAAAATACCCCGCCGCCGTGGCCAACTCCAGCGGGAATAGTAGCGCGTGCCCTTGATGGCCTGGCGCCTCGTCCCGACCGCTTCCCGAACCCGCACCCGCCGCAGTTCGTCCAGTTTCTCATTCATGAGCTTCATGAGGTGAAACCGGTCGAACCCCACCGCCGCCCCGGGCAGATGCTTCAAGACCGCCGCCCAACAGGCCCCGCTCAGATCCATCGCCACCGCTTGAATCCTGGCCTTGCTCAAACGCAACCGCCGCCAGAACTGGCCCAGGGCCGCCGGTCCCCGACCGTGGCCCACCCACACAATCTGGCCCCTCTCCAAGTCCAGCACCAAGGTGTAAAATCGCTTCCGCTGGCCCACGTAAATCTCATCCACGGCCAGATACTTCAGGGCCTTGAGCGGGGGCCGCCCATAGTCCGCTTGCAGATGCCTTTGGACGATCCCCTTGACCGTGTCCCAACTCAGCCCAGTCCGATCGCTCACATCCGCCAAGGTCATCCCCCGGCTCAACGCATACACATACTCGCTCAGCCGTTGCGTGTAGTGGACATAGCCCGGGGCAAAGGGGGGGCCACTTCAAACACCTGCCCGCAGCCACGACACTGACCCCGGGGTGCTTCGGGCACCAAGAACACCGCCTTGAACCCAATGGGCACCGTCTGGATGCGCCGAAAGCGCTTGCCCTTGCGGATGATCTCCCGCCCTTGGCAATGGGGACAAACCATCAAACAAGGGGCCACCGTTAGGTGAAACTCGACCGTTCCGCGACGATATTCGGTGCGGACATACTCGTAACCTTCCCGCACCCCAAAGGCATGATAAAGCAGACTTTGGCTCACCCACCCAGACTACCCTCCCCGCCCAAAAAACAAACCCGCCGGATGAACCCGAAAAACCAGGACGCGTGGCAACACCCGGCCGCCCGTTCCGGCTTTGCCGAACGTTCGCGTCCTCTCCCTCCCGCCTTGGGACCTCGTTTTACATCATCCGCGACTCATTCATCCCTCCCTTCCGGCTCAGGCCCGCGCCCAAACCCGACCCACCCGCCCCAGCCAGCCTAACGCTCCCATTAGGCCATGTACAACGGGTGTACAAAGGAGGCTCAAAGGGGACTCATGCTTATTTTCCATGTGCTCCTGCCGGGCTTCCGATGTACTCCCCTTGTACATGGCTTGGAAGGACGGAGAAGGAACGGTCTTGGGGGCGGCG
>JAKQDQ010000023.1 GCA_029573725.1 Verrucomicrobiota bacterium
CTGGTAGTACGCCACCTCCTGCGGGTTGACGACACTAATGTGCGGCAGGCGGTTGTTCGCCGCGGCGTTGCTGATAAACCACTCCTGCATTTCCCACGGGGTGCTTTGCCACTCGCCGGTTTTGTGGATTTTGCGCCGCGCCGCCTCAAAGGCGCGGTATGCGGCACCGGGCTGGTCGGTGCGGGCTTCGAGGGCGTCCCTTGCCTTGAACGGCACGTTGTACGCCAGCACGGGGAACAACGCGAAGACTTCATCGTCGGTGGTGGGGCGCCGCTTGTTGGGCGCGGGGTGGAAGTGGCCGACGAGGCGTCCGATGTTCTTGGCTGCGGCGCGGCCGTTACGGTTTTGTTGCTTGAAGGTTTCGGTGTAGTAGCTCCGGTCAAACGAGTCGAGGCGCTTCCAGTTGATGGCACCCTTCTTGGTGTCGCCGAAGGGGTGGGTGGTGAGCTGCTCGCGGATTTTGCGGAGGAACTGGTTGCGCTTGTACTCGCGGTCCTCACGCCACTCGGCGAACCGCGCACGGCGGGCGTTCTGGGCGCGGTCGAACTCCACCTGGGTGAGGTATGCGTCATACCCTGGGCGAACGGACAGGGTGCCGTGGAAGTCGTCGTAAGGGCAGAGGCGCCGCTCGTTCGTGAGGAAATCGACGTTGTAGGGGTTGCGGTGGCCGTCGACGGCGGGGTGTAGGGGGCCGGGGCCGGTGGTTTCGTTGAACGCCACGAGGTTGGGGAACTCGGTCGGGGTGTCGCGGCTTTCGGTGGGTTGATGATGGGTGTGGGGGCGCGCCAGTTCGGACAGGCGGAACCACCACGTTTCTGTAGCCCCATTTTCGAAGCGCACTCTGATGCTGGCAAGGTGTGAGCCATGGTTCCTGAGTTCGTAGCTCTCACACGGCACCGTAACCACCGAGCCGGGGCGCCCGACACAGCGCAGCATGGAGGTGCTCCACAAGGTGTCGTTCGCTGGGTTGACTGGTTGGCGGGCGATGATGACTTCATCGCCGATCTTTAATTCGGTGCCGTCGAGCATGACGGGTTCGTGGGTTTTGGTTGCGGTGTCGTAGGTCATGATGGTCTCCAAAGGGGCGGGTTAGAACGGGGAGGGCGGCACCCAACTGGGGGCGGTGAGGAGGGCGAACACCAGGGCGCCAAGGACGGCAGCGCCGACGATTTCTTCAAGTTGTTGCTTCATGACGGCACCTGTTTAGGGAAAAGCGGGTTGGGCTGCGGGGAAGCGTCAGCGGATGCTAACGTGTAAACAAATGAGGTGGGATTGATTGTGCTTATGGGCGGATAAGGTCCGCACACTGCGTCTAGGGGAGCGGTTTACAGCACCTCATTTGTTTACAGGCTGGCAGGTTTACAATGTAAACATGTGGTTTTGCTAATGTAGGTGGTCGGGCCGGACGGCA
>JAKQDQ010000057.1 GCA_029573725.1 Verrucomicrobiota bacterium
CGTAAAAGTGCCGCAGCGCGGAAGCGGCCGACGCGCGCCCTTTGGGAAAGTAAGTGACCTGGCCGCCAAAACGCTCGCGCGACCAGGGAAGGTCCGCCAGCAACAGCGGCAACCCGCAAGCCGCCGCCTCGTGCGCCGCCAGGCTCCAGTTCTCGAAACGGCTCATCAGGACAAATCCCCGCGCCTGCTGCAGCAGGTGGATCAACTCCGGCTCGCTCCCGACATGCGGACGATACCGCACGAACTGGTCGTCCACTAATTGGCGGAATGCTTTCCAGTAGTCATCCGCCTGGGCGAAGGGCTTGCCAATAAAGAGGATTGGCACCCGGGCTTCGCGCGCCAACCGCGCCAATTCCACCGAGCGCTTGATTAGCGTAATGGTGCCATGGGAGATCAGATAATCCCCGGTCCGCGAGCCGGGGCCGGCCCTCAGAAAGGACTCCTTGAGCCCCAGCGGCAACTTGCCCACGCGGTTTTCCGATACTCCGTAAGAGCGGACAAGAATCTGCTTCTCGGCCTCCAGGGAAATCAACACGCGGTCGCAGAGCCGCAATGAATGCCACTGCCCCATCAAGGACCGCAACTGCGGGACCGCCATCACTGCGCGGATTAAAACCCGGCGCAGCAGCAAAGCGCTTCTGGCCCGGTTGGCCGTTTCGGAAAGCAGGATGGTGTTTACCACTTTCCAGCCTTTCTCCTGGGCCAGCCGGATTGTGTGCACCGGAATAGACCCGAAATGGTGAAGGACATCCGCGGTTTGCCGATCATTCCACCATTCCAGAAAATCCGTCTCCACGCCGACCTGGTTCAAGGCCGCCTTGGTATGCTCAATTTGAACCTGCGTGCCGCCATGCGCCAGCATGAACGGAACGTGGCAGTTAAACAGCACTTTCATCGTTGTTTTAGCCGGCCGCCAGTTCAGAGTGCGTGGCACGCGCGGCGGGCGCAACCTTCACTTCGGGGAGAAGCAGCGGCATCATTCCAAAGTTCAATCCATCGCGTAGGCGCTGCGCGTGGGGAGCAGGCGATTACCGCCCACGACCGTTGCGCCGGCCGGGACATCCCTGGTCACCACCGCGTTGGCGCCAACGGTGGCGCCACGACCAATGCGAACTCCACCCAGGATTTTGGCCCCCGCCCCAATATAGACCCCATCCTCGACGTGGGGCGCGGCGTTGGTCAAGTCCCGCCCGCCGAGGGTGACCTGATGACCAATGACCACATCATCGCCGAGGCGCGTGTTGCGGTGGATGACAATGCCCATGGGGTGCGGCAGAAACACCGTCCGGGGAAGC
>JAKQDQ010000062.1 GCA_029573725.1 Verrucomicrobiota bacterium
GGCGCGCTTGCGGTCAATTTCGACTTGCGTGGCTTTCGCGTCGGCGAGCTTTTCCAGGGCTTCCAGCCACGCCGCGCTTTCGACGTCGGAGTGGCGGACACGCCAGCGCTCGACCAGGACGGGCAGGGCGTCGGCGTTGGTCAGCCGTTGGTGGGTGCGGGTGTAGGTCACGCCCTGAGAATCGAAGTGGACTTCGTACTCTTCCCATTCGGCTTTGATGGGGCAAATTTGCATACACGCGCCGCACTTGATGCAGAAGTAGTCCGCGTGAACCAGCTCGCCCGCGTCGTTGATGTGCAGCGCGCGCGTCGGGCAGACGTCGGCGCAGGCGAGGCAGCCTTCGACGCATAGCTCACGGCGCAGCAGCACCGTGCCCTGCCAGGGCTGCATCACCTCGAAGGCGCCGTTGCTGGCGACTTCGCACTGGCGGCAGCGGATGCAGTGGGACTGATCTACCTTCATCGTATCATTTTCGGCGTCGTAGCTGATGACGTCCGCCGAGCAGTTTTCGATGACGAAGTCCTTGAGGCTGAAGTCGAACGCTTCTTTGTCGAAGCGCGTGAATTGCTGCAACTTGGGGAAGGCGCCGAATTCGACGGCGGGATTCGATGGCTCGTCGTTGAGCGTCAACGTAATGGCCTTCATCGGGCACATTTCGACGCACATGCCGCAGAAGACGCACTTTTCCGGGTCTACGTCCACCAGTAGCTTGGTGACCATGCGCCCGTTCTCCACCACGCCGTCAATGTGGCTGATGGCCTCTTTCGGGCAGACCTTCGGGCCGAGCTGGCAGCCGGTGCAGCGTTCCAGGTCCCAGGTCAGCACATCGTGGTGCGTGACCATCTTGCGCTCTAAGGTGAGCGCGGTTTCTGTGCGATGTTTTAAGGTTGTTCCACGTTTCACAGTCTATCTCCTCTCATCCTATCACCCGCGCCACCATGCCCGCCGTCGGCACCATGTGCCGCTTCAACCCCAACTGTTCCGGTTCGATGCCCAATGCCAGCCCCATCCATTGCGTGAAGAACAACACGGGCAGGTTGAGCGGTTGACCGACGGCGCGTTCCGCTTTGCTCTGGTACATATCCAGCGCCATGTGACACATCGGGCAAGCCAGCGTCACGGACTCTGCGCCGCGCTCTTTGGCCGACGCCAGGATTTTGCTCGTCATCCGCACGGTGCTGCCGGTGTGCGAGAGCGCCAGCGCGCCGCCGCAGCACTTGGCCTTGTAGTCGTACTCCACCGGTTCCGCGCCCAGCGCTTTGACCAGCCGATCCAGCCCGGTGGGCCGTTCCGCGCTGTCGAATTCGTCCAGCGGGCGGGTGAGCATACAGCCATAGTAGCTGGCGATCTTGATGCCGGTTAGCGGGCGCACCACCCGTTTCTTCAGCGCGTCCAGGCCGAAATCCTGGATGAACATGTACAGCGGATGTAGCACCGTGACATGGCCGGCGCAGCTATAATGCTCCGTCATTTCCTCGTTGACCCGCGTGCAGATGGATTTATCCGCTTCGGAGAGTTTTGCCGCGCGCCGCAGGTTCTTGTAGCACGCGCTGCACGGTGCGATCACGGTATCGAAGCCCTGATCTTCCGCCAGCGCCAGGTTGCGCAGCGAGAGCAGGAAGCGCGCGTCTTCTTTGTAGATGGCTGAGTGGGTTGCGCCGCAGCAGTTCCAATCCTGGATTTCGTGAAGCTCCAATCCCAGGTGGGCAAAGACGGCGCGGGTGGACATGTCGTATTCTTTGGCGGTGGAACTCATGGTGCAACCGGGGTAGTAAGCGTAAGATTTAGCCATGCTGCGCCTCCTTTTTGCCGGATGCCAGTTTGACCAGCGCGTCCATAAATCCTAAGACGGTAATCATGAGGGCGATGACCTGATCGATCCAACCGCCGCCGGGAAGGTCTTTGGCCGGTGGAATCACGCCGGCTTCCTGTAGGGCTTGCGGCTCTTGGATGTGTTCCGGCGCGAAGGGCAGTTTGCCCTTCACCAGCATTTTCAAGCCCAACGGAACCATCCCCAGCAGGCTGAGCACGTCCCACACGCGCAGGTAATAGCGCGCCAGCAACTCCGGCTCGAATTGCCGCCCGTGCTGCGCCAACGTCACCGTGAACGCCTGCCCAAACTCCGCCTCTTTATCATCCACGTAGCCTTTCTGAATAGCGAGGCGGCGCAGTTCCGAGAACAGCACGGTGATTTCGATCCCGCGTGGGCAGCGATTCATGCAGGAATAGCACGACACGCAGCGCCAGATGTCCGGGCTGGATAGCACTTCCTGCTCCATCCCATTTTGGATCATGTACATAATACGGCGCGGGCCGTGGATCATATCCGGCAGCGCCGGGCACGAAGCGGAGCAGGTGCCGCATTGATAACATTCCAACACGTCTTTGCCGCCCCGCAACTTCATCACTTCAGCGAGAAAAGGATCCATTTCAGAGGTCATTCTTTCTTCTCCCGTTCATACGCCTGCTGCACTTCCGTCTTGATGCCTTGCAGCCGCGCCTCGAAGATGTCCAGCACGCGCGCGGCGTCCAGTCCTTCGCGGACGCGCGCCAGCCGCTTTTCCAGTTGCGGCAGCATCTTGGCGTTTTCGGCTCGGACGCCCTCCGGCCCCAGCCCCGTGACCACCTCACTCATCTCGGTCATGATGCGCGACCATTTCGCGCCCTCGGTGGCGGAGACTTCTTCGCTGCGGAAACGGCCCGGCGTCATCCCCATGCGTTCCAACTGCGTCATGATCTTCTCCAGGCGCACGTCGGCCTTTTGCCGCCCGGTGATGTAGTGGCAGTCCTGCGTGTGGCAGCCCGACACCAACACCGCGCCCGCGCCCAGCCGGAACGCTTCCATCACGAAGTCCGGGTCAATGCGGCCGGAACACATCACCATGATGTTGCGGGTGTTGGCCGGGTACTGGAAATGGCTCACGCCGGCGTTGTCGGCGCCCAGGCCGCTGCACCAACGGCAGGTGAAGGCCAACACCTTCTCCTCCGGCTTGTCGGCGAGCAACGTGTGCATCTGCGCCAGGATTTGCCCGTCGGTAAAGTGCCATTGCGTGATGGCGTTGGCCGGACATTCCGCCACGCACGTCCCGCAGCCGTGACACTTCGCCGGGATGATCTGGCTCGGCTGGCCCGTGCCCGGCAAGTTGATGACCGCCCCGTAAGGACACGCCTGGGCGCATTGCGTACACTTGCTCTTAGGATTGACGTTGAGGCAGCGCTTCGGGTCCACGTAGGCGACGATGGGGTCAATCTGCCACTTCCCGGCGTTGAGCACGCGCGCGGCGCGCCCGGCGGCCGCGCTCCCCTGCGCCACGCTCTGCGGGATGTCCTTCGGCCCCTGCGCCGACCCGGCCAGGTAAACGCCCTCGGTGGATGAGTCAATCGGCTTGAGCTTGGGGTGCGATTCCAGGAACCAGCCGTGCGTATCAATCGGCACGGTGAGCGCGCGCGCCAGCTCCGCGACGCCCTCCGACGGGATCGCCGCCGTCGCCAGCCCCACCATCTCGAACTCGTATTCCATCTGGCGATCCAACGCAGCGTTGTACGTCAGCACGGTGAGATTCTTCGTCACCGGGTCCTCGCGGATTTCGGCGGGGCGGCCCTGGACGAAATGGATGCCCGCCTGCCGCGCGCGTTCGTAGAATTCCTCGTAGGTCTTGCCCGGCGTGCGGATGTCAATGCGGAAGATGGTGATGTCCATCTCCGGGTAGAGCCACTTGAGCAGCATCGCGTTCTTGATGGTGTACATGCAGCAGAAACCGGAGCAGTATTCGTTGTAGCGTTTGTCGCGCGAGCCGACGCACTGAATCAGGCCGAGCGTCTTGGGCAACTGGTTGTCGGACGGGCGGACAAAGTTGCCCACCGTCGGGCCACCGGCGCAGTGCAGCCGCTCGATTTCCATCATCGTCGTGACATTGTCGAACAGGCCGAAGCCGTATTCTTCCAGCGGAGTGGGGTCCCACATATCCAGCCCGGTGGCCGCGATGATGGCGCCCACTTCCAGTTCCACGGTTTCCGGCTTTTGCGCGAAGTCAATGGCCTGCAAGCTACCGCACGCCTCGACGCACTTGAAACACTCGATGCAGGCGTCCATGTCAATCGTGAAAATCGCGGGGACGGCCTGCACTAAGGGCACATAAATCGCCTTGCGCGGCCCCAGCCCCTCCTCGAACTCGAAGTTAGGCACGGAGATGGGGCAGACTTCGGCGCAGAGGCCGCAGCCGGTGCAGCGGTCTTCGAGCACGTAACGCGGCTTGCGCTCCACCTTCACCTTGAAGTTGCCGATGTAGCCCTCGACCTCTTTGACTTCCGAGTAGGTCATCAGGGTGATGGACTTGCTCTTGCCCACGTCCACCATCTTCGGCGCTTCGATGCAGATGGAGCAGTCCATGGTGGGGAAGGTCTTGTCGAGCTGCGCCATCCGCCCGCCGATGGACGGCGACTTATCCACCAGGTAGGTGGGGATGTGCATGTCGGCCAGGTCGAGCGCGGCGCTGATGCCGGCGATGCCGCCGCCGATGACGAGGGCGCGGCGCGTCACCGGCACCTCGAACATCTCCAACGGCTGGCTGAAGCTCACCTTCGCCACCGCCGCCGCGACCAGCTCTTTGGCCTTCAGCGTCGCCTCCGGCTTCTCGTGGGCGTGAACCCACGACGAGTGCTCGCGGATGTTCGCCATCTCGAAGAAGAACGGGTTGAGGCCCTCGTCCGACAGCACCGTGCGGAACGTCGGTTCGTGCATTGAAATCGTACACGCGCCCACCACCAGCCGGTTCAGGCGGAAGTCGTGGATGTCCTTCTTGATCATACTCTGGCCGGGATCGGAGCACATATATTTGTGCTCCTTCGCCACCACCACGTTGGGCAGTGTTTTCGCATACTCCACCACGTCGGGCACCGTCACCACACTGCCGATGTTTGACCCGCAGTGGCAGACGTACACGCCAATGCGTAGTTCTTCGTTGTTGTCGTTGTTTTCGGTCATAAAGGCTCCTCAAGTCAATGCTGTTGATAGGCTTGATGCGTTTCCACATACAGACGTAATGCGGTTTGCATCCGGGATTGCCAGTCCGCCGCCGCCGTTTTAAACCACTCCAATATATACGCATCCATTTCTACTGTGACCTTTACTTTTGGCTGCGGCCGCCATATATGGGCGTGCGTAAAGAAAGCTTCAGGCAAAGGCGGTATATCGGAGTAATCTATGTCTTCGTCGGTCATTGCGGCGAGAGCGTCCCAATCTGTTTTAGCGGGTTTCTGCATAATATCTTTCGCACTCATTTATGTTAAATATATGGTTGACAATTTGATTGATAGAAGTTGCTCGCAAGTTATTTTTGATCTACCTGCCTCATAAACCTACAGATTTGACTAACTGCTGAAGATCATCGATACCCGGTAATGAAAACTCAGTACGGAACTGGGTACTTTCGCCAAAAAGCTTCCCATCTTGTATCTGTTTGTGGAAGCAAAGATGTGACTCATACCTATACTCTTGAGATGTTATGACTGACTCTCCTGAAAGAAGGCGCTCTTTAACAGCCGAGATACGCTGCGGCGACTGGGAGGCGGGTTAGGCGCCCTAACCACCGGCACCACTCGCGGGGCACAAAAGAAATGACGCCGGAATTAGGCGTCGCTTCGGCGGCGATTTTGCTCTCTTTTTCGGCTTCCGCCAGCCGATAGCGCCAAATCCGCCGCAGATTCACCATCAACCCACCCGCGATGAGCACCATGGTGACGCGCGCTTGCCCGCGTACCGGGAGTTGGTCGCGTTCGTCGCCGAAGGGATGTTTGAGGCTGCGCATGGTGGCCTCGACCGCCGGGCGGAGATGCGGAGGGCTGTGTTGGGTCTCGGCGCAGGCGCGGCGGAGTTGCGCGACGGCGATTTGACGGCGGGACACGCGCAGCACGCGCACCGGGCGGCGGCTCAAGGCGGTGGTGGGGCAGCGGTCCCGGAGGGGACAGGTGGCGCAGGTCGCGGCGGCAAACTCGGCGCAGTAGCGGTCGTCCGCGCGCCCGGCTTGCACCGGCACGGTTTGTGCGTGCGGGCAGGTGACTTGCGCAGGGGTCTCGTCCGTGACTTCCCAGACGAAGTCGGCCAGGCCCACGCCGTCGGGGTCCGGCTGGGCGCCGCGAATGGCGGTGGGGTGCAAGCGGACGTGGCTTTCGGTACTCACGCGGGTGGCTTCGGGGCCGGTGTAGCCGCCATCCAGATCCAGGTCGGTCACGGGCATACGCGCCTGGAGCGCAGGCACCGCCTCTATCAGCAAATCCTCGTCGTCGGTGGTGTTGGGGGCGAGTTGCAGGTGCGTGAGTAACTGCACGGGATTGGTGGGAGCGCAAGTTTCCGTCGCATTCAGGACATAGCCCCAATGCCCTTCGCCCTGCTTCTGCCGATAGGTGGCCTCGGGGTCATCCGGGGACTGGAGATTGCTGGCGCGGAGTTCCGCGGCGGGTTTGACGGTGATGGGGGTGGCGGGTTCGCCCGCGGCCACGGTGAAGTGTTCGTGGAACACCCGCTGCAAGAGCTGATAGGCGGGGTGGTCGGCATACACCGCGGCCCAATCCGTCAGTAGTTGCCCCAGCAGGACGCCCAAGGGCTCCAACTGGGTGGCGTACTCACCCGGTTTGAGGCGATAGCAATAGTGGCCGGCGCTCTCGCGGAGGTAAGGCTGTAACTGGGGCGCGTAGCGTTCCTGGTCGGCGGGGGTGAGCATGCGGGCGGCGCGCTGCAACACTTCCACCAGCAAGTGCAGCCGGCTATACTGGCGGATATTGCTGCCGATCTGTGTGGAGTCCATCCGCTGGCGGTGGGTATCCACCTGCAAATCCGCTAGTTGCGCGTCCGTCACTTGCGTGAAAACCTGCTCAAAGAGGTTGTCCCCGGTAGTTTGCATATGGTCGGCCACCCGCCGGCGAAAATGGTAGACCGTCCGCAGCGTGCAGACCTCATCGGTCAGGTCGCGGATGCCCAGGGCATAGCGCACCTGGAGGTCGAACTGGAGGTGATCGAAGAGTTCTTCATCGGACCAGCCGAACCCGCTTTTGAGGATTTCGAGCCCGACCAGTTGGTTGATGGGGGTGTTGGGGCGGGAGGGCACGTCCACATAGAGTGGGGCGAAAGGGGCTTCGTCAATGCGGCAAAACAACTCGCGGTAGAAGACGCCGGCCCAGGACTGTTCCAGGCGGGCTTGGCGGGCGGGGGTCAAAGTGGCGTGCGTGTCGAAGTAGTTCGTTTGCAAGTGCTGCGTATGCTTTCTGAACATCGAGTCACCTTTTAATAGTTTTAGCTATGGGCAATTATACCACGTTTTTTGTGAGATTTGATACCTTTTTTCAGGGGAGTCAG
>JAKQDQ010000186.1 GCA_029573725.1 Verrucomicrobiota bacterium
TCGCCGTTGTTGGCTTTGATGCCGGCAATGACCGCAAAGACCAGGCCGGCCAGGCCGATAATCGCTATCACCGGGAACAACAGGAAGCCGACGCAAACAAAGGAGAGCAGTACCGCGGCGACGATGCCCACCAACAGCACGATGAGCACGGTCAGTTGAAAGTTCAGGGCGGCTTTGCCGTGCTCCACCACCGACGGGAACTCATTCTTCTTGATCTGCCAGACCAGCAAGGGGCCCAGCACATTCCCGAAGGGAATAATAAGCCCCGCAAGAACGCTGAGGTGGCACAACATATTCCACATGCGGGCCTGGTTTGAATCACCCGGCGAACCCGGCGGGGGTGGCGGCGGGGGTTGATTGAGGGGATCCATCGTATTCTCGGTCATAGGTCGTCTAGTTTACTGTTTGTTTTCCAGCCTTAAACGGACTCTCTAAACCCGCTTCTTTCACGAGTTCATTAGGGCGACCATACCCCACCTCCGCCTCCTGTCAACCCCGCCGCTTGATTGGCAAAATCCTTTTTGGCCCCACCCCGGGCCGCTTTAGGCGTCCGCGGAGCCCTGGCCGGGGCGCAAGGTGTGCCGCAGGCAAAGCGGCCGGCCGGCGCCGCGCAGCAGCCAGACGGAAAGCAGCAGCAGCACCGTATTCTCGATGACTTTGGCGCAGATATACACCTCCCCGCCGCCGCAGCCGCAATCGAACTTGACCGCGCAGAACGGCAGACCCGTCGCCGCGGCGATGCCCAGCGCCCGCCGGATGACCACGACCGTAAACGGCACCAGCATCACCACGAGGTTCAACGCCGTTCCCCGGACGGCGACGCCGGCCAGCAGCAGCACCCCGCAGAAAACCTCGAACCACGGCAGCGCGGCGCCGATCGCGTTCAGCAGCAGCGGGTGGGTCACCAAATCATATTGGCGCACCAGCTTGAGAAAGGCTTCCGGGTGCGGCAGCGCCTTGTGCAGGCCCATGATGATGAACACGATGCCCAGTTGCCACCGGCCAATCACGGCGGCCGCCGGCCGGGCGATCCCGGTAAGCAGCCACACCCCGTAAAGCACCTCCAGCCAGGGCGCGACGGCAGCGATCCCGCCGGCGAAAAACGGATTGCGCACCAGCAACTGCTCCTGCACGTACTTCAGAAACTCGGCTCCGTGGAGAACCTTGCTCAACCCAAGGTAGATGAACAGCCCCCCCAACACCCACCGCGCCAGCCGGGCCGC
>JAKQDQ010000081.1 GCA_029573725.1 Verrucomicrobiota bacterium
CACCGCCGATGTTGAAATCTCAGCAAGCGGCTGAAACGGCAAGGGTTAAGAAATCGAAGTCCGCCGCCGCCCCGGCATCCACCGCCGCCCGCGAGGCCGTTCCTTCTCCGTCCTTTCGAGCCATGTACAAGGGGAGTACATTGGAAGCCCGGCAGGAGTACACAGAAAATAAGCATGAGCCCCCTTTGAGCCTCCTTTGTACACCCGTTGTACACAGCCTAATGGGAGCGTTAGGCTGGCTGGGGCGGGTGGGGCGGGTTTGGGCGCGGGCCTGAGCCGGAATGGAGGAATGGACGACTTGCGGACGATGTAAAAAGAGGTTCCAAGGCGGGAGGGAGCGGACGCGAACGTTCGGCAAAGCCGGAACGGGCGGCCGGGTGTTGTCGCGTGCCCTGGTTTTTGGGCGGGATGGGGCCACGGCTGGCGGGGTCATTTCCCCTCCCGGGTGGGGGTTGCCGCAAGGCGACTGCTTGGGTTGTCCTCAAAGCTGGCCGGTCGCCTTGAGTTGATAGATGTTTTCATTCCAGTCCCCTGAACCCGAAAGGCGGCTTTGGGTTTGGGAAAACCTTTTCTCCCTCAGCTGCCGAAACGCAGGCGCCGATCACCAGAGGCCCCGCGCCGGGCGCTGCGGCGACCGGAGTTTTTCTTGACCGGGTGGGATGGGCGTTATATTTAACGCTGTATAACGCGGGTTCACCGTGCGGCGTTGCGCGGCGAAGCAAAACGGTGCCGCCAGCCAAAGCCCGCTCCGCAAAACCGCGAGCCGATATGAATTACCCCGGACAGTTAAGACCATGATCGCGCTGAATGGTTCCCGGCGGCGCGTCTGCCGGCTCCGGGCGTTTACCCTGGTGGAGTTGCTGACGGTCATCGCCCTGATCGCCATGCTGGCCGCGCTGCTGATGCCGGCGTTCTCCCGCGCCGAGGCCCGGACGCGCGAGGCCACATGCGCGACGAACCTGCGCTCGTGGGGGCAGGCGTTTTATCTTTACGCCCACGACTGCCAGGGATACCTGCCCCACCCCGACGACCAGGGGCGGAATAACCCGTCGTTCACGTTCGATCCCCGGCACCCGGAGCACGAATGCGGCTATGTGGACGTTTTACCCCCCATGATGGGGTTGCGGGCCTGGCGCGATTTCCCCGACGGCCAAAAGCCGGCCGCCGGCGTCTGGCAATGTCCGGCCGCCCGGCCGCAGCCTGATTCCGACT
>JAKQDQ010000083.1 GCA_029573725.1 Verrucomicrobiota bacterium
TCGGGCGAACGGTGGTTTGTTTTTTGCTGTAGTGGCCAGTAACTGTAACTTGCATGATCTTCTCCGGTTTTCGGTTTGCGCCTATCGCTCACCATGACTACAGTGTAGCACACGAAATAAACATGTCAAGCATTTTGTGTAGCACACAAAACAAACATAACACAACGCTCGTTCGGACCTGCGCGAAAAGCCGCGCAGGCCGCACAGCTAAGCGTTCGACGACACCTTCCGCCGCACAGCCTGCGCCAATGCGCGAGCGCGTCCGCCGATGTCGTTCATTGATGTCCGCGTTCCCCTCAACGTCACGCTGTCGAGCGTCGTTGCCAACTCCTCGTTCCGGTGGTTCAGCACATGCTCGGCGGTGTCCTGAAAGCTCATCCCGAACTTCGAGGAAAACCATTCGTCGTGCCCACCAAACAAGAAGGCGGGAACGCCCTGGCCGGCCGCATCGTCAAGTCCTTCCAGAGGGTATTTCCCGTCGCCGAGGAATGACACGGCCACCGCCGCCACCTCCAAGTCTGGCGCGTGCATCGTGCAGGCATCGCTCGGGTTGATGATCTCAAATTTCATACTCGTTCTCCGTAGTGGCCGGGGGTCGTCGAACCCGGCGCTCAAGCGGGACCGTCCGCAAGCGGCCGGCCCCTTAGCTCTGCGTTAGAAGGCATCAGCCCGTGCGTCATTGCCGCCGTCCGAACTTGCCCCATCGCCTCGCCGTAGCCCCACAGATCGCCGCTGCAAATCCACTCTGGCCACGGCCCGAGGCCGAGCTGCTGCGGCTCTCCGGTGCGGATGTAGTCGCACAGCTTGAGCACCAAGGCGCGCAACGTCCCGCCCTCGCTGAATCCTCGCCACTTGCTCCACTTGCACTGGGTGTAAATCCGCGCCGGGCGGTACGCATCCACAAACCACACGTGACCGCGTTCATCAACCTCGAACCGAGACACCCGCCCGTTGTGGGCAAAGAACTTGCGCCCGCAGCCCGCCACCGCTTCCAAGAACCGGCTTGCCTGTGCTGCGCGTTCCTGCTTCGTAGTTGCCGTCATGCCTTCTAACCCTCCGTTCGTTCGGACGCTCCGCCTGCGGCTCCGCGCCGCACAACTTGAGCGTTATGTTTCACTTCCGCGCCACCCAGCGCCGCAGCAGCTCGCGCATTACTTCGTTCAGGTCTTCACCTGTTCGAGCCGCATTTTCTTCTGCCGCGGCCTTTAATTCCTCGGGCGCCCGAAACCGAATAACCGGCGAGGCACCGCGTGCCCCGCTTAGGTTCGTTGGCCCCTTTCCGGGGCCGGTTTTCTTGTCGGTCATTTCGCCTTAAAGCAGCGCAGA
>JAKQDQ010000091.1 GCA_029573725.1 Verrucomicrobiota bacterium
AGCTCCCCCACCGCCCCAGGCAGTCATCCGGCGAATCTACCTATGCGCCTCCACCTTCCCCCTCAGTTCCGGCCCTTGACAAAAAACCTCCTTGTAGTAAAATTTGCATCTGATACGGGGGGTGCAATTTATGTGGCATTACGCTTCTAACCCAATCTTGCCTCCCCGGTCAGATTGTCCTAACATTCTATACTCAGGAGTTCTCATTATGTCACCCGTTGCCCGTATGCGTCCCCTGTGGTTTGGCCTGTCCTGGCTCATCATTGTCACCTTGCTACTGCCGCCCGGTCTGGTGGTGGCACAGCCCGCTGCGCTGCGCCCAGTGCGCCACGACCCCGCCCCCGCGTCCACCGCGGGGGGGCCCCTGGAAGCGCCCCCCACTCCCGGAATGACGGCTATCCCGGAGGTAACGCCCTCCCTGCCGCTCACGCCGACGCTGCCGCTCACGCCGACCGCGACGCCCACGCCGGAGTTAACGCCTACCCTGCCGCTCACCCCCACGGCGCCGCTGACGCCCACGCTGCCGCTCACGCCGACGGTGCCGGTGACGCCCACCTTGACGCCGACGCCGGAAGTGACGCCGACGCTGGAAATGACGCCCACCCGCTGGCTGGATACGCCAGCGCTCACCGCGACCCAGACGCTCACCGCCGTCCTCGCGCCGGCCGGCGGGCGCTTGCAGGCGCTGAATGGGCGTATCACGCTGGAGTTCCCGCCACAGGCCACCAACCGGGACCTCTCTGTAGAACTCACCGCGGCGTTGCCGATGACCTACACTTATCCCGCGCGCCCCGCGAACCCGGCCCGCGCGGCGGAAGCGCCCCCCGCGCCGCGCTACCTCTGGCTCACCTTTGACCTGGCGGATGCCACGCCGGGCCCGGCCCGCGCCGCGCATCTGCACTTTGCGCAGCCCGTGACCATCACCCTGGACTTGACCGGCTTCCCCGTCTGGCTACGCCCTTATCTGGTCCATCAAGTGGATGCCGCTGCCGATGTATGGGAAAGGTTGCCCGCGTACTATGATCCTGAGACCCACATCCTCACCGGGCAAGTAGCGACATTCTCACAGGTCGGCGTAACGGGCGCCGCCCAGTTCCCCGATAGCGGCAGCCATTACCTGTTGACCAACCTCCCGGACGTGAGTGCCTTCACCGGCGCCGCCACCTATGCCTATGATTTCCCATTGCCGGCCGGCCGCGCGGGCTTGACCCCCGACCTCTCCCTGACCTACAGCAGCGCCGCGCTTAACGGCTTGATGGGCGTGGCGCAGTCCAACTACGTCGGCGCGGGCTGGAGCCTGAGTAGTCATATCGCCATTGTCCGGCCGATCCAGTCCGGCGTCGCCCAGGTGGGGGCTTCTGACCCACTGCAAAATTGGATTTACACCAATGCCTTCTCCCTCATTTTCGGCGGCGCCGCCTATTCACTGAGAGGCCCCCAAAAACTGGCGACCGGCGGTTGCCGCTACTATGCGGAAGACGCCCCCCACCTGCGCGTGATGCGCTACACGGCGCCGGGGAGCGGGAACCAGCTGTGCGGCTACGGCCCGGCAGGGGCCGTCGGCCTCGCCAATGCCAGCCGGGAATACTGGGTGGTCACTACGGCGCAGGGCGTCGAGTATCGCTTAGGCTTCACCGCCGACGCCGAACAAATGACCCGCATGGATGGCTATTCCCCCGCCAATATGACCTTGACGAGCGGCTACACCGGCGTTTGTTCAGGCTGTTGGTGCGCCTTCGCCGGTTACGCGGGCGAGGCGCCGGGGCGCGTCGCGTACCGCTGGGCCGTTGACCGCATCCACGACACCGCGGACAATGC
This sequence comes from Verrucomicrobiota bacterium, assembly GCA_029573725.1. Classification (GTDB taxonomy): domain Bacteria; phylum Verrucomicrobiota; class Verrucomicrobiia; order Limisphaerales; family JADLHS01; genus JADLHS01. The sequence continues at coordinate 1,819 of JAKQDQ010000091.1, forward strand.
AATCTTCTTTGGCTATTGGGAAGAACCCGACACCGGAGGCCATGGTAGCGAGTGGTCGCGCGCCCAATATCCCGATTGGCTCCGCTACACCGGGCGAACTAACGATACGCCTACGGCGGCCGGCGCCTATTTGATAGACTTTCTCTATGAAGAACGCCGCGTGGTCAATGACAATGCCTGTGTGGGGCAGCCGGCGACAAGTAGCTGTGAGTGGCACGACGATGGGGAGGCCGCCCGCCCGTTCACTATGCGCGACACATACCGCTTGGACCGCTTACGGATCTGCGCCGGACTCGCCGGCACGAGTTGTCCCGATAGCAGCGCCAGCCGCGCGGAGTACGATCTGGACTATCAGTTGATGGAAGAAGCGTGGCCCGGATTGGAATGGATTATCAACACCATCCCACACGAGACTACCCGCCTGGCGACTCTCACCCCCTGGGGCTGGAATGCCCAAGGCCAAAAGGTGGCGCTTCCCGCCGCCACCTTCACCTATAACAGCTTCATCCAAGGCGACAACACGGTGGACCCGGTAGGCGGCAATCTCGGCGGCAAGTTACACTACCCCCGCCTGGTCGCGGCCCACAATGGCTATGGCGGCCAAACCACGTTTACCTACGAGCAACTGGAGCACCGGGGGGTGTATAGCTGGCGGGTGGTCGAGAAAACGGTCAGCGATGGGCTGGGGCGCACCGCGCGCACGGCCTACAGTTATACCGCGCCGTGTTTCAGTGGGCACGGCACGAGTTTGCCCAATTGCCGGCGCAGCGGCGTGGAAAACCCCACCTACGCCCTCATCGGTCACGCGACTACCACCGTGAACAGTTACGATTACGGCGGGACGACCCTATTGAACACCACCCAATCCACCTTCATTACCGACCAGACTCTCAACCGGGGGAAAGTTTCCCAAACCGCCCTCTATAACGCCGACCAAGACTTGTTGCACCAACAAACCCACACGTGGGGCCTCCAGAATTTTGGCCCGCCAGAGATCACGGTGATGGTGGGGCAGGTTATGCAAACCCTGACCACGGACTACGCGCCGGGGGGCGCATCTATGACCCGCCAGGTGAATTATGAATACGATGCCTACGGCAACCAGACCGTGGTCTACGACCACGGCGACGCCGCTAGCGGCGACGAGCGCACAATTAGACGCTGGTACTACAATATAGTCAATGACAATGGGCCGTGGCTCATCGGTTTGCAAGGGGGGGAAAATGTGTTTGAGAGTTTCACGACCAATGCGACCACCCGCAAAACGCAAACTTTCTGGTATTACGATGATCTCACCTATAATTTCAACAACGTGCCGATCGCGCCCTATTCTCCCTCTGCCATCACGCAAGGCCGGGTAACAATGGTAGGTCAGGGTAACTGGGATGAGCGCACCACACCGGGCCACTTCATCCTGACCAAGTACGCTTACGACACCTGGGGCAACGTGACGCAGGTCACCGATCCTAACGGTCACACCACGACCACGGCCTACAATGACAATGGCTACCACCAGTTCCCCACCCAGGTGTGCCGCCAAAACCTATGCACCGCCACCCACTACTATGGCGTGAACGAGGAACCGCTCAGCGACGACTTCGGCCTCTTCGGGCAGGTGCAAAAGACGTACGACAGCAACGGCAGCGCCACGACCACCTACTATAGTTATGACGCCTTCGGCCGCCCGATCAAAGAAGTGCGGCCGGGC
>JAKQDQ010000128.1 GCA_029573725.1 Verrucomicrobiota bacterium
TGCGGCGGCAGGGGGGCGCGGAAAGGCTGAAACTGCGCGTGGGGGGAAGCTGCGGGCCGGCGGATACGCCGTTCGTGAACCGGCAGCGCGAACGGCTGGCGGCCAGCGGCCTGTTGGGCGACGCGGAGTTTGTCCCCAACCCCGACCGCGCCCGCAAGCTGGAGTTCCTGCATTCGCTCTCGGTCTTTGCCGTGCCGGCGCGCTATGGCGAAGCCTTCGGGCTTTATATTCTCGAAGCCCTGGCGGCGGGCGTGCCGGTCGTGCAGCCGCGCACGGCGGCTTTCCCCGAGCTGATTGCGGCCACGGGCGGCGGGCGGCTTTGCGCGCCGGAGGATCCGCCGGCGCTGGCCGCGGCGATCGGCGAATTGCTGGCGGACCCGGCGCAGGCGCGGGCCCTGGGGCAAGCCGGCCGGCGGGCGGTGTTCGAGCGCTTCAGCGCGGAAACAATGGCGCGCGGCGTGGCGCGGGTATGCGGCGAATTGATTCCCGGCGGGGCATAGCCGGCCTCTCCCTTCCGCAGCCAGCCCGGCGCACGGCCGCCCAGGCCCGTCCATTCTTCCCTTGCCAGCCATAACTCCCTCTCCGATGGCCGGGACGCGAGAAATGCGGATAACCTCCGGAAAATAAGGCCCCGGTGCCGCCATCACCCTGAATTTACCCTGCCTTCAGGCCGTGTACAAGGGGTGTACAAGGGATGCTCATCGGGAATCCATCGGATTTTAGCTGGTACACCCGATGGGCATCCCTTGTACACCCCTTGTACACGGCCTGAAGGCAGGGTATTTCCAAGGGATCTGGATTATGGGGCTGGATGCCTGGAAAGGCCGAAACGAGGAGGGCGGGCGGGGGGATGATTGCCAAGCTCCGTAAAGGCAGCTAGTTATAAATCTGAGGCGAGCGGGAGGGGGTTTTTTAAGGGCGGACGGGTGTCCGGATGGCTTTTGGCTTCGCCAATGTATTATCGGAAACGTTAACGGTATGCAATTTAGCCGTGCGTCCTCGCTCTACTGGGGGTAAAATGGGGCTGGCAGGTCAGCGGAGAGCCTCAACGAATCGGTTGGTTAGTGAACTCAATGGGTGGGCCGCCGACTTCTGAATGTTTTGCGCCCGCAAAGCCGGGGTCTTATGCGTTCCGTGGGATTGAATGGGGGGTGAAGTCGAAATCGTTTCCGTTCGGATTTCGAGGGCTATGGCCACCTTGCGGTTTTCCCGGGGAATGGTCGTGCGCGGGGAGTGCCAAGTTTCAGGCTGGCCAGCCCAAATGCTGGACACTGGCGGAATTAGGCCGTTAAACCGGCGTGGCTTTGACCGGGCGGCCTGCTGGCGACGCAGGGGTGATTGTATTCTGCAAGTCTTTGAAAATGCCGGGGATGAGGACGTTCGGGACGGCTTGGATTCGGGCCAAGGGCGCGGTGGCGCCGCCGGGCGTGGTGTTGGGAGCGGCTGCGGATAGAATTGGCAACAGTCTTGCGTAGAACGTACTTGATATGCTGTTTGCAGCAAGCAGTTTGCACCGTGTGTGCCGCGTAGTGTCCGTGATGATTGGGTGCGCCGGATCTCTGGCTTTTTCGTCTTTTTCGACGTTTGCCGCCAGCAGCGTGACCGTGGCCTGGAGTCCGAATGCGAACCCGGAGACCGCCGGCTACCGGGTGTATTACGGGGGGGCCAGCCGCGTTTATACGAACCAGGTGGATGCGGGCCGGGCTAACAGCGCGGTCATTAACGGTTTGACCGCGGGCGCGACGTATTACCTGGCCGCCACGGCCTATGATGTGGCGGGTTTGGAAAGCGATTATTCGGCGGAAGCGGTCTTCACGAACCTGGCTGTTCTGCCGCCCACCATCGTTTTAAGCGCGCCGGCCAATGGCACGGTCTTTACCGCGCCGGCGACCCTCCATCTCGCCGCCGACGTTGCCGCCAACGGCCACAGCATCGTCAAGGTGCAGTTTTATAACGGGTCGGTGCTGTTGGGCGAGGCTGCCACCCCGCCGTACCAGTTTACGTGGGGCAATGTGAGCGAGGGCA
>JAKQDQ010000108.1 GCA_029573725.1 Verrucomicrobiota bacterium
CGCTGGGTGACGGTTACGATTACGTTCGCGTGGTCGTGACCCCCGGCACGGGCGGTGCGATCACCCTCGCGGCTGCATGGGCGGTGCTTGACGTGAAATACAAGCAGGCCACCTACGCCACCGCTACCTAATCCTGTTCACTCATGGGGGCGGTTGACAACAGCCGCCCCCAGAAAGGCCCACCAATGAGAATTGGCAGCAACCCCCTACGCAACGGGGAAGCACCCAAACACCTGCCCGCTGAAATCGCCGCCCGCCCGTGGCTATCGCCTGCCGTGATTGAATATCTGGAGGCGATTATCCGGCCCGAATGGGATATTTTAGAGCATGGCTGCGGCGGCTCTACGCTGTGGTTTGCCGAGCGTTGCAAGGGCGTCACCGCCTACGAGAACGATCCCGACTTCGCCGCCGCCATCCGCGGCCGCGCACCGTCGAACGCTAAAATCGTTTCGTGGGCTAAACCCAACGCGCCCACCATCAAAACCCGCTACGACCTCCTGTTGATTGACGGCGAACCGATTGAGACGCGCGGCCCGTGGATTACATCTGCCTTGCGACTGGTCAAGCCCGGCGGGATTATCGTTCTGGACAATTACAACCGCCCGGAATATGAGGCCCAACGGCGCAAGCTGGAAGATGAGATTTTATTCCGTGAATTCAAATCGGGCATCGGCCTGTACCTCAATACCGAGTTTTTCTACACAGGAGGAGACATCCTGTGAACAAGCTTGCAATCGTTGGCACACACCCCCGCACCCGTGACATGGCCCCGTTTGACAACCCCGGTTATGATATTTGGGTATTCAACGAGGCCCCGCAAAACCCGTGGGTAAAGCGCTGGGATGCCGTTTTCCAGCTGCACAAGCCAGAGGTGTACACGAGCGAAAATAACTTCGTGCGCGCCGACCACTGGCAGTGGCTGCAGCAATCCCGCGGCAAGCCGATTTACATGCAGGCCATTGATCCACGCGTGCCCGACAGCGTGCGCTACCCGCTTGATGAGATTATCGGCACGTTGCCCGGCGGCGATTACCGCTGGTTCAAATCCAGCCCGGCCTACGCCCTCGCGCTAGGGCTGTACATGGGTTATACAACAATCGCCCTGTACGGTCTCGACATGTCCAGTAACACCGAGTATGGTTACCAACTGCCGAACTTCCAGTATTGGATTGGTGTGGCCCGCGGCATGGGCGTTACGATTGAAAACTACAGCAACGAGCAATATTTTACCGGCTCGCTGTACGCGTACGAAGGCGAAATCCAAATCCCCCGGCAGGTATTCGCAGACCGGGCGGAGTTTTTGGAGCGCGAAATCCGGCGGGCTAAATGGGAATTAGAGAAGGCCGTCAACCGCTACACCGAGGCGGTCACCGAGAACAAACCGCAAAAAGCGGGCGAGCTGGTGACCAACGTTGAAAACATGCAGCTTGCCCTTGCGGAGCTCGAAGCCTGTTACGAGGTTAGCGACCGCTACGCCGGGCGGGATGACCTCATCCCCCGCCAGGAATTT
>JAKQDQ010000110.1 GCA_029573725.1 Verrucomicrobiota bacterium
CTCCCCCGCCCTGTTCGGCCGCGGCCCCCCCCTGCACGAGGACGGTTTGGCCGGCGGCAACGATGTCCAAGGGCGCCGTCGAATACGAGACCAGCACCATATCGCCCGCCGGAGAGGTCAGCGGTTCGAGGCCGACGGCCGTCCGCTTCTCGTTCACGGTCATAAATTGCGCACCGCCAACATAGGCAAATTTTTTCTCCCGATCCTCCTGCAACGCCTCGATCCCGTCACGGTCGATTTCTAGCCATAGGTTTTCCCCGAACATCGGGCATAACCAGTTGTTGAGGTCGTCGACATACTCATCCATCAGCGGGATTACGCATTCGGTGTAGAGCGCCCGGCGCGCCTCCTGGAAGTTCGAGTATGTTTTGCTCTGTGAGTCCCCGATGAGTTCCGGGGCGATGTTGAATACGGACGCGATTTCGCGTTTGTTGTGGACAACGCCTTCGATCCAGTCAAGCTCTTTTGGGGAAATCGCGGTCTGCTGCCACGTCAAACCGCCTTCGAGCAACAACGGTTTGCCCGCGTTATCATGGCCCTCATATTTTTCGTTCACCGATTCCCGGAGCCGCTCGTACTGCTCGTCGCTAAGCGCACCCTCGGTCAGCAATACACCCGGCGGCCGCATGTCGTTTTGCAGCAACCGCATATTCCATTCGGCAGCCATGTTGCTGACATCTATCCCCCGCGAAGCGACGGTGAGCGGAGATAACCCATAGAAATCGTCCGTCGGATGGAACATCTTCGAGTGCAAAACAAACTCCGGCGGGATCACCTCTTTTGATCCGCTGGAGGAATACTCATACCCTCCAACCTGTGCCCCCTGAGGTCCGCCCGGGAGAACGCGAATTCGATCCGGACGCGGGAGATACAATGCCGCTGGAGGCTGCGATTTAATCGGCCGAACGGCTTGAGTGTAACTGTTGCCGTGCAACAGGAGCTGCGAGAACCGACGCCTCAGCCACGCCCGCTGGCCCTCAGCCGCGTTGGGCCGCCATAGCAGCTGGAGCAACGGATGGTCGTCAACCGCCTTGTCTCCTTGCTTGAGGACGAATTCGAGCCCGGCGGCCGCGCTCGCAATTTTCGACACGCATGCATAGACCGCCATGCATTTCTCGTACCCCTCGCGGGAGAGGGTCAGGAAATCTTGTTTCGACCAAACCGCTTGTTTCCCCAGGTTCATTAACATAATCCGGGTAAGCGGATCGGCAACGGCGGTCGACGCACGGGCCTTGCGCTGATGGGGGATATCCCCGAACAGCAAATATCGGGCGCGGTCAACAATCGTCATGCTCATAGGCTCCTGAGGCGCGGAGACGCGGTGTGCCGGAGCGCCCACCAGGCCAGCGCCAGGGCGATAACACAGTCATCGTGATAACCCTCCGGGGCGTTGTAGGAGACTGTTCCGCTCCGGTTCATTGTGTACTCGTAGATGTCCAGTTCGTTCCGTTGGGTGGGGTCATCCAGGATTTTGATTTCCGATTTTTCGAATGCGAGCATCAACGCCTCGATCAACTGGCCCTTGGATTCGTTCGTGAATTTGTATCCCGTGACGGCCAGCCCGGCGCGGCGGAGATCCTCGAAAATCGGATCACCGACGCCGGACGAGTCCACGAGTAGCAGGGCTCCGTATTTCCGGATCGTCGCAATGATGCGGGCTTTCTGTACCGCCCAATCGAGCAGGTTGAACCGATCCAGAAACACCTGCTGACCGGCAGCGTTGAGGATAGTAAGAACCGTAAAATCAGTCAGGCGGGCCAGGTCCAGCCCGGCAACGTATGACCCCCCGGCGATAGGCTCCTGAGGTTTGGCCCCAAGGCAGGCGGCGATGTTGCGAAACACACCGGCGGAGTTATCCAAAAATTCGGCCAAATACTCTTGCGCAAAAACATCCGCCGGGAGGGATTCGCGGGCGTGCTGAATGTCCTCCGGTCGGATCAGGGGATTGTCGGAGGTCGGAAATTGCCAGGACCTGAATTCCGCTTGAAGCGGGTCCTGTCCCCGCGTCCATAGTTCGTAGAACCAATTTTTGCCTTTGGGCGTTGAACCAAAGAGGACCGATCCATGCGTGTCGGAGACCGCCGGCCGGACGACCTCCTCCCAGACATCCCGCTTCATCCGGGCGGCCTCGTCCAGCACAACCCGTCGAAGCCCGGCTCCCCGCAACGTATCGGGATTGTCGGCGGACTTGTAGTGTTCGACGCCGCCGGACTTATAGGCGATTCGGAGTTCGGAGATTGAGACGTCGCTAAAAATGGCATCGGCTCCGCCCCGCTTGGCCGCCGAAATCTTGTCTCGGAAAACCGCCTTGGCCTGTGCGTAGATCGGGGACAGCCACCAGTTTTCCCCGCCATCGTTTATCGCGCCCTCACTCAACCAATTGGATTCGGTAATCGTTTTTCCCCAACGACGTCCGCAATTCATCGCCTTGAACCGGGCCGGATGGCGGAGGACCTCCAGTTGATCGGGGCGGGGGGCGAATCCGACGACCCGAATCTCAGGCATGGCCGTTACCGTTACCGTTGCGTCCGTTGGCAAACTCAAACCGAAGAATCGATTCAACAGACCCGCCGTGATTGACATCCAGCGGGAGGAGCCGGGGATAAACGTTATTGTAAAAATCGGCTAGGGCCAGCGGATGGGTCTGCAAAAATTTGACGTGACCCGTAATGTCGCCAAGCGCCCCGTAGACGGCCTGGATATTCTCCCGGGCCGTTCGGGTGAGTTTGTTTGGTACGCCCCTCTTGCGGCCCTTCGGGTTTCCGGATTGGCCCGGCTTGAACAGGTGCGAACCTGTTTTTTTTCTGTTCTGTGCAGCCCGGGTACTCATCGCCAAATTCCGAGGTTGACTTCCTGTTGTGGGTCTTGGAGCCGGTTCAGAAGGTCCATCGTTTCGTCGGTGGGGTTGTCGATTTCGAACGTCAACGCAACGCCCTTGTCTCCGGAACGCAAAGACTTGCTGTTGATCCGGCGAAAAACGGCCGTGAGGTTGACCGCCAACTTGCGCTTGATCATTTCGTTTACCGGATCACCTTGAGGATTATGGCCGTGATCACCGGGACCGCGCCGCCAAGGAATCCGAGGATGGCCGAGGTCATAGCGACGCGGATTCGGTTCTCCGTCAACTGCTCCATGATTCTGTCTAGCTTGTCGTTCATGGCCTGTTGGCATTCCCACAGCCGGTCGAGTTCCCGCTTCACATCGTCGTCCACGTCTCACTTCCCCTGAGTCGCGAGTTGAAAAACGAGTACGGCGGCGATACCAACGACCGCGCCGGCAACGAATGATTTGGTCTGTCGACCGGCAATGGATCGGGCTAGGTGCGTATATGCGAGCCGGTCAGCGTCCCATGCGGCTAGAGCTCGATCCAGGG
>JAKQDQ010000116.1 GCA_029573725.1 Verrucomicrobiota bacterium
ACGAGCACCGCCGCCATTGGCGTTATGCGCCGCGAAAACATGTACGGCGCGGCTTGTGCTCTCTGGCACGCTGGCTACGTCTCGGACACCGCCCCGGCCAGGGCGGAATACTGGTGCACACAGTATAGCGACTTCCTGAACCGTCTGCGTAAGGGTGAGCAACAACTGCCCGGCCTGCTGCCGGCCAGCGACCTGGACCCGGCATTTGGCATAGTCCCGCTCGTGCCCCGCGACCCCTATTGGGGCCGCGGCGAGGATGACTTGGAGGAATGACATGCCGCTGGAACTGACCCGCCAGGTCGGGCAGATGATCGTGGCGCGCGGCGATGTGGGCCACTTCAAGCGCTTGTTGGATTTGCGCTATGCCAGTATGCGCAATTTTTACGAGCCGCTGCGGCTGTGGGGTATCTACCTTACCGAGGTCTACGCGCCCGGCCAGATCAACGCGCAGGGCGCACCGATCGAGTTCGCGCCGCTCTCGCCGCGCTACAAGCGCTGGAAGGATCAGCACTATCCAGGCCGCTCGATCCTGGTGCGCACGGGCGCAATGCAACGCGGCTATACGTTCCGCAATACGGCGACGCGGTTGACGGTGGATAACCGGCAGCCGTACTGGATTTACCATCAAACCGGCACGCGCAAGATGCCTGCCCGCAAGGTGTTTCAACTGACGGACGAGGATTACAGTTTGCTGCGTTTGATGATCAAGGACCACATCTTAAAATTCCACGGAGGGACGCCATGACCATGCCGACCGCGCACTTCAAGCGCCAGATAGAAGATTACCTGCTCGCGGCGCTGGCTGCCGTGCCGGAACTCTATCGCGTCAAAATGTTCACCAGGGGCGTCTTGCCCGATATTGCCATCCCACAGGAACTCTATCCGCTGTGCGAGTGCTACATTTTGCGCGAGACCTCGGTGCTGGAATTGACCGGCAACTACTACCACCAGACCTACGAGGGCGCTCTGGTGTTTTCGGTCCTGTTGACCAACGGGGCCGATGCCGACCTGTTCCAGCGGCGCGGCGGGCGGATCGCCCATGTGGCGTCCTACGACATGATTGATGAGTTGGTTTGGGCGGCGCTGCTGGAACTGCAACGCTGCGCCAATCACGACCTGGCCGGGTTAAGCACGGCAGACGAGACCGTATTGCGGTTCTCGGCGGGGGAAGAGATCAACTACGGCCTGCTGGAGGCCGACCGGTCCAATAACTGGGCCATGACCGCCACCATGCGCTTCATGGTGGAAACTGAAAGAGAGGTTTAAGCATGGGTTGTAACCATTTCTTGTATTCACCGGAGACCGTCTTCGGGACCTGGGTAACGCCAACCAAGGCGCTGCCGATTGAAGAATCTACGCTCCAGGCCGAGCGCGAGGCGATAGACCTGCGCCTGTCGGGCAGTTGTCGCAGTCTGTACTACCGGGTGCTGGGGGCCAAGCCGGTTGGCGGGACGGTCAAACTACCGTTCCCGGCAGCCAACATCGGATCCTGGTTCAAGACGTTCCTACGGGACGTGACTACTTCCGGTAGCGGTCCCTATACGCACACGTTTTTGTTTGACGACACCACTAACCCGCTGGGCATCTCTGTGCAGCAGCAGTACTCGGCAACGTTGGGGCAAAATTTCCTCTCCTGTGTCACGACCAGTGTGACGTTCACCGGCACGGTCAAAGAGTCGGTGGGGCTGGAGTTTTCCCTGCTGGGCAAGGATGAGGCCCTGGCAGGGGGTACATGGGACTACAACAGCGGCGCATCACCGGCCCTGGTATCCAACCCTGGCGCGCTCTATGCTACCCGCGCGCGTCCGTTCATGTTCTACGACGCCGGAATCACCATCGGCGGGACACCGGCCATCGCTGACAAGATCATCAGCGTGACCGGCGGGACGGCCTACGCCAAGGCGCTCAATGTCAAGGTCAGCATTGAGTTGAACGCCGACGCGGACGGCTACGGCCTGGCCGCCGATCCGACCCGGCAGGAAATTCCGGCGCAGGACCGCGACATCACGGTGGACCTGGAGCTATCGTGGACCGATTACAGCACGGTCTTGTACTCGGCGGCGCGTGCCGGGACGCCGCTGGCGTTCACGTGGAACCTGGTGGCGGGCAACAACGAGGCGCACATCATCATCCCGGCCCTATTCCTGGACCCGGCCAAACTGCCCAACCTGACCGGCAGCAGCGCCAAGCAGACTATTTCCCTGACCGGCAAAGCGGTTCTGGATACCGTCACCGGCCACAGTTTCAACCTGTGGCTGAAAAACAGCGAGGCTACGCTATGAGTGAAGTGCAAATTGACGACACGCTTTACACCCTGCGCGACCGGTTGGACTGGTTGGAGCAACAGCGCATCAATGACGCCGGGTATCAGTTTGTACTCAATGGGCGCGCGTTGGTCAACCTGTCCGAGATCGGCGACTTGAGCGAGGTTGACGAACTGACGGTTATCCCGCGCACCGCCGAGCAGAACTTCCAGCGGTTATGCGCGCGGTTGGCCCCGCATCTGAAGCCGGTGGACATCAAGCGGTTACCGGCCCGCCATGTCGCCGTCCTACTGGCGCGGATCGCCGAGTTAGAAGCCAGGGAAGCCGCCGAATTAAACGAACTGGAGCCGGGAAACCCTACCACGCCGCGCTCCGCAGCGTAATCCGGGGCGCGGTACTCTATGGGCGCACGCCAGAACGTGGCTTGCATAGCACCGCCGAGTGGCTGCTGCTGCAACGGGCGGTGCTGGCGGTCTCTGAGTGGCACTTGGTGCATGACGGCGCGGCTGATTACGTTGCTCTGGGCTATGACTCCGGCAACGGGCGACCGACCAGGTACAAACTGCTGGAGTTCCTGACTATTGCAGGGCTATACAACGAGGCCGAGGCGGAAAAATGGCGACAATCCGAGACATCTATCAGTTAGACACCTACGCTAACACGGCGGGACTCAATAAAGCAGAAGGCGAGGTCACGCAGTTAGACCATGCCATTGAAAAGACCGGGCGCGATGCCTCCCAGGCCAGCGG
>JAKQDQ010000119.1 GCA_029573725.1 Verrucomicrobiota bacterium
GGACGGCGCCGTTGTGGTATCAGTGGTATCGGGATGGCAATCCGCTGGCGGGGGCGACGCAGAGCCAGTATGCCAAAGCCAGCGTGCAGGTGACGGATGCGGGGAGCTATATGGTGGTGGTGAGCAATCAGGTGGGCAGCATCAGCAGTGATTCGGCGTTGCTGATCGTGCTGGAGCCGCCGGTCATCGTGACACCGCCGCAGAGCCAGGCGGTGGTGGCGGGGACGAACGTGGCCTTTAGCGTGGTGGCTGCGGGGACGGCGCCGTTGTGGTATCAGTGGTATCGGGACGGCAATCCGCTGGCGGGGGCGACGCAGAGCCAGTATGCCAAAGCCAGCGTGCAGGTGGCGGATGCGGGGAGCTACACGGTGGTGGTAAGCAATCAGGTGGGCAGCGTGACGAGTGGGGCGGCGGTTTTAACGGTTTATGCGCCGCCGGAGATACTGGTTCACCCGGTGAGCCAGGCGGTGGCGGCCGGGAGCGAAGCGAGCTTCAGTGTGAGCGCGGGGGGCAGTCCACCGCTTAGCTACCAGTGGCAGTTGAATGGGACGGCGGTGGCGGGAGCGACCGACAGCCGCTATACGGTGAGCGCTGTGCAGGCGGCGGATGTGGGGATGTATTCGGTGGAGGTGAGCAATCCTTACGGGAGCGTGACCAGTCTGGCGGCAGCCCTGACGCTGACGGGAGCGGTCGTTTTCCAGGATGATTTTGAGACGTGCGATCTGGCGGGGTGGACGGTGGCGGGCGGATCGGCGACGGAGTTGGAGGGCTCCTCGGCGCAGAACCACACGGCGGGCGGGGGGTGCAGTGCGCGGGTGGATCATTCGCGGGACAAGATGTATCAAAATCTGGGGGTGGAAGTGGGGGGCCGGCTGCGGGCGGGGTGGTGGATTTACGACGGGGAACAGAGCCGGATCTTTGGGGAAGTGCGGGCGTATGCGGGTCCGGGTTATACGGAGAGCGGGCAGTTGCAGCAGTTGTTGGCGGCGGGGAAATACAACAGCGTGACGCTGGGCGGGGAGGTATGGGATTCGAGCAAGTATCAGGGGCGGGTATCCTACGGGGCCAATGTGGGGTGGTTTAACCTGAACGCGCCCGGGGCGCCGGGGCGGTCGCCGGGGTGGCACCTGTTTGAGATCGAGCGGCTGGGGGACGGGACGACGATTAACTTTTATGTGGACGGGATCTTGGGGCGGACGATTTTGGGGGCGGCGGAAGCGACGATCGACACGCTGCTGATCGGGTCGGTGGCCAGCGGCAGCACGGCCGGGGAGGGATGGCTGGATGATGTGTGGGTGGAATATCTGGATGCGCCGGTGATCGTGACGCCGCCGGCGGGGCAGACGGTGGCGGTGGGGGAGGCGGCGACGTTGAGCGTGGTGGCGGGCAACACGGTATTGAGCTACCACTGGTATTTGAACGGGGTGGCGGTGGCGGGGGCGACGGGGGCGACGCTGACGATTCCGCAGGCGCAGGCGAGTGATGCGGGGAGCTACACGGTGGTGGTGGGCAACGGGTTGGGGGAGGTGGTGGGCGGCCCGGCGGAGTTGGTGGTGACGAGTCCGTCGGAAGTCCGGATAACGAGCGCGGAATTGGGCACGGGCACGCTGACCTTGCGGTGGGACGCGCGGATAGGGCAGACCTACCGGGTGCAGTATAAGAACAACCTAACGGACGCGGCGTGGACGGATGGGGCTGAGGTGACGGCAGTCGCGGTGACGGCCTCGGCGGTCTGCAGCCTGGCGGACGGGGCCGGGGTTGTTCCCCGCCGGTTCTTCCACATCATGATCGTGAACTAAAACCGGCAAACCCCGCGGGCCTCACGGCCGGTAGGGTGTTTACCCCATAGGTAACCGCATCGGTCGTGCTATTATTGACCCTCCCGAAGATGCGGTCATTTCCGGACACTCGAGCGGGTGTCAGCGCGGGGAACGCCGGGACTCGAAGCGTGCTGCGCAAGCAAATGGAGCAACGCGCCGCAATGTTTTCCCGTCTGGGCCAACGCCTTAGCGCCGTGCGAACACCCAGGGAAGCGGCGCAGATCATCCTGGATGCCGCCGACGCGCTCTGGCAAT
>JAKQDQ010000127.1 GCA_029573725.1 Verrucomicrobiota bacterium
AGTTGCTACACGTCACAGGCGGCGGTGACGTGCGATGAAGCCGGTTTCTGGGAATTGGCCCGGATGCTGATTTATGCGTTGACGGCCAATCAGGCAACATACCTGATCGCCGTCAAGCCGCGGTCTGAGTAGGGTTTCCCGGCGCAAGCCGATAACCACCCCGCCGGGGTTGTTACCTCCCGGCCCCGGCGGGGCAACCATTGCGATAATTGTAGTGGATTACAACGGTCATATCGGTATTGTAATAATCAGCCAGAAATTATAACGTGGCGACAATTGTAGCGATAGTTAGCGACATTCATGCCAACAGCACCGTCGCCGTTTGCCCGCCGCGCGTGCGCCTTGACGACGGCGGCGACTATGTGGCTTCAAGAGAGCAGCGATGGATATGGCGGCGATGGTGTGAATATTGGCAAGCCGTCGCCCGACGGCGCGAAGGCCACCGGCTGATCGTTATTCTGAACGGCGAGACGGTCGATAACAACTACCACCCCACGACGCAACTGGTAACGCGCAACCCGGCCGACATCCTCAGACTGGGAATAGAAACCCTGCAACCCATGCTGGACATCATTCAGGACGGCGACGGGATATACGTCACGCGCGGCACTGAGGCGCATGGCGGGCAGTCGTCGCACCTCGATGAAACGGTCGCCAATGACATCGGCGCGGTGCAATCGGCCCCGGACATTTACAGCCACTGGCAATTGAAGCTGGACATTGAAGGGGTGCTGTTTGACATCGCCCATCACCCGCCGGGCGGCGGCGGGCGGGTGCCGTGGACGCGGGGAAATTTCGCCAACCGGCTGGCCGCGGCGGCGATGTTTGAGGCGATGGAGACGGGTAACAAACATCCTCATATTTATGCCCGGGGACATGTTCATCGGCCCGAGGACAGTTATGACCGGTTCGCTACTCGCGCCATTGTCACGCCGTCATGGCAATTGACGACATCCTACGGTCACCGCATCGGCGGCGGTGTTCTGCCCATCGGTGGCGTGATTGTAACGTGCAACGACGGCGGTTATACATTGTCGAAACATT
>JAKQDQ010000131.1 GCA_029573725.1 Verrucomicrobiota bacterium
GTGGTGTGGTGACCCTCCGGGGGTATTCGTTCTTTGGGCCTTTTGCCCTGGAAACCGATCGGTACTTGCTTTGCGCACAGCCGCGAAATGGCAATAGGGGGTTGAACCCCCGAGGAATACATGAAAACGCACCCTGTCATCGTCAGCCGCAAGGTTGAGGATTTAATACCCTACGCACGCAACAGCCGCACCCACGAAAGCCTGGCATGACAGTCGGCCGCAAACCAAAACCAACAGTGCTCAAGCTGGTGACTGGTAATCCGGGAAAGCGGCCACTGCCAAAGAACGAGGCCGTGGTCGCGCTGTCCGAGCCGACGCCGCCCGCCTTCCTGTGCGACGACGCCAAGGTCGAGTGGGGCCGGGTGTGCAGCGCCCTGTACGCCGCTGGCCTGATGACGGAGCTAGACCGCGCCGCCTTGGCCGCCTACGCAGCCGCATACGGTCGCTGGGCGCAAGCGGAGCGGGCCATCAATAGGATGGCCGCCAAGGATGAATTAAACGCCGCGCTGATGATTAAAACCACCAGCGGCAACGCCATACAAAACCCGCTCGTCGGGATCGCAAACAAGGCCAAGGCCGACATGGTGCGCTATGCCGCCGAGTTCGGCATGACCCCTTCGGCGCGATCCCGCGTCACTGCGACCCCTGATGACAAGAAGCAAGAAGACAAAGCCGCCCGCTATTTCTGACGCGGCTACGCAGTACGCGCTGGAAGTCGTGGCGGGCGAGCGGATTGCTGGGCCTCATGTGCGCGGGCAGTGCGCGCGGCACCTTCGGGATATGGCCGAGGGGCACAAGCGCGGGCTGGTGTGGAAGGTAGAGGCGGCGGAAAAGGCGCAAGGTTTTTTCGAGGACGTGCTGAAACTCAACGGCGGCGACTTCGAGGGAAAGCCGTTTGCCTTGCTGCCCTGGCAGAAGTTCGTGGTTGGCTCGCTGTTCGGCTGGTACGGTATGGATGGGTTCCGGCGCTTTCGCAACGCTTACATCGAAACTGCGAAGGGTTCCGGCAAATCCCCCCTGGCCGCTGGTGTGGGCATGTTGGGCCTTGTGGCAGACAACGAGCCACGCGCGGAAATCTACAGCGCCGCCACGAAAAAGGATCAAGCCATGATCCTGTTCCGTGACGCCGTTGCGATGGTGGATCAATCGCCTGAGCTTTCAAAGCGCCTGACAAAGAGCGGCACCGGGGAGAGGTGCTGGAACCTTGCTTACATGGCGCAGGGCGCGTTTTTCCGGCCCATCAGTAGTGACGATGGCCAATCAGGCCCACGGCCCCACATCGGCCTGATTGACGAACTGCACGAGCACAAGACGAACACCGTCGTCGAAATGATGCGGGCAGGTACGAAAAGCCGACGCCAGGCGCTGATTTTCATGATTACCAATGCGGGGCACAACCGCATGGGGCCGTGCTGGGG
>JAKQDQ010000187.1 GCA_029573725.1 Verrucomicrobiota bacterium
AATTAGAAAGGACATACATTATGAAAATACTCACCTCTCCGCGCACGGGCAGTCTGGGCGCGGAAACCTACTACCAATCTCCCTTCGGCGTGTGCGCCCGGCGGCGCACCGTTCCCCGGGACCGACCCTCGGAGCGCAAGGAGGCGGCGAGGTCGTATTTCGGGATCTCCTCGCGGGAGTGGGGACTCAAGCTCACCGAAGCGCAGCGCGAGCGTTGGAACGCCGCGGCGCTGCACGTCCCCAGCCGGCCCTGGATGGGGCAATACTCCCATCTGAGCGGGCAGCAGTTCTGCGTTCAGATCAACAGCACCCTGCGGGGGCTGGGTCTGGCGCCGGTGGAGGAACCGCCCGCCCCGGTGGTCTTCGGCCCCAATCCCGTCACCGGGCTGGAGATTATCAATGACGCGGAAGACGGGGTTCGGCTGCGGCTGAATGTCGGAGCCACCCATGAAGACATTATGGTCTTTGGGCAACCGCCGTGCAGCGCAGGCCGGATGAAACCCCGCCGGGCCTATTACCTGGGGCTGTTGGGCCCAAGCCAGAACGGGCAAAGCGACATCACCGACCTCTACGCCGCCCGGTTTGGGCGGCCCGCCCCGGGGCAGAAGGTGTTTATAGTCGTGGTTCAGACCCGGAACGGCTGGAAAGGCCAAAGCCGGGTTCACAACGCCATCGTCCCGCCGCCGCCGATGTTGAAATCTCAGCAAGTGGCTGAAACGGCAAGGGTTAAGAAATCGAAGCCCGCCGCCGCCCCGGCCTCCACCGCCGCCCACAAGACCGTTCCTTCTCCGTCCTTTCAAGCCATGTACAACGGGAGTACATTGGAAGCCCGGCAGGAGCACATGGAAAATAAGTATGAGACCCCTTTGAGCCTCCTTTGTACACCCGTTGTACACGGCCTAATGGGAGCGTTAGGCTGGCTGGGGCGGGTGGGTCGGGTTTGGGCGCGGGCCTGAACCGGATTGGAGGAATGGCCGAGTCGCGGACGATGTAAAAGGACGTTTCAAGGCGGGAGGGAGTGGGCGCGAACGTTCGGCAAAGCCGGAACGGGCGGCCGGGTGTTGTCGCGCGCCCTGGTTTTTGGGCGGGATGGGGCCACGGCTGGCGGGGACATTCCCCAACCCGGGCGGAGGTTGCCGAGAGGCGACTGCTTGCGTTGTCCTCAGGGTTGGCCGACTGCTTTGAAGCGATAGACGTTTTCATCCCCGCCCCCTGAGCCCGAAAAGCGGTTTTGGGTTTGGAAAAACCTTTTCCCCCTTATCTACCGAAACTCAGGCGCTGATAACCAAAGGCCCTGGGGTCCTGGAAGAGGATTGGGGTTGCGGATTGCGCGTTGCGGGGGGCGCACAGTAAGCTGGCGCCGTGAAACTGTTGTTCATCGCGGATATCGTAGGGCAACCGGGCCGGCGCGCGGTTAAGGAGTTGCTGCCGCAGTTGCGGCAAGAGCACG
>JAKQDQ010000150.1 GCA_029573725.1 Verrucomicrobiota bacterium
CCCCGCCTACGCCATCGCCAACACCCCCTCGCCGATCACCGTCATCCCCGTATATCACCACGGCATCGAACGCATCTTCAGCCGCGGCGGCCCCAAAACCCGCGGCCTCTGGCGCTGGCTGCCGCGCAGCCTCTTCCGCCGGCCCACCGTCATCTTCGGCCAGCCGATTGATTTCTCCGAATGCAAGCGCATCACCGAAACCCGCGCGCGCATTGCCGCCATCAATCAGCGCATCGTCGCCAGCATCGCCGCCTTGCAGTCCCTGGCCGCCGCCGCCTCCGCCCCCGCGCGCTGAGCCGTCCCCGGCCCGTGGCGGAGAGCGTCCTCCCGCCAAAACGCCCGGCGGCAGCGCTGGCCGCCGCCGGGCACGCAGATTCAGCTTATTGCGTGACGACCCGGTAAAACACCGGCCCGTCCGGCGAATTCGGATGCGCCACCTGTTTGAGCGACCCATCGCCGGTAATCGTCGTCAGCGTGGTCCAATTTGGCGACGCCAGGTTGCTGGTGTATTTCACCACATGCTGCATTCCCGCCTGCGAGACGAAGGAGAAGGAGAACGTTGTGCCCGTTCGCGCCGGGTCCAGCAGGGTCACCGGTTGAATGGCCGGGATGATTTCGAGCGAATCCAGGTCGAGCGCGCGCGGTTCGGTGGCCGGAGCAGCCTGCACCCCAAAATGCAGGTAGGTATGGCTGGTCGCCGTGACCGCCGCCGCCCGGAACTTATGCGGGGCGGCGCTTTGGAAGGAGGCGGAGGTGGTCAGGTCCTGGATCGCAACCGTATAGGCGCCGCTGGCGGGCAGAACCGTCACCGCCAACGCGTACACATGCCCCGGAAGGAGCGCAATCCCGCTGTTGACCAGGTTGCCCAACTTGACCGCGCCCGTGCCGTCAACATTATCGAACATGTAGAAGGTCTGGCCGGCGAAGACTCCCGAATTGGGCGTCTGCTCATTGCCCGTGGCGCTGATGGACCAACTGGTGCTGGCGTCGGTTCCGCCGGTGGGCCGCGCCGCGTCGCGGGCGTAGAAATGCACGCGGTCGTTGAAGCTATTGAAGTTGGACGCAAAGTCGTCTTCCACCAGCCGGAATTTCCAACGGATGATGTGCGGCTGGCTCAAATTCAGGCCCGGGCGCGCGGTGTATTGGCGAATCGAATTGCGCACCCCAAGGCCGGGGATGTCATACTGGAGATACGCCCCATCCAGCGGAGCGGCCGTTTCCAGGCTCGGGAAGCCGCTGGTCCAGCTCCAGGGGCCGGTCCA
>JAKQDQ010000154.1 GCA_029573725.1 Verrucomicrobiota bacterium
TGCCTTCGCCGTCTGGACTGTTTTGGAAACCGCGTGTTCCGCGGACAAATCGTCTGTCATGGCTCTGATACCTCACCTCAATTTTGGTTATCCGGCTCTCTGGTGTGCAAGTCCCTTCCAGTTGGGCCTGACCATACACCAGTGCCGTATTCAAAAATGCCGCACCTTCCGGGCTGCACATCACTGCCGCTCGCTCCTGAAACGTATCGCTCGTGGTGTATCGGTAATACAGGCCCACCGTCGCGTCCGAAATTTCGCCCGACACGTTCACGTTTGTAACCCGTTTCTGACCGTTCTGGCCCATGTTGAACGTGTTTGTTTTCAACACCACCGACACCGTTTCTGCCGCATAGGGGATGCCCGTCGCGTATACCGTATCGCCTATCCGTGCCAGACTGGTGGGGCACTGGTCAATCGGCCCGCCCAACCCCGTTGCCGTCAGCACAAACGAATCGGTGGCCCCGTCCGTAATCCAAAACTCGCTCTCCTCCCCGTCAAACACCACCTGGTCCAGTCCTGTCAACGCCCAGGCGTAATCCAGCCGTTGCGCCTTGAGGTCCGCCGTGATGGTCCATAACGCGCCATCCGACCCGATGAACACATGCTGCAACAGGTTCCCGTCCACCGCCGCACGGCCCTGCACCCCCAAATTAGGGGGCAAACCCTGGATATCCCGAAAGCCCACCAGCCCCAGCGCAGGGCCCAGCGCCACAATCCCGTCCGCGCCGTACACAATGATCCCGTCACCAAGCGGTAACAGCGCATGGACCTGCCCGCGAAACGGCATCGGCGCCTGAGCGTCCTCATTGACACTCAGGCTTACAGCGTCCGGGGTCGTGCCCGACAACGTGTCCAGAATGTCCTCGCCGTCCAACATGGACCAGCCCACCAGGTTGGGGGTGGCGTCCACATCCCCATAGAACAGGCGACCGTCCCGGGCGCACACCGCGCCGATACGCACATCCGCCTCGGTGGCTACGCCCTCCGTTATGGACCAGGTTGTTGTGCCGTCCGTCAGTATGTAGAACGGCCCATAATCCGCCATCTGCCACCGGCCCGACATCGGCGTGTTGAACAACCTCGTCAGCGAAAGGTCCGTTTCATTGACCGTGTAGAACCCGTCCGGCGTGGGGTCGTGGACCGGCTCGGTCAATGCCTGCAACGTCGGATACGACACGCCCTCGACAATCGCCCACACGTCCGTGAAGTCCCAGCCGGTGAACGTAGCCTGCTGCTTCATCTGCGCTGTCGTCTTCGGCTCGCCCTTGCCCGTGTTGTCCGCCTGTCCCGTGGTCGTAGTGTCGTAGTATGACGCCGTCACCGTGCCGATGTTGTTGTACCCGACAAGACCGCCTACAGAACTTGTACCCGTCACCGCGCCCGTGGCGTAGCAGTTCGTTACCGTGCCGCTGTTGTTGTACCCGACCAGCCCGCCAGCGCTGTACTCTCCCGTGACCGCGCCCGTCGCGTAGCAGTTCGTGACCGTGCCACCATTGACCCCCACCAGCCCACCAACGTAGTCGCCCGTCACCGCGCCCGTCGCGTAGCAGTT
>JAKQDQ010000164.1 GCA_029573725.1 Verrucomicrobiota bacterium
GTCGGATACCACTTTCCAGACCCGTCCATGGTCGTCGGTGACTTCCCAGGGGTCGAAGCTGCCCGGGCTGCCGATGTGGCGGACCTGGCCGCCCACCACCGACTGGATCGCCTGGGCCACCCGCTCGCGCGTCCGTTTGACGGTCTCGATCTCGATTCCGAAGTTGATTTGGCGTAAGTCCATGGATTCTCCTTGCTGTTCATAAGCCTTTGTATCGCAAGGGTTTCTGCGTTGTGTTCACACACATACAGGCTTCTTTCCGAACAGAAAGCAAGGCGAATCCGACGTATAACTCCTTTGATTCCAATGAGTTATGTATATGCTGCCGCAACCCGCGGAAACACGCGGGGTTACGGGATTTCCTGGCGTCCGAAGAAAAGAGAGGTGTTCCGGGAATCAGGTCTGCTTCCAGATCGTCCCGGTGTGTTTCTCCCACTTTCCGCCGCCCGCGAGGTCGGTGTTGAACCACTCGTCGCCCATGGATGGTGCGGGGATTGCTGCGTCGCGCTCGGCCTGGGTGCCGCTCCCCCGGTGGATGGCCTCCCGCGCGGTGAGCCCCTGACCGAGCCGGTCCGGGCCGAGCATGTCACGCCATCCGAGGGCCGGTGCCCGCAGCCTTGAAACGAAGGTCCGGTAATCGGTGGCGTCCTTGGCCGCTCGGTAGAGGAGCAGCGAGCCGTCAGCGTCTTGAACCAGGCTCGGCGTATAGCAGCGTTCGAGAAACGGCCCGCTGCCGTTTTTGAACACGGGGTTGATCTCGGCCTTGCGCCAGTGGACGCGATCCCAGGACCAGGCGTAGCCGATCCCGGCGTTTGCGTTTCCGAGCCGGGCCGCCTGACGGCGACGACCTTGCCGATGATGCGCAGCCCATCGTCGGACCCCACGGGGATCGGTCGATGCTTCCGGTTTTCCGGTCTCAATTCAATTCTCTCACCGCGGATATAAAGCCGCTTCACCGTGGCCTCATCTTCCAACAACGCGACCACGATGTCGCCGTTTTCAGCCACGGGCTGTTGGCGCACCACCACCAGGTCGCGCTCCCGGATTCCGGCGTCCACCATGCTGTCCCCGGTCACTTCCAGAGCGAAGCACCGGCCTGCCCGAGCGA
>JAKQDQ010000173.1 GCA_029573725.1 Verrucomicrobiota bacterium
ATAACTGTCATTACTGCTCGAATTATAGACGTGTCAACGGCACTGGCTGCACAACCTGCGTCGGCCAGTCCACTGCGATCCCCTGCTCCTCCTCCTCGACAACCGGCACGACCGGCGGCAGCTCGGGCACGGCCGGGGCAGTCAGGCGGGCGAGGTCGTAGGTGATGCTGCCGGCCTTGATCGCATCCACATCAACTGGCCGAGGCACGGCGTAATCCCCCGCCGGCTGTCGCCGTGGTTGCTGAGTTGTCGCCACCGCGGGCAGCGGGAGTGTCGCAACCTGTTCCGCGTCGATGCGCCCTAGCAGCACAGCCAGTCGCTCGCGCTGCGTCTGTGGTTGGCTTGCCGTGATGTTGGCGCGGCGGGTGGGCGTACACATCGCCGTCTCGCCGTACTCTACCGCTTCGACATGCGCGGCAATTGCGCCATACACGCAATAGGCGGCGGGGGCGGCAAACACAAGCAGTAGGAAGATAAGCAGAAATTCGGTCACAGTGTCACCTCTCCTTACTTGAATAGCTTACCGATTGCACCCAACAACCCGCCATCGCGCCTGCGCCGTTGCGCCTTGCGTTCGCTCCACGGTCTGTAGCGTTCGCCCCGGCTGCGCTTGTCGCCTGTCCCCGCCTTGCACTCTGCCGGCATGTTCCAGTTGAGGCGCGGGTTCAGCGGCGGGCTATCCAACCACACCTTGCCCGACTTCCACAGCAGGCGTTCGGCCCATGCCGCCTGTGCGTCTGACACCGTGACGTGTGCAACGTGGCGGCGTGCCCATTTGTCGCTGTCGGGCATCCGCATGGACGGCGGTACGGGTAGGTGATAGTGCCCTTCGCCCCAACAGTCGAACGCCAGGATTTTGACGCCAAACGGTTTCAGCGCCGTCAGCACGTCATCACGCATCGGGGCACACAAGCCGCGACTTACCTGTATCGTGGTTGTCATGCCCGCCACCCACACCACACCACCGCAATTAGTGCCGTCAGCAGCGCCGCCACGTACACCACGCCAACATCCGCGTCGATGGCGTGCAGTGCCGTTGCTGAGACAACAAACGCCAACAGGAGATGGATACCCGCCAACGTCAGCAGGTACGCGAACCCGCGCAACAGACGGCGGGCGTCGCGCTTGGCTGTGGGTGCGGCTTGCACCGGGGCGGTTGGCTCCACAAATGCGGGGCTGTTGAGGTCGTAGATGTCATACACTCTCGCTGCCATGTGTCCTCCTATTCGTAGTAGCGCACGCCTGCGCCGTCGTCGTCTGCGTCGTCCATTGCCCATGCCGCCGCCGGCTGCTGCTGGGCCTGCTGCTGTTCCCACTTCTGGCGCTCCAAGTCAACAAGCATCCCGGCCTGCTGTCGTGCCAGGCGGCGGCTGTCCTGCACGTCAATTGTCGTCATGCGGGCGTAGTGCCCGAACTGCTCACGCTCCAACCGCACACGCTCACGCTCCACGCCCGCATCGGCGCGCCGTGTTTGCGCGATGCTTTCATGGTGCGCGACTAGCGTCTCCATTGTGTGTCTGGTGTTGCGCTGATTCAGCAGGATTCCAAGCGCCATGAATCCCGCCGCGAACACGCCCCCGACAATGCTAATCGTGGCGATGGGGCCAAAGTTCTGTTGGAGCCACCAACCGCCGAGAATCACCCCGCCGACAATCACCAGGACTATGATCGTGATGCTTGTCATGGTGTGCTTGATTGCGCCTGCCTGTTCACTGTTCACGCTGCACCTCCATTCAAAGCCTGATTCACATACCCCAAGATCACCCCGTTCTTACTTCCGTATGCCTGCCGAATGACCGCGTTCTTACTGCCCGTCTGCGCGAACAACTGCCGCAACGCCTGTGCCTCAACGGGTGACGGCGGGCGATTCGTCGGCAAGGGAAACGTCACGCTAACCGCTGAACCGGTTACAGCACGCGGAGCCGTTTTTTGCACTGAAACCGGCAAAAATGCCCCGTTTTGGCGGTTATAACCGGCGCTAACCGGTGTATCTACCTCTGGCAGAACCGTTTTTGTAACCGGCATGTAACCGCTGCGCCCCCACCGCTGCATCGCTGCGTCAACGAGCGCTTCCGTGCCTGTATCGTCCAGCCAGTATGCCTGCAAACGCGTTACGTCGGCGCCCTCCACCCGCAGGAACGCGCCCTTACCCGGCAGGAGGTGCGCGCCTGTTTCACCCCGGCCGGCGGCGGTTGCGGCGGCGGTGCCGGTCGCCACTTGCCCAACGAATCGCACGCCGACGTTCGACAAGTCGACCTTGCCAATCACGTCTTTGGTTGGGTACTGAGTCGCCAAAATGACATTGACTCGTTTGCTGCGCCCCACTGCCATCAAATCGTTCAACTGGCGAATCGCGTTCTGTTCCTGTACCTGTGACAGCTCGTCCAGAAACAACACGACACGCGGCCCATTGAACCGCCCTTCCGTGTCTTGCCGTTCCGCAAGAATAGCGCGGGCATACGCGATTGCCCGTGTAACGTCCTGCCTGCCAGCAAACACCTCGCAATGCGGCAGCCGCTTGAACTGCAGAAAGTCCTCCGCTTTCGGATCTACGATAATCAGCCGCAGTGCATCGGGCGACGTGTTGAGCGTCAGCGTACCGAGCATCATGCGGAGCAGCGTACTTTTGCCGCTGCCCGTCATGCCAACCGAAAGAACATGTGCCAGGTCGTTGAGATCCAGCACATCATCACGCGGCTCACCACCGCTGTAGTTGCGCCCCGTCAACATGGTATCAGGCTGCAACTGCGTGCGCGCCCGCGTCCAGTCGAGCGGCGCTGGGAACGGGTGCGGCACTTCCAATGCTAGTGGCTTGCGGCGCAGGCGTACATCTGTTGGCCGACGGCGCAGGGCCGACAATGCCTCGATCAGTTTGGGCAGCAGCTTTTCAACGTCCTGGGGAAGCACGGTAGAGTAAAGGCGCAACCCGTACGCGATGTAGCTGCGCCCCGCAACGACCGTCAGATTCGGGCTGACGACCGCCGGCGGGTTGCGCCCTGGACGCGTGCCCGCAAACGTGCGGTTGATGGCGGCAACCTCCCCCGCTATAATGGCCGGC
>JAKQDQ010000174.1 GCA_029573725.1 Verrucomicrobiota bacterium
ACTTCAAAGACGCAGTTCAGGAGATCGTCAACCGGGCCGGATGGAGTTCGGGTAACGCACTGGCCACAATTCTGGTCGATGACGGCGGCAACTTCCGCTTTCATTCGTATGACACGGGCACGCCTGCGCAATTGACCGTCACCTACACCGTTAGCGGCGGCGGCGGTGACCCTCCGCCCGACCCCGTCCCTGACAGCGGAGATTACAGCGGCGGCGTCATGATCACCGGCGACGGCGACTTGTCCGGGGGTGGCCCGTATATTGACGTGTTCACCGTGGAGCGGGTTGATGACGCTAACGGCTGGGATGCCCCGCCGACCGTTACTCCGCGCGTTCGCCTGGGACGGCTTGACGGCGTGCTGGGCGGGGCGCGTGGCGAATGGGGAATCGCCGGGGGCGTAGACCTCAATAACGCCGATTCAACGACGGCGCAGTATTTCGTGGCCAGCGATACTGGGCTATGGCTTCAGAACTTGTCGCTGCGTATGTTTAAAGACGCCAAGCAGACGATCAACATCTCGCCCGACGGCACGGTGGGGTTCGGCAAGGATGTCACAACCAATCTGGGCACGGGATTCCGGTACACGCCCGATAACGGCAACGTCATCATGGGCGCGTATTCGCCGGGCAAGGTGCACGCGGCATGGCGCGGGTTAGAGGAAAAGTTCGGTATCTGGCGCAACATCTCCAGCGGCGTTGATGATCCCATCTTCGTATTCGACAAAGACGGTAACAACACGATCGGCGGCTGGCTTAACATCGGCACGTCGGGCGGTATCTATCAGGGCACGGGCACACCGGACAGCCCGACGAAGGGGCTGAAGATTTACAATAGCGGAGGGCAAGGGCGCATTAGTTTTTTTGACGGTAATGAAACAATGCGTTTGTCAGCTGATGACGGCCTTTCGTTTATGGCTATAAATGGCTCAAACATAAAGACGTCCCTAACTTTCGTTGGGCGCGGTTATGACACTACGCTTAGACCGTATGGTGGACTGTCATCGTATACCGATTACAACTCTATTTACTACGACCATGTGGACAAAATTTATTTATGGATGGGCAGCGGACATGTCTATGGAGAGGCTGGCGCGAGAGTATATTTAACACGCGCATATAACGCCGGGCCACCCCCGCCGTGGGGATATAACAATCTTGACATCAAGGTGGGCTTGGAAGCAGGAGATGCCAAATTTGAGCTTTCCCCAACATACGGTACTTACGCCAAGCTGATAGCCGCTTCCCTCTTTATCCCTGATGGTGGCGTAGCGGCGGGCTACTCCAACATTCCCAACATGGGCAAAGGCGTATACGCCAGCGACTTGCGCAACGGCAGCAACCCGGCATTCGTCTGGCAGGATACATCCAACATCGGTCACGGCATGACCTCAATCGCTGACACGCGCACGTATGCCAACTTGCGCAAACACGACAACACCAACGGCGGCATAAAG
>JAKQDQ010000139.1 GCA_029573725.1 Verrucomicrobiota bacterium
GTGAAGACGCAGATGGGCGCGAGCCAAATCGCGATGCGGTCGAAGCAATGCGCCATAACAGCGCGCGCAGCGCGGCGCTTGGCTGAATCCGGCCGGTCGCAATAGAGGCTGTCCTTGCGGATATCGAGATAGAAGGCGGAGAGATCCGCCGCGCAGAACTCCATGACCGCACGCCAGACGGCCTTGAAGTCGAACCGGGCATAGGCGTCGCGCACCTCGCCGTCGAGTTCGACAAGGCGATGCAGCATGTAGCGCTCAAGGCCCGGCATGTCGCCATACGGAACTTCCTCCGCAGCGGAATAGCCGGCAAGGGCCCCGAGCAGATAGCGCACCGTGTTGCGCAGCTTGCGATAGCCGTCGACCGCCGTCGCGATGATCTCCTTCGAGATGCGCGGGTCTTCCGTGTAGTCGAGGCTCGCGATCCAAATGCGGATGATCTCGGCGCCATAATCGCGGATGATCTCTTCCGGCGCGATGGTGTTGCCGAGAGATTTCGACATCTTGCGCCCCTCGGCGTCGACGACGAAGCCGTTGGTGACGAGATGATTGTAGGGCGCGCGCTTGCGCGTGCCGCAGCTTTCGAGAAGCGAGGACTGGAACCAGCCGCGATGCTGGTCGCTGCCCTCGAGATACATGTCCGCCTGAAACGGCCGGGGCCGGCCGGCGATCTCGGGCCGGCGCGCAATGACCGCGCGTGAGGACGATCCCGAATCAATCCACACATCCAGCGTGTCCTGTGATTTGGTCAAGGCCTCCGCGCCGCGCCAATCCCCGGGCCTCACCGCGGCCCAGAGGTCAGACGCGGATTTTTCAAACCACACGTGACTGCCGTGTTGTTCGATCAAGTCGGCGACGTTGCGGACGATTTGCGCGTCCAGGATCGCCTCCCCATCGGCGGCATAAAACGCGGGGATCGGCACGCCCCAGGTGCGTTGCCGGCTGATGCACCAGTCGGGGCGCGACTGCACCGCGCCTTTGATGCGGTTGACGCCCCAGTCCGGAATCCAGCGCACCCGGTCAATCTCGGCAAGCGCCTGCTGGCGGAACCCGCGGTGGTCGATCTGGATGAACCACTGGTCCATCGCGCGGAAAATGATGGGGGTTTTGCTGCGCCAGCAATGGGGATAGCTGTGCGCATAATTCTCCTGGTGCAACAACACATGGCGCGCGCGCAATTCATGCAACACGACGGCGTTGGCCTCGCTGTTGCCGTGTTTTTCCAGGGTGGATTTGCCCAGCATGTGCCCCGGCATTTGTTCCTCGATCGGCAGATCGGAGGTGTGCACAAACGCCCCATCGTCGTTGACCGGCGAGTAAATCGGCAGACCGTGCTGCCGTCCCAGATGGTAGTCATCCAAACCATGCCCCGGCGCGATGTGGACGAAGCCCGTGCCGGTGTCATTGGTGACGAACTGATCGCCGGGAAACAGCCTCCCCGTGCGCGCGCAGAAGGGATGTTGATATTCGAGCGACTGCAAGGACGCACCCTCCAGCTGACGAACCACCGGGTAACTTTCCCAGCCGCATTTCGCCGCGACCGCGGGAAGCAAGGCCGCCGAGACTATGAACTGTTCGTCCCCGACCCGCACCTGCGAATACGCAAACGTGGAATTGTAAGCCACGGCCAGATTGGCCGGCAGCGTCCACGGCGTGGTCGTCCAGATGACCACGCTCACCCCCGGCTGTCCCACCACCGGAAATTTGACGAAGACACTCTGGCTGACGTGATCGGCATATTCCACCTCCGCCTCCGCGAGGGCCGTGCGCGCCGGAATGCTCCAATACACCGGCTTCTTGCCACGATAGACAAAGCCTTTTTCCACGATATCCGCGAACAGGCGCAGCTCGTCGGCTTCATATTCCTTGTTCAACGTGAGATAGGGATGCTCCCAGTCGCCCAGAACGCCCAGCCGCATGAACTGGGCGCGTTGCAACGCAACGTACTTGCGCGCAGAAGCCTCGCAGGCCTTGCGGATGGTCGCGGCGTCGGCGCTTGTATCGCCCGCCTTGCGCATCTCCGTCGTCACCTTGAACTCGATCGGCAGCCCGTGACAATCCCAGCCCGGAATGTAGGGCGCGTTTTTGCCCTGCAAGGTTTGATATTTAATGATGATGTCCTTGAGAATTTTGTTGAGTGCGGTGCCGATATGCACATCGCCATTGGCAAACGGCGGGCCGTCGTGCAGCACGAACCTTTCGGCGTCTTTCCGTGCCGCCCGGATGCTGGCGTATAAATTGGCGGCCTCCCACTGCTGGAGCCGGGCCGGCTCCCGCACCACCAGGTCCGCTTTCATTGCGAAATTCGTGTGCGGGAGATTGAGCGTATTCTTGTATTCCATCACTAAAAAGAGCGGGAACGGTAACAAAGAAGCTGCGGACGCGTCAAACGTGCGCACAATGAACCTTCGGATCGGGGGCGCGGAGACTTCGTCGCCCCGGCTGCCTGCGCACGCCGCGCTCGCCCCGGACCTGCCAGCCGACTTCCCGTGTCGCCGGGGCAGACGGCCCAAAAGCGTCGAAAATCCCAAAAACCAGGTGCAAAGCGCCGCGGAGTGTGGAAAACTCCGGCCGTTGAAATGTTACGTAGTATCCTGACCTCCAAGGGTTCTCAGAGCGTGGGTCTGGCGATTCTGGTGTTTGGCACATCGTTTTCGTCCCACACTGATGCCGCCCCCACCTTTGCCGGCGGAGTGAATGCGGGCATGGTTGCCATTCCCCAACTCGACGAATGCTCCGGCCTGGTGGCCAGCCGCAACAATGTCGGAGTGCTGTGGGCACACAACGACTCAGGGGACGACGCCCGCATTTTCGCCTTGAGCACGCAGGGGCTCTTTCTGGGAATTTACGAGTTGACCAATGGCGGCACACATGTGGATTACGAGGACATCGCGATCGGCCCGGGCCCCATTCCCAATGTTGCCTACCTCTACGTGGGGGACATTGGCGACAACAACGCGGACCGCAAAAACATCCGCGTCTATCAAATTCCGGAGCCGGCCGTTTACGCCCGCCAGCAAGCCGCCCCACCAACGCGTGATTTGAAGGGGGTACGCCGGATCATCCTGACCTATCCGGATGGCGCACGCAATGCCGAGGCGCTGTTTATGGATCCGGTCAATGGCGATCTGTTCATCGTCACCAAGGAAACCACCACCAGCCATATTTACACCGCCACGCAAGCGGCCCTCAACTCCGGCAACAAAGTGGAACTGACCCACGTCCGCAGCATTGCCTTTGATGTTCCCTCCGCGGCGGACATGTCCGTCACCGGCCGGGAAATCATCATCCGCCAGGAGGATTTCGCGCGCTTATGGACGCGCACCAACGGCCAGAGCGTCAGCGCGGCCCTGGCCGCCACACCCGTCACGGTGCCGGTGATTGGCCGGCCAGTCGAAAGCAACGGGGAGGCAATTGCCTTCGATGCGGAGGGCAACGGCTATTTCACGCTCAGTGAGGCGAGCGCCGCCACGCCGCTGTATTACTTTGCGCGCACGAGCAGCGATGGCGCGCGCCCCACGCAAGCGCTCGTCGCCGCCGGAACGGCCTGGAAATTTCTGGATGCGGGCGGCGATCAAGGCACCGCCTGGCGCCAGCCGGATTTTAACGATGCCACCTGGAGCACGGGCGAAGCGCAATTTGGTTATGGGGACGGCGACGAACAAACCGTCGTCAGTTACGGTGGAAACGCCAACAACAAACGGCTCACCACCTACTTCCGGAAGCAGTTCGTCGTGAACCAGGCCGCCTGCCTGGAGGCCGTCATGCTCAAACTGCTGGTGGACGACGGGGCGGCGGTTTTTCTCAACGGCACCGAAATTGCCCGGTATCAACTGGCCGCCAACGCGGGCTTTAACACGCCGGCCAGCGCCAGCCAGCCGGACAGTCTGGAAGACACCTGGTTGAGTTTCCCGGTTGCCCCGGGCCGGCTCGTACAGGGCACCAATATCCTGGCGGTTGAGGTCCACCAGGCCGGCGCTGTAGATCCCGATCTCAGCTTCGACTTGCAACTGACGGCCAAGGAAAGCGGCGCCATCCACTTCGTGGACTGGGCGGTACTGAATGGCGTTGCAACCCTGACCCTCTGCGGCCCCAGCGGCGCCACGGTGATGCTGCAAACCAGCACCAATCTGGCCGGTTGGAGCAATCTCGGCAGCGTCCAGCTCGTCAACGGCTCGGCCACCTTCATCACCCCGCCACTCTCCGGCCCGTCCCCCCGGTTTTTCCGCGCCGCGCAATAGCCGGCTCCGCGCGGAACCGGTCCCGCCGCGCGCCTGCCCGCATCAGGAGCGTTTTTCCTCGGCGTCAATAAAGTCCACAAAATTTTTGATCTGCTCGCAATCGGCCAGCCCCGCCTGTTCCTTGCGCATTTTCAAACGCGCCATGCCCTCCGCGTCATCCGGCCGGGGATAATTCAGCATCTTGGCCAGCAACGCCGCCTTGTCCGCCGCCGACCGTTTCACATGACGCTTCACCCAGTCACAAACCTGCCCGTCGGTAATCGAATGCCGCACCACCTCGACCATTTGCTCATGCGTCACACCCGCGGCCTCAAGCCAGTTCTTGTCAAAACCGCGCGCGCCGAAGTTCGGCTGATAATCCGGGTGCAGCTTCCCGGCCAGGTGCAGGCGGATTTTATCAATGTAACGCGGCAAATGCGCCCAGCCGTCCATCGTTTCACGCGGGCTGCGGGGAAAGATAATCTCGCTCATGCCGGCATGATGGCAGGCGGCAACCGGGGCTGTCAATTTTCCGCCCCACCTCCGCGTGACGATGGCGGGATCACGGTTCATGCTGATTGCCATCCCCCTCGAAAGCCGGTAAAAAGCGCAGCGCATGTTGGCCATCAGAATATTGAACCTGCTCCGGCGGGGCGGGAGCGGAGTGGGAATGTTGCTCCTCACACTGGGAGCCGGCGATGGGGCGGGGGCGCAAAACCCGCTGCCCGTACGCATCCTGACGGCCAACCTGACTTCCGGCAGCCAGTCCAGTTACCTTGATCCGGGAGTTCGAATCCTGCAGGGGCTGCGCCCCGATGTCGTCTGCATCCAGGAGTTCAATTACGGGGACAATTCACCGGCCGCACTGCGCGCCTTCGTTGATGCCGCGTTTGGCACGAGCTTCCATTTTTTTCGCGAGGCCGCGCCGGGCTATGACATTCCGAACGGCGTGATCAGTCGCTGGCCGATCACCGCCAGCGGCTCCTGGGACGACGCGGCGGCCCCCAACCGCGGGTTTGCGTGGGCCCAAATCGACCTGCCGGAAACCACCAATGACCTCTATGTGGTGAGTGTGCATTTGCTGACCACCGGTGCCGGCGTGCGCAACACGGAAGCCACCCAGCTCACGTCGCTCATCGCCACGCACTTTCCGGCCGGCGCCTGGATCATCGTGGGCGGAGACTGCAACACCGAGACCCGCGCGGAAGCTTGTCTGGCCACCTTCAAAACCTTCCTCAGCGACCACCCTCAACCCGACGATGGAGGAGCGCCGGCCAGGGAAGGCACGAATGCCAACCGGCAAAAACCTTACGACTATGTGCTGCCCAGCTTTTCGTTGACCAACTTCCTCGTGCCGGTGGTGATTGACGCGCGCAGCTTCCCCAACGGTTTGGTGTTCGATTCACGTGTGTACGCCCCCCTCAGCGCGGTGGCGCCGGTGCAAGCCACGGATTCCGCAGCGCCGAACATGCAGCACATGGCGGTCATCAAGGATTTCGCCCTGCCGGTTGGCAGCGATTCCGGCGCGCCGGTGATCCTTGCCCAGCCGCAAAGCCAGACCAACGCCCCCGGGGCCACGGTGGTGCTGACGGTCACCGCCGGTGGCACGCCGCCCCTGGCGTTTCAATGGCGCCGGTTCAGCACGAATCTGCCCGCCGCCACCAACGCCAGCCTGTCGCTGACCGCGCTCCAGCCGGAAAACGCCGGCGATTACACGGTGGTCGTCACCAACGCCTTTGGCAGCGTGACCAGCCTTGTCGCCCGGGTGACGGTGCAGGCAGCCGTTCCGGGCGAAATCGTGGTGCTGGCGGCCTGGGACGTTGGTGGCTTGTCTAACTACGGGCCGTCACCATTCGCGCCGTCCACCCAGGCGGCGCACGTCACCGTGACCGGTTGGACGCGTGGTGCGGGGGTCGGCACGAGTGGCACGGCGGCGGGCAACGCCTGGGGTGGCAACGGTTTCGATGCCGGCACCTCCAGCGCCGCCGAAGCCGCCGGCGATGACCTCACGTTTTCCATCACGGCAGATGCCGGTTACACCCTGACCTTCACCAACATCAATCGGTTCGATTACCGCCGTTCCAACACCGGCCCGGCCAACGGAGTGTTGCAGTATCGGATCGGCGAAGGCAGTTTCGTCACGATCACCCATCTCAGCTACCCGACCAGCACCAGCAGCGGCGCATCCCTCGACAGCATTGACCTCGCCAGCGTCGCAGCCCTGCAAAACGTCCCCGCCGGCGTCCCGGTCACGTTTCGGATCCTGAATTATGGCGCCACCAGCGCCGGCGGCACCTGGTATGTTTATGACGTGGCCAAAAGTTCCGCACCGGATTTTAGCGTCAGCGGAGCGGTGAATTTCCTCGCCCCACCTGCACTGCCGCCCACCCTGGGCCAGCTCGGATTTGGGGCCGGCCAGTTCCAATTCACGCTGACCGGCACGCCATCATCGAATTACATTGTGCAGGTCACGACCAATCTTCAGGACGGGATTTGGCGCGCGGTGCGCACCAACCCCGCACCGTTCATCTTCGTGGAAACGAACGCGCTGGAGGGAGCACAACGGTTCTATCGCGGGCTGATCGCCCCTTAGCGCCCAGTTCGCCGCCACGCCAGGCGAACGGCGGTGTGGCGGCGGCTTCCTACACTGCGGTGCTGCGAATTTCACCCGAATGCAGCCGCGTACGCAGGGATTGTCCCGGCTTCACTTGCTGGGCGTCGCGCACCACGTCCCCGGTCTGCGCGTCCCACGTAATGGAGTAACCCCGCGCCAAAACCTGCTCGGGGCCGAGCAGATGTACGCGCGCGGCCGTCGCGTGCAACCGATCGCGCTGCGTGCGCCACCGGGCCCGCCCCTGTTCCACCAGCCGCTGTCCCAGCGAACGCAGCCGTTCACGGTGCTGCGCCAGGACCCGGTCCGGGCGCATCCGCCTGAGCCGCCCGGCCATACTGCGCCAGGCCGCCAGCTGCTCACGTGTGCCCTGTTGCGCCCGCCGGGCCAATGCGGCGCGTAAATCGTCCAATCGTTGCGCCTGCCCGCCCAGCCAGCGCTCCGGGTGGGCGCGCGCGAAGCGCCGGGTGACGGCCTTCCAATCCTCCCGCGCCACGGCGCAATGACGGCGCAGGTGGAAGGTCATCGTTCCGATGGCGCCGAACACCAATTCGCGACTGGCAAAAACTCCTTCGGTAATAATCTCCGCAGCGGCACTGGGGGTCGCCGCGCGCACATCGGCCACAAAGTCGGCAATCGTAAAGTCTATCTCGTGACCCACGGCGGAAATGACGGGCAACGACGAATCATAAATCGCCCGTGCCACCACCTCCTCATTGAACGCCCACAAATCCTCCAGTGATCCGCCCCCGCGCGTGACCAAAATCAGATCCAGCCCCGCCCCTCGCGCAACCGCCCTGGAGGATCGCGCCCCGGACACCTTCGACGCCTTGCCCGGTTTGGCCATCGCTGCACTCCATTCGTTCAGCAGGCCGATCGCCGCGGCGATCTCGCGCGGCGCCTCGACGCCTTGCACCCGGCAGGGGGCGAGAATGATGGCCAGCCCCGGGTCCCGGCGCTGAATCACCCGCAGCACGTCCTGCATGGCCGCCCCGCTGGGGGAGGTCACCAAGCCCAGCCGTCGGGGATAACGCGGCACGGCCCGCTTGCGCTCCGCATCAAACCATCCTTGGGCAGCCAGTTTTTGTTTGAGCTGTTCAAACTTCAGCTGCAACGCACCCACCCCCTGCAGTTCCACGGCGCGTACCAGCAGTTGATACTGCCCGCGCGCCGCGTAAACGGTCACCTCCCCCTGGAGCAGGACCTTTTGCCCGTCGCCCATCAGCCCCCGATGCGCCACTGGTGCCTGGCGGAACAGCACGCAGGCCAATTGCGCCCCCGCATCTTTGAGGGTGAAATAGATGTGTCCGGAACTGCCTTGCAGCCGGAAGTTGCTGATCTCTCCGCTCACCCAAACGGTGCCGACCTGCTGCTCCAGCATCCGTTTGACTTGCCCGGTCAGTTCACTGACCGAAAGCACGCGGCGCGTCTGCTCCGGCGGGAACAACTCGCCAAAGTCCCATTGCGATTTCGCCTTCCTGCTCATCGTCACATTTTATTCCCATGCCACATCTCCGGATTGAAGCCACCGATGAGTTTGCGCCGCCCGATCCGCGCCTCAAGCACCCACCCCGGCTTCAATTCGTAAAAATTCCGTGTGGCGGGCCGCCCGTAATTCGCCTGCCGGCCGGCCGGCCGGCAGCAGGACAAATCCTCCCGCCCGCACGACAAGATCCGGCAAACGCACCTCCCCACGCACCACCCCCAGAATTTGCATCCGGCCTTGGGGCAGCTGAACCTGCCCGGCACCGGTCACGCCATACCGTTCCACCGTGAACAGGGGATCCCGCACCAGTTCGCACCGGTGAAAATTGCCATCCTGAACCGCGGTCGCCGCCACGAGCCCGGGCGCAAAATCGTCGAAGTCAATGCTCGCCAGCGATTGGGTCACATGCAGTTCACGAGGCCGGCCATCCAATCCCGGCCGGTTCCAATCAAACACCCGATACGTCGTATCGGAGTTCTGTTGGATTTCAAAGATCACCAGTCCGGCACCAATGGCGTGCACCCGGCCACTGGGCAAGAACATCGCATCGCCTGCCCGCACCGGCACACGATGGAAACAATCCGCCACACGCCCGTCGGCCAGACGGCGTTCAAAATCCTCCCGGGTCACACCGCGTTTCAGCCCCACGTAAAGCTCCGCGCCGGGAGCGGCCTCGGCCACGAACCACAGCTCGGTTTTGGGCTCTCCCTGCAAGGCCACCGCCGCGGTTGCGGGAGGATGCACCTGCAGGGAAAGTTTCTGTCGGGCGTCGAGCAATTTGATCAGCAGGGGAAATCGCCCCGCCGCCAATTGAGCCTCCCCCAGCAGGTCGCCGGGATGCTGTTCCACCAGCCAATGCAAATCGCGTCCGGCGAAGACGCCATTGGCCACCACGCTGACATCACCGGGACGATCAGAAATTTCCCAGGATTCGCCAATCGGCCGCGACGGCGGCAGCGGTTTGCCATAGAGACGTTCAAGGCTGCGACCGCCCCAGACGCGTTCTTTGAAGCGGGGTTGAAAAGTCAGCGGGTAGAGCCGGGACATTGCAAACAAGCGAATCAGGTCTCAACCCATTCGACTTCTCCCGATGCTCAAGCCGGAGATCATGAAATCAAACGGCGCTGGGTTGCGCTGGGGTGACGGCGGCCTTGCGGCTCCGCCGGGTCGTGGTCTTGATGGGTGCGGTTGCCTTTTCCTCGAAGCAGCCGTAGGCGCGAAATTTTTCGTAGCGCTGCTTGAGGCGGTCCGCAGGGCTTAAGGCGCTTAATTGTTCCAGGTGTCGCAGCACCGCGGACTTGAGTGCCGCAGCCGTTTCCCCCGGATTGGTATGCGCGCCGCCCAATGGTTCGGGAATGATTTCATCCACCAATTTGAGTTCGAGTAAATGTTTGGCGGTGATTTTCAGTGCCTCGGCAGCCTTGGGCGAGGCGGAACGATCTTTCCATAAAATGGCCGCACAACCTTCCGGACTGATGACTGAGTAATAGGCATTTTCCAAAATCAACACGCGCCCGGCCACTCCGATGCCCAGCGCGCCTCCCGATCCACCTTCGCCAATCACGGTCGCAATGATCGGAACTTCCATCAACATCATTTCGCGCAGGTTGACCGCAATGGCCTCCGCAATGTGCCGTTCTTCGGCGCCAATGCCCGGATAGGCGCCCGCCGTGTCAATCAGCGTAATAATCGGCAGCCCGAACTTGTTTGCCAACTGCATCAACCGCAAAGCTTTACGATAGCCTTCAGGATGAGCCGAACCGAAATTGCGCAGGATGTTTTCCTTGGTGTCCCGGCCTTTTTGCGTGCCAATGACCACCACCCGGTGGTCGCCCAACCGGGCAAAACCGCCCACAACCGCCCGGTCATCCGCGAACAGCCGGTCCCCGTGCAACTCCTCGAAATCGTTAAACGCCAGCTTGATGTAGTCCAAGGTGTAGGGCCGTAATGGGTGCCGGGCGAGTTGGACTCGTTGCCAAGGGGTCAGATTGGAGTAAATCTCCCTCCGGGTTTCTTCAATTTTCTCCTGGATTTGCCCGATCTCCTTTTCGAAATCCACGTCGAGCGAGTGCGATTCAGAGTGCTGGCGTAATTCTTCGAGTTTTTTCTGGAGTTCGAAAATCGGCTTCTCGAAATCGAGCTGATGTTTCATGCGAACGGCATTTTAGGGCAGACGGAACCGGAATCAAACGGGAATCTTCGGGTACAAATCGAAGGGCCGGACTTGCGTCCGGCCCCGAAGTGACGAGGTTTTTACGCCTTCACTTAAGGCGCTCAGAAGGGCAGTACGGCCAACTTGGAGGGCGCTGTTCGCACCGTACTGCGAGCAAAACCTCTATGCCAACCCTAAACGAACAGCGAAATTCAATCTCAACCCGCTTATGAGATTCTCGGACCCCGACTTTCGTTCAAATTTTTCAAAGAACCTTTCGCCCTTAAATTCCTTGGCGTGCCGCGATGATTTTGCACGAGAACGAACACCGTAAGAGTCCGGATACAACCTGTGTCGGCAGTAGAGCAAATCCTTCCAGCTTCCGCAAGTCTTTTTCGCAAATTTCTTACGCCCCCGGATTTTCACAGAAATTCGGGGAATTTCGCTCCCACCAGCGCGCGCCGGCAAAGGCTGGCGGGATTTTCACTTGCGTGACCAGGCAAATCCTTTTAACAAACAGCCATGGATTCCCGTCGTGATTTCCTGAAAAAAGCCGCGTTGCTCGCCGCAGGCAGTGCCAGCGGAGGTTTGTTCCCTGCGTCCATCCAACGTGCGTTCGCCATTGACCCGCCCCCCGGCTCGACGTATCTGGACGCCGAACATGTGGTCATCCTCATGCAGGAAAACCGCTCGTTCGATCACGCGTTCGGCCGATTGCGTGGAGTGCGTGGGTTCAATGACCCCCGGGCGATCCAACTGCCGGACGGCAACCCCGTCTGGTTGCAAAGCAACAAGCAGGGGGAAACCTACGCGCCCTTCCGTCTTGACCTGCGCGGCAGCAAAGCCACGTGGATGAGTTCCCTGCCCCATTCCTGGGGCGACCAGACCGCCGCGCGCAATGCCGGTCATCATGATGGCTGGCTGGATGCCAAGCGCTCCGGCAACACCGCCTATGCGCAACTCCCGCTGACCCTTGGATTCTACGATCGCGAAGATTTGCCGTTCTACTACGCGATGGCCGACGCGTTCACGATCTGCGACCAAAATTTCTGCTCCTCCCTGACCGGCACCACCCCCAACCGGCTCTACCTGTGGAGCGGCACCATTCGTGCCGAACCCTCCATGCAAGCCAAGGCCTGTGTCTGGAATTCTGACGTCAGCTACGGTGCGGAGGCGGGCTGGAAAACATTTCCGGACCGCCTCGAGGCCGCGGGCATTCCGTGGTGCGTTTACCAGAATGAATTGAGCCTGCCCACCGGCTTCAAGGACGAGGAAGAAGCCTGGCTGGCGAATTTCACCGACAACCCCCTGGAATGGTTTTCCCAATATCACGTGCGCTTCCATGAAAGTTTCCGCCGGCACCTGCCGCTCATGGAAGCCACCACCGAAGCCACCCTCAAGCAGCTTGAAGCGAACGCCTCCCCGAACGACCAGGAACGGAAAAAATTGACCCGGCTCAAAGGGGAATTGCAGCAAATCCGCGCCTGGCGCGAGCAGTACACCGAGGAGCGCTTCCGGCAATTGCCGCCCCACGAGCAGCACCTGCATCGGAAGGCCTTCACCACCAATCACGGGGACCCGGATTATCGTCAGCTCACGAGCCTGACGTATCACGACGGCGCACAGGAACGCACGATGCAGGCGCCCAAGGGCGACGTGCTGCACCAGTTTCGCCAGGATGTCCAAAGCGGGCGGCTGCCCAAGGTCTCATGGATCGTTGCCCCGGAACGGTTTTCAGATCATCCCGGCTCCCCCTGGTACGGCGCCTGGTTCATCAGCGAAACTCTTGACATTCTCACCAAGAATCCCGAGGTCTGGAAAAAAACCATTTTGGTGCTCTGCTACGATGAAAATGATGGTTACTTTGATCACGTCCCGCCCTTTGTGCCGCCCGCGCCGAATGTGGCCGGGGTGGGGAAAGCTTCGGCAGGAATTGACACCGCTGTGGAGCACGTGCCAACCTCGCCGGACCGGCCGCCTCTGCCCATTGGCCTGGGGTTCCGTGTGCCGCTGCTCATCGCCTCCCCGTGGAGTCGCGGCGGGTATGTCTCCTCGCAAATTTTCGACCACACCTCGATTCTGCAACTGCTCGAAATCTGGTTGAGCCACAAGACCGGCCAGGCCATCAGGGAAACCAACATCAGCGACTGGCGCCGCACCGTCTGCGGAGACCTCAGCTCGGTCTTCCGGCCGTTTCACGGCGAGAAAATTCCACTGCCGCAACCCGTGGAACGCACTTCCTTTCTCGGCTCGATTCACCAGGCGCAATTTCGGCCGCTCCCTTCAGGCTTCAAACGCCTGAACCCGGAGGAACTGGCCGCCGCCCGCAGCCGGCGCCGCCCGCTCCGCGACCTGGTGGAACAAGAACCCGGAACGCGGCCGGCCTGCCCCTTGCCGTACGAGCTCACGGTGGATGCCCGCTTGAATCCGGAACGCAAGGCCTTGCGCGTCTCCTTTGGCGCGGACAACCAATTCTTCGGCAAACGCGCCGCCGGCGCGCCGTTCCGCGTGGCGGCCGGGAAACCCTCCCGGAATGCCGCCGCCAAGCTGGAAAAGCATCGTGTTTGGGATTACACGGTGAAAGCCGGGGACCGTTTGACGGACGATTTTGCCTTGGCGGACTTTCCCGACGGGAAGTACCACCTGACCATCAACGGGCCGAATGGATTCCATCGCGAGTTCCAGGGCAGCGCCGACGATCCCGCCCTGGAACTGCACCTGGAGCCCACGTCCCGGAAAAATCCGGCGGGCACGACGTTGCATCTGACCAATCACCATGCCGACCGTTCCTTGAGCGTGACGATCACCGACCTGGCTTACGGCACGGCGGCCCAGACCGTGACGCTTAAACCGGGCGAAACACGAACGGCCGCCTTCGACCTGGCAGCCAGCCACGGCTGGTACGATTGGCAGATCCGCGTCAAGGAAGCGCCGCACTACCAGCAGCTTTACGCCGGACACATCGAGACCGGCAAGGAAAGCACCAGCGATCCACAAATGGCCTGATCCAGCGCAACCCCCCTCCCGCCGCCCCTCTGCACCGCCGTTCCGGTTCATTTTGACCGTGACCCGGTCGCCCGCTTCGACAAGACTACCGGCTTATGAAACCGAGGCATGTTTGCGAATTGTGGCGGCTTCTCCTGGCGCCGGTGCTGGCTTTGCTGGGCGGCGGCTTCGCCGCCATCGCCGTTGAAGTAACCCATCTGCGCTGTGAGTTTCTTCAGAATCCGCAAGGCATTGATGTCGTGACGCCCCGGCTGAGCTGGCAGTTGCAATCCAGCACTCGCGGAACGCGGCAAACCGCGTACGAAATCCTGGTCGCCAGCTCCCCCGCCCAGCTGAAGCCCGGGCGGGCGGATCTGTGGAACTCGGGCAAGGTCGCCTCCGACCAATCCGTGCTGGTCCCATACGCCGGGCGCGCGCTGACCTCCCGCCAGCAATGTTTCTGGCGGGTGCGCGTGTGGGATGAAGCCGACAAGCCATCGCCGTGGAGCAAGCCCGCCACGTGGAGTCTGGGTTTGCTGCATCCCGCCGACTGGCAGGCCCAATGGATCGGCCGCGACGAACCGCCCCAGACCTCGCGCTTCACCGCCGGTTCGTGGATCTGGTTCCCGGAAGGTCAACCGGAAACGGCGGCGCCGGTGGCGACACGGTATTTCCGCCGGACTTTTGAACTGCCCAACGATCGGGTCATCCGGAGGGCCGAACTGCAGTTGACCGCCGACAACGAATGGGCTTGCGCGGTCAATGCCAAACATGCCGGGGCGGGAGGTAATTTCAAAACCGTCGCCTCCATGGAGGTGACCCACAGCCTGCAACCCGGCCGCAACGTCATTGGGGCCTGGGTCAAAAATGCGGGTGATGCCCCCAACCCGGCCGGGCTCATTGGCGCCCTGCGTGTTGAATTTGAAACCGGCGACCCCTTGATCATCCCGACCGACGCCCGGTGGAAATCCACCCGCCAGGAATCCGGCGCCTGGACGGACTTGAACTACGACGACGACGCCTGGGTACCGGCGCAAGTGCTCGGGCCGGCTGGAATGTCGCCGTGGGGTGAAATCCATGCAGCCACGGACCGGCAACTGGCCGCCCGCATGCTGCGCAAGGAATTCAACGCACCCAAAAAAGTGCGGCGCGCCACCGCCTATGTCAGCGGCCTGGGCCTGTCCGAACTTTACCTGAACGGGCGCAAAGTGAGCGATCAGGTGTTGTCTCCGGCGCTGACCGAATATCCCCGGCGCGTCTTTTACGTCACGCATGACGTCACCACCCAGGTGAAATCCGGTCCGAACGCCATCGGCGTATGGCTCGGCAACGGCCGCTATTATGCCCCCCGCAGCACTGATCCGATCGCCACCACGAGTTACGGTTTCCCCAAGGTGCTGCTGCAACTGGAACTGGAATACGCCGACGGCACTCGGGATACGATCGTCAGCGACCCCTCGTGGAAGTTAACCACGCAAGGCCCCATCACTGCCAACAATGAATACGACGGGGAAGACTACGACGCCCGCCGGGAACTGCCCGGCTGGGCGACCGCCGGTTTCGACGACCGCAGTTGGGCCGCCGCGCAAGCCGTGTCCGCTCCCGGAGGGCGGCTGGCCGCGCAAATGATCGAGCCGATTCGCGTCACCGGCCGGCTCCACCCCCGCAGCGTGCGGGAAATCCGTCCCGGCGTCTTTATTGTTGATCTCGGCCAGAACATGGTCGGTTGGTGCCGCCTGAAAGTGCGCGGCCCTGCCGGCACCACCGTCGCGTTGCGCCACGCCGAGACTTTGAAGCCGGACGGCTCCCTTTACCTGGACAACATCCGCGGGGCAAAAGTGACGGACCGTTACACGCTCAAAGGCAAAGGCACGGAGGTGTACGAACCGCGGTTCACCTACCACGGCTTCCGCTACGTCGAAGTCACCGGCTTTCCCGGCCGGCTCACCCTGGATTCGCTGGAGGGCTGCGTGGTGAACGACGACGTCGCCACGGCCGGCGAATTCACCTGTTCCCAGCCGACCATCAACCGCTTTTATCAGAACATCGTCTGGGGCGTGCGCGGCAATTATCGCAGCATCCCCACAGATTGTCCGCAGCGTGATGAACGCCAGGGCTGGCTCGGCGACCGTTCCGAGGAGTCCAAGGGGGAAACCTATCTGTTCGATGTCGCCGCGCTGTACGCCAAGTGGACGCAGGACATGCTGGACGCACAGCGTGACGACGGGGTGATTCCCGATGTGGCCCCCAGTTACTGGCCGATCTATAATGACGATGTCACCTGGCCGAGCAGCGCCGTCATCATCCCCGGCAACCTGTACCAGCAATACGCGGACGCCGCCCTCATCGCGGCGCGGTACCCCGGCCTGGTCAGGTGGGTGGATCACCTGAGCGGTTACATCACCAATGGCATCATCACGCGGGACACGTATGGCGATTGGTGCGTGCCGCCGGAGGACCCGACGTTCATTCACTCCCGCGACCCGCTGCGCAAGACGGCGCCCGCCATTCTCGCCACCAGTTATTTCTACCATTGCCTCACGCTGATGAGCGGCTACGCGCAATTGCTGGGACGGACGGCGGACCGGGACCGTTTCCTCCACCTCGCCGGCCGGCTGCAGGAAGCCTTGAATGCAAAGTTTTACAACCGCGAGAAGGGCTATTACGACAACGGCTCACAAACCTCCTGCGTGTTGCCGCTTGCGTTCGGACTCGTCCCCGCGGATCAACGCGAACGCGTGTTCCAGCATCTGGTGGACAAAATTACCCGCGAAACCCACGGCCACATCGGCACAGGTTTGATCGGCGGGCAATGGCTCAACCGCGTGCTCACCGATGGCGGGCGGGCCGATCTGGTGTACCAATTCGCCACCAACACCACCTATCCCAGCTGGGGTTACATGGTCGAAAAAGGCGCCACCACCGTCTGGGAACTGTGGAACGGAGACACGGCCGATCCCGGCATGAACTCGCACAACCACGTCATGCTGGTGGGCGACCTCACCACCTGGCTGTACGAAGCCCTGGCCGGGATCAAACCCGCCCAACCCGGGTTCAAGCACCTGCTCATGCACCCGCACCCGGTGGGTGATCTGCAATATGTCCGCGCCAGCCACGCCTCGCCGTACGGACTCATCCGCAGCGAATGGAAACGGCAGCGTGACAGGTTCGATTGGGAAATCACCATCCCCGCCAACAGCACGGCCACCGTGCATATTCCGGCGGCGGACGTGAATGACGTCCTCGAACGCGGCAAGGCCTTGTCCCGGGTGGCGGGCGTGTCGTCCGTCCAGTACACCGGCGACCGCGTTGTTTGCCATCTGGCTTCCGGCCACTACCGCTTCACCAGCACCCTGCCCTGAGACGAGCAACGCCGGCCCCGGGGCGGCGCGCAAACGCCGCTCCCACGGTTGGCGCTCAGTCGCGTGACGGCCCGGGCCGGACCCGCCCTCCGGCCGCCGGTTCGGGGAGCTTCACGACTCCGGCCCGCGGCGATCAGCGGTTTCAACCGGCGCGGATGCGGGCACGCAGGCCACCAGCATGATATTGGAATCGTTGCCGGCATTGGCCCGCTGCTCCCAATGCGCAAAGCCGGCGCGGGCCAGCATGCCTTCGATCTCCGCCCGGGTCTGAAAATGCAAGCCTTCGCCGGACCGGGTCAGCCCGAATCGTGTGGCAAACCGTTCCCAGCGCAGCACCTTCCGATGCGCCGCCGAGGCCGCACGCGCGCCATCGCGCAGAATCAACCGCCCCCCGGGCGCCAGCGCCCGCCGCACCTTGTCCAGAATGAGTTGTTGTTTCGGGGGCGGCCAATAGTGCAGCACATCCAGCAACAGGACCGCATCGCCGGCCGGCAATTCGGCCGTCAGCAGATCGCCGACGGCAAACTGCACGCGGGAATTCTCGGCGGCGCTCCGTTGGGCCACCCGGATTTTTGCTTCATCGTAATCCAGCCCCCAAAACGTCCGCGTGTCCGTAAAAGTCGCGAGCCAATGGCTGGCCAGGCCGTAGCCGCAGCCCAGGTCCAGCACGCGAGCGCGCCGCGGCACCACCGCGTCCAGTTGCGTGAAGAACGGATCCAACTGCATTTTCCATTTGACGAATTGCTCCACATAGACGCCTTGATACCGATACAACCGGGCCACCTTGCGGCGCACCACGGCGGGCGTGTTGATGGCGTCCAGTTGTTCCTGCAGGGCCGTGCGCACCAGACGCTCGCAATGCTTCATCAAGGCCCCCGCGCCCTGTGCGTAATCAAAGGTCTCGGGCGTGACCCGGGGCAACGCGCGCACGGTCGTGTGGTAGGGCTCAAACCAGTAGGCATCGCGCGGCATGGCCTCATTCGAGCCACAAATCACGATGGGCAAAATCTCCTGCCGCAACGCCACCGCCAGCTCAAACGCGCCCCGCCGGAAGCGCTGCACAAAACCGTCCACCGACCGGGTGCCTTCCGGATAGAAATGCACCGAGGCGCCCGTGGCCAGCGTGGCGCGACACCGCTCCAGGGTGGTCGCCGGATCGTTCGGCTCCACCATGATGTGACCGAGAATTTTGCAGCCGATTCCGAGCATCGGCGCATCGAACACCCGCTTTTTCGCCGTCTGCCGCACATCCGCCGGCAGGCTGACCATCAGCATCACATCCACCGCGGATTGGTGGTTGCTGATGATGACGCACGGCTTGGCAAAGGTTGCCGGACTGCACTGTTGAAACTCCAATCTCCCGAACGGCATGCCCTTCACCACCCCCCGCGCCATCCAACGGGTGGCGCGGCGCAATCGATCCCGGGCATGCCGCGGCGAGAACAGCCACAGCGCGGGCCGGAGCACGTAGTACAAAAACACCTGGCTGCCGCCCAGGTGGAGCAACACCCACAGGGTGCCCAACACATGCCACCACCGTGGCGCGCCGCGGGGCGGCGGTTTGTAAAGCAGCAGTTCCACGCAGGCGGGCGTCACGACCAGGGTCGCCAAAAACGTGCTGGCCATGCCGAGCAGTACCGTCGTCCCCATCGAGAACAGCACCGGGTGCCGGGCCAGAATCAGCACCGCAAAGCCACAAATGGTCGTGCCCAC
The DNA here is from genome assembly GCA_029573725.1 of Verrucomicrobiota bacterium. Lineage (GTDB taxonomy): Bacteria > Verrucomicrobiota > Verrucomicrobiia > Limisphaerales > JADLHS01 > JADLHS01. The sequence goes on from JAKQDQ010000139.1 coordinate 18,527, forward strand.
GGAAATGAGCACCGAAGCGCTGGTGGGCGCGATGCGCGGCGGGTGACCCCGCCAGACGTCCAGTTTGCTCGTCGCGAGAAACACACTGTAATCCTCGCCCATCCCGATGACGAAGATGACGAACACACAGTTCATCACGTTGATGGGCAGGCCCAGCAGACCCATCAGACCCAGCGTCCAGAGCAGGCCAAACCCAATCGGCAGCAGCGTGGCGATCACCAGTTCGATGGAGGCGAGTGAAAGGTACACAATCAACCCGACCGCCACCACCGTCCACAGGACAAAAAAACCCAGCCCCGCCCGCGCCAGCGTGGCGATGTGGTCGGTGAAGGCCTGTTGATCCACCAGAATGAAATCCGGCAGCGCCGCCGCCAAGGCCGCGGCCCGGGAACGGTCCTTCAATTTGACCAGCGTGCTGATGGCCGTGTCGTGGTCGCCCACCGCGACCCGCTCCGTCAGCACCGACTCCAGCGGAGTGTTTTTGAAGTAATCCAGGGTCAACAAGGCCGGTCGTTCGGTGACGAGCCGCCAGAACGGCGCGAACGCCCCGGGTTGAAAACCCAATTCACCGCCGATGCGATTCAAGCTGGCACGCAACTCCTGCTGCCGTTCCGGCGTCCAGAATTTCCGCCAGCGGCGCAGATTCTCCTCCTGAGTGGCGGGGGCGGGACAAATCGCGGCCAGCGAATAAAGGCTGGCGACATTGGCGTGCGACGCGAGCAGGGTGGCGAGGCGATCGTTCTGCGCCAGTGCGGCGGCGGGGGTTTCCCCCCGGGCAATCACCAGCGACAGGCTGAGCGCGTCGCCCCAGGTTTGACTGATGAGCCGGTCATCGTCGCGCGTGGCCTGGGTGATGCCGTTGAGTTTGGCAAAATCCCCCTCAAAGCGCAGGCGCTGCAAACCCAGCACGGCCAGCCCCGTGAGCCCCACCAACAGGCCGAACGACCAAAGCCGGTGCCGCTTCTGCCAGCCATGAAACGCTTCCATCCAGTTGGTGAAGCGCAGGGGGCGCAGCGCCGCGGCGGTTTGCCGCGGCAACGGCACCAACAACGCCAGCACGCTGAGCGCAAACGCCGCCGACATCAACACCCCCGTGGCCCCGAAAATTCCCAGTTGGCGGTAGCCCGACATGGGCGAACAAGCCAGCACGATGAAGGCGGCGATGATGGTGAACGCCCCGATAAATGTCGGCAGCAGCAGCCGGCTCAGGATCTTGGCTGCGGAAGCGCGATCCGTGGCGGCGTTGTCCAGGTGATAGACCACGTAAATGCCGTAATCCACCGTGATGCCGATCGCCATGCTGGCGAATCCCGTGGCGATGGCCGAAACGTGATCGTCGGTGAGCGCCAGCACCGTGCCCGCAATGGCCGTTCCGAAGAGCGACGGCAGAAATGTCACCGTGGCCAGCCAGCGCCGACGGTAGGCGGTGAAGCATAGCAGGAACATCGCCGACACGGCCAGCGTGAGACACCGCATCGCGTCGCGGCGCAGCAAGGTGGCGTTGTCGAGCGCCATCCGGTGGCCGCCGGTGATCGCCACATGCACGCCGGGGAATTTCGCCTCCACCGCTTGCACCACTGGCGTGATCTCCCGCATGAGCGCGGCGCTCAACCGCGAGTCCGAAGAGCCAAATCCCGGCTCCGCCACCAGGAGAACGTGCCGGCCGTCGCCACTGGTGATGCGCCCCTCCACAATTTGCGCGCCGCCAAAACCCGCCTGCAACGGCAGCACCTTGGCGGCCATCAACGGCGTAAATCCCACCGGGTCCGCCGCCACGACGCTTTTCAGCACCAGGCCTTCCGGTCCGGCCAGTTTCTGCCGCATGCTGGTCAGATGTTCCCGGAGGGAGGCGGGGGTCAGCTTGCCGGTCAACGCGGCGGCGTCCGCCTCCGTAAACAGGTTCGGAAACGCGGTGGTTAAAAACTCAACCACCCGCCCCAGGCCGGCGGCATTGATCTGGTAGGTGATGCGCGTGAAGTTCCGGTTCGTGACCAGTCCGGCGTACACGGCGTCCGCCGCGGCGCCGAGCGCTCCGGGATCGCCCTGCAGGATGCCCACATCCACATAAAGCCGGTCAATCTGGCGAAACTTGCGCAACGCGTACCGATAATCCTGCACCTGGGCGTCGTTCCCCGGCAGCAGGTCCAGGATGTCCTCCTGCAATTGCACCCGCGACGAAATCACGAGCGCCCCCACCAGCAGCAACGCCGCCGTCACCAGCACCCCGCGGCGGTGCGCGATGAGCCAGAAATACAGGCGGGCGTAGAGGCGGTCCGTCATCGTTTTCGCAGCAGTTGCGCCACCGCATAGGTCCCGATCGTGCCCATCAACGCCACCCCGGCCGCCAGGGCGAAGCTGCCCAACACCCATTCCCACAGGTGCTCCCGGGCCGTCGCCCACCAGCCCGATCCCGAGAGCGCGGCGAAATCCGCGGCGAACGGACGCCCATGCAGCAGCCACGCACCGACATGCAACGAGCCATACACCAGGAACGGCACCATGGGCGGAAACGAAATGTTGCTGGCCACGACCACCACCGCCTTGTTCAAACGCAACCGGTGCGCGGTCCACAGCGCGAGCACCAGGTGCAGACCCCACAGCGGCGTCAGCCCGAAAAACAACCCCACGCCCACCGACGCCGCCATTTTGCCCGGTGCGTGCGCGTTGTCGGTAAAAAACTCCTTCACCGCCCGCCGGAAGCCCTGCCGCTCGCCGCGCGACCAGGCGGCGCGCAGCGACAGCGGCACGAACCACGCCTGCAGCACCAGCAGGATGTTCCGGTTGGTGATGTGGACAAAATCACGCACCGGCCGGAAGTGGGAACGTCCGGTGGCTCCGGACGCATAAGTGCATTGCACGGGCACCGGAAGAATCGTCGCGCCCACCCACGCGGCGCGCACGAGAAATTCCAGTTCGTAGGCGTAGCGGTTCGAACGGATTTTCAGTTGCTGCACCAGCGCCAGGGGATAGCTGCGAAAGCCGCATTGCGTGTCCCGCAAACGCACCCCGGTCGCCACGCGATACCAGAAACTGGAAAGGGCATTGGACCGCTGCCGGTGCCGTGGACATCCCGCCGCCTGCAGGTCGCGCACACCGATGAGCAGCGCGCCGGGATGCGCCGCCAGCGCGCCCAGAAATTTCGGCAAATCCGCCACAAAATGTTGCCCATCGGCATCCATGGTGATGGCGTGGGTGTAGCCCCGCTCCCGCGCGCGCTGAAAGCCGGCGCGCAGGGCCGCGGCCTTGCCGCGGTTCGGGCGCAAACACAGCACTTCGCAATCCGGCAATGCGGGCAGCGGCTCCGTGGACCCGTCATCCACCACCAGCACCGGCAGGACCGGCACCGCCGCCCGCGCCACCTGGCCCACCGTGGCCGCGTGGTTGTAGCACGGAATCAGCACGCAGGGTTTCATCGCCGGTCCACAAACATCCGGCGCTTCCGCGCCTCGGGCGGCTGCTGCCAGGCCTCAATTTCCGCGCGCGGCGCCAGGCGGATTTGCGGGGTGATTTTGGCGCGGGCCTGGAAGGCCTCCCGCAATTCCGGCAACCGCACCGGACCATGTACCAGCACTTCGATGCGATCGGACAGCTCGCTTTCCGGATGCGCCAGCACCACGAACGTCTCGACGCCCGGCACCTGCTCCAGGATCGCCGTCAACGTGGCGGGATAAAGCGAGACGCCTTTGACTTTCAGTTTGTGTTGGCGCCGTCCGACAATCGGCCCGAGACGCGGGGTGGTCCGACCGCAGGCGCAGGGTTCGCGGAACAATGCCGCGCAGTCGCCCGTCCGGTACCGCAGGAGCGGCATCCCCTCCACGCCCCAGGTGGTCGCCACCACTTCCCCGATCTCCCCATCCGCCACCGGCTGCCCCGCGTCATCGAGAATTTCCAGATGCAGCTGTTCGTCATGCAGATGCCCGCCCCGGCCTGCTTCGCATTCGCACAGCGAATTTGCCAGCTCCGTCACGCCGTACGTGGCGAAGACCCCGGCATTCCAGGCGTTCGCGAGCAGCGCCCCCGAACGATTCAACTGCCAGCGGGTGTCGCGGATCGGTTCACCGATGCAAATCAACTTGCGCACGGAGGCCGCCCGCAAATCCATTCCCTGTGCCTGGGCGGTTTCCGCCACCAAACGCAAAAAGGACGGCACGCCCACGATGGCGGTCGGTTGCACCCGCTGCAGCATCTCCAGCACGAACCGCGGCGAACCGGCGCCGGTGCGCACGATGCCGCAGCCAATTTCGCGCAACCCCAGCCAGTAAGCCAGGCCCGCCATGAAACAACGATCCAGCGCCACCGCGATCAACACCGTGTCGCCGGCGGTCAATCCCGCACACCCAAACGACAACTGTTCGTTGTGCGCCAGCCGCCGCACATCCGCGGCCGTCAACTGCCAGAGCAGCGGTTCGCCAGTCGTGCCGCTGGTCGTCACGAGCTCCACGATCCGTTCACGCGGCACGCAGCAAAAATCCGCCGGACGCGCGGACAGCGTTGCCTTGTCCAGCAGCGGCACCGCCGCCAGCGCCGGCACGGTGTCGTGATCCGCCAGCAGGGCGCGGTAATAGGGCGAGTGTTCCTTCACATAACGGAACGTCCCGGCCCAAAGTTGTGCGAATGTGCTGCTCACTTCAATCCGGTGGAGGTTAGTGAAGCCGCCGCCAAAACTCCAGCCGCCGCACCGGTCGCCAGGCAAAGCCCCATCACCCGCGCGCTGGCGATGGCGTCGGCCTCCGCGCTCAGGCACTTGCCGGCCATGAAGAGATTCTTGAGGCGTGCCGCCTGCAGACAGCCGGGCGGGATTTCGTAATGTGTGTGCGGCGGCAGATACCGGAACCGCGGCGGCCGCCCTTCCGGCCATTGTTCGATCGGCCACGCCCCCCGCGCCACCGCCCCGGGAAATTTGCGCCCCTCCAGCACATCCGCCCCGGTGAGCACTTGCCGCCCCACAATCATGCGCCCCGCGCGCGCCGCCTGCACAATGGCCTCCGGCAGGGTTTCGCAGCGGGCGAACCCGGAGACCTGCCGCTGCAAAAAGGAGATCAGCTCCGGCACTTGCTGCGGCGGACCGGCAAATTTGGCCGTAAACTCACCGGACGCCAGGCCCGGCTGCAAGTGCAGGGGAGGAAACCCCGCCCGCGCCAGGGGCAACAGCACTTGCGCCATCCCGGCCACCGAACTGCAGGCGCGTTGCACGTTGCGGAGCGGAAAAATGGTCGCCGGAGCCTGGGTGCGCGCGTCGGTGGCCAGGGTCTCCGCCCCGACGGCCTGCGCCACGACCGCCATGCCGCTGCAATCAATCACCGCTCCCACGCGAAGCTCATTGAGGTGCGTGATGCGAGCGCCCGCCCGGAGCACCTCTGCCACCGGCTGCCGCCATGCCGCGCGCAGGTTGGGCGTGTGCGCGACCAGGTGTGCCGCCCACTGCCGGAATCGTTCGGGGCGGTACGGCAGCACCCACAACCGCCCCATCCGGGTCGGGGCGCGCGTCTCCGCCACCGCCAGCGCGAATTCCCGGGTGAAGCCACCGTTCAGAAAATCTCCCGCGTCGTCGTACAACCCGCACAGCGTCGTCAACCCGCTGAACCCCCCGTTCCCCCCGGTCCCGGACGCGCGTCCAGCAGGCAGGTCGTTGCCCCGGCCCGCGCGGCACTCACTGCGGCCGCGATCCCCGCCGCACCCGCACCCACCACCGCGATGTCCACACCCGCCTTCACGGGGCGAGCAAGCGCTGTCGCAACCGGTCCGCAAACGCCGCCGCCTCCGGCTGCGAAAAATGCGGTTCCAGATGAAAGACGGTCAGGCGCATTTCCCCTCCGAAGTAAAAGAAGATCGCACCAATGCCCGGTGAGGGCGTGGTCGAACCGACGTGGGTGAAATCCGTGATGGTCGCGCCGCAAAAATGCGTGAGCAACGGCGTGACGTTCGCAGTGTCCCCGTAAAAGAACGAGCAGATTTCCCCCTGCAACCCGTGATGTTTGAGGATGTACAAATAAAGCGGAAACGGCAGTCCCCGGGACAATTCCGTGATGGCGGTGCCCGCTGCGATCCGCCGGGCGCGCAACGCCTGCGCCAGTTGCGTCTTCAGGGCGGTCACCGCCGCCGCCGTGCTGGCCAGCTGCTCCGGAAGAAACTGGACCATCAGCATCGCAATTTGATTGCTGAACAACGGTTCAGTGGTGCCCTTGGGACGCAAGCTGACCGGGATCGGCAGCACGTAACTCGGCGAGGGCCGGCCCACCTGCCCATGCAGGTGATGCAGCTCGACCGCCGCGACTGCGGCATGAAACTGGGCATCGCCCAGCGCGCCGCAGAGTTGCGCCCCGTTGGCCCGGATGCGGGCGGTTTCCGCGGCGGAGAATTTTTCCACGTGATGACGCTGAACCTTTGGCGCGCCGGGAAACCGGACCCCCACCGTGCGCGGCGCGGCCTGGCAGAACTCGGTCAGTTGCTGCACGTTTTGGCGCGCCAATCTGAACCGTTCCCGCAGTGGAAGCCGGGGGCGCGGGGCGGCCGGCGGCAGCGCCGGAAGCGCAACCTCCTCGCGCCCGACCACGGCCAGGAAATGCTCCGCACTCAACGCATCCATCAAGGCATGCGTCCACGTAAAGACGAGATCCATTTTGCCGGCCGCGGTCGCAATCAAATCAAAGCGGAACAATTCCCCGCCCCGCACGTTCAAGGGTTCGTCGCCCAGTTTTTCCGTGAGACCGGGTTGCGCCGGATGCACGCGCACCGGCGGAAATCCGGGGGGCGCCGCCACCGGTTTCCAGCGGGGGGTGAACCATCCACCGGGCCGGGCGCGCAAGATCGGGTGTCGTTCCGCCAGCATGGCGAGCCGCTGCCGCAAGACGGAGGGCGCGATGACGCGATCCAAGGCCAGCACGATCTGGCAGGAATTGCCGGCATATCCTTGCCGCCGCAATTCGTAATCGAACCCGAGCATCAGGTAGTCGGCACCGTTGAGGGGCAGGTCAGCGGGCATTCAGCAGGCGGGCGAGGGTCTCCGCCAGCGTACGAACATTCTGCAGGGCGGCGGTGGTGATTTCACTTTCGGGAATCCAATAGCCATGATCGGTTTCAATGAACACCAGCAGACGCACCAGCGACATGGAATCGAACCCGGCGGCAATCAGATCCAGCTCCGGCGTCACCGGCACGTCCGGCGCAAACACCTCGCGGCGCAGAAAGTCCAGCAATTGGGCTTCGATTTCGGTTGGATTCGTCATTCGGGCCGACTGGCGGCGCGGCGAATCTTGCCAGTGACCGGGGTGCGGGGCAAGACGGCACATGATCGTCCGGGCACAACTGCCGGCATAAAGGTCCGCGACCAGCTTCAGCGCCTGCCCAGCGGCGCGGTTCATCAACGGTCCCGCCGGAACAACCAGCGGGTGGAGGAATTGCGGGGAAACCCGGCCGGCCCGATACGGGGGCGTTGGGGCCGTCAATCCACGCCGCGCCGCGCCGTCACACCGGCGGGGCAACGCGGCGAATTTTCCCCGTGACCGGCGTGCGGGGCAAGGCGGTGACCAGGTGAAAACGCATCGGAATCTTGTAGGCGGCCAGACGTTCGCGGCAATGCGCGCGCAACAGATCGAGGCTCATCTCGGGATGGCGCAGCACCACTTCCGCCTCCACTACCTCGCCCAAATGCGGATGTAGCGCGCCGAACACGCGCGATTCCCGCACCCCGGAATGTTGATTCAACACCGCCTCGATCTCCTCGGGAAACACCTTGCGCCCCGCGAGATTGATGACGGCAGTTTTGCGTGAAAGCAGATAAAGAAAACCGTCCGCGTCCATGCGTCCGAGGTCGCCGGTGGCAAACCAGCCGTCACGCAAAAGTTGCGCGCGCGAAACCCACGGGGCGACGTAGGCGTCGCAAATCCCCGGCCCGCGCACGGCCAGTTCCCCGCAACCGTCGGCGTCCGGCTGCTGCACCTCGATTTCCAGGTCGCCCGCCGCCCGGCCCACGGAATTCCAGCGCCCGCGCGGGTCGCCGGTGTTCAACGCCACCAGCCCCAGTTCAATCACCCCCAGCGCCTGGGTCAACGGCAGCGCAAAGCGCTGCAAAAAATCCCGCGCCACCGCTTCCGGCAGGGCGCACGTCGTGGACACCGCCAGGCGTACGGACGTGATTTGTGCGCCGGAATTGTCCCGCGCAAGCATCGCGTATTGGAACGGCGCGGCATAAAGGATCGTTCCCCGCCAGCGATTCACCGCGTCGAGAAAAGGCCTGGCGGTGACGTGCCGCGCGAGCACGAGCGTCGCGCCGACCTCGATGTAGAGCGCGATGGTGATGAGAAAATGATGCGCCATGGGCAGGCACCAGATGATGGTGTCCTCCGCGGTGATGCCGAACGCCCGGTTGGCCGACAGCACCCGGGCGCGGATCGTTTCATGGGTCAGCGCCACGCCCTTGCGGGCGCTGGTCGTGCCGGAGGTGAACCGGATGAAGGCCAGATTCAAACCGTGATTATCCGGCGGAGTTGGAGGAGGCAACGGGGTGAAAAAAATCTCCGGCGCGAGCGCCACACTGGCGGCGCGCGGTTTGGACGTGACCCAGCCCTGCAATTGCAGGGTGGCAAGGATCTCCCGCGCCTCGGCCTCGGAACATTCCGTGGGCACGGGAATCACCACCGCTCCGCAACGCCAGAGCGCATAGGTCAACGCGACGTAACCGGCGCTGTTTGCATAAGTGAGGCCGATGCGCTGCCCCGGCTGAACGCCCTGGGTTTGCAGCGCGGCCGCCAGCCACCTGGTCTGCTGCAGCAGGGCGGCGTAGGTGATCACCGTGTCGTCGGCAATGATCGCCGCCTTCTCCGGCCGGCGCCGCGCGCTGTGCACGAGCGAATGGAACAAATTCACGGCGTCATTCACGGCGTCATTCATGGCGGCGGCAGTTTTCATGGAGCAGCTGGCGAATCCGCCTCCCAAACGATTTGACCATCCACAACCGTCAGCCGGGCCTGCACCGCGTCGAGCGAGGCGGGCGCCACCGCGTGGATATCCCGATCCAACATCACCACGTCCGCCAGCTGGCCCGGCACCAAACGACCTTTCACGCGCTCTTGAAATTCCGCGTAGGCCGAGCCGACCGTGTAAGCGTAAAGGGCCTCGTCAAGCGTGATTTTTTGCTCCGGAATCCAGCCGTCGGGATGGCGGCCGTCCAACGTCTGCCGGGTCACGGCCGCCTTGAGGCCCGGCATCGGCGCCAACGGCGCCACGGTCCAATCCGTGCCAAAGGCAAGGACCGCACCCGCGTCCAACAACGAGCGAAATGCATAGGCCCCGCGCGCCCGGACCGCACCGATCCGCTTTTCGCACCACCGCCCGTCATCCGCGCAATGAACCGGCTGCACGGAGGCAATCACCCGCTGCCGGCCGAACCGCGGGAGGTCCTGCGGACGCAAGTGCTGTGCGTGCTCGATGCGGAAACGCCGGTCCGCCGGGCCATTCGTCCGCGCCACCTGTTCATACAAATCCAGAATCGCGGCATTCGCCCGGTCGCCAATGGCGTGGAGGATGATCTGCAGACCGGCGCGATCCGCCGCCAAAGCGCGGCGCAACATGATCCCCTCGGGAAACATCTGGTCGAACCACAAGCCGCGCGTTTCCGGGGCATCCGTGTACGGTTCAAAAAACAACGCGGTGGTGGCCCCCAGACTGCCGTCGGCAAATCCCTTCAAGCCGCCAATCCGCAGCCAGGGGTCGCCAAACGCCGCGCCCACCCCGACTTGTCCCAGGGCCTCCCAGGAAACGATCGAGCGCACCGCATAAAGGCGCGTCTTCAGTTCGCCGCGCGCCAGCAGACATTGATACAACCCGACGTCTTCCCCGGCGGATAGATCCTGCACGCTGGTCACGCCCAGTGCGGCGGCGTGTTCCGTGGCCGCGCGCGCGGCGGCCAGCTTTTCCGCGCGCGTGGGCGGCGGGATGATTTTTTCCACCAGTGCCATGGCGGCATCCTTCAGAATCCCGGTCGGTTCGCCCCGCGCGTCGCGCCCGATCACTCCCCCCGGCGGCTCCGGGGTGGCGCGGGAAATACCCGCCAGTTGCAGTGCCCGGCTGTTGGCGAGAGCCAGGTGTCCATCCAAACGCTCCACGAACACCGGATGCCCGGGGGTCACCGCGTCAATCAACTGCCGGGTGGGCAGCCGCGCGCCGGGAAAGTTTTCGTGATCCCAGCGGCCGCCCAGGATCCAGCGCCCCGACGGCAATCGGCTGGCAAACGCGCCAAGGCGTTGCGCCAGTTCCTCCGGCGCCCGCGCGCTGCGCAAATCCACCTGGGTCAGCGAAAAACCTCCCATCAGCCAGTGCGCGTGCGCATCGTTGAACCCCGGAAGCACCGTGCACCGTTGCGCATCAATCAAGCGCGTGCCCCTTCCCGCCAGCGCAAGCAATTCGGCAGTCGTGCCGACCGCGACGATGTGCTTGCCGGCGATGGCGATGGCCTCGGCCCGCGGGCGGGTGCGGTCCATGGTGCAGACGGCGGCGTTGTGGATGAGGAGCTGCGGCGTGAGTGCCGCCGGGATGGCCGACGTGGAAGGACTGGACATAGGACAATTGCTTGCAAAGCCGGCCGCCGGCCCTTCACGGGCCGTCCGACGGCCGGGCCGCGCAGGGCCATGATGCGGGACGGCCCGCGCCGAGACCAGCAAAAGGATGGGCAGCCCTCCCTCCGTCCGGACAAACGCTATTTGGAAACGTCCTTGGTATAGGCGCTGACGAATTTGATTTTCGCGTCCTTGGCGGCGTCCATGACCTTGACGATCTGCCCGAAGGGCGCCGCCTTGTCGGCGTTGATCGCGAGTTTCAAGTCGGGATTTTTGAGCACACGGGAAATCAGCTCGCCGCGCAGGTTGCCCACCGTCACGGGCAGCGCGTCGGCGGTGGCCCCCAGCCGCAGGCTCCCCTGCGCGTCAATGCTCACCACCAGTGGGGGCGCCTCGTGCGCGTCCGCCTTTTCGCCCTGGGTGGATTCGGGCAGCGCCAGTTTCATCGCGTTCTGCTGGCGGAAGGTGGTGGTGGTCATCAGAAAAATCAGCAGCACGATCAACACGTCAATCAGCGCCACGATGATGATGGCGGGGGGCGAACTGCGTTTGCGGGGATAGAAGCGCATGCCGGCGTTCGCTCAGTTCCGGTACAGCCGGTGCAACAACTCGTCGCACAGCGTTTCCATCTCCACGGCGAGCATCTCGACTTTTTTGGAGTAATAACTCCATGCCACCAGCGCGGGAATGGCAATCAACAGCCCGATCAACGTGGCCTTCAAAATCATGCTGATGCCGTGCGCCAGCTTCGCCGCATCGTTCAATCCCGACAGCCCCACGTCCTCGAACGTGTCCATCATCCCCACAATGGTCCCCACCAGCCCCAGCAACGGTGCGATGCCGACGATGATTTCCAACACCACCAGGCCCCGTTCCAGTTTGACGATTTCATGGCGGGCGCGCGTTTGCAGCGCGGCCTCGTTCTCCTCGCGCGGCCACTCAAGCTGCTGGGTCAGGACCAGCAGCAGCCGGCCGAGCGACGACGGGTTGCGTTCACAGGCCCGCTGCAAAGGTGACGTCGCCGCGCGCGACTCACAGTTGCGCACCGCGGTTTCAATCTCCGGCGGCACGACTTTTTTCCAGCGCAGCGCCAGCCCGCGTTCCACGATGAACGCCAGGCCAATCACCGAGGTGATGAACAGTAAAACGTAAACGATCGTTTCCATGTGCTGCCAATGTATGGGTTGCCGGGTTGTTCGTCAGTTGTAATAAAAAGTGAAGGTGATCCGCCGGGAATCCTCCCCCACCGCCAGGCGCATTTCGCGCGTCCATTCGCCAAACGGCGCGGGATCACGAATCGCCTTGACGCACATCAGGGACAACGTCTCGGTCACGGTGTTTTCCTGCACCTGCAGGTTGCTGATTTCACCCTTGTAATTCAGGGTGAATTGCACCACCACCCGGCCCGGTTTGTAACCTTCGTAACTCAGGTTGTCCAGCAGGTCGTACCAACGCGTGGAAACCGCGTCAATGAACATCCGGTCATACGCGCCGAAGCCGGTGGCCTTCACGTTATACGAGGCATTGGGGCGCTGCGTCGCCCCGCCCTCCACCCGGGCGCGCTGGCCGGCGGCCTGATTTTTCTGCAACAGCGCTTCGCGGATGGTGCGGGGCCGGTGCCGCTCCGGTGGCGGGCGCAGATCCGCCCTGGCAATGGCCATCGTCCCGGGCTTGAGCGGCGGTGTTTCCTGCGGCCGCGGCGGATCAGGCAGCAGCTGGTCATACTGGCTGGGGCGGCCCGCCTCCTCCAGCTTCGGCACTTCCTTCACCTCTCCGGCCAGCTGCGGCTCGGGCAGCTGCCGGTCTTCGGTCGGATTCGCCGCGATGGCATTGCGGTCCGAATAGTATTTGGCCTCCCGGGGCGGCTCCGGAACGGACTGGTCCTCATACACGTTCATGAACATCAGCGGCTCGCGAGACTGTGCGGACACCGGTTCGGCCGCCGGCGGCGCGGCGGGCGGCCGCCGGAAGGTCAGATTCAATTTTTGCGTCACCGCCACCGCCCCCCACAACCCCAGATGCACGACCAGCGAAATGGCCAGAGCCAGCCCAAACTTGGCGAACTCCGGCCGCCCGAGGCGCAAGGTCACTCTGTCCGTGTGGTCAACCACCATGGGAAATCAGATTGCCGCAGGCTGCGTGCCGGGGCAATAGTTTAGCGTGCCTTTGCCCCGGGAACGAAGTGTTCCGCGCGCCGTCCCGCGACGGAGTCACCGGAGCGCCCGGGCGCACCTGTGCGGCCGGGGCCGCGCCGCCATAAAAGCACCGGGCCGCCGGAATCCCGGAATTCCCCCGCCCCCAACCCGCGGGCAAATTCCTTTCGACGTTCACGTCACCGGACATTAACTTTCCCGCTGCATGTCTGCCGCCGCGCAACTCACTCCCATGATGGCGCAGTATCGCCGCATCAAAGGCGAACTGCCCCCGGACGCATTGTTGCTGTTCCGGCTGGGCGACTTCTACGAGATGTTTTTTGAGGATGCCCGGGAAGGCGCGCAGCTGCTGAATCTGGCGCTCACCGCCCGCAACGGCATCCCCATGTGCGGTCTGCCCTTTCACGCCGCCAGCAGCTACATCGGCCGCCTGCTCAAGGCCGGACGCAAGGTCGCCATCTGTGAACAGACCGAGGACGCCAGGCCCGGCAAACTCGTCCACCGGCAGGTCACCCAGATCCTCTCGCCCGGCACACACTTCGACGAACGCATGCTCACCGCCGAACGCAATAATTTCCTGGCGGCGGTGGTGCAACGCGGCCCCGTCTCCGGCCTGGCGCTGGTTGATCTCACCACCGGCGATTTTCTGACCACGGAGGTAGAGTCGGGCCCCGCCCTGCTGGGCGAGCTGGAACGCCTGCGCCCCGCCGAAATCGTGCACCCGCTGGAGGCCACCTCGCTCCGCGATCTGCTCGTGGGAAGAAGCGCGCCCCTCACCCCGCCCGATGGGGAGCGGGTGGCAAAGCCGGGTGAGGAGTTTCAACTTTCCACATCCAATTTTGGTTGGGTTCTCACTCCCTACGACGATTGGACGTTCGCACCCGAAACCGCCACCTTCACGGTGCGGGATCATTTCCAGGTCGCGTCGCTCGACGGTTTTGGCCTGAAAAACCACCCGGCAGCCCTCGGCGCGGCGGGCGCCGTCCTGCACTACCTCATCCACCACCTGCGGCGCGATGTGCAGCACCTCACGCGGATTTCCTTCTACCAACCCACGGATTACCTGGCGGTGGATTACACCACGTTGCGGCATCTGGAAATTCTCGAGCCGCTGCAACGCGATGCCTCCCGCACGGCCTGTTTGTACGGCACGCTGAACCGGACCCTGACGCCCATGGGCGCACGGCTGCTGCGCAACTGGCTTTCGCAGCCGCTCGCCGCCGTCGAGCCGATCCGGCAGCGGCAGGAGACCGTCGCCCGGTTCCTGGAACACGCGCCCGCGTTGACCGCATTGCGCGGGCAGCTCGGCAACGTCCGCGACCTCGAGCGCACGCTGGGCCGGCTCAGCACGGGCAGCGGCAACGCGCGGGATCTGGTCGTGCTGCGGCAGGCGCTGGAACAAATTCCCGCATTGCGGCAAACCCTGGCGGCGGTGGGGCCAGCATCCCCGCAGGCGGACACGTTAATGCAAACGGCCCTCGAAACCCACGCGGACGCCTGCCACCCCGGCTTGCTGGAACAACTCACCGCGCAGCTCACGGCCTTACCCGACCTGGTCGCCCTGATCGCGCGCGCCATCGTGACGGAGCCGCCGCTGACCGTGAAGGAAGGTGGATTGATTCGCGACGGTTTCAGCCCGGAATTGGATGCCTTGCGCGACGCCCAGCGCCGGGGCAAGGACTGGCTCGCCAAATTGCAGCAGGACGAAAGCGAACGCACCGGCATCGCCTCGCTCAAGGTGCGGTTCAACTCCGTCTTCGGTTATTTCATCGAGGTCACCAAAGCGAACCTCGACAAGGTGCCCGCACATTACCTCCGCAAACAAACCATCGCCAACGGCGAGCGGTTCATCACCCCGGAGCTGAAGGACATGGAGGGAAAAATCCTCGGCGCCGAAGAACGGGGCGTGAAGCTGGAATACGAACTGTTCCAGCAACTGCGCGAAAACGTGCTCCAGCAACTGGCCACGATCCAGCACACCGCCGGCGCACTGGCGCAGCTGGACGTGCTGGCGTCCTTTGCCGAAACCGCGCGCCTGCACGATTATTGCCGGCCCGAAATCGGGGACCACGGCCGCCTGGAAATCACCGACGGTTGCCATCCCGTGCTCGCGCAGGGTTTGATGGAGGAACGCTTTGTCCCGAACGATTGCCGCCTGGGCAGCAGCGCCAGCCCGGCCGCCTCCGGGGCGACAGCCGGCGTGACCGCTGAAGCTCCCGCCCAGATCGCGCTGATCACCGGGCCCAACATGGCCGGCAAATCCACCTACATCCGCCAGGTGGCGTTGCTCACGTTGCTCGCCCACACGGGCAGCTTCCTCCCCGCCCGGGCCGCGCGAATCGACCTGGTGGACCGGATTTTCACCCGCATCGGGGCCAGCGACGATCTGGCGCGCGGCCAGTCCACCTTCATGGTGGAGATGAGCGAGACCGCCAACATTCTCAACCATGCCACCCCGCGCAGCCTGGTGATTCTCGACGAAATCGGCCGCGGCACGAGCACGTTCGACGGACTTTCGCTGGCCTGGAGCATTGTCGAACACCTGCACAATCAAGTCGGCGCAAAAACCCTGTTCGCCACGCACTACCATGAACTGACCGAACTCGCGCAACGCCTGCCCCGGCTCAAAAATTTCAACGTCGCCGTGCGCGAATGGCATGACGCCATTGTGTTCCTGCGTAAAATTGTCGCGGGCGCCACGGATAAGAGCTACGGCATCCAGGTCGCCCGGCTGGCGGGCGTGCCCAAGCCCGTGGTGGAGCGGGCGAAGCAAATCCTCATCAATCTCGAGGCGTCTGAATTGACCCCCGAAGGCGGCGTGCGGGTGTCCCGCCGCCAGGAGGAACGGGATAAACTCCGGCAACTGCCGCCGACGCCACAGTTGGATTTGTTTGGATGAACCGTCCCCCCGCCGCACCGCCCGTGAATCTTTCCAATATTTGATGTTGGTTTGGCGGCGCGAGGATTTTATGCTCCGTCCGTTCGAACGAATGAAACTGGTTCCGGATTCTGCATCCGAAATAGAGGTCAGTGGGCGGGCCTGGCGTTTTGTCCAGGCCTTTGTGCGGGAGCCGCTGAAGGTTGGGGCCATCTGGCCCAGCTCCGGGCATTTGTCGGAAGCCATCGTGGCCGCCTGCCACTTTGCCCCCGGTGACACTGTGGTGGAACTGGGCCCCGGCACGGGGAACTTCACCAAACGGTTGCTGCATCGCCTCGGCCCCGATGGCCGGCTCGTGGCCCTGGAATTAAGCGAAACAAACGTCAACGTGTTGCGCCGGCGCTTTCCGCGCAGCGAAATCATTTTCGACTCCGCCGAATACCTGGGGAAATACGTGCCGGCCCGCAGCGTCCGCTGCGTGATCAGCGGTCTGGCGTGGAGCAACATGCTGCCCGCCCATCAATCCCGCATTTTGAACGCGCTGGAAGCGGCGCTGGCGCCCGGCGGGGAGTTCGTCGGGTTCGCCTACAAACACGCGCGTTACTTCCCGACCACCATCTGCTTCCGCCGGCTGCTGCGCCAACGTTTCGCGACCCTGGAAACCCTCCCCACCATCTGGCGCAATCTGCCTCCGGCGTACGTGTTTCGCTGCCGCAAACTGGGTTGAACGATGAAACTGATGGGCATCGGCGATGAGGCGGGCGCGAGCTTGGTCACCCAACTGGCAGCCACGCAAGAACTGGGCTGGAAATTCATTGAATTGCGCACCGTGGAAGTCGCGGGACATCCCAAGGCCAACTTGCACGAGCTCTCGGATGCCGCATTCGATGCGGCGGCGCAATTGATCGAACCATCCGGCATCCGGGTTTACTGCTTCGGCTCCACCGTGATGAACTGGGCGAAAAAATTGACCGATCCGTTCGCCGTCACGCTCGCGGAAGTGCAGCGTTGCATCCCCCGCATGCAACGCCTGGGGACGAAATTCGTCCGCATCATGAGCTTCAAACCCGGCGAGGCCGAATACCAAACACCGGCGGAAGTGTTCCGCCGCGTGAAGGACGTGACCCACCGCTTCCTTGATGCCGGGCTGCAGCCGGTTCACGAAAACTGCATGAACTACGGTGGTATGAGCTGGCAACATACGCTCGAACTCCTCGACCGCTGCCCCGGCTTGAAACTGGTCTTTGACACCGCCAACCCGGTGTTCAATCCGGACCGCAGCCGTCCCCGGCCCTGGCCGCGGCAGGACGCCTGGGAATTCTGGACACACGTCCGCGATCACGTCGTTCACCTCCACATCAAGGACGCGAGCTACGATCCCGCCACCAACACCGAAACCTACCACTGGCCGGGAGCAGGCCAGGGTTGCGTCCGGGAAATTTTAGCCGACGCCCAACAACGCGGTTATGCCGGCGGCCTGAGCATTGAACCGCACATGGTCACGGTGTTCCACGATCCGCAAGCCGCGCCACACGCCCCCGCGGAGGCCGCGCGCAAAAACTTTGTCGCGTATGGGCAACGCCTGCAGGCGCTGCTGCCCTGACCCGTCCGCGTTCGCATGAGCATCCCGCTGCTCCAGGCTCACTTCGCCGTGGCGGTCAGCGCCATTTCCGGTGTGCTGGCCGCCAGTGGCAAGCGGGTGGACCTGTTTGGCGTGGTGGTCCTGGGGCTGGTCACCGCCCTCGGCGGCGGCACCACGCGCGATCTCATCCTGGATCGCCCGGTGTTCTGGCTCGCCAGCACCGACTACGTGATCAATGCCGCCGGGATTTCCACGCTCGCCTTCTTTGCAATCCGGTTTTGGAACGTGCCCCAACCCGCCCTGGTGGTGGCGGATGCGTTTGGCCTGGCGCTCTTCACCATTTTGGGCGCGGCTATTGCCTTGCAGGCGGAGGTCGGCGCCACCAATGCAGTCGTCCTGGGCGTCATTACCGGAGTGGCCGGCGGCCTCCTGCGGGATGTCCTGGTAGGGGAAATTCCCCTCGTCATGCGCACCGGAATCTATCTCTACGCCACCGCCTCGGTGGTGGGCGCGACTGTTTACGTCCTCCTGGAGGCCTACCACGGCGGCAACCATTTGAACCGCGCCATCGGTATCGGCACGACGCTGCTCCTGCGCCTGCTCTCCATCCGTTGGAAAGTTTCGCTGCCGGAATTCCCGAAGTAACTGCCGCGCGGAAATCGCCGGCAAACCGCGGTGGCCGTCGCCATCGGCGCCTATCTGCTGATCGGCCACCGGAGCATTTACCCGGATCAGCCGCTCGCCTACCCCAAATCCTCCTGGATCCAAATGCGACCGGAAATGTCCGTCGGCCAGGGCAAGGTGCGACTTTCCTATGGCCTGCTGAAATGGTGGCATCAACGCTTCCACCGCTGAGAATTTGTTTTGCGCAGGAGGGAAGTTTGCGCTGAAATCACCCCAATAGCCGCGCAGATGAAGATGTTGCACCAGAACACCAACCTCACCAAGGCGCGCAGGGGAACGCATGGCGTGGTGGTGAGTTTCAGGCGCGGCTTGGACTTGAGCGGGAGCATTCAAGGCGCGGGCAGCGCGGGCAGCGTGGGCGGCGTGTTGGCGGTGAAGGCGGGCAGCTCTGCGCAATGCAGCGCGATGGCCAACACCACGCATTTCACCTGTTACGATGGGAATGGAAACGTCACGGCGCTGGTGAACACGGCGGACAGCAGTGAGAGTGCCCGCTACGAATACAGCCCGTTCGGCGAGCCGTTGCGCGCAACCGGTCCGCTGGCCCGGCTCAACCCGATCCGCTTCAGCACGCAATACGCGGATGACGTGACCGATGACACCAAGTATCTGCATCGGGATTATCAAGCGGATGCGGGCAGGTGGCCAAACAGAGATCCTATCGGGGAACGAGGGGGACTTAATCTTTATGCTTTCGCGGAGAACAACCCTGTGAATTGGATTGATCCGCTGGGACAGAGCGCCTGTGGCGATTGGAAAAAATCAAAAGATTTGGTCGATTGGCTGCGCTGTTGCACTGAGCAGTTTTCAAAGAAGGCGTGCATTCCCAGCCTGAGAGGGCCGGGTTACATGGCTCGTTTCAATGCCTGTCGTTCTGCTTGCATGCTGACGGATGGGGAGCAAGGCCCAAATCTTCCTCAACCCGGAAAACCTAAAGATTCCACAGAGAATCCGAACCCAAAGATTCCGGACATTTCAATCCCGGACCCTCCAAAGAAGTGACGACTGTTGGCCAGCTTATGAAGACTCTGAAATTTCTCGCACTTTGCCTTGTGGGTTGTGCCATTCTTGCCTTTGCCGCCGAGGAAGGAGCACCCCAAAAGGTTTACACCAAAGAGCAGGTGAAAGATCTGATAGCGGACTTGGAGGTGGGCAACGCGCTAAGTTCGGTAGTGGTTTTGGAAGCTCTCCGCCGAGGCGACACTCAACAAGCAATTGAGGCGCTCGAATTCAGTGTTGACTCGTCGGTAAGCTCAATAGCTGCGAGGTTGAAAGGGCAACCGGTAGATCAGAGCAGTTCCGTGCATCAAGGTCTGTTGAAGGTGAAAGTATATCGACAGAGGCATCCCCGCAGCACGGCTACGAACAATCTTGGTCACGCATTCGACGAGATGCAAAAGCCGGTTGTTGAGAAAGCAGCCGTTTTCTTGAAATCTGTCGAGAAATAGTCGGCCGTCCCGCACAAGCGGTGAGAAGGAATCTGGCTCGCCTGATACCCTTTCCGTCGCCGCTTTGCCCCGACGCTGCGCGTAAAGAGGTCTTAGTATTGACAACTATTGTGCTGCCACTCACAGTCAGTGGCATGGCCCGCAATCAACGCATGGAGGATCCCGGAAGGATTGCTCCTGTGCGGAGTCCCGGGACGCAGTGCGAGGCATTTTTCAATACTAATCCAACGCCTCGCATCGCTCGCCGTCCCGGGCAACGTTGGGAGGCGGTGTCGCGGATGGCGAACGGATTGCGGCTGGGTCCGGCGGGGCGCTGGAACAACCGGCGGCATGACTTCCTGCCGCACGGCAGCCAGCGAACCGCGCCGAAAACCGCCTTCTTCCAATTGGTCCCTTACAAGCATGAAAACATCGAAGCTCAAATCCACGCGGGGACTCTCGCGACGACAGTTCATCGGCACGGCGGCGCTGGCTTCCTCGGCCTTCATGGTGTTGCCGAGCCGGGTGCTGGGCCGCGGCGGGTTCAAGTCGCCCAATGAAAAGCTGAACATCGCCGGCATCGGCGTTGGCGGGCAGGGCGGCCATGACCTCAGCCAGTTGACCAGCGAGAACATCGTGGCGTTGTGCGACGTGGATGCCGCCCACGCCGGCGGGGTGTTCCGGCGCTACGCCGGCGCGAAAGTCTTCAAGGATTACCGGAAGATGCTGGACGAACAGAAGGACATTGACGCCGTGGTCATCGCCACACCGGATCATCAGCACGCCATCATCTCCATGGCGGCAATGCGTGCCGGCAAACACGTGTATTGTGAAAAGCCGTTGACGCACACGGTGCGGGAGGCCCGCCAACTCACCCAGACCGCGCGCGAATACAAGGTCGCCACGCAGATGGGCAACCAGGGCCAGGCGTCCGAGCAAACCCGGCGGTTGTGCGAGTTCATGCTGGACGACGCCATCGGGCCCGTGCGCGAGGTGCATGTGTGGACGGATCGGCCGTCCAACGGATTGTTCAACGAGTATTGGCCGCAAGGCGTCGAGCGTCCGAAGGACACGCTGCCCGTGCCCAAGACGTTGGAGTGGGATTTGTGGCTCGGGCCGGCGCCGGAGCGACCGTACAATCCAATTTATCTCCCGTTCCGCTGGCGGGGCTGGTGGGACTTCGGGACGGGCGCGCTCGGCGACATCGGCTGTCACGCCTTCGATCCCGTGTTCCGCGCGCTCAAGCTCGGCGCGCCCACGAGTGTCGAGGCGAGTTCCACGCGGGTGAACCAGGAAACGTATCCTCTGGCCTCGATGGTCACGTATCAATTCCCGGCGCGCGGCACAATGCCGCCGGTGAAGCTGACCTGGTACGACGGTGGATTGCGTCCGCCGCGCCCCGAGGAACTGGAGGCCGGCGAAATGATGGGAGCGAACGGCCATCTGTTCGTCGGCGACAAGGGAAAGATTCTGAATCAAGAAGGCTACCGCCTCTTGCCGAAATCGCGGGCCAAGGCCTATGGCGATCCGCCGAAGAAGCTCGCCCGGTCCATTGGTCATCACAAGGAGTGGATTGCCGCGTGCAAGGGCGGTGCGCCCGGCGGATCGAACTTCGACTGGGCCGGTCCGTTGACCGAGGCCGTGTTGCTGGGCAACGTGGCGCTGCGGCTGCAGATGCGCGAGGAACTCACCAAGAAGAAGCTGCTGTGGGACAGCGCGAACCTCAAATTCACCAACTCGGACACGGCAAATCAATTTCTCCAGACCGAGTACCGCAAGGGTTGGAAGTTATGAGTTTGGCGCCGTGAGAGGTTGCGGTCGGCGTCAAGTTTCGGTGGATGGATCGCAACGGGATGCTTCGCACCAACTACATCTTTGTTGACTTTGAAAGCGTCCAGGAGACTGATTTGGAGCGAATCGCCGTCAAGCCCGCGCATGTGACTTAGGTTTTGGGTGGACGTCACCAGAAGCTGCCGCCGGTTCTGGTCAAGACCCCCGCAAAGGCACTTTCACCGGATGATCTGAAGCAGACCATCGAGGTCTTGATGGCGCGAAAGGTTGTCGGGGTCAACGCCACAAATGAAGTTGCGTACGAGCTCTGACGAATGAATTTCCACCACCCGCCCAATCGAAGCCGATGCGTGCGGCCCTTTCCATTCCCAGCGGCATTTTCGCGGCGCCGCTGCGAATGGATAACCGCTTGACGATTGGCCTGATTTTCCGATGCAAGCGAACCCCCATCGGGCCGCTCCCGACCGAAGTCAGGGCAACAACAAACAAGTCACCGGAACCAGCCGGGCACGCGAACAAACAGGGAACTGAAATGCGTCCCCCACCGGCCGGGCTGCTGGCCACGATGCGCTCACCCAATGTTTCACACGCGCTGGAGCGCATCACGGGCGTCTTCAAGGGCAGCGCGCAGCGGCAGATTATTCTGCAGCTCTCGAACGCGCTGCAGGAGATCAGCGCGCAGGAACTGCTTGCGGCGGCGGATCGCACGCGGCGGTCGCCGGTGTCCGAATTGGTGATGGCCAGCGGCGCGGTGCGGAATCCGATCCGCGAGAACCGGGTGCATCCCCTGGAGGACATCCTGCAGACCAGACGCAAGGAGGGCATGGTGCTGATGGATAATTGCCTCTACGACCTCTCCTGCAAGAGCCTCATCAGCTACGACACCGCCGTGAGCCAGGCGCGCCCCCTGCGAACGCATCACGCGTTCGTCTGCCCGACCTCCCGCCGGATGTTCCGGTCGTTCGTAATCCGGAATAGACAAGCGACCTCGATTCCGCGCAAGCTGGAGTCCAGGGCGATGAGCGCACACACCCGGGGTTGGCCGGTTGGGTGCCCCGGATTCCAGGACGGGTGGGATTGATGAACATGTTGAACGGGCTTCCGAAGGATGGGGGTTTTGCTCCCGCCCAAGGCCCTCATTTTGCGCCCAACCGACTTCGCAACGCCTCGCCCCGCCGTCAACCATGACCGCTGCGCGCCCAATCCCGCCATCCGCGACTCCGCCCCTGGTGCGGTTGACCGGCATCACCAAGCGGTTCGGCCCGGTCACCGTGCTGCACAATGTGCAGTTGGAAATTGCACCGGGCGAAGTCCATGTCCTGGCCGGCGAAAACGGGGCGGGCAAGAGCACTTTGATAAAAATCCTGGCCGGCATTCACACCGATTTCGAAGGGCGCATCGAATACGGAGGCCGGGAAGCGCGCCCGCGTTCACCGTTGGAAGCGGGCGCCCTCGGCGTGGCGGTGATTCACCAGGAATTGTCCCTCATTGGTCCGATGAGCGTGGCCGACAACATTTTTCTCGGCCGCATGCCGACGCGCAACGGATTTGTCTGCGACGCGCGCCAGCACGAGGAAGCCCGACATTGGGTGCGACAGCTCGGGCTGGAACTGGACGTGCGCCGTCCGGTGGAACACTTCCCCATTGCCGTCCAGCAACTCATCGAGATCGCCAAAGCCTTGAGTCAGAACGCCAGGGTCCTCGTGATGGACGAGCCGACGAGCGCATTGAACGCGACCGAGGTTGAAACCCTCTTCGGGCTGATCCGTTCCCTGAAAGCGCGCGGCTGCGGGATCGTTTACATCACGCACAAGATGGAGGAGATCGGACGGATCGCGGACCGCATCACGGTGCTGCGCGACGGAGAATGGGTTGGCACGGCGCCGGCCCAAGACCTCTCATCGGCCCGGTTCATCCAATGGATGGTGGGGCGTGAACTGGGCCAGCAATTTCCGCGGCGCGCCCCCCAGCCGGGGGCGGAGCGATTGCGGCTCGAAAACGTCAGCGTGTATCCGGAGGGGATTGCGGCCAGGCCGGCGGCGGCGAACATTTCCCTGGCGGTGCGGGCCGGGGAGATTCTGGGCATCGGCGGACTGCAAGGTTCGGGGGCGAGCCAACTGCTGCTTGGTCTCTTCGGAGCGTATGGCCGCGCCACACGGGGCCGGGTGCTGCTTGACGGTCAGGTCATGGAATTCACGACCCCGCGCGCGGCGATCAATGCCGGCCTGGTGTTGCTGACCAACGACCGCAAGGCCACGGGGCTGGTCCTGTCCCTTTCAATCATCGCCAATGCCACGCTGGCGGGTCTGCGGGAATTGACCCGGGCGGGCTGGCGCAATCCCACGGCGGAACGCGCGGCCGCGGAACGCACGACCGGCCAGGTGAAACTCCGGGCCGCGTCCCTGGACCTGGAAGTCGGCGCGCTATCGGGTGGCAACCAGCAAAAAGTCGCGATCGCCAAATGGTTGCAGACCCGGCCCAAGGTGCTGCTGCTGGATGAACCCACCCGTGGCATTGATGTCGGAGCGAAACGCGAGATTTATCAACTCATGGACGAATGGACGGCGCAGGGCATGGCCATCGTGTTGATCACCTCGGAGATGCCGGAATTGATCACCTTGAGTGACCGCATTGTGGTGATGCACCGGGGCGAATTGACCGCCACCTTCACGCGGGCGCAAGCCACCCCCGAGACCATTCTGGCCGCGGCCATGGGGCACACCACCGCTTCGACCATCACCAAAGCATCATGAACGAATCATCCCCGATCCAAACCCGCAACCGGTTTGTTCAATTCGGATCAAGCCCGGCCGGCCGCGCCTTCCTCGCATTGTTGCTGATGCTGCTGGTGGGCACGCTCTTCAATGCCGATGGCGCGTTTTTCAAGATCGGCACGCACCGGGACGCGCTCCGGCAGGCGTCGGTGTACGGGATTCTCGCCTGCGGTTCGACGCTGGTGATCATCACGGCGGGGATTGACCTGGCGGTGGGCAGCGTGCTGGCGTTGGTCGCGGTTTGTTGCTCGATGATGGCCATTCACTGGGGCTGGAGCGGCTGGCTGGTGGTGCCGGTGTGTTTGCTGGTGGGATGCGCCAGCGGCGGCCTGGCGGGAGTGGTTACCGCCCGGCTGCGTGTGCAACCCTTCATCGCCACGCTGGCGTTGATGGTGCTGGCGCGCGGCGCCGCGAAATACGCCTCGGGCGGCATGAAAGTATCCACCGCGGTCAAGAACGCCAGCGGCGGCTATGATTACGTGGACGTGCCCGCGCTGTTCCGCCTCGTGGACACCCGCATCCTGGGCGGGAATCTCTCGGTGGTTACGGTGATCTTTCTCATCTGCCTGGCACTGGCCTGGCTGGCGCTTTCCAAGCACAGCTGGGGGCGGCATCTCTACGCCATCGGCGGCAACGAGGAAGCCGCGCGGCTCTCCGGTGTCCCGGTGGTTTGGGCCAAGACGCTCGCTTATGTCGCATCAGGCATGCTGTCGGCGGTGGCGGGCATCTGCCAGGCCGCGCAGGAACAACAAGGCGATCCCGAGGCCGGCGTGGGTTATGAATTGATGGCCATCGCCATGGTGGTGATTGGTGGCACGAGTTTGATGGGCGGACGCGGCGGCATGGGTTTGACCTTGCTCGGCGTGCTGACTATTGGTTATCTGGACAAGATTTTGAGCATCAACGCCGTACCGGAGGCCGGACGATTGATGTTGACCGGCATCATCATCGTGACCGCGGTGCTGACCCAACAACGCAAACGAACGTGACTGAACTTCAGCAATCAATCAACGCATGAATTCGCAACCGAAACCCAATTGCCTGCTCGCCTGGATGTCCCTGGTTCTGACCGCACTGTTGTGGGGCGGTTGCTCGGACTCCTCAAAAACCGCCGGCGACGCGGCGAAATCCGATGCTGCCCCCCGCGCCTATACGATCGGCATGTCGCAATGCAACCTGGGCGAGCCATGGCGCGTGCAGATGAACGAGGACATCAAGAATGCCGCGGCAAAACATTCCAACCTGAAAGTCATTTTCAAGGACGCGCAGAACGACACGTTGAAACAACGCGCCCACGTCGAGGAGTTCGTGAGTTCCAAGGTGGATCTGCTGATCATCAGTCCGAAGGAGGCGCAGCCCCTGACCGAACCGGTGGCCAGGGCCATGGAAGCCGGGATTCCCGTCATCGTGCTGGATCGCCGCCTGCTCGGCGACAAATACACCTGCTTCATCGGCGCGGACAACAAAAAGATCGGCAAAGCGGCGGGCGAATGGATCGTCAAAACGCTGGGAGGCCAGGGCAACATTGTGGAATTGATGGGACTGCAAACCTCGACGCCGGGCCAGGATCGGCACAGCGGTTTTCTCGAGGGCATTGCCGGCTCCAATTTGAAAATCATCTTCAGTGCGGACATGAAGTGGCTCGAACCCGACGCGCGCAAGGAAATGGAATCCGCGCTGTCCCGCTTCGACAAGATTGACCTGGTCTATGCGCACAACGACCCCGGCGCCCACGGCGCGTATCTGGCCGCCAAAGCCGCCGGCCGCACGGGCATCA
Source organism: Verrucomicrobiota bacterium (assembly GCA_029573725.1). Taxonomy (GTDB): domain Bacteria; phylum Verrucomicrobiota; class Verrucomicrobiia; order Limisphaerales; family JADLHS01; genus JADLHS01. Next base: position 44,146 of record JAKQDQ010000139.1, read on the forward strand.
AGTTCGTGGGCATTGACGCGCTGCCCCAGGAAGGCGTGGCCTACGTCAGCCAGGGGATTCTGGACGCAACCTTCCAATATCCCACCGGCGGCGCGGAGGCGATTGAGACGGCGCTAAAGGTTCTCCACGGCGAAACCGTGCCCAAGGAAATCGTCCTCGGCACGCGCCTGTTCGACAAGGCCAACGTCGCCCAAGGCGGTCAGGAATTGAACTAAACCGCCCTCATGAAACATTCCTCCTGGATTGGCTGGCTGCTGGCCGTCGCCCTGATTCCCACAACCGTGGCAACGGCCCAGCCGCGCACGCTGGTCACCAGTGGTGAGTTCAAAAAGATTTACGACCCGGGCATCGGCGAATCCTCGCCCTGGTATATCAACGATCATTGCTTCATCCGCGCCCGGGACGGCCAGTGGCATTTGTTCGGCATCACCCGCGAGGAGCCGGCCAAACCGATGGAGGAGATTTCCTTTGCGCACGCAACGGCGAACTCCTTGACGCAAGCCCCGTGGGTGAAATTACCGCCGGCGCTGACGGTGGCACGCGAGGCTCCCTGGCGCGAAGCACATCTGTGGGCGCCGCACGTGATCTTCCATGACCAACGGTACTACATGTTTTATTGCGGCGGCGGCATCACCAGCAACACCAACTACCAGATCTGCCTGGCCACCTCGCCGGATCTGAAGACGTGGACGCGCTCGCCCCACAACCCGCTCGTGGTGGACGGTTATGATGCGCGCGATCCGTACGTGCTGCGCGTGAAGGACCGCTGGGTGATGTATTACACCGCCAACAGCCAGCCGCAGGGCGGTAATCACATCGTGGCCTACGTGACGAGCCAGGACCTGCTGACCTGGACGAACCGCGGGGTTGCGTTCACCGATCCCTCCACCGGCACCTGGGGCGGACCGACGGAATCACCCTTCGTCGTACCGCGCGGCGACGCGTATTATTTGTTCATTGGACCGCGGGACAACTACGACAGCACACATGTCTTCGTGAGCAAGGATCCGTTCCATTGGCGCATTGAAAACAAGGTGGGCGATATTCCCGCGCACGCGGCGGAAGTCATTCAGGACACTGACGGGAAATGGTATGTCAGCCGGGCGGGCTGGGGAAAAGGCGGGGTGTATTTGGCCCCGCTCACCTGGCACGACACCCCTTGAGCGTCGCCGCAGTCGTTGAAGGCAAACGGCCCGGTCTCCGGCGGCAATCCCCCGCCCTGCCCCACCAAACCGCAAAATCACGACCCCCGCGCGGCAAGGTCTTATTTCAACTCCAGCTCGTCCTTGCCCGGCAAGGGAGGAAACTTCCCATGCGGCTCCGTCTGGTACCAGTAGGCCACTGACGCAACGTCGTCCTTGAGCCGCAGATAACGCCCACCGGACATCCAGCCGAGCGCCTGAATGGTCACTTTCAAGTCCTGGTCAAAGCGGATGGGGTCGGTGATGTGCCAGCGATACAGGCCGAAACGCTGCTGGGAATCGTACAGGCCGTCGGGGCGTATGACCTGCGGCATGCCAGCGTAAGGTCCGGTAAATTCGGTGTAGCGCCGTTTGCCATCCGGACCGGGGGAATCAAAATTGTAACTGCCACAAAAGTAATCCTCAGTTCCAGTGCCGGCGATGGTCGGAAACTCCCGGTCGCCATCGAGGTAAAATTTGATCTCGCCCTCGCCCCACCAGCCGGTGCTGTGAACCTCCCAGGCCATATAGGTGCCGACGTAGTGCCCCTTGCCCTTGACCCCATCCAAAATGGTGTAGAGTCCGGCCTGCTTGAGCGGGTCTTCCCGCCTAAATTGCGCGTGGAAATACGCCGCGTCATCGGGGACCGGAGTCAGGGTATAATCAATCTGGTAATAGATGGTGATTTGCGCATCATCCAGATTCTCGATGGTGACGCGCGCCTTCTTGCGGAAAGGCATCTGCCAGTAGGAATTGAAGGCGCTGCCCGGGTTGACGCACACCGCCAGGGAGTTGATCTGGCAATAGCGCGCCCAGCCGCACGCAAAAAAATCGCCCAGGGGCACCTCCACCGAAGGCTCGGCTTCATCGTCCCAATAGAACCGCAGGATCATCCACCGGGTTTTATCCAGCGGCGCCGGCGTCAACCAGATGTGCTGGATGCAGCCGGGCCCCTCGACTTCCGCAAGCGTAAAGGTTTGCTTGCCCGGGATGTGAACGTACGGCGACACCTTCCAACCCTGCCCCAGGTCCCGGGCCGCGTGCCGGGCCGGCCCATCGGTGGACATTGCCCCCTTTCCCTTTTCACCCGTGAAGTTCTCCGGGGAGATGGAACGGGATTTGGCGTTGGACAAGCGATAAAGGTTTCCGATGTCCGTACCCAGTCCGTCAAACGACGTGTCGCCGGCCAGGGCGCATGCAATGGCCGTGATGATGCTGAATCCAGTGACCAGAGTTTTGACTTTCATATCCTTTCCTTCAGTGGGTTGAGTCCCGTGACGAATTTATCCATGGAGCAATCCCGGCTGCGCGTCCAGTGATTTCCGCCGGAACGCCGGGCGCCGCCTGCCACGCCCCGCATTGGGCCGACCCTTCCCCGCCGGCCGGGGTGAAAACGATTGCCGCCCCGCCGGGCCCGCTACGACTTGACCACGTACTCGGCCGTGATATCGGCGCTGTCCGGACGCTTCAGAATACGAAAGCCGAGTTTTTTGACCAGCGCCTTCATGCCGTGGTTCCCAGCCATGATCTCCGCCGTGACACGCGCCAGTTTTTCATTCGCCGCCACCTGCAAAATCCGCCGCAACAATTCCGTGCCGATCCCCTGTTGCTGCCAGCGATCGCTGACCAGCAGCGCAAACTCGGCTTCATTCAAACCGCGATGCTTGGTCAGCCGGCCGATGCCGAGAATCTGATTCGCCGCGCCTTTGGACTTGAGTTCGGCCACCAGAGCGATCTCCCGGTCGTAATCGTTGAAACAGATGCGGACCAGGCGCTCATGCGCAATCCGCTCGTCGAGTTTCAACTGGTTGAAGTAACGCAGATAGACACTCTCCGGCGACAGCGTCTGATGGAACGCCACCAGCAGCGGTTCGTCCTCGGGACGAATCGGACGGAGGGTAATGGCCGTGCCGTCGCGGGTTTTCCAGCGGGAAACGTAGCGCATCGGGTACGGCCGAATGGCAAGGTCGGGCAGCTCCGACTCCGGAAGGTCCGGGTCATGCAAAATCACACGCGCATCAAGGGCCACCAGCTGCGCGGCGGAGGCAAACAGGGGGTTGATATCCAGCTCCTTGATCCACCGTTGCTCGGCCACCAGCTGGCTGAAACTCACCATCAGCCGTTCCAGCGCCGCCAGATTTACCGCCTGGCGGCCGCGCACCCCCTGGAGCGCCTGGTAAATTTTCGTCGACTCCATCATGCGCCGCGCCAGCGTCGTGTTCAGGGGCGGCAGCCCCAAGGCCTTGTCCTTGAACACCTCAACCAACTGTCCGCCCATGCCGAACAGCAGCACCGGACCAAATTGCGGATCCACACTGCTGCCGAGAATGAGTTCGTAGCCGTCACCCAGCGGAATCATCGGCTGCACGGTAACCCCCTGGAAATGTTGCGCGCCGGCCTTCTTGACACAGGAGGATTTGATGGTCTGGAACGCGCGCCGGACCTCCGCTCCACTGCGCAGATTCAACTGCACCCCGCCGACGTCGGTCTTGTGTGTGATCGTTTGTGAATACAGCTTGAGCACCACTGGAAACCGCAACCGCGCGGCGAGCCGGACCGCCTGCGCCTCCGTCCGGGCGACTTGCGTGGGAACGGTGGGAATCTGGTAGCAATCCAGCAGCGCCTTGGATTCCGCCTCGGTGAGCATCGTCCGACCGGATTTTCGCACCTGTTCGATCAGGGCGCGGGCCTGGGCGCGGCCGGACTCCAAATCTCCGTCCGCAGCCGAGGGCACCGGAGTTTCATAAAGGGCCCGGATATTTTGCGCGTACTTGAACATCTGGGTAAACACCCGGGCGGCCGTATCGGGGTACGGAAAGGTCGGAATGCCGGCGGCGTTCAAAATGGCCTCCCCCGCCGCCACTTCGTCCCCGCCCATCCAACTGGCCAGCACCGGCTTCCCCTGGATATGGCCAAACGCCTTCAATTTCTCCGCAGTGCCGGTGCTGTCCGTCATCGCTTGCGGCGTGAGAATCACCAACAAACCGTCGCTCTGCGGATCGCGTCCGGTGATTTCCAATGTCTTCGCGTACACCTCTGCGCTCGCGTCCCCCAGAACATCAATAGGATTGTTGTGGGACCAGGCCGCCGGGAGAATCTTGTCCAACTCGGCGACCGTCGCCCTGGAAACTTCCGCCAGCGCCCCGTCATTGGTGATCAATGCATCCGTCGCCAGCACCCCCGGGCCGCCGGCGTTGGTGATCATGGTAAGGCGATTTCCCCGCGGGCGCGGCTGGCGGCCGAGCACCTCCGACATGTAGAACAGATCGGAGATGTTGTTCACCCGCAGCACGCCGCAGCGCTTGAAGGCGGCGTCCAGGACGTCGTCGCTGCCTGTCAAGGAGCCGGTGTGGGAAGCCGCGGCGCGCGCGGCCCCTTCGGTGCGGCCCGGTTTGATCACAATGATGGGTTTGCTCAGGGCCACCTCGCGCGCAGCGGACAGGAACGCACGGGCGTCGCCGATCGTTTCCATGTAAATCACGATGCTCTTGGTGTGCGGGTCGTCGCCCAGATAATAAATGAGATCCCCCCATCCCACGTCGAGCATTGAACCGACGGAAGTGAAGGTGCTGAATCCCACCTTCTCCTTCAGCGACCAATCCAGCACCGCGGTGCAGAGTGCGCCGCTCTGACTGAGGAACCCCACGTTACCCGGCCGCGCGATGGTGGTGGCGAAGGTCGCGTTCAGCCCTTGATGCGGCATCATGACGCCGAGACAATTGGGACCGACAATGCGCATGCGCCCATTCCGGGCGCAGGCCAGAATTTGCCGTTCCAGAGCCCGGCCTTCCGCGCCGGTCTCCTTGAATCCCGCGCTGATGATGATGGCCCCGGGAATGCGCGCCTCGACGCATTCCTGGATCAGCCCGGGCACGGTTTTGGCCGGCGTGCATATCACCGCCAGATCCACCGGCTCGGGCAGGGCGCCCACCCGCGGATACGCTTTGACGCTCAGCACGGAATTGCGCCGGGGGTTGACCGGATAGACGACTCCGCTGAAGCCCCCCCGCCCGAGATTTTGAAACACGGTTCGCCCCACACTGCCCGGGCTTTCGGTCGCCCCAATCAAAGCGATGGACCGCGGACGGAAGATCGCGTCCAAAGGCAGTTTTCGCGCGTGATGAAAGATATCGTGGGCGGACTCAATGGTCTGCGTGCCGTCCGGCATGGTCATTTCCATAACACCCTTTGGTTTTCCTGGCCAGAATATAGCCGCCGGCGCCAAATCCGGCTGGCCACCGGTTGCCATTCTATCACCCGGATTTGTGGTGAAGCAAACTCCACCGGCACCCGGCAATACTGGAGCTTTCACCACGCCGGCGGATTCGCTATAAACCGGAGTGAACGGAACAACCGCAGACGCATGATTCTCCGATCAACCAAGCAAACCGGCGCGCCGGAAGGGTATTGAACATGGCTTTCACCGATTTTCCGGCCCAAGCGCAGGGGGTGGAATTTCTGCAACGCTCGTTGCAGCGCGGCCGTCTGGGCCATGCCTACCTGTTCACCGGAAACCAAATCCGCACCCTGGAGGCGCTGGCCAAAACGCTGGCCAAAACGTTGAATTGCCAGAACCCCCGCCGCCAGGAGGGGCAGCCGGTGGATTGCTGCGACACTTGCCGGCATTGCAAAAGGGTGGATCAAGAAATCCATGGCGACGTGTTCTGGCTGCGTCCGGAATCGCGATCCCGCCAAATCACAATCGAACATATCACGCACCGTGAGGACAGTCCGCCACGGGTCCTGTTGGATGCCATCAACTTGAAAGCCAGCGAAAGCGCCTTCAAAATTGCCATTATTGCGGGCGCGGACCGGCTCACCCCTTCTGCCGCCAACGCCCTGCTGAAAACCCTGGAGGAACCACCGCCCCAGTCCGTGCTGATGTTGCTGTCCACCGCCCCGGCCCGCGTGCTGGAAACCATCGTTTCCCGCTGTTTGTGCCTGAATTTCGGGGCGGAAAACGCCCGCGGCTGGAGCCGCGAGGTGCAAACCTGGCTGGACCGCTTTGGCGCGCTGGCCGGACAGGAGCAAAAAAGTCTGCTGGGCCGCTATCAATTGCTCGATGCGCTGACTTCGTTCCTGGCGGACACGAAAGCGGCGGTGGAAGCGGAACTCACCAGCAAATCGCCGCTGGAAAAATATGACGAGGTGGAAAAGGATTTGCGCAAGCAATGGCAGGAGGAATTAAAAGCCGGCATCGAGGCGGAATACCGCCGCCGCCGCGACGAGGTCGTGCTCGGCCTCCAATGGTGGTTGCGCGACATCTGGCTGCGCACCCTGCGGAGCCGGGAGGCACTGCTGGGCTTTCCGGAAACGACGGATACGGCAAAGGTGGCGGAACGGCTCACGCCACGCGACGCCCGGGAAAATCTCCAGACGCTTGATCATCTGCAACAGCTGCTGCACACCAATGTTCAGGAAGCCCTCGCGCTCGAGGTCTGCCTGCTCAAGTTGCGACTCTAACCCAGCCGCCAGCCATGTCGCGTCACCGGACATCCACGGCCCCTCCACCCAGCCTGGTGCAGCGCCGCGCCACCTGGTTCGCGCCGGTGCTGGGAACTTTCCTGGGGATTGGATTGTTGAAATTCGGCACGCCAACGGTGATGGATCACTTTCTTGATCTGCCCGCCAACGCCGTGGAGTGGCTGGTTTTCGCCTGGCCGCTGCGAGTTGCCCATCTCCTGATGAGCGGGGTGGCGCTGGTCGGTTTGCTGGCCTGGCGCAAATCCGGTTTCCAACCGTGTTGGTTTATTTTCCTGCCCCTGGGATGGGGTCTCTGGCAGGCCCTCTCAACCATCCAGAGCGTCGAACCGGCGCTCTCTCTGGGGGTGCTGGCGCACTTTTTAGTGTGTCTGGTGTGCTTTTACCTGGGCCTCTTCAGTCTGCACCCGCGTCCGGGAGAAATCGGGCTGTGGCTTCCGCTCACCACCGCCTTCGGCATCATGCTGGCCGTCGGTTTTGACCAGCACTTCGGTGGATTACAGGAAACGCGGGAGTATTTCTGGACCGAGCTCTATCCGAAATTGACGAATGTGCCTCCGGAGTATCTGCAAAAAATGCAAAGCAACCGCATTTTTTCGACAGTATTTTATCCCAACGCCTTTGCCGGGGCGCTGCTGCTCCTGACCCCGCCAGTGCTGACGTGGATCTGGCAGGCCAAAATCCGCTTCACCCGGGGCGCGCGCGTTTTCCTCTGCGGCGCCGCGGGCATCGGCAGCGCGACTTGCCTGTACTGGACCGGGTCAAAAGGCGGCTGGCTGCTCGCCTTGCTGGCCGGCTGGGCGGCCTTGTTGCACCAAAACCTTCCCCGACAGTTGAAACTCGGATTGATCGCCCTGCTGCTCCTCGGCGGCGGAACGGGATTTTATTTGAAGAACCGGGAATACATGCGCCGCGGGGCGACGAGCGTTGTGGCGCGATTTGATTACTGGCGCGCGGCCTGGCAGACTGCCCGGGCCCGGCCATTGTTTGGCACCGGGCCGGCGACGTTCGCCATCGCTTATCAGAAAGTAAAATCACCGGAATCGGAAATGGCCCGGTTGGCACACAACGATTACCTGCAGCAGGCCTCCGATTCGGGATTTCCCGGGCTCTTAAGTTATCTGGCGTTCATTGGCGGCACCCTCGCGCTAAGCTATCGCCGTCTGAACTGGCACAAAACGCCATTGGCGGCCGCCGTCTGGCTCGGGTTGTTTGCTTGGGCGCTGCAGTCCACATTTGAATTTTCCCTGTATGTGCCTTCTCTGGCGTGGATCGCCTTCTCGTTGATGGGTTGGCTGCTGCGGTTTACCGGCGAAACGAATGGACAAAACACGCACCCCAAATCTAATCTCCTCTCACAATGAGAATTCTGTTCCTTAATGGACCAAACCTCAACATGCTGGGCAGCCGGGAACCCGGGGTCTATGGCCAATCCACGCTGGCAGACATCGAAACACAAGTTCGAGAGCAGGCCCGGGTCCGGCAGGTTGAAGCGCAATTCCGACAAACAAACTCGGAAGGCGAGTTGGTTGGGTGGGTGCAAGAAGCGGGACGCGGTTTCGAGGCGGTCGTTTTGAACGCAGCCGCTTACACGCACACGAGCGTTGCTTTGCGGGATGCCATCTCGGCGATTGATATCCCGACGATTGAAATCCACATTTCCAATGTTCACGCGAGAGAGGAATTCCGCCATCGCTCACTGATTGCTGGCGTCTGCCGTGGCCAGATCTGTGGATTCGGTGAATACTCCTACACTTTAGGCCTATTGGCCGCCATTAACCTTATCGAAAAGTCAAAGCGTCGATAATTCCTTCCCATCCCCGTTGACGAGCAACTCCACCAAAGCTTTTCAGCTTGACGCACCTTGCGGGTCTCTCTAGCGTGGTCCGGTTATTAGATGGATGGGAAGCAGAATCAAAATTTGATGTCTGCTTTTTTCGTTCCCAGCATTGTTTCTTGAAAATGCCGGATGACAGGCAACTTTAACGATCATAACTTGTGGATCTCAAGGACATAAAGGCCATCATTGACCTAATGAAAAAGAATTCCGTCTCGGAATTCGAACTGGAAAAGCAGGATTTTAAGATACGCCTCAAACGAGGAATCACCGGTGGCAGCGGTGAGAGCCATGCTCAACCCACCTTGAGTTATGTCCCCACACCGGCAGCTTTGACAACCACCGCTGTGGCCACGGCGGCCTCCCCGGGGCAGCTCGCGACGTCAAACGACACCGACATCAAGTCACCGATGATCGGAACGTTCTACCGTTCTCCCTCCCCTGACGCCGCGCCGTATGTTGACGTTGGCACCGAGGTGAATCCTGAGACGGTGGTCTGCATCATCGAGGCCATGAAAGTCATGAACGAAATCAAAGCCGAAGTGCATGGGGTGATCACCCAGGTTCTGATCGAGAATGCAAAACCGGTGGAGTTCGGCCAACCGCTGTTCAAGATCCGCCCCGCTTGAGCCCCGATGCCTGCCGTGTGAGCCCCGCGCAACCGATCCACTCTCATGTTTGAGAAGATTCTCGTAGCCAACCGCGGAGAGATCGCCGTTCGCGTAATTCGGGCGTGCAAAGAATTGAACATCCGCACGGTGGCAGTGTATTCGGAAGCCGACGCCAATTCCATGCACGTCCAGTTGGCGGACGAAGCCATTTGCATCGGCAAGGCGGCCGCCACGGACAGCTACCTGCGGATTGATCGCATTATCAGTGCCGCGGAAATTGCGGACGTGGACGCCATCCATCCCGGCTACGGTTTTCTTTCCGAGAATGCCCATTTTGCGGATGTTTGTGACAGTTGCAACATTCGATTCATTGGTCCCAGTTCCCGGGCAATGAACGCCCTGGAAGACAAGGCCATCAGCCGGCAACTGGCCAAAAAAGCCGGGGTGCCGACCCCGCCCGGCTCGGATGGCATTGTGGAAAATGAAAAGGATGCGCTTTCGGTCGCAAAAAAAATAGGTTATCCGGTGATGATCAAGGCCGTGGCCGGCGGCGGCGGCCGCGGAATGCGCATTGCCCACAATGACATTTCCTTGATCAAGGGCTACCACACAGCCCGCACGGAGGCCGAGAAAGCCTTTGGCAACTCCGCAGTTTACATTGAGAAATTCATTGAAAATCCCCACCACATCGAATTTCAAATCCTCGGCGATGCCCGGGGCAACATCATCCACCTTGGCGAACGCGACTGTTCTGTCCAGCGGCGCAATCAGAAAGTCGTGGAAGAAACCCCGTCGCCATTGATTGAAAACCGCTTTCCGAAGCTGCGCAAGGAAATCGGCAAGGCGGCCATTCGCATCGCCCAGGCGGCGCATTACACCAACGCCGGCACGGTGGAATTTGTCGTGGACGACAAGGGCAATTATTACTTCCTGGAAGTCAACAAACGCATTCAAGTCGAACATCCCATCACCGAAGAGGTCACCGGAGTGGATTTGATCAAGCAGCAAATCTGGATTGCCGCGGGGGAGCCGCTGAAACTTTCCCAAAGCAGTCTGCAGTTTCGCGGGCACGCCATCGAATGCCGGATTAATGCCGAGGACCCGTTTGATGATTTCCGCCCAAGTCCCGGCCGCATCGAAATGTATTACCAGCCCGGCGGTCGCGGCACCCGGGTGGACACGCATGTGTATGCGGGCTATTCGATTCCGCCGCATTACGACTCGATGATCGGCAAGTTGATCACCTATGGCAAAGACCGGCGGGAGGCCATGGATAAAATGAGCCGGGCCCTGGAGGAGTTTCTCATCACCGGGATCAAAACGACGATTTCCTTTCAGCAGGCCATCCTGCAGGATCCCAATTTTCGCCGCGGCGTTTACTCCACCAACTTTGTCGAACAGCTGCTCAGCGGCGCGCGACGGGAGTTGCTGGAAGAAAAAATCTGACTCCCGCGCCCGCTTCGCCAAGGCGGTCGCCGCGGGCGGAAAACGCCTCCCCCGGCAGAATTCCGGTTGCGCATCCCTTCAATTCAGACAGGATGACAGCCATGAAACCAGTACTGTTCCTGCTGCTGCCGGGCCTGCTGCTGCCGGCTTCCGCCCAAACCGGAAATGACTCCGCCTCCGTTGTCGCTCCCGACGCCAGGCTCGAAAAGCTGGCAGGTGGCTTTGCCTTCACCGAAGGGCCCACCGCCGATGCGGAGGGCAGCGTATTTTTCACCGATCAACCGAATGACCGGATCATGAAGTGGCACGCCACCACCGGCTTGACCACCTTTCTGCAGCCATCCGGCCGGGCCAACGGGATGTTCTTCGACGCCCGGGGAAATCTCATCGCTTGCGCCGACGAAAAAACGGCGCTCTGGCACATCACCCCCGACAAGCAAATCACCGTCATCACCAACGCCTTCCGCGGTCGTGCCCTGAATGGCCCCAATGATGTCTGGGTGCGGCGGGATGGATCACTCTTTTTCACGGATCCCTTTTACAAACGCGAGTGGTGGAACTACGACAAACCGCCGCAAGACACCGAACAGGTCTATTTCCTCTCAGCCGACCGTCAGGAGCTGCGGCGGGTGACCACGGATCTGGTTCAGCCCAACGGCTTGATCGGAACTCCGGACGGAAAAACTTTGTTTGTCGCGGATATTCGCGCCCAAAAGACCTGGGCGTACGACATCACACCGGCGGGAAATTTGGCAAACAAACGTCTGCGCTGTGCCATGGGAAGCGACGGAATCACCTTGGACACCGAAGGGAATCTTTACCTTACCGGCGGCAAAGGGGTCACCGTGATGGATCCTACGGGAAAGCAGATCGACCTGATCGCCGTGCCGGAACCCTGGACGGCAAACGTGAGCTTTGGGGGGTCCGACCACCGGACCCTGTTCATCACGGCCTCGAAGGGACTTTATGCCATCCGGCTGAAGTTCCAAGGCGCCAACGCGGCGAAATAAGCGCGACGCGCCCGGGCAAAAAGACACCGGCCGGACGTGTAACCGTCCGGCCGGGTGATAAAGGATGGCGACGACCTACTCTCGCAGAACCTATAGAACTACTACCATCGGCCCGGCAGTGTTTGACGGCCGTGTTCGGAATGGGAACGGGTCGGACCACTGCGGCATGGTCACCAAAAAGTCTAATTTGTAACAGAACCGCGGAGGTTCTCTGAAAACTACACACAGGAATTATTGGCACTACAATCCGTGAGCTGAAATCCTAGCCTTTTTTCCGAGGAAAAAAGTTAAGATCAAGCCGCACGACCGATTAGTACTGGTCAACTGAACACCTCGCGATGCTTACATCTCCAGCCTATCAAACGGGTAGTCTGCCCGTGGTCTTTAGGGGGCTTGCGCCCCGGGAAACAATATCTTGGGAGGAGCTTGGCACTTAGATGCTTTCAGCGCTTATCTCTTCCGCACATGGCTACGCAGCGATGCCCCGGACGGGACAACTGCCACACCAGAAGTGCGTCTTTTCCGGTCCTCTCGTACTAGGAAAAGAACCCCTCAAGTCTCCTGCGCCCACAGTGGATAAGGACCGAACTGTCTCACGACGTTCTGAACCCAGCTCGCGTACCGCTTTAACCGGCGAACAGCCGGACCCTTGGGACCTTCTTCAGCCCCAGGATGCGATGAGCCGACATCGAGGTGCCAAACCGCTTCGTCGATATGAACTCTTGGAAGCGATCAGCCTGTTATCCCTAGCGTACCTTTTGTCCGATGAGCGACGGCAATTCCACATTAAACCGCCGGATCATTTGGGCCTGCTTTCGCACCTGCTCGACTTGTGGGTCTCACAGTTAACCCAGCTTCTAGCCATACCCTCACCGCACGGTTGCCAACCGTGCTGAGCTGAGCTTCGCGCTCCTCCGTTACTTTTTGGGAGGAAACCGCCCCAGTCAAACTGACCCGCACGCACTGTCCCCCGGCTGGCTTCACAGCCCGGGGTTAGAATCCTAATTGGCGAAGAGTGGTGTTTCACATTGCGACTCCATGAAGACCGAGGCCCTCACTTCAAAGTCTCCCACCTACGCTACGCATCACAAACCAGAACCCAATACGAGCTTACAGTAAAGGTGCATAGGGTCTTTCCGTCCTACTGCGGGCAGGCGGCATCTTCACCGCCGTTACAGTTTCGCCGAGATCCTCTCCGAGACAGTCGTTTAGTCGTTACACGATTCGTGCAGGTCGGAACTTACCCGACAAGGAATTTCGCTACCTTAGGACCGTTATAGTTACGGCCGACATTCACGGGGACTTAAAGACCGAGCTTCGCCTTGCGGCTGACAAGATCTCTTAATCTTTCCGCATTGGTCACGTGTCACACCCTATACGTCGTCTTCACGACTTGGCAGAGTGCTGTGTTTTTGTTAAACAGTCGCTAAACGCAATTTACTGAGACTCGCCACCGCCACATTGCTGTCGCGGTCTTGAGCACCCCTTCTTCCGAAGTTACGGGGCGAATGTGCCTAGTTCCTTAGAGAAGTTTCTCTCGCGCGCCTGAGTGCATTTACACCCACCCACCTGTGTCGGTTTACGGTACGGGCGACCCGGGGAACAACTGCAAACTTTTCTCGGCGCCTTGTCCGGTGATGCGCTTTGGCCGAAGCCTAGGCTCAGCATTCGATTGCTTAGTCACTTTTCTCAACGCGTCATTCACAGTCTTAACCCGGGCCGGCGCAGGAATATTTAACCTGCTGTGCATCCGCTACGCCTTCCGGCCTCGCGTTAGCTCCCGGCTAACCCTGGGGGGACGAACCTGGCCCAGGAAACCTTGGGTTTACGGCGAACAGGATTCTCACCTGTTTTCTCGCTACTCGTGTCTGCATTCTCACTAATCAACGCTCCACTTTCCGTCTCCGTCCAGCTTCACCGCGTTGATTACGCTCTCCTACCACTGAACCCCGGCG
>JAKQDQ010000014.1 GCA_029573725.1 Verrucomicrobiota bacterium
TCAGACGATCTGAATTGGGAAAAACGAATATTCGTTCCGCCGGACGGTTATTTCGCGCGCGTGGTGGAGTGGTTGGACAATACGGCTCCGACTCCGGTGTCGGTTGCAATCGAGATGACGTTCCGGCTGCCGGAGGCGCTCAACTGGGATGTGGTCGCCACATCCGATGGGGACGCCGTCGTCGAGCCCGGGGGCACGGACCGCTGGCTGATGCTGGACGATGATATGGACCAGGACAACGCCATGGAGCCCAACATGCCCACACTGGGCGTTGTGTTCTCCGAAGCGGAGACCGCGCGGGCGCCGTCGGCAGTCGAAATCGCTGCCGGCCAGTTGGTCATGCGATGGACCGATCTGGTGATTCCGGCAGGCGCCCCCGGCATGCCCGGCCGGCTGGGCCTGGCCGTGGGCGTGACCGCGCAGCCGACGCGATCCGATGCGGTGGAGACGCTGGAACGCCTGGCCGCCTGTCCGGCCGAGTTTTTAGCCGGGGTGCCGGACGATCGGTGGCGCGACGTGCTCAATCTGAACTGGACGGGCGGGGCGGATCCCACGCTGCCCGAGCTGCCGCCACTGGCAGGCGGCGTTTCCGGCCGGCTATTGGATGCCACGCCGGACGCACACCCGCTGGCGGGGCAAGCCCTGCTGTTGCGGGGTGAAGCGGTGCCATATCGTCGCTGCCGAGTTGCCGATACAAATTGGCAGGGCATTTTCCAATATATTCCGATTTCGCAACCGTGTCCCTTGTCACTGGGGTTGACGGATATCATCTTCGGATCGACGGAGTGTGGCTGGTTGACGGTGAGCCAGGTACTGCTCACCGCAGACGAGCCGGTGGCCGCCGACCAGACGCTGATCGTGCCCGATAGCGGCGCGGTGGCAGTGACGGTGAGCCTGAGCACCGGCGACCCGCTGCCTGACGGCACCCTCCGACTGGAACGGGTGGGTGATGGTTGTGTCCGGCGCGGGCGGGTGTCCCGGGGCGACGGGTTGATACCCGGTGTCATGCCCGGTGATTACCTGCTGACGGTGGCCTCGCTGTTTGGTGATGCCACCCAACCGGTCACGGTGACGGCGGTTCAGACGGCTGCCGTCACCATGGTTCTGGAGCAGGATTACCTGACCGGCCGCGTGGTGGACCATCTGGGCATCGGCCAGGCGGGGGTGTCGATTCTCATATTCAGACGGAACAGTTATAGTGAAGCCGTGTTCTCCGGCGCCACGGACGACGAGGGGCGGTTTGTGTACCTGGATCCGCTCCGAAATACCGATCTGGAAATCCTGGCCAGGCATCCGGACGGCCGATGGATGTACGAGACGCTGATTCGGGTGCCGGCAGACGAAAGCCTGGACCTGCACGCGTTGGTACTGGATCGAGGTGGCGCCGATCTTATTGTTCGGACAGAAACCCAGGCGGGTGTCCCGATCGCGGACTCCGAAATTCAGGTCCGTTCGACGCAATTTTCGGCGTTTTTAACCTGGACGGGCAGGACCGGGGATGCCGGCGAAGCGGTTTTCCCGGGTCTGCCGGCAGGCATGGACCTGCAGTATTCGGCCCTGGTCGACGGACGAAGCACCCCGGCAGTACCGCTGGTGCTCGAATCCGGTGAGCTTCGGCTGGTTGTGATCTCCAGCGCCTTCGGCCAATACACCATCACCGGCACCGTGAGAGCCGCCGATGCAATCACCCGGCTGTCGGGACAGGGCGTGGAACTCCAGCGGGAAGAGTCGGCGGGGAGATATGTTCCCACTCAGATAATCAATGCCGATGCCGACGGTGCTTTCCGGTTCAGCAATGCGTTCCTGCCAACGGGTCGGGCGCGGGTCCTTTCACGCTGGCCCCAAAGCCAGGGAGAAGGAGAGGATTGGGCCGATCTGGACGCTGCGGCGGGTCAGACAGACGTGTCGCTCGACACGCGGATCAGCGTGATACGCGGTGACGCCCGCGACGCGGGCGATGTTCCCGTTACCGGGCTGGTTGGATTGCGGGTCCGGCCGCATGACCCGGATCTCAGCGAGCCAACTGCCAATCAGTCCTCCGGTAACTGGTCCATCCGGGGAGCGAAACCCGGAGTGACTTACGATGTGCTTGCCTGGGATGCGGGCGGAAACGCTTACGGGGCCACCGTCGCGCTCCCGGCTCATCAACTGGTGCTCACCGATATCCATCTCCTGCCGGTGAACTTGTACGCTGTCTACGGCAACGCGTTCTCGGCCGGCGCCAGAGCAGCTTTGATCCAATGGCCAGTGGAACTTTGGGCGGAGTCGGTATCGGGCGAGTTCTATCCTCTGGGGAGTGCCTGCACGGTTGAGGAAGGGTACTTTGATTTCGGTTCCAACTATCTGCCCACCGGCCGGGCGCTCCTGGTGGTGCCATGGCCGGAA
>JAKQDQ010000076.1 GCA_029573725.1 Verrucomicrobiota bacterium
CCAGGTGGGCGTTGTCTAGTGATATGGCACGCGCCCTGACGGGGCGCGAGGATCATGCGGCGCGGCCGATTGCGCGCAACTGTCAAAACGGATTCGTCAGCGCGCGTTCATCGAACGCGCGGTACGACGGAAGTACGCCGCGTTCGCCGAACGCGGCCCGATGTACCTCGCGGCCTCCGACCAGCACCTCACGCTACTGCCGTGCGCGAGTTCGGCCACGGCACGATCGTGCAGTACTCGCGCCACTGCCCCATGCCACATTCGCCGAACGCGGCCCGCGGCACGATCCCGCCGCACGAGCGGCGGCGGCGTGTAGCCCGGACCGACAGGTCCGGGTCCGCCGCGGGTCCGTGCGGCCGAGCTCCGCAGGAGCGATGGGGAAGCAGCTGACGTTTGGGGGCCCCATGTTCGGCCCCAATTCAGGGTTGTGCCGAACGGCAACGGGGGACAGCCATATTCTCCCTAGGGTCATTGGCTATGTCTCGTGTCCTTAGCTTCGTCTCGTGTCCTTGGCTCTGCCTCGTTTCCGCCGCCGCTGCGCGGCTCTGCCCAGCCCTTTATTTCCCGCCACCCGGGCCTCGCGGCCCGGGCTACACGCCGCGGCCGCTGGCGCGGCCGGGTTTGGGCGCCGAAGTTAAAGCGTGTGTTAGCGGGTGGTTTCGCCGGGGTGCTGGGGAGATGAACCCGGCGCTCGGATGACGAACTGCTCGGACCCGCCGGGTTTCTGCAACCGGCCCCGTGCGCGTTGCGTCGCAACGCGCCTTCCCGGATTTCCCCGCGCCCGCTCCGGGGCGCAGCCGCCGGTTGGGGGAACGATTTTCCGGTGGCCGCGACCGGCCTTTCAGGCCCGGCCTTGCCACCGGCTAATATCCAGGCGCGCCCTCCGGCGCGCCCCAGAAGAGGGATCTCAGCCCACCCACGTCCTGCTGGCAGATGAGGTCCTCGCCTTCGTAGAAGTAGTAGCTGCGGTCGGCGACCAGCCGGACGCCGCCCTGGCCGTCGGGCTCGGTGGCCGCGCCGCCGGTGGTCCTCACCTTGATCCGCCGCTTGCCGTCGGCGTCGTAGTAGTATTTCCAGACGACCCCGGCCGCGTCGGTGAGCGTCCCGATGTGCCCCTGGTCGAGGTAGGTCATGCTCACGGTCCCGACGCCGTCGGCAGCCGGCATGGTCACCAGGTTCCCCAGCACGTCATAGGCGTACCCGGCGCCGCCCAGCCGATTCGTCGCCCGGCTCACCACCAGCGCCAGCGAGCTCGGCAGGTCGTTCCCGCCTCCTGCGGTCCGCGTGCGCGCGGTGATGTTCCCGAACTCGTCCATGGCATAAGTATACACCGCATCCGCCACGGCGCAGCCCGTCAGGCGGTTCAGCCGGTCGTAGGCGGAGCCGTTCGATTACTTCAACAGTCATCAGACAGTTTTCATTATGCTATTATTTTGATTTTTCAATTAAATTCCTAATCATCAATTCTAAATCGGATTCTGTACTGTATGTCCTGCCGTCAATCCGAATTAAATTATCTTGCACAAAGACAAAGTAAGAAACCTTATCGGATCGAATTTGCAGACCATAATGTCCCAGAAAATCCCACGGTTCCTTTTTTGCACTATTGATTATCTTGATTATCTCATTAATCTGCTTTCTGTTTTCTATTACCAAAATTTCCTCGTCAGAATCTTGATACGGAACAGCGTAAACATATATAATATCAGCTGTTTCAGGGATTATCAGTTTGCTTCGGCAGTGAGAAAATGCAACTATACTCAAGAGAATACTCCAATAATATACATATTTAAAAGTCCTCTTTGGAGGTTTCATTTTACCACCTCCTCAATCAATTTCGCTTTCTTTGCCCCGTTCGCAGCACCTTCTAGAAAAGGCGTTTTCACCTTATCTCCCGGGTCTTTGAGTACTTTTGCGTGCTTCAGCTGAGCGGTACTCTGATACAACTTGTTGGGTGTAACCGCCTTATATTTCCCAATGTCCTCCTGCGCTTTGATTGTCGTCCCCGTTGTGGCTTCGACACCTGCCTGAACATATGTGGAGCAGTTTGCCGTTACGCCGTTATACTGGCTATGGTCTGCCTGATATTGTTCAAGTGTCTTTAGAACAGCTTGATCTTGCTCATAGCTCGTCTCTAGTTTTAAAACACCATCGGGTGAATAATTTTCTCCACGACTAGCATCTCCCAGCGATAGCGCTTTTTCACTTATCAGTAATAAGTTATTATAAACCGCATCAACATTTTGATTGAAATTTGATTGACCTACTCCCCGACCTGGCCAACAGTCGTAGTACGTCAGTGTTCCGTCAGCTACCATTTTGCCATTTGCATCCGCGGAATAATTCGAAACTGCGATACCGGCATGACCATATCTGCCTTCAGCTGTTGCCCATACCACAACATATGTCGCTCTTCCATCGGGATCAATGGCAATTACCGGATTATTCCGACAATAGATGTATTTGTTGAGTGACTGGGGATCCTCTACCCTTTCATCCGAAAGAGGCTGATCCGGACTCGTCCATCTAAATAGTGAACTGCCCGTATATCGGGCACCAAAGAAATCCAAGCCGGACTCTGTGTCTCTGGATTTGCTGGTGAACAGCACACTCTCTTGCGTCGACGGCGGGGTGATGACTTCGCCGTAGGGCATCAGGTCGTAGTACTCCTGGATGACCGGGGAGAACACGCCGCCGGATTCGGTGAACACCAGCTCCGCGCGGGTGGAGCCCAGGTGATCCAGCAGGAGGAACTTCGGCCCGTAGACGGATTCGTCGATGTCGTCGGTGCCCGGAATGCGGGCCACCAGCGCACCCACGTCCTGCTGGCAGATGAGGTCCTCGCCCTCGTAGAAGTAGAAGCTGCGGTCGGCGACCAGCCGGACGCCGCCCTGGCCGTCGGGCTCGGTGGCCGCGCCGCCGGTGGTCTTCACCTTGATGCGGCGCTTTCCGTCC
>JAKQDQ010000077.1 GCA_029573725.1 Verrucomicrobiota bacterium
CGCCCCTGGCTGCGGCGTGCCTCCACGTTCCACGGTGGGCGTTGGGGTCGCTTGCCCGGCTGGGGGTGTTTGCGCGATCAGTCGTGGCCCGGATGCGGGGGCGGCGCCTTGTGCTTCAGCGTCGAACGCATGACGCGCCGATTCGTCGGGGATCGCCTCGCGCGCCGACGGGATCGCTTCGTCGATCGCGCGCGCGGCTTCACCCGCTTCGGTGCGCAGTCCCGCCGTGCTGGGAGAAAACAGCCCGGTCACTTCGCCAACCTTGCCGCCGATGCCTTTGCCACCACGAACGATCGCTTCGGCCGGGAGATCGGGCGCCCGCGCGACGCCCTCGGCGATCGCGCCAGTGCCTTCGAGCAGTCCGCCCAATATCCGTCCGCTCGTCGTCGCCCCCTCGGCGTTTCGCATCCCCGCGCCGACAACTTTGAGCCCCTTGCCACCCGCTCCCACAATCGGCAGGTACGTCAACGGGTCCATAACCAGATCGGCCAGCATCCGAATGGGATACCGGGCACTTGGGGGGAGGTCGTCGGTCGCGCCGATCAGCATCTCCCAAACGGCACGACCGCCCGTGAATTCCGGGGGCAGTGTCGCCGGGTCGATCCCGGCAGCCTCGGCCACTTTGCCCTGCCGTGGACTGGTGTACCCATTTTCGTAGGCGTCGATCACCGGCTCGCGCAATTCCGGCGCCACCTCGAAGATCGCCATCCAGATCACCGCGTCCGGCGACAGATTCAACGCCGCGCCAACCGACCCGCTGCTTCCGACCCGGCCCTGCTGCGCTTCTTCCCACGACTTCCCGGTGGCCGCGCCGTACGCCTGATCACCAAGCGTTTCGACACTCTGTTGGCGCGACCAGTCCATTTTCTCCATGAGCCACGCAAATTTGCCGCCAGCTTCCGAGTTCAGGAACGATTCGTATGTGCCAGACGCCGCGTCTCTAAGCGCGACAACGATGTTTTCGGCGGGGGTGCCCCGCAGGAGATCGACAACGGCCTGTCCCGCGTGCCCGAGACCCAGCGGCGATGCGGGACTTTCGAGGATCGCGTGTCCAGCCGACGCGATCATTCCGGGTACATCGTCGAGTCCAAAGCCGTCGTCGTCCGAGGGCGCGCCGCCCGGTGTGACATTTCCGAACGTTCGCACGGAACCGGCGCCCGTGGAGCTGCCGAACGGATTGAGCGCACCCCATATGGCATCCGCGACCAGCCCCGATCCCGAGCGCGGTGTCGTCGCATCGTATGACGGCAAAGGGTCCGTCCATGCCGGCTGTGAGGGCGGTCCCTTCGGTGGGCCACTTCGCGTCATCTCGTTGGGTGATGTTTCGGCGCCACCCACACGGTCGGGCGCCCCTGCTGCCGTGGCCGTGGGTTTCGGTGGCGCAAGCGCGAGCAGTGCGCCAAGCTGCGAATCGCTCAACCGCCGCATGTTCTGGGGCGACATTTGCGGGAACGACGCAAGCGCCGCTTGCTCCTGCTGCAATCGGGGATTCGGCGCGGTCGATGGAGCGAGCAGGGTCGCCACCTGCTCATCGATGCGCCCAACCCGTTGTTGCGTCGCGCTGTCCGGAAAGAACATTCCCGGACCGCCGTATTGTGTCGCATTGAGTTTCGTGGCCTGAATCTGTTGATCGAAGGCTTGCGATTCCCGCTCCGGGGGCAGGAAATGCGCTGCCGCGTCGTCTGGCGCCATACGGAAGAATGTCGCCGGTTGCGACGGCAGTTGCCGGACGCCGGGCTGCCCGGATGCCAATGCCAGCGCGTCCATGACGGCAACCCGCGCGGCATTGTCACGCACCTGATTGAGCCGCTGCCGGTTCGCTGTCGCCTGGTCGATGATGTGTTGCGCTGCCGCCGCGCTCCCACCGGAGACGAAGCGCCCGGTCTGCTGTTGCGCGGGAACGTAATTGCGCGGGGTCGTCGCCACCCGATTGACGGGCGCCTGTTGTGTCAGACGCGCGTGATTCTGCGCCGCAATGTCCGCGATATTCTGCGCGACACTTTGCGCCTGGTTTTGGATCGCAGAAAAGAATCCCGCCTTCCGTGTCACCGCCATCGTCTACTCCAGTCCGAACGCTCTCTTTCCTTAGCGTGGCGTCCAGCGGGAGCGCGGCGCCATGACGGCCCATTGCTCTCCGCGTTGCACCGGGGTGGCCGCCGCCCGCGCTCGTTCGAGGAAGTCACTCCCGAGATCGGCCAGATATTGCCGGTTCGTCAATGCCGGGTTGTTCAATTGCGCGGCCCCGAATCCAGCCTTGGCGCGATCGGCGAGCGATCGCGCGAAATCGCCCTTCTGGTTCAATCCCCCGAACCCCTGATCGGTCAGGTATTTCTCGTACTCCTGATCGAAACTCGACGATTGCCTGACGATCGGCGTGTCATACCAATTCTGGGTGCTGCCGTACATACTGGTGGGTTTGTAGAACGGATTACTCATCTGTTCGGGGGTCGGCAACACCGGGGGTGGACCCGTCGTCACCCCGCCGCCCGTTCCACCGCCTGTGCCATTTCCTGTTCCGCTGTCGTCTGTATACGGCGTGATCCCGGTCAGGTAATCGCCGGACACGAATCCGGAATTCCCGTTGACAGTCACGGGATACCAGCCATTGTTCGGAATCCCGGTCAGGGTCACCGAGGTTTGCGCCGGGATGGTCCAGAGGACGGTTGTGCTCGTGCTCGGGCCACTCCGCAAATTGAGATTCGTCCGTGTGGTTGCGCTGCCGTTTGCCATTTAGCTCACTCCTGGGAACACCGTGCTGCCGAGAATCGACCCGAGCGATCGTTCGTCCGGATTCACCTTGAGCGCGTTGCGCAAGTAGTCGGTTTGCATGGCATCGTACCAGTTCCGAATTGCTTGTCCGAAGAACGGGGTTGCGGCCCAATTGGACGCGGAACTAATCAGTGACTTCATGGCGCTCGCCTGCTCGCTCGGGGTCAGCCCGGCAAACATGCCGCTCATCAGGGTCGGGTTGCTCGTATCGCCCGGTTTCGCCGCTTGCCCAAACAGCAACTGAAGCAGTTTCGCGATATCGAATGTCTGACCGCCCGGCGTCGCCTGATTCTGTAACACTTCATGAATCTTGTTGATGACCGAGGAGATCGACGGCGTTTGCCCCAATGGCGTATCGGCAAACAGGAACGGGAGCAATTGGTTCGCAATATACCCGGCCTGATCGCCGAAGAGCGCCTGCAACTGCTCGGAGTCGATCCCCATATCGGCCAGCGTGTCCGCTCCGATGATGCTCGGGTTCCCCAGCACCTCCGCCGCTGTACCGGGGAGATACCGGGCGGCCCACCCCTCCAGCGCCGAAGTCACGTCGCCAATCGGGATACCCCCGATCGTTCCGCCGTAACCACCGCCGCCGCCGTAACCACCGCCGCCGCTATAGCCACCACCGCCAGCATTCAGCACGTCATCGGTGAGCACCGCATCATCGACGGCAGGCGCGCCATACACGGCATCGAGAAACAGTGGGTAATCCTCCATGAACACATAGGTCCATGAATTCGTGGTCGGGTCCCAGACCATCGCTGCATCGTCGAGGTACCCTTCTTGGGTGGGGTACCCGGAGATACCCGAGTAACCGGCTGGCACTCCGGCCGGGAGACCAGTGACACCGCCGCCAAAGCCGCCACCGCCGCCACCGGAGCCGCCACCGCCGGCCGGTGTTGTTTGGCTTGCCCCGGTATCGGGTATCCAGA
>JAKQDQ010000080.1 GCA_029573725.1 Verrucomicrobiota bacterium
CCTGGTGGTCAGCCCGCGCGAGAACCAGAAGAATTACGCCAACGTGACATTTCAAACGCTGGGCTATAAATACAGCTCCACCACGGGCGCCAACGTCACGTTGCACAACGGGGCCATCACGACTGATTCGATGTGGAACACGGTCAGGCAGCACAATGGGTCGGTCACGTTCGGCAGCGCCGACGCCACGGCCACGGACCTGAACGTGCAAACGCTGGAGATGCACGGCGGCACATTCACCTGGCAGCCGGACGATACCGGCGAAGATGCTTATATTGGCAACCTGCGGATTTACGGCGGCACGTTTGACGCCTCGCAGACGACCAATGCGGACCGTTCCAAGGTGCTCGGCAACGGGACCGGCACGTCGATCCGCCTGTTCCGAGGAGGCACGATGAAACTGGACAACGCGAGGGGCAATATCAGCGTGCATACCGCCGCGGACGGATTCTACAATTTCGGCGGCGTGCTGAATGTCGATTCCAATGTCAAGATCGGACTGACCAACAATGCAACCTGAGAATACTACCATGACCCACGGCGAGAAGGCGGAAATCAAAGAGATCGCGCGTGAAATCGTGAAAGAGGTGCTCCTGGAGCACGTCGCCAGTTGCCCGCATGGCATCACGATGCTGAAGATGCGATGGATGGTCGCCGGTATTATCCTGGCGGCGGCCGGCAGCAGCGCGGGCACGGCGGCTTTGCTGAAGGTGCTGACTGGATTGTGATTGCGTGACATAGGTGAAAGAGCATGAATATTCTACACATCAACACAATGGACGGCGCCGGCGGTGCGGCCACGGTGGCCCTGCGCCTCGCGGCGGCCCAGGGCGGGCGCATGCTGGTCGGCCACAAGCAGACTGACAACGACGCCATCCATACATTCCCGCACGAGCTGCACCGGGGCCTCATGCCGCACACATGCGAGGCCCAGCACGAGATCGGTTATGCGTGTCATGGCTCGCACCGGCTCGGATGGAATCCACACGTCCGCTGGGCCGACGTGCTGCATTTGCACAATCTGCATGGCGGGTATTTCAACCCCTGGTCATTGTCGGCACTGTCTCACGCCCGGCCCATCGTGTGGACGTTGCACGACATGACGCCCATCACGGGACATTGTGCCCATGCGTATGATTGCCGGCGGTGGGGCAGCGGGTGCGGCGAATGCAAGCGACTGAACACCTACTGCGAGCTATCGAGCGACGTGTCGGCCGACATCTGGAACTGGAACCGGACTATCTACAATGCGTCCTTCCTGCATATCGTCTGCCCGTCCGAGTGGTTGGCAGAGCAGGTGCGCGAGTCCATTCTGCAGGACCATCCCATCCAGGTCATCCCGAACGGCGTGCCGACTCACGTATATCGGCCTTACGACCGCGACGCCTGCCGCACCGAGTGCGGGCTGCCGATTGACCAGCCCATCGTCGGCTGTGCCGCATTGGCGGGGGCAATCCAAAACAGGTGGAAGGGCGGCCGCGACGCCATCAAAATCATCGAACAGGTCGGATGTCATTACCTCAACATCGGCGCCATCAGCCCAACCAAACATCCGCAGGTCATGGACTGCGAGCACGTCGCCGGCGAGGCCCGGATGGCGAAAGTCTTGTCATGCCTGGACGCGCTGCTGTACCCGACGCACGCGGACAACTGCCCGCTCATCATCCTGGAGGCGATGGCGTGCGGCGTGCCCGTCGTCGGCTACGCCACGGGCGGCGTCCCTGAACTCGTGCGGTCCGGCATCGATGGACTGCTGCGGCCGACGGGCGACGTGGCGGGCGTCGCCGCCGACTTGCGCGAATTACTGGCCGTGCCGAGCCTGCGCGCCGTGCTGGCGGGCAATGCCCGGGCGCGGGCCGTGGCGGAGTACGACCACGCCCGAATCGCCGAGCGATACGCCGCGGCATACCGCGACGCCTGGGAGGCAGTGCCGGATGGCCCGCGGCCGCTGCCGGCCGAGACGATCACGCCACTGATAGACTGTGCTCCGTTTCGGGCCGCCGAGGCCGCCAAGGCGGAATTCCTGGCCCACCGGCACAGAATCGCAGGTTGACGGCACAGGTGGCCGATTTATTTTCGCTTGTAACCTACGGCGAAATCAAGACTTACGAAAATCTGCGGGACATGGCAGCATTTTGTCCGTTTTTCGCTTGACCTTTTTCGGCGTATGGACGATATTATAGGCATGATCGCTACCACGAACAATCATATCGAATCCACTCACGCCCCCGAACGCCGCGCGGCGCACACCTGCGTGGTAGCGGTCTGCCGCGCGGCCGGGGGCACCATGAGGTGCAAATATGGAAATTCTCAGTAACGAAGGCAGAATCAATTCCAATGCTGATGCCGGGCGATTGATCGCACGAATTAACGCCACTGGCATTCGCAATCGCGCCGCCAGCAGCCTGAAACAGGGGCTGCGCAACATCGTCGATGATTGCCGCACCACTGGTTGCGGTAGCGGTGGTGCGCTGCACGCCGCCGAACGGTGGCTGGCGACGCACGAGACC
>JAKQDQ010000098.1 GCA_029573725.1 Verrucomicrobiota bacterium
TCGAACCGGTTTTCAGGCCGATCTGGTGCCCTGGTCCGACGGCATTCGCGTGCGCAGCCGCACCCCTTTCAAAACCCCGTGGCGCACCGTGCAAATCTCCGATACCGCCGGCGGTCTGATCACCTCCTATCTGATCCTCAACCTTAACGAGCCCAATGTCCTGGGCGACGTCTCCTGGGTCAAACCCGGCAAATACGTTGGCATCTGGTGGGAGATGCACCTGGATCTCTCCACCTGGCATTCGGGACCCCGACATGGAGCCACCACCGCCAACGCCAAACGCTATATCGATTTTGCCGCTGAATACGGTTTTGACGGCGTGCTGGTGGAGGGATGGAATCTGGGTTGGGACGGAGACTGGGTAAACGAATCGATCAATTTTGACTTTACCACACCTTATCCCGATTTCGACATCGAGGCGGTCGCTCGATATGCCCGTGACAAAGGCGTGCGCTTGATCGGCCATCACGAGACCGGCGGCGGCGTGCGCAACTATGCCGAGCAGATGGAAGAAGCGTTTGCTTTTTACCAGCGTCTGGGCGTGAATACGGTCAAGACCGGCTATGTGGGACACGGACAGAGCATTCTGCGGCTGGACGAAAACGGCGTCGAGCAAGGCGAATGGCACCACGGCCAGTACATGGTGCAACAATATCGCCTGGCTGTTGAAACCGCGGCCAAACACCAGATCATGCTGGATGTACACGAACCCATCAAAGACACTGGCATCCGCCGCACCTATCCCAACATGATGACACGAGAAGGCGCGCGCGGCATGGAGTACGATGCCTGGAGCCCGGACGGCGGCAATCCGCCAGACCACACAACGATCCTGCCCTTTACGCGGCTGCTGGCAGGTCCCATGGATTACACACCCGGCATCTTTGACCTGCTCTATCCAGAGATTAAACCTGACAACCGCGTCAACACCACGTTGGCCAAACAGCTGGCCTTGTATGTGGTGATCTACAGCCCGCTGCACATGGCCGCCGATTTGCCGGAAAACTATCGCGCCCGGCCGGGACCCTTTCAATTCATCGTCGATGTGCCCACCGACTGGCACGACACCCGGGTTTTGCACGCCCGGATCGGCGACTATATCACCGTGGTGCGGCAACAACGCGACGGCAGCGACTGGTTTCTCGGCTCGATCACCGACGACCAGGGACGGATACTGGATGCACCTCTTGCATTTCTGGAACCTGGACAAAAATATGTCGCTACCATCTACCGCGATGCTCCCGATGCCGACTGGCGCACCCAGCCGTATGCCATCGAGATCACCGAGCAACTGGTGGATGCAAACACCGTCCTGTCGCTTCGCCTGGCGCCCGGCGGCGGTCAGGCGATCCGCTTTCGGCCGGCAACCAAAGCGGA
>JAKQDQ010000141.1 GCA_029573725.1 Verrucomicrobiota bacterium
TTGGCCCCAACCCGGTCACCGGGCTGGAGATCGTTAATGACGCGGAAGACGGAGTTCGGCTGCGGCTGAATGTCGGGGCCGCCCATGAAGACCTTATGGTCTTTGGGCAGCCGCCGTGCAGTGCGGGCCGGATGAAACACCGGCGGGTCTATTACCTGGGCCTGTTGGGGCCGAGCCAAAACGGGCAAAGCGATATCACAGACCTCTATACCGCCCGGTTTGGGCGACCCGCCCCGGGGCAGAAGGTGTTTATCGCCGTGGTTCAGACCCGGAACGGATGGAAAGGCCAAAGCCGGGTTCACAACGCCATCGTCCCGCCGCCGCCGATGCTGAAATCTCAGCAAGTGGTTGAAACGGCAGGGGTTAAAAAATCGAAGCCCGCCGCCGCCCCGGCATCCACCGCCGCCCACAAGACCGTTCCTTCTCCGTCCTTTCAAGCCATGTACAACGGGAGTACATCGGAAGCCCAGCGGGAGCACACGGAAAATAAGCATGAGACCCCTTTGAGCCTCCTTTGTACACCCGTTGTACACGGCCTATTGGGAGCGTTAGGCTGGCTGGGACGGGTGGGGCGGGTTTGGGCGCGGGCCTGAGCCGGATTGGAGGAATGGACGACTTGCGGACGATGTAAAACAAGGTTCCAAGGCGGGAGAGAGTGGACGAGAACGTTCGGCATGTCCGGAACGGGCGGCCGGGTGTTGTCGCGTGCCTTGGTTTTTGGGCGGGATGGGGCCACAGTTGGAGGGAACATTCCCCCTCCCGGACGGAGGTTGCCGAAAGGCGGCTGCTTGCGTTGTCCTTATTGTGGGCAACGGGTTCGCCTTGGGAGTTCCTCCACCGTTTGGGTGAAATCAAGTGTGGAGCAGGCGGGGTTTGTCGGCCACCAGATAAAGGATGGCAATGCGGTTGACGATGGAGCGATAGCCGCGAGCCTTACTTTTGGCGGTGCTGAACACGCTGTTGAGCCCTTTGGTGTGGTCATCACAGAACGCTCGCCTGCCATCCTGGGGACCGCGGA
>JAKQDQ010000028.1 GCA_029573725.1 Verrucomicrobiota bacterium
ATAGTCAAACGAGGACGAGAACGAGGACGAGGCGATGCTGGGGTACCGGTTCAGATGATCGTAGCCTTGGATGGTGGTCATCACAGTGCTTCCGTTCGTGACGAAGGCAATTTGTCCACCCGCGGGGAATTGGCAAGCCGCGTGTAAGGTGGCGCGGTTGGCGCCGTCGCTGACCGTCGCCAACGCGGCCAGCTCAAATCTGCCATTGGCCATTCAGCGCTGTGTATTGAGCAGCCGGCCTGCCATCGAGCCGGCGAGCCAGATTCCTTACATCGTCGGTGCAGGACAGCATTCGTCATCCCTGGCCCGTTCCCGCACTGCCGCGTAGTCAATACCGGAACTCTTCAGGCGGGTTGGCATTGCGGCCGGCGCGAATCCATTCCGCCGCGCCGCCCAGGTTGAGAGCCAACAGCAGAGCAATCAGCACGCCGGTTCGCCGCATGGCGCCGACCCTACAAGGGCGCGCCTGAGGTGTCGCGACGAGCGGACAAGGCGGCGTTGATTCACGGGGATTAGAGTGGACGAATTTCCGTCAGAAAACTGCCATCGGATTGCTCGGTGGTCTGGCTGGAAAAACCGCGTTCTTCGAGGTGGGCGTAAAGGTGCATTGGCCGTCGGTCGGTGCGGGCGCGAATTCCCGTTTTGGCCGGCAGTTTGGCCACGGCTTCCAAAATCGTTACCATCGGTTGCGGCGGCTCCAGCCCGCGCGCGTCCACTTCGATGAAGGAAGTGGGTTCATTCACGTTCACGGGCACGGCGGGCGCCGTGTTTTTAGGGGCGGATTTGGACGCGCGGTCCGGCGAAAAAGTGATTTCCCAAACGTCGGAATCCAGTTGTTTGGTTTCGTGGGTGAAACCTTTGTTGCCCAACACCGTGTACAGGGGAGCTGGTTCAAACGGAGCCAGCAGCCGGAATTTTTGGCCGGGCTGCAACTGGGACACCGTGCGCATGATAATGCCGAACGGTTCGCGGCCCTGACTGATTTCCTCCCGCACATCCAACGTCACAATCTCGTCGCTCATGGCGTCACTCTGACTGAAGGCTATCAGTCCAACTTTGACGCGGGTCAAAATTTCCTAATTTCAAAGCGCCCCATTGAGTTCCGTCGGGCGATTGGAAAGTTGTCGTCTCAGGGCGACTTCAAGCGAAAGAAACGTCGTGGCCCGGTTAGCGGGGTGGGGTGCGGACTGGTGGCGTCGGGCAGTTCGACATACGGTCCGCCAGCTTCGGACGCCGATTCCAGCATGAAATTCGGATCGTCCCAAGTTAGAACGAGGGTGTCACCGGCGAGTTGCCAATGCAGCGGAATGGGGGCAGTGCCGAGGATGGCTTGCGCGAGGTAGGGGGACACCCTGCCGCCGGCGGTCATAAAACGTCCTCCGACGAAGAGTCGGTTGCCCATTGTGGTTAGTGCTTCCACGTACGGTGAACTGATTCCCAATCCGGACCCGAGCGGGGACCAGTCGGTGCCGTCCCATTTTGCCATGTAGGGGGCGGGATTTCCTCCCGCGACCGTAAACCAGCCGCCGGCGTAAAGATCACTGCCCACCACGGCCAGCCCGCGGACACTGCCGTTTAGTCCCGTGCCCAAGGCGTGCCAATGCGTGCCATCCCATCTGGCGATGTTGGCGACGGCGACGGTGGTTGCATCGGAGTTGCTGGCGTCCGTGAATGAGCCTCCCACCAGGAGTTGGTCATTCCAGGTGTCCAAGACGTAAACCCAGCCATTGACGCCTCCACCCACGGCCGACCAATCATTACCATCCCACTTCGCGAGGTAATTGGCGGCCTGGCCTCCGGCGGTCGTAAACCGGCCTCCAGCATATAACTCGCCATTCATCCAGTGCAAGACCTCCACTTGGTTGTTCATTCCCGTGCCGAGTGCGCTCCAACTGCTCCCGTTCCATTTGGCGATCCGATTGGCGGTCACATTTCCGGCCTTGGTGAATTCGCCCCCGGCATAGACGGTGGTGCCGGTCACGGCCAGCGCATGGACGGGATTGTTCATGCCGCCGCCAAACGCGCTCCAAGCGTTGCCATTCCATTTGGCAATACCGTTGACCGGGGTCGCTCCGGCGAGCGTGAAGAAACCTCCGGCATACAACGCGCCATCCACGTAGGTAAGAGCATAGACCGGGTTATTCATGCCGCCCTGCAGGGTACTCCAGCCCGTGCCGTCCCAGCGCGCGATGTAGTTGGCCTTCAAGTCGCCGATCGAGTTGAAATTGCCCCCGACGTAGAGATTAGTTTCGGATGCGGCCAACGCGTACACCCAGGAGCTGAAGCCGCTGTTCAGAGGACGCCAGGCGCTCCCGTTCCAGTGCGCGATGCGATTCACGTAAACTGGACCCGTCGCAAGGTTGGTGGCCAGAACCTGAGTTCCCCCCACAAACAGGCCGTCGCTCCGCACCACCAAGGTGTTTACTGTGGCATTCAATCCACCGGCCACGGAATCCCAGGCGGTGCCATTCCATTGGGCGATGCGGGGACTGGACTTCCCATCTGCCTGCGTGAACGTACCGGCGGCGTATAAATTGCCATTCCACACCGCCAAGGTTCTGACGACGTGGTTGAATCCACCTCCCATGGCGTTCCAAGCGCTCCCATCCCATTGCGCCACTCGATTGGCAGAAATCGCCTGGTGATCAGCATTGGTCGCCAGGGTGAAAACGCCGCCCACATATAATTCACCGTTGTCGGCAAGCAAAGTGTTGACGGGTTGATTCAAGCCGCTGCCCACGGTCTGCCAGTTATTCCCATCCCATTCCGCGATGTAAAAGGCCGGCGCATCACCGGCGGTGGTAAACCAGCCCCCGACATATAGCTTCCCATTCAACCCGGCCAACGCCTGCACGGAAGCGTTCAAGCCCGTTCCCAAGGCATGCCAATGGTCTCCGTCCCAGCGGGCAATCCGATTCGCAGCCACCCCATCAATGGTGACGAAGTCGCCACCCGCGTACACGTCGCCATTCATTATGGTCAAAGCCAGAACATCCGACATCGGACTGAGTCCAAGCTGGCCGAGCTGCTGCCAGGTCTGGCCGTCCCACTTGGCGACGCCCACTTTGGTGTTGCCCCCGATGACGAACCTGCCGCCGGCGTACACTTCGGTACCGTTGACGGCAAAGGCGCGAATCGCGCTGCCGGCATCCGTGCCCATGGCGCTCCAGCTTTGCCCATCCCATTTGGCGACGCCGGCCGCCACCGTATTCCCTACCAAATGAAATTGTCCACCAATGTAGAGGTTGTCCGTAGCGTCCACGGCTGCGGTAAAAATCTCATCGTCCGCTCCAGGTAAATCGCCCATGCTCACCCAATTGACATCGCTGAAGGTGGGATCAATCCGGATGGGATAAACGGCATCCTGATCGTCCACCAAAATCGCCAGCCTCGAAGCGCAGTCGGGGTCGCTCATGGCGAAGCGCGCCGGAAGTTCCCGGCCAACGGCGTCGGTAACGCGCAGCCGGCTGTAGGCGATCTGGCGCCCGGAACGCGTCAGGGTTAATTGCGCGCCCGCAGCGGTTGGCTCTATGGCCGCCCCATGCACGGCAAGCTCCAGCCGGAGCAATGTTTCATGCGCTGCCCCCCGCGCCTCCGCCGGGGAAGGGAGCCGCCACGAGACGGCGGGAGGTTCGACCAGGATGAAATCCTGACGGATGCCGTCCAGGCCCACTGAGTATTCCTCCACCAAACCGGGCCGATTGAACCGGACCACTTGCCCCGCCATGACGACGGTGCCGGTGGTCGGAAATGCAAATGATGACGCGTCCGGAGTGGCGTTGTGGCGGCTCACCGCCGTTGCCATTACCTGAAAGCGTTCACGCGCCGGCTCGGCGGCCGTGGACGTCAACCACAGCCCTTCGGCAGTGACTTCTCCTTCCAGGCGTTGGAAGACGCATTTCAACTGTGCCCCGTTGCGAGTGGCGGTGACGGCCAGACCGTCCCCTTGATAAGTGGCGGTTGCCCGGCTCCCGATTTCACTCCAGGGGATGGCCGATGGAGTCGCGAGGTTGGCGATGATTGGCGCCGCCCAAGCGCAATTGGATCGAAAACCGATGGTGACCGTCGCTAATAAAGCGAGGCAACGGATCGCGGCGATGGAAGCATTGGATTTAATCATGATTTCGAGATTTGATCTTTGGCAGTATAAACTTGTGGAGCGAATTGTCAGCTATTGCTGTAAACACTTCATCACAAAGACCCGCTGCTGTCAAAAGCCCGCTGTGATGCCGGATCAGCGGGAGCGAGGCAGCTCTGATTGATTTCGGTGCGGATCAGATTGTGCGCACCGCGGTGGGCGCGGGCATGAAAGGCTTGATTCTCACCGCCAAACATCACGGGGGCGTTTGTGGACTTCGCACAACACGGAACATTCGGTGAAGCACACGTTCCAGGGCGTCGGCCTCGGAATCCAAGGCTTGGATTCTTCCCGGTTTTCGTCCATCTTGGTGGTGACGTTCCACGAAATATGAAGGCGAACTTTCTCCGGCTGGCGTTGACGGCGGTCGCCTGCCTGCAGGGTGTGTTCCACGCGGCCGAATCCGCGCCGGATTTTCTCCACGAAACGCCCGCCCAGCGCGACGCGCGGATGGCGTGGTTCAATGAAGCCCGGTTCGGCCTGTTCATCCACTGGGGCGTCTATTCGGTGCCGGCCGGCGCATGGAACGGAAAGACCAATTACGGCGAGTGGTTCCTGGAGGAAACCAGGATGCCGGTGTCGCAATACGAGAAGTTCGCCCGGCAGTTTAATCCGGTGAAGTTCAACGCCACCGCGTGGGTGAAGGCGGCGAAGCAGGCCGGGATGAAATACATCGTCATCACCAGCAAACATCACGATGGTTTTGCCATGTTCCGGTCCCGGCTCTCCGATTGGGGCATCAAGTCCACGCCCTTCCAGCGCGATCCGCTCTGGGAACTCGCCAATGCGTGCGCGGCGGAGGGTCTCCATTTCTGTTTGTATTATTCCATCATGGACTGGCATCACCCGGACTGGGGGCAGCGTCGCCCCTGGAACGACCTCGCCACGGGCACGCCGGACATGGATCGCTACGTCAACTACATGAAGGGCCAGTTGCAGGAACTGCTCATGCGCTACGGGCCGATTGGGATTCTGTGGTTTGACGGCGAATGGGAGAAGCCCTGGACGCACGAACGCGGCGTGGACCTCTACAATTTCGTCCGCCAGATTCAGCCCGCGATCATCATCAACAATCGCGTGGGCAAGGCGCGCGCCGGCATGGCGGGCATGGACCAGGGCAGCGAGCGCGTCGGAGATTACGGCACGCCCGAGCAAAGCATTCCCGCGCGCGGTTTCGGGCCGGGGGTCTATTGGGAATCCTGCATGACGATGAACAACCACTGGGGTTACAACCGCGCGGACCAGCACTGGAAATCCACCGCAACGCTCGTGCGCAACCTGATTGATTGCGCGAGCAAGGGCGGCAACTACCTGCTGAACGTCGGCCCGACCAGC
Organism: Verrucomicrobiota bacterium; assembly: GCA_029573725.1. Lineage (GTDB taxonomy): Bacteria > Verrucomicrobiota > Verrucomicrobiia > Limisphaerales > JADLHS01 > JADLHS01. The sequence continues at coordinate 5,474 of JAKQDQ010000028.1, forward strand.
GAAGGGTTGATTCCCGACGCGAGCCTGGAACGGCTGCGACAGATCGGCGACTGGATGAAGGTCAACAGCGTTGCCATTTACGGCACGTCGGCGAGTCCGTTCCCGCGGCTGGGCTGGGGGCGTTGCACCACGAAGGCCGCCGGCGCGGAGACGATCCTTTACCTGCACGTCTTTGACTGGCCAACGAACGGCGTGCTGGGCGTGCCGGGGCTGCGCAACTTCGTGAAGTCGGCGCGGCTGCTCGCGGGCAACAAGTCGTTGCCATTCCGCTCCGCTCCCGGCGGCGTGGTCGTGGCGGTGCCGTCGAAAGCCCCGGACGCGATCTCCTCCACGGTGGAACTCACGATTGAAGGCCGGCCGGATGTGGTCGCTGCGGCCCTCGAGCAACAGCCGGACGGCTCGGTGACGCTGCCGGCGAGCGAGGCCGATCTGCAGGGGACGTTGCAATACGAAGTCGGCGGTGGCAAGGACAACATCGGCTATTGGACCAATCCGCACGACACCGCGAGCTGGACGTTTACGGCGGCGCACCCGGGCAAATTCAAGGTCGTGGCGACGCTCGCGGCGACCGCAAGCGGCAAGTTTGACGTCGTCGTGGCCGACCAGAAACTTTCCGGCGCCGCCCCCGCGACCGGGAGCTACACCCAGTTTCAGGAGGTCGAACTCCCGGGCGAACTGGAACTCGCGAAGGCCGGCGAATTCACCCTGGTCGTGAAACCGGTGGCGGCGGACTGGCAGCCGATGAATTTGAAATCGTTGAGGCTCCAGCCCGCAGTGAAATAAAGCAAAGAGGATGGTCTCACACCCATAGTGACACGATTCCTCTGTTTAGGCCGTCTGTTGAACCCGGCACGAAAGCTACAGATTAAGTATCCGGGCGCGATTTACCACGTCATGAACTGCGGCGACCGGTGCGGTTCAACCGACGGCATAAGCTCATTGAGCATCTGTTCGCCAGGCGTTACAAGGCACTGGCAGTGGACGTGGGCCGTTTCAGTTACCTGCGGACGGAGTGCGGATACGTGTGTCTGAATCCGGTGCGGGCCAAACGCTTCGTCCGAGAGCCAGGCGACTGATTGTCTCCAACTCCACGTCAACTTCTGTGTCATTCCCCCGGGCCATTCCCCGGTTGCTTGCATTTCTTGTTCGTTATGAGGCGGTTTATCAGCGCAATTCCAGAGTGGGCAATATCAAAAATCTATTCACACCAAACGCCGTACGCGGAAGCTAACTTCCACTCTCGCCCTACCGTCCAACTGGGCAGATTATTGCCCGGGTCACAAAATCAATTTTCGGAACAAGGAATAGCGCAGTCTGCTACGGTTCATTCGGGAGATTACCCGAAGTGTAGGTCTTGAACATGCGGGGAACCCCGCTGTCTTTATCAATGTCGGAAAATGAGAGGGGCAGCGTGCTTTTGCGGTTTGAATCCATGACGTGAAAGTGCAGATGCGGCATCAAGCTTTTTCCAACGTGACCGCTGGCGGCGATGACCTGTCCCTGTTTTACCATGTCGCCGACTTTCACGCGGCTGCCATCTTTTCTCAGGTGCAGGTAGTAACCGAGTGTGCCGTCGTCGTGTTGGATGGCAATGAGGTTGTTGGGCATGTTGCGCCCGTGCCCGTCGTGATTGATGGTGACCTTGATGACTTTCCCGCCACGTGCCGCGCAAACATCTGTGCCGACCGGCATGGCGAAATCGTAGGCAAATTGTTCCCGGCCACGATGACTGACGACACCACGATTGCTTTGGCAACAGCGGAAGGTTTTCCCCGCCGCCCACGGCAGGCGATAAGGCGATTGGTCCGCAGCCGGATATTGGGAAAGGTTTGTCGGTCCGGTGCAACCGCAATAGAGCATGACCGAGAGGAACAGGGGTGTGGCTAAAATCAAAAGCACCACGCGCCAAATCCGTTTTTGCTTTTGTGGGTATGGTGCGGGGTCAGGTTTGGAGGATTGCGTTTCCATTCGCGTCGGCAACACCCTGAACTTACCAGCCGCTGAATTGCTCGACAAACTTCTTAATGCCGCACTTGCAACATCATACCTCGCCATAAATGGGGGCATTCGGGACTGCCCGCTTTGCCGATTCAATTATCGCTTCTGCTCCGAGGACGGGTCGGGTAAAAATGGAAGCCGAACCGTCCGTCCGTATGACTTGGATAATTAAACTGAGATGAAGAAGATTGCGATCTTTCTGCTCCTCGTCGCCGTGGGTGCCGCCAGTTTTGAGACGTGCGCTGAGAATTCCGTCCAAGCTCCAGAACTGTATGGTCCCGTGCCCGCTCTGCGGTAACTGACATGGCACGAACCGGAATTTTACGGCCTTTTTCATTTCACCATCAATACCTTCACCGACAAGGATTGGGGTTATGGTGACGAATCCCCGGCCTTGTTTAATCCCTGTGATTTCAGTGCGGATCAGATTGTGCGCGCCGCGGCGGGCGCGGGCATGAAAGGCTTGGGCCTTGCCGCCAATCATCATGATGGGTTTTGTCTGTGGCCTTCGCAATACATGGAACATTCGGTGAAGCACAGTCCCTGACGCGAGGGGCAGGGCGATGTGGTCGGAGAACTCGCCGCGGCCTGCCGCCGGCACCACTCGAAGTTTTGGGGTTTATTTGTCCTCTTGGGATCGTAATCACCCCGGGTACGGGCGATTGGAATACATCACTTATTACCGCAACCAACTGCGCGAGTTGCCCCCCAACTATGGCGACATCTTCGGGGTGTGGTTCGATGGTGCGAATGGCGGTGACGGTCACTACGGTGGCGCGCGGGAAACCCGGAAGATTGACAACCGCACCTCGTGAAACTCTATTTTGCCTCGGTGGGACGCGGCGCTTCGCTACTGTTGAATCTGCCTCCGGACCGGCGCGGCCAGATTCCCGAGGAGGATGCGCAGTCGCTCACGGAATTTCATCGCCGACTTCAAGGCCTGTGCAAAACCGATCTGGCGCCGTTGGTCGAAATCCAGGCTTCCAAAGTGCGGGGGCATGCGCGGCAGTTCGGAGCGGCGAACCTGGTTGACGGACGACGCGATACCTGCTGGACGACGGATGACGCGATCAAAACGCCGGAACCGATTTTGGATTTGGCAAGACCACTTCGTTCAACATCTTTCGGCTGCGCGAATATCTGCCGTTGGGACAGCGGATCGAAGCTTTGGCTTTGGATTGCTGGCAGAATAATGGTTGGGTGGAGTTTGCCACGACAACAAGCATCGGCAACTGTCGCTTGGTGCGTGAGCACCGCGTCACCACCACCAAGCTGCGTCTGTGCATCATTAAAGCCGCCGCTTGCCCGGCGCTTGGTGAACTTGGTGTGGTTTTGGAACAGTCCGGGACATAAGCCCTCAGGCCCGTTTTAACCGGTCTTGAATCACGCCAGCTTCAAGCTGGATTCCACCTTGGTTGCCGCGTCGTGAAGGGTGAGGATGGGTTGGATCTCCGGATGCACCGTTGGGTTGCCAAGCGGGCGGATAAGGCGGCAGGTCGCCCAGTTGGCGGCGTAGCTCTCGTAGTTTGCTTGCCAGCGTTGGAAGCGCTGCTCCCGCTTTTCGTTTTCGAACGGCCAGCGTTCCGGTTTCATGGTTACTCCGCAACGCCACGGCTTGGGCGTGAGCCGTGCGCGATAACATTGCTGTGTTTGACAGAGGCGGCGATAGAGCGGATCGGCGTCCAATGCCGCGAACACGGCATCGGCCTCGGCGGACTCCGGGGCGATCAACGCGTGCGTGGCCAGCAGGCGCAATCCCGCGCGGGTGCGATAGATCCGCCAGCCCCATTCCGGGCGCTGGCGCGTCCACGCTTCAACTTTGGCCAGCGCCCCGTCGGCGGTCCGGGTGGGCGCGGGCGCGGGCTTGCGGAAAAGGCGTTGCAGAAAGCCGCCGGGAGGTTTTGGTTCCGGCAAGTCCACGTCCACGAACATGACGCGCGCGGTGTTCAAAACCTGGCAACCGTACGAATTGCGGGTGATCACGGCGCGCACCCGGTCGGCGTCGTCCTTGATTTCGTGCAGGACCGGCTCGCGAAAGGGGCGGTCGGAGTAGTAGCCGCCGTGTGGCGGCGGCCACGTTTCCGAACGGAAGCGTTCGGCGAGTCGTTGCGCCGCCTGGTTGGCCAACGCCTGTGCTTCCGCCGGACTCTGGGACGAGCCGCGCCAGGCCTGGAAGCCATCGCATTCGCCTCTGGCCCAAAACTTCGGAAAATGCATGGCTGCAGGATTGGTTTCGGGGCAAAATCTGACAAGCAGTTTCCGCGCTCCCCCTGGCGACCGCGCATCCGGAGGCCGGCCGATAGAGGCTGCGGATAACGCCAGCGGGTGGAGGCGTGCGGCCAGGCGCATTGGAAATCGGACCGGGACCGCGATGGGCGTGTTGCCGGTGAAGCTTGATGTGCCGCAGCGGTTCCGGTTCAAGGGAACAGGGCATTCATGGTGGCGTGGGTGAAGACCGTCTGGGCCAGCAATCCGGAATCGCCGCGCGCGCGCAGGTCCTGAAACATCCGTTGCATGTCAGGGAGGGTGGCGCGCAGCAAACCGGAGCCAAAGGTCACACGGCGGACGCCCAGCTGTTCCAGCTCCCCCAGCGGGGGCGTTCCCGGGCCGGCGAGGATGTTCACGGGCGCGCTCACCTCGCGCACCAACCGGGCGATGGTTTCCCGATCGCGCAGTCCAATTGGAAAAATGCAATCCGCACCGGCTTCTCCATACGCGTGAGCGCGGCGGACGGCTTCGCGGAAACGCGCGGTTGCACTGCCGCCGCCGTGAAGGAAAACATCCACGCGCGCATTGAGGACGAAATCCGTCCGGGCGGCGCGGACCGTCGCGCGGACCGCCTGGATCACCTCGGCCTGGCGGACGGGATCGGCCAGCGGTTGGTGCGGACCACGACCGTCTTCGAGGTTGGCCCCTGCCAGACCGAGTGAGATGGCCTGGCGGATGAGGCCGGCAACGGCCGCCGGTTGTTTGTGGTAACCCGCTTCCAGATCCGCCGTCACCGGAAGCGCGACCGTGGCGGCGATGCGCCCCACCATCAACAACATTTCCCCGGCGCTGATGCGTTGTCCGTCGGGATAACCCAGCACGGCGGCCACGCCGCCACTGGTCGTGGCGAGCGCGGGGAAGCCGGCCTGTCCCAACAAGCGCGCGCTGAGGCAATCCCACGCATTGGGCAGCACCAGGATTTTGGGGCCCCGGTGCAACTCGCGCAACTTCGCCGCCCGCGCGCGCTGTTCCGCCAGATTCATGTCTTCGGCTTCACCTGAGGCTGTCCGACCTGGTAGGAGCCGGGCACGCTGCGGAAGCTGATCGCCAGCCGGTTCCAGCCGTTGATGGCCACGATGGCCAGGGTCAGATCCACCAGTTCCTTTTCCGAAAAATGTTTGCGGGCCTGTTCGTACACCGTGTCGGGCACCTGGGATTCCGCCACCCGGGTGACGGCTTCCGTCCACGCCAGTGCGGCGCGCTCGCGCTCAGTGAAGAACGGGGTCTCGTGCCAGACCGAGAGTGTGTACAGCCGCTGCTCGGTTTCCCCCGCGGCGCGGGCATCTTTGGTGTGCATGTCCAGACAGTAACCGCAGCCATTGATTTGTGAGGCGCGGGTTTTGACCAGTTCCAGCAGGGAATGTTCGAGGCCGCTGTGGCGCGCGTATTGTTCGAGGCCGAGCATGGCCTTAAGTCCGTCGGGCGCGACCTCTCCGTAAACGAGTCGTGGTTGCATCATGGTTTGTTTTATGGTGTTTGAGTGTTGTTGTTTTGGCTTTGACCGCATCGAATCCGGCCGGATACCGCGGCGCCGCGGGACGCATGACCGTCAAACCGCCGGCACAGCAGTGCCGCATTTTTCCATTCCGTCAAGCCGAGTCCGCCGGTCCCGCGTCCGCCCGCGCAACGAACCGTCCTGCTTTTGATTCAGGTCAAAGCCGGCGCCGCCGTGGCGCTCCAGACTGCGGGCGGAGAATCTTGGAATGAGTGCGACCGCCATCGAACAAATGAGTGCCGAGCACCGGCATATTGAAACCGTGATCAACGCGCTGCAGACGATCGCCAGCCAGTTGGAAACGTCCTCCACCGCCCCGATGGACACGTTGCGACGGTGTGTGGAGTTTCTGCGGGTGTACGCGGACGAACGGCATCATCTGCGGGAGGAGGCGCTGTTTTTCCCCCTGCTGGTGCAACGCGGCGTGCCCCCGCAAGGCTGTCCCATCGGCGGACTGAACAATGACCACGCCAAGGGACGTGCGCTGGTCACCACGCTGACCGATCGCCTCAACGCCTATGAACAGAATGCGGCGGCGGCGCGGGACGCCCTGCGGCAGACGCTGCAGGAACTGGTGCAGCTCTATCGCCACCACCTGTGGATGGAGGACGCCATGGTATTTCCGATGGCTGAAAAACTGGTGACGACCACGGACAATCAGGCGTTGCTGGACAAATTTGCCGAACTGGACCGCAAAATTGGTTCGGAGAAGGTGGCGCGTCTGGAACAGTTCGCCGACCAGCTCGCCAAATAGTGCTCTCCGGGCGCGAAATCGGGCCCGATAATCCACCGTCAACCCGCATCCCAGAAACGAGTGCATGACCGAACCTTCCGCTTCCGCCACGACCCGGGTGAAAATTGAACCGGCGCAAACCTTCCCGCTCGCGCCCCTGGTGGATTACCAGCCGGGCGCGATCGTCAGCCGGGAAATTTTGAAAGGTCCGGCCGGCCGGGTGACGGTATTTGCCTTCGACGCGGGCGAGGAGTTGAGCGAGCACACCTCGCCTTACGATGCGCTGGTGCAGGTGGTTGAAGGCGAAGCGGAAATCACCATCGCCCGCAAGCCGCACCTGGTGCGCGCCGGGGAGGCGATCGTGATGCCGGCGCAACAGCCGCATGCCTTGAGCGCCCTCAAGCGGTTCAAAATGGTGTTGACCATGATCCGCGCCTGAGCCGGACCGCGACGCGGTCCGGTGGGCGCGCGGGCCCGCCCCTTGCGCGGCGGGGGATCCGCGAAATAATGTGGACCATGAGCGCCATGAAATTGATTTTTGAGACCCGGGACCGGAATGCTTATTTGCAGCCCTCCGCGGTGATTGATTTCCCATCGCCACCGGTGCAGGACCGGATCGCGCAGATTCGGGCGCAGGCGACGGACGACGAAACGCAGGCGCGCCTGGCGTTTGCATTTGTGCGCGACCACATCGCTCACTCGTTCGATTTGAACAGCGCGCGGGTGACCATTTCAGCTTCGCAGGCGCTGACCGGCGGGGAGGGGATTTGTTTCGCCAAGGCCCATCTGCTGGCCGCCCTGTTGCGGGGACTGAACATTCCCGCCGGCTTTTGTTATCAGCGTGTCATGCGCCGGGGCACGCCGGAATCCGGCTACGCGTTGCACGGGTTGAACGCGGTCTATTTGCCCGGTCGCCAGGTGTGGTTCCGGCTGGACCCGCGCGGCAACAAACCCGGCGTGAACTCCCAATTCAGCGTGGAGTGCGAACAACTGGCCTATCCCATCCGTCCGGAACTGGGTGAAGTGGATTACCCCTATGTTTTCGTTGCGCCCCGTCCGGAGGTGCTGGCGTGCCTGCACGCCTCGGCTGACGGGCATGAGTTGTTCTACAAGCGTCCCGCCGCCCTGGCCGCCGGGGAGGGACTGCCGTCGCTTGCGGCGGAACCCGGCTCGGACGGAGGTTGATCTGTCCTTGGAGACGCTCCGTGAAGGGGCGCGTTCGTCAGGGGGGAAGAGCGGGATGGCGGAGAGAGGGGGATTCGAACCCCCGGTAGTGTTTAGCTACTCACGCTTTCCAGGCGTGCGCCTTAAACCACTCAGCCATCTCTCCGCCAAGCACGGGAAACATTGCGGGGTGGCGCGCGTTCCGGCAATCTTTTTCTCCCGGGCGGCGGGACGGCCTGGTTTTCGTTTTCCATTCCCGCCGGTTTATGGTCTGCTGTGGGGGATTGACTGGATATGAAGCCACGAGTTCGTTTTGCTCCGTCCCCCACCGGCTATCTGCACATTGGCGGCGCGCGCACGGCATTGTTCAACTGGCTGTACGCGCGCCACACCGGCGGCACCTTCGTTCTGCGCATCGAGGACACCGACGCCGCGCGGAACACCCAGGAAGCCGTGGAGGCCATCCTGGGCGGCCTGCGCTGGCTGGGGTTGAACTGGGATGAAGGGCCGTTGACCAGCGCCGCCACCGGTCCGGCCAAGGGCGCGCGCGGACCGTACTTTCAATCGCAGCGGCGCGCGCATTATGAACGGCGCGTGGAAGCCTTGTTGTCGCGCCAGCTGGCCTACGAAAAGGACGGGGCGGTCTGGTTTCGCATGACCCGCGAGCCCATCGTCATCCCCGATCTCGTGGTGGGAGACGTGTTGCGTCCGCTGACCGACCGGGAGGCGCTCCATCCCGATTGGGTGCTGGTGCGGAGCGATGGGCAGCCGGTGTTCCACTTCGTGAATGTGGTGGACGATTTGGAAATGGGCATCACCCACGTCATTCGCGGGGAGGACCACCTGAGCAACACCGCCAAGCACATCGCGCTGTTTCGCGCGTTCGGCGTCCCGCCGCCAGCCTACGCGCATATTCCGTTGATCCTCAATCCGGAAGGCTCGAAAATGAGCAAGCGCGACCGTGGCGCGTCCCTGGGCGCGTATCTCGAGGAGGGATTTCTGCCGGAGGCCGTGAATAATTATCTGTGCCTGCTGGGTTGGTCACCCAAGGACAACACCGAGAAGCTTCCACTGACCGAGGTCGTCGAGCGGTTTGATTTGCCGCAAATTCTGCGGCACAACGCAAAGTTTGACTACGAGAAACTGTTGTGGCTGCAAGGCGAATATTGCCGCGAACTGCCTGACGACCGGTTTTACGAAATGTCGGTCCGCGCACTGGCCAAGGCCGGGTTGGACACCAACCGCTTTGACGTGCGTTACGTCAAGGCGGCGCTGGACACCTGCCGGGGGAAGATCAAGACATTCGGGGAGCTGCCGGATTACGGTGGGTTTTATTTTCGCCCGGAGGTGGATTACGATCCGGCGGCGGTGGAGAAATGTTTCGTGCCGGAAAACCGGCCGCGTCTGGAGAGGCTTCGCGAAGCGTTTGCCCGGACCGATACCTTCACGGCCGCAACGCTCGAAACAACATTGAAAGCCACGGCCGGAAATCTGGGCGTGAAAGCCGGCGTCCTCGTGCATCCGGTGCGCCTGGCCGCGACCGGCCGCGCCTCCGGCCCCAGCTTGTATCATCTATTGGAAGTGCTGGGTCGGGAAAAAACACTGGAGCGCATCGAGCGTGCCCTCGCCGCGTTCCCCGCGACCACTTGATCGCGGGCCGCCGCAGGCTGGTGAGGTCACCCGGTTCAATTTCCGGCCCCCTGGTAAATTCTGTTGCGACGACCGTGAGATTGCTCTATGAAGAGCAATCATGCGCCCATCTTCCGCCGCTTCACCACGTCCGTTCCGCCCGCGACGCAGGGCTGGCTTCACCCTGATTGAACTGCTGGTGGTGATCGCGATCATTGCGATCCTGGCGGCGATGCTGCTGCCCGCGCTGGCCAAGGCCAAGGCCAAGGCCAAGCAGACCGCCTGCATCAACAACCTCCGCCAGATCGGCGTGGCCACCGTCATGTACGTGGGCGACTGGAACAAATATCCGGGCTGCCTCTTCACCCCGGCCACCCTGCCGAACTTTTATTATGTCTGGCCTCCGCGGTTGCTGACCTACATGGGCAACAACCGTGCGGCGTTCTGGTGTCCCATGGCCAATCCCAACAGCGCCTGGGATACGAACCTCAACAAAATGCCCTACGGTCTGGGCGCCACGGGACCAGGAGGGGTTCGTGATCCCTACGGCATTACGCACACCACGCGGTTTTCCTACGGGTTCAACGATTGGGGCTCGTTCCCCGCCGGCGGCCACCTCGGCCTGGGCGGAGACGTGGATGTGTTTCCCGAGATCAAGGAGGCCCAGGTGAAGCGGCCCTCCGAAATGATCATGCTGGGGGACAGCAAACCGGACGCTTCATTTGACGGCAACATTGATCCCACCACGCCGGCGGAATGGCCGTCCAACCGGCACCAGACCCGGACGTGTCTGATGTTTGCAGATGGGCATGCCGAGGCGGTGCGTCGGAAAGCGGTGATTGATCCGACCAGCGACCTGTGGCGGCGGCGTTGGAACAACGATTACGAGCCGCATCGCGAAAGCTCGTGGGTGGTGAATCCGGCGCTGGAAGCGCGCCTTGACCCATGACCCGGAGCGCCGCACCGGGCGGTGGCCGGGGGCGCTAATTTGCTTTTCTTCCGGCGCCGGGTCTTTAAGCTGTCCCGTCCGGTTGGCGAGGGATTCCCGGCTTCAGTTGAAGGTTTTTCAGATCGGAGGGAGGGAAACGCGGACGGGCCGCCCGGATTGAGTTTTTGGGATGGACATCAAATACATACGTAATTTCTGCATCATCGCCCATATTGACCATGGGAAGACCACGCTTTCCGATCGGTTGCTGCAAAGCACCGGAACGGTGGCAATGCGGGAGATGGAGGATCAATTGCTGGATGCAATGGACCTGGAAAAGGAACGGGGCATCACGATCAAGGCTCATCCGGTGACGATGCATTACCGGGCCAGGAACGGGGAGACTTATGAGCTGAACCTGATTGACACGCCAGGACACGTGGATTTTGCGTACGAAGTGTCGCGCAGCCTGAGCGCCTGCGAGGGCGCGCTGCTGGTGATTGACGCGGCGCAGGGAGTCGAGGCGCAGACGGTCGCCAATTATCATCTGGCGGCGAAGCAAAACCTGCAAATCATTCCGGTGATCAACAAGATTGACCTGCCGCATGCCAACGTGGCCCAGGCGAAACAGCAGCTGGAAGACGTGCTGGCGCTGCCCTCGGAGTGGGCCATCCCCTGCAGCGCGAAACAGGGGATCGGAATTGAAGACATTCTGGAAGCGATCATTCAACGGGTGCCGCCGCCGCAGCCGACCGGGGCGTCCAGCCTGCAGGCGCTGGCGTTCGATTCGTATTTCGACACTTACAAGGGGGTGGTGACGCACGTCCGCGTGTTCAATGGTGAAATCAAGGCGGGCCAGCAGGTCAAGCTCCTGCACAGCGGCAAGAGCTACGAGGTCAAGGAGGTCGGCAGTTTCAATCCCAAGCCGTACCCGCGCGAAAAACTGGAGGCGGGGGAAACCGGTTACGTCACCGCCAACATCAAATCGCCGAGCGACGTGAAGATGGGGGACACCTTCACGGAAGCGCGCAATCCCGCGCCGGCCCTGCCTGGCTTCAAAGAGATCCATCCAATGGTGTTCAGCGGGATTTATCCGATCAACACCGCGGATTACGAACAGTTGAAAACCTCCATGGCGAAGTTGAAATTGAACGACTCCGCCTTTGTGTACGCCTCCGAGACCTCGGTGGCGCTGGGATTCGGCTTCCGTTGCGGTTTTCTGGGTCTGCTGCACCTGGAAATTGTGCAGGAGCGGTTGCGGCGCGAATACAACATGGACATCATCGCGACGTATCCGAGCGTGGTGTACAAGGTTTACCTCACGGACGGGCAGTTGAAGGAGGTGGACAACCCCGCCTTTCTGCCCGAGGTGACGCACATTGACCGGATCGAGGAGCCGATGGTCAAGGCGTTCGTGATTTGTCCCAATGAAAACATTGGAGACCTGATGGCGTTGATTTCCGAAAAGCGCGGCCTGGTGAACAACACCGAGACCCTGGATGTCAAACGCGTCATGCTGACGGCGTTGATTCCGTTGAACGAAATCCTGATTGATTTCCACGACCGGATCAAATCCATCACCCGCGGCTTCGGGTCCATGGATTACGAACCGACGGATTACCAGGACAGCGACATGGTCAAGCTGGACATGCTGGTCAATGGCGAGCCGATGGATGCCTTTTCGTGCCTCGTGCACCGCTCCAAAGCGGAAGGGCGGGGGCGGACGCTGGCGGAGAAGCTGAAGGAGGTCATCCCGCGCCAGCAGTTCGCGGTGAAAATTCAGGCGGCGATTGGCGGCAAGATCATCGCTTCGGAAACGGTGAGCGCATTCCGCAAGGACGTGACTGCCAAATGTTACGGCGGCGACGTGTCGCGCAAGCGGAAGCTGCTGGAGAAGCAGAAAGAAGGCAAGAAGCGCATGAAATCCGTCGGCAACGTGAATATTCCCCAGGAGGCCTTCATCGAGGTGTTAAAGGCATGAACCCGCACCCGTCACGCAGCAACCCCCCGCGCGGGACCGGACCGGGAGCGGATCGGAATTTATGAGTTTTCGCTGGTTTTTCTCGCGCACCGTGCGGCAGGCCACGCGCCTGTGGAAACAGGTGCGGAACATCCTCAACGCCCAGCGCGACCTGCTTTCGGAGCAGGCCATCGAACGGGTGACGGCGGCACTGGCGGAGTCGCGCGCCGTGTTCCAAAGCCGCCGGCCGCGGGCGGACCTGGAAGTGCAGATGAAGCAGCTGGAAGCCACCGCGAGCCAGTGGTTGAAGCCCTACCCGCACGCCGGTTATCGCGAGAACTTCGAAGTATTTCTGGTGGCGATCGCGGTGGCAATGGCGGTGCGCACGTTTTTTGTGCAGCCGTTCAAAATTCCCACCGGCTCCATGCAGCCCACGCTGTTTGGCGTGACGTCCACCCCGGATTTCACCTACAAGCGCGCGATGTCGCCGGAGATGATCGCCGAGGAGGAGCGCGCCCGCGATGCGCTGGTGTTTCCCACGGGCTGGCCGCGGATCCGGGACTGGTTCGCGGGCATTTCCTACCTGGACATCAAGGCAAAGACGGATGGCGTGTTGCAGAGCGTCAATCCTCCGGTGGGGATCCGCATTTTCAACTTCTGGCAAACCCTGACGATTGGCGGGCGCACGCACCTGATCCTGTTCCCTCCGGACTACGGGCAGAGCGATTTGCGCTTGCGCGCGGGGCTGGAGCCCGGACAGTTCTTCCGCCGGGGCGAGACGGTGGTCCACATGAAAATCCAGACCGGGGATCATTTGTTCGTGGACCGCATGACCTACAATTTCCGCCCGCCGAAGCGCGGGGAGATCGTCGTATTTCAAACGGCCGGCATCCGGCACGCCCGGATGCCGCAGGATCAATTCTACATCAAGCGGCTCGTGGCGCTGGGCGGCGAGCGGGTGCAGATTGGCGACGACCGGCATCTGCGCATCAACGGCCGGCGGCTGGACAAAACCACGCCGCACTTCGAGAACGTCTATTCCTTTGATCCGCACCAGCCGCCGGCGCAGAGCGAGTATTCCGGACACGTGAATGATTTGAATTTCCACCGGCTGGGCATGCCGGGTTACGCCCCGTTGTTTCCGGATGGCGAAACGGTTTACACCCTGCCTCCCGATGCCTACATGGTGATGGGGGACAACACGCTGAACAGCTTCGATTCGCGGGCGTGGGGGACGTTCCCGGCGGACAACGTCATCGGCAAGCAATTTTTCGTGTATTGGCCGATCACCAAACGGTTTGGCTGGCACAACCGTTGACCGGCGCGGGTCCAGGCGGGACAAGACGCCCCGGAGTCGTCGCCTCAGTGCCGCCGCAACATCAGCCGGTGATCCACACGGCGCTTCTGGTGATGTTCCAGCGGGGGCAGGTCCGTCAGGGTGGGGGACGCCGTTTCCTGCAGGAGGGTCCGGGCCATGGCCTGCAGGGCCGACCAGCGCGGCCAGTCCAGCTCCGGGGCGTGCGAAATCTGGCGCAACACACTGCGCCATTCAATGATGGCCCGATCAATATCGCCGGGGCCCAGCAGGTCGGTAATCCAGTGGTTTTTGCTGGCGGGATTCTGATGCACGCTCTGGACGACCGCCTCCGCGCCTGCGCCATATTTGGGAGGCAGGCCGTTTTCGAGGTATCCCGGAATGCTGAGGCATTGAAACTTTTCGCGGCACGCCACCGCAAGCCGCCCCCCAAACCGGTGTTCATCGCCGCAAAAGCGGAACCCGGCATCGAGATTGGCCAGATCGTAAATCAACTCCTCCAACGGATATTCTTCGTCCTCCAAGGCGGCGGCAACCGCCAGGCCATCGCCCTGTTGGAAGAAACTGACGAGACGGCCGCGCCGCGTGGGCCGGCCATCGGCCTCCACCAGCTGGAGACGTTTCCAGGTCAGCGCGGTGCCGGTGGCGGTGGGCAGTTGCTTGCAGATTTCCACCAGGGCGCAACGCGCACAATCGTACGGCAAAACTTCGCGCTCCGCCGGCCGCCACAGCGCCTGACCATATCGATCCACCGGCACCCGCAGGGTGAGCTGCGCGACGCTTACGTAAACCAGGATGCGTTGCGACTGCCGGACGAACTTGACCACCGGCGTGTTTTGGCCGGCGAGCTTTTGCTCCACCAGCGGCCGGAGTTTTTCCTGCCAGACGGCGAGGTCAACTTGGCGCCCGTTCCAGCCCGTCAGGCGGCGCACCCACTTGGCAATGAGGATGCGGTTTCCATTGAGCACGTCGGCCACCGTCGAGGCGCGTCCATAAATTTTGGTGCCATCGGCGCGGGTGGTCAGCGCCACGATCATTCCCGTGCCGACCTGGGCCAGCGCCGGTTGGTGCGCCAGCGCCGGAAGAAGCTGATCCGGCGGGGCCGGTTCTCCGGTTCCCGGGCTCGGGCCGTTCGCACAGGCGGCGGCGGCTCCCGGGCCTTCTTCGCGTGGGGGCGGAGGCGGATGCGGGGCGGGGGAGTGGGCCGTCCAGGGCACCCCAATTTCCCCCAATGGCTTCGCGCTCAGAGGCGGGTACGCTTCCCATTCACCGCGGCTGTTCAGGAATTCGCGTTGTCGTTTGCGGACGTGCCGGGCGCGTTCGGCGTCGGTCTGCAGGTGGCAGGGCGGATCGGGGTGTTTGAGTGATGATTCCACGCCCAGGAAAATGGGTTTGGTGGTGAACAGCCGTTCCTGGGCGCGAACCGCCGCCAGAAACGGGTTCTGGCCATCCTCCGCCGCCGTTTGCATCAAGCCGAGCAGGGCGCTCCAATCCACCGCACCGCTCCGGGCAAGATGGGCCGGATGCGCGTCCAGCAGGCGGATTTCATTGGCGGCGATCAGCACAAATCCGGTTTCATCAAGCCCGCGCCGCCCGGCCCGGCCGAACATTTGCAGGATTTCATCGGCGCGCAAAGGTTGCTCAAGATGGTCGCGACGGTAGGATTCCCCCGCCAGAGCGACGCTGCGCAGGGAGAAATTGATGCCGGCGGCCAGTCCCATGGTGGCGACGACCACGCGCAGCTGTCCCGCTTTGGCGAGAGGTTCGATGACTCCGGCGCGGGCGGCGTAGCTCAGGCCGCTGTGGTGATACGCGATTCGGCTTTTGAGCAGTCGGGCCAGGTGTTCGCCCACGATCTGTTTTTGTTCGAGGGAGAGGGACAGCGGATTGGGCACCGGCAGACAGCGGGCGAGCTCGGCGGCCAAGGTTTCGGCGCCCTGCCGGCGCGGGGCAAAAACCAGAATCGGCCCAAGGTCATCGGCCAGCGCTTTCGCCACAAAACGCGGCCAGTAACCCCGGATTTCCGGAGGCAGTTGGTAGTTCAAATGATTGACCCAAACCTCGTCCAGCGGCACCGGACGTTGTTCATGGCGAATCAATGTGGCGGAGCGGCCCAGGCGGGCGAGCCAGCGCACCACATGATGGGGATTGGACACGCTGCCGCTTAGCAGGAGCAATTGGGTGGAGGCCGGGGCCAGTGCGAGCGCCAGCTCGTAGTTGAGACCGCGATCCGCATCGCCCAGCATCTGGTACTCATCAATGACCAGCAACGCCGGGCCGTGGCCGGCAATCAGGCGGTTTTTCTGGGTTTCGAGAGTGGCCACCAGAATGGGTGCGTGCAGATTTTCCGCCAGATCGCCCGTTGCGATGCCCACATTCCAGCCGCGCGCGCGCCATTCCGCCAGTTTGTCATTGGCCAGCGCGCGTGTCGGCACGGTGTAAATGGCCTGGCCGCGCGGCTTGCCCTGGTTGGACCACAATTCAAAAATCAATGTCTTGCCCGCCCCGGTGGGAGCGTGGACCACCACGTCCCGGCCCTGCCGCAAGGCGGCCACCGCCTGTTGCTGCCACAAGTCCGGAACGGTGACCTGATTCAGCGCCGGCAGCCCGGCAAATGACGATTCGAGCGGCAACACGGCGGCAGGATAGTCCGGGAAATGAAAAACGAAAACTCAAAGCACCGCTTCTTGACGCGCGGCCTGGGGGCGAAGCGGAGCCACGCGGCGCGGCGCGCGCGTGGGTTTAACATTGACGTTGGTGCGGCGAGGCGACCAAACTTGCCGGGTTGGCTTTAATGAAAACCTTCCTGTTCATCTGCACCGGGAACATCTGCCGCAGCCCGATGGCTGAGGGGCTGTTCCGGCATGCCACGCACGGGCGCAGTGATTATCGGGCGGTTTCCGCGGGGCTGGGGGCGGTCAACGGACAGCCCCCCAGCGCCTATTCCGTGCAGGCGATGCGGGAAATCGGCGTGGACATTTCGCGGCAGCGCAGCCAGATGCTGACCGCCGAGATGGTGCGGCAGGCGGATTACATTCTCGGCATGACCCACAGCCATGTGGACTCCGTGTTGCTGATGTACCCGCAGGCGGCGGAGAAAACCTTTTTATTGCGCGAGTTCGATGACACGCTGGACGCGTTCGAAAAGGACATTGCGGATCCCATTGGCGGTTCTTACGACGTGTACGTTCACTGCCGGGATCAAATTGAGCAGGGGTTGGCGTCGCTTCTGCGCTTCGTCGAACAGGGTGAGACCCAGCAAGTGATCAAGGCGGTGTTGGGCGGCAAACATGCCCGCATCGCGCTGGGCGCGGACCAGGAAGGCTACGAATTGAAGGAGGCGCTGAAGGCGCACCTGCAGGAGGCCGGAATTTCCTTTCACGATTTTGGCACGCATCAGGGCGGGAAAGCCGTGGACTATCCCGATTACGCCCTTCCGGTGGCGCACAGCGTCAGCGGGCGCAATGTCGAGTTTGGCGTGCTGGTCGGGGCCAGCAGCATTGGCTTGAGCATTGCCGCGAACAAAGTGGCCGGCGTCCGCGCCGCCGTGGTGCGCGATCCTGAAACCGCCGCGGCTACGCGCGAGCAGGACGACGCCAACGTCCTCTGCCTGTCGGGGCGGATGACCACGATTGAACAGGCCCGGCGGATTTTTGACCGCTTTCTGAACACCGAATTTAACCGGCAGCGGCACGAGCGCTGCGTGAGCAAGTTGGAAACCAAAATGACAGCACCCGAATTGCGCCTGGCCCAGGTGGACGCGGCCATCGCCACGGCCATTGAACACGAACGGCTGCGGCAGCAGGAAAACATTGAACTGATTGCCAGTGAAAATTTCACCAGCCCCGCCGTCATGGAAGCGCAGGGGTCGGTGCTGACAAACAAATACGCCGAAGGTTATCCGAAGAAACGCTGGTACGGCGGATGCGAAAACGTGGACGTGGTCGAACAACTGGCGATGGACCGGGCCCGGCAGTTGTTTGGGGCGGAGCACGCCAACGTGCAGCCGCATTCCGGCAGCGGCGCGAACATGGCCGTCTATTTTGCCATGCTCAAGCCGGGAGACCGGCTGTTGACAATGGATCTGAGCCATGGCGGCCATTTGACGCATGGCAACCGGGCCAACTTCTCGGGCAAGTTTTTTGAGATCGTCCATTACGGGGTGCGGCGGGAGGATGAACGCATTGATTACGAACAACTGGCGCAGATGGCCCGGGAACACCGGCCCAAAATGATCACCGTGGGCGCCAGCGCCTATCCGCGGATCATTGACTTCGCGCGCCTGGGCGAAATTGCGCGGGAGGTCGGCGCCTACCTGCTGGCGGACATCGCGCACATTGCCGGGCTGGTGGTGGCGGGCGCCCATCCCAGTCCGATCGGTCACGCGGATTTTGTCACCACCACGACCCACAAGACCCTGCGGGGACCGCGCGGCGGCCTGGTCCTGTGCCGCGAGCAGTACGCCAAGGAGATTGATGCGCAAATTTTTCCAGGCATTCAAGGCGGTCCCTTGATGCACGTGATCGCGGCCAAGGCGGTCTGTTTCCAGGAGGCGCTGCAGCCGGGATTCAAAACCTACCAACACCAGATCGTGCGGAATGCCGCGGCGCTGGCGGAGGGCATGCAACGCAATGGCTTCCGGCTGGTCAGCGGCGGCACGGACAACCACTTGCTGCTCGTGGATGTGGGCGCGAAGGGGTTGACTGGAAAGGAGTGCCAGATCGCACTCGATGGCGCGGGAATTACCACCAACAAAAACACGATTCCCTTTGAAACGCGCTCCCCCTTCCAGGCCAGCGGCGTGCGCCTCGGCACCCCGGCCTGCACCACCCGCGGCATGAAAGAGCCGGAAATGGCCGCCATCGCCGACATGATCAGCGAGGTGCTGCTCGACATAAAAAATCTTGACGTGGTGGCCCGGGTGCGGCAGCGTGTCCGCGAATTGACTGCGAGATTCCCCTTGCCGTATTGAGAGAATTTTGAAATCCAGCAAATCGAACCTTGCAGATTCCGCAACCGTCGCTCGCCGATTAGCATAATCCGCACGCTCTCCCTTCACCTGGAAGGAACGGGAAATCAAGCGGGCGATTTCGCCAGGCGGAGGAAAACCAAATGGAGATTTTATGGCAGCCAAAGCTGTAACCAAGAAGGCCAGAACCAAATCAGCCAAGACCAAAACCGGCGCAGTCGAACTGCCGCCCGAGGCCCTGCCCGCGCGTCCGGACGAGCCCGCCACCGTCGCCGCCACCGGGAGCGAATCTGCCGTGGAGCACGCGGCCAGCCAGGGCGGGGCTGCCTCCGCCTCCGCCGTCGCGGATGCGGAGGCAGCCGGCGCGCCCCCCGCTGAGAAAACGACGGCCGCCGCTCCCGCGGGCACCGGACGGCGTCACGAACGCGACAAAATCGCCAATTCCCTCAACATCGCCAAGTTGCAGTCCCTGCAGATGAATGAACTAAACAACATGGCCCGGGAGTACGGCGTGGAGAATTACGGGACGATGCGGAAGCACGAGATCATCTTCCACATCCTCCAGAAAAACGCCGAACGCGCCGGGGTGCTGTTTTCGGAGGGCGTCCTGGAAGTGTTGCCGGATGGTTATGGTTTTCTGCGGTCGCAAAGTTTTAATTATCTCTCCTGTCCGGAGGACATCTACGTTTCGCCCTCGCAAATCCGGCGTTTCGATCTGCAAACCGGCAATCTGATCGCCGGCCAGATCCGCCCGCCCAAGGAAAAGGAGAAGTTTTTCGCGCTGCTCAAAGTGGAGGCGGTGGATGGCGAGGAGCCGGACAAGGCGAAGGACAAAACGCATTTT
Organism: Verrucomicrobiota bacterium; assembly: GCA_029573725.1. GTDB lineage: Bacteria > Verrucomicrobiota > Verrucomicrobiia > Limisphaerales > JADLHS01 > JADLHS01. The sequence continues at coordinate 24,777 of JAKQDQ010000028.1, forward strand.
GAAAACCTGACGCCGCTGTTTCCAAACAAGCGCTTCATCCTGGAGACGGGGAAGGAGGAACTTTCGACGCGCGTGCTCGATCTCGTCTGCCCCATCGGTAAAGGCACACGCGGCATCATCGTCGCCCCTCCCCGCACCGGCAAGACCGTGCTGATGCAAAAGCTGGCCAACGCCATCCTGAAGAACAATCCGGAGACGTATCTGTTCATTCTGTTGATTGACGAGCGTCCGGAGGAGGTCACGGACATGGAGCGCACCTGCATCGGCGCGGAGGTGATTTCCTCGACGTTTGACGAACCGCCGGAACGCCACGTGCAGGTGGCGGAAATGGTCATCGAAAAGGCCAAGCGCATGGTGGAACACAAGCGGGACGTGGTCATCCTGCTCGACTCCATCACGCGGCTGGCGCGCGCCTACAACACGGTGCAACCGCACTCCGGCAAGATTCTGTCCGGCGGCGTGGATGCCAACGCGCTGCACAAGCCGAAGCGGTTTTTTGGCGCGGCGCGCAACATCGAGGAGGGCGGATCGCTCACCATCATGGCGACGGCGTTGATCGACACCGGCAGCCGCATGGATGAGGTGATTTTTGAAGAGTTCAAAGGCACCGGGAACATGGAGGTGCATCTGGACCGCGCCCTGGTGGACCGCCGGATCTTCCCTTCCATCAACGTGGAGCGCTCGGGCACCCGGAAGGAGGAGCTCCTTTACCATCCCGATGAGTACGCCAAGGTGGTGCTGTTGCGGCGCGCGCTCACCGGGGTGCCGCCGGTGGAGGCGATGGAACTGCTGTTGAACAAGCTCAAGAAGACCGGCAGCAACATTGAATTCCTCATCGGCATGGGGATGGGCTGATCCCTCTGCCTCCGGAAAGTAGCGCGCCGGGCGGGGGTTAATTGAACTTCTTCACCAGGACCTTGGAGTTCCGGCCGCTCTGTTCGTATTTGATCCGGCGGGCGGGCGGCAAGTCCTCCGGTCCGCCTTCCTGGAAGCCGCCCTTGGATTGAAAATAGGTGAACGCCTGCGTGGACAGGGTGATGAGCGCGCTGAGCTTCAACTCCCGCGCCTTGTCTCCGATGAACTGGATCAGTTTTTGGCCGATGCCCTGATTTTCGTGCGAGGCGCTGACGTAGAGGCAGGCCAGTTCGCCCTTGTTCTGCTCGGGGTAAAGGTGCAACGCCACGCAGGCCACCGGGTTCTTGTCAATTTCAAAGATGTAATAATCCCCGAGGTGCTTCTCGATGCCGGCGCGGGTCCGTTTCACGAGCTCATCGGTTTGCACGCCCTTCTGCGTCAGCAGGAGGATCGCCCGGATGTCCTTCTTTTTCGCCGGGCGAATTTGTTGATATTCGTTGGCATAAATCAGGGTGCCGATGCCCTCCTTGGAAAACACCTCTGCAAGAAGGCCCTCATCCACGCGACCATCAATGATGTGCACCCGTTGGATTCCCGCGCGGCACGCGGCGGCGGCGTGCTGTGCCTTGGAGCGATTGGCGGCTTCCAACTGGCTTCTGTCCTTTTCCAGCAGGTCCGTCAACTCGCCCACCAGCATCTGCCGGATGAGCTTGCCGTCGTGGTAAAGTCCGTCGGTCGTGGTGATGAAGATGAGCTTTACCGCCTTGAGCGCCACCGCCACGGCCAGCGCCACTCCGTCGGAATTGACCCGGTAAGTTTTCCCGTCGCCGTCAAAGCCCAGCGGCGGCAGCACGGGAATGATGTCCTGTGTCAACAACGACTGGAGCAGGGCCACGTCCACACGCTCAACCTTGCCGGTCCACCGATGATCCGTTCCCTGCAAAATGCCCATGGGATGCGCAATGATCGCGTTCGTGCTCGCCGCGCGCAGGTCATTGGCGGAAAGTCCCTCCAAAATTTCGTGCGTCAAACGATTCGCCGCCGTCAGCGCCAGTTTGAAGGTGGCGTCGTCCGTCACCCCGGTGCCATCCAGGTCGGAAGGCGTGACGTGTTGTTCCCGGGCGAGGGCCTGAATTTGCGCGGCCGCTCCATGCACGATCACCACCCGGATGTTCAGCGAACGCAGAACGGCAATGTCCAGCAGGATGTTGGCAAAGTTCTCGTCGGTCACGATGGCCCCGTCCAGCGCCAGAATAAACGTCTTTTCCCGGAACCGCGGGATGTACTGCAGGATGCCGCGCAGGTCAGTCAGTTTCACATTCGTCCATTCACCTTGATTCGCTCTTCAGATTTGTAGGCGGTTTGGGCCGCGTTTCAACTCTTATTTCATGCCGCCGCGCTCGCGCGATTGGACGCCAGCACCTCGGCCAGCGCGTTCAGACATGCCCGGTTTTCCCGGGGGGTGCCGATGGAGACGCGGATCCATTCCGCCAGCTGGTAACCGCCCATCGGCCGCACGATGATGCCGCGCTGTTGCAGCGCCGCGAACACCCGCGCGCCGTCGCCGACGCGGATCAGCATGAAGTTGGCCGATGACGGAACAAACTCGAGATTGCGCTGCCGGCAGGCCCGGGCGAACAGTCGCAAACCGCGTTGCGTGAGGCGTTGCGTCCGGGCGACGTGCCTGGTGTCATCCAGGGCGGCCAGGGCGCCGGCTTGCGCAACGGCATTGGCATTGAAGGGTTGCCGGATTTTTTCCAGCGCTGCAATCAATTCGGGATGCGCGATGCCGTAGCCGAGCCGCAGGCCGGCCAGGCCGTAGATTTTCGAAAACGTGCGCATCACGATCAAATTGGGATGCCGCCCCGCCGCCAGCCCGGGCAGCAGGTCCAGGGGGCGCTCCAAGAACTCGACATAGGCCTCATCCAGCGCGATCACCACCCGGGGAGGAACGTGCTGGATGAAATGGCGCAACTGTTCGGGCGCAACCACGGTGCCCGTGGGATTGTTGGGGTTGGCCAGGAAGATCAGGCGGGTGCTGGGGGTGATGGCGCCCAGCATGGCCTCCGGATCATGGCCGAAATCGCGCGCTGGCACCGTGACCAGCCTGGCGCCAAACAGCGCCGTCACGATGGGGTAAACGGCGAAGCAATACTGCGAGACGATGACTTCGGCACCCGGAGCCAGCAGCGCGTGCCCCAGAAATTCGATGATCTCGTTGGAGCCGTTGCCAAGGATGAGATGCTCCGGTGTCAAACCGAGTTTGGCCGCCAGCTTTTGCTTCAGATGGAAGGCGTTGCCGTCCGGGTACCACTGCGTCTGGGGCAGCGCGCGCCGCATGGCCCGCAGCGCCAAGCGCGACGGGCCCAAGGGATTTTCGTTGGAGGCCAGCTTGATGATCGAATCGGCGGGCAAGTTCAGCTCGCGGGCCACTTCCGTAATGGGCCGTCCCGGCTGATAGACCGGCAGGTGGGCGAGCGGGGCGTTGAGCGGGTAGGGTAGCGGCATCAGAGGGATTCCAGAATTTTTTCGACGTTGACGTGCTTGGTGACGATGTCCCGGATCAGCGAAATTTTGCCCGCATCGGTCGGCCGGGTTTTTGCGGTCAGATCGTGGACTTTGGAGGCCACCGCGTAACTGTCCTTTCGGGCCAGCAACACCGGAATGGGCAGCTGGCCCAGGGCGCGCAACAGCCCATTCCCGGGCTTGACTCCGCCGGTCAGCACGATGCCCGCCATTTTCTGTGGCCGGGCGGCCACGGCGGCCTCGAGCAGGTCCTCGCGATCGCCCGGGGTGATCAATAAAACACCGCCCTGAAAAAAGCGCGTGGCGTTCTGCGCGCTCATCGCGCCCACCACCACGTCATCCACCAGGCCGCGCAAGGAAACGGAGGGATTGAGCACTTCCGTCGCGAGTTCCTCGTTGATCGCTTCCAACGTCGGGGATTCCAGCATCGGCTGGTGGGGAATGACCCCGAGCAATTCCAGCCCCTTGCGTTTCAAGCCGCGCCGCGCAAAATCCGCGATGTAATCCACCTTGTCCGGTAACACCTTGTTGATGATGACGCCGATGATTTCCACGCCCTCTTTTTCAAACAAGGCCAGATTGAGCGTGACCTCGTCTATGGGTTTGCCGATTCCGCCACGGGAGACGATGATGGCTTTGCACCCCAGGTGACGGGCCACCTGGGCGTTGGACAAATCAAACACCGCGCCCACCCCGGCGTGTCCCGAGCCTTCGCACAGCACAAAATCCTTTTCCCAGGCCACCCGGTCAAAGGCGTCCTGGATGCGTTCCACCAACGCGTTGTTGCTGGCCGCCTGCAGGTATTTGCGCGTGAAATCCGGCTCGACCGCAATCGGACTCATGTCCACCAGCGGGCAGTTCAGGGAATACACGGAATCCATCAGCACCGTGTCTTCATCAATCTTGTGCTCCGCGATTTCCACAAACCGCTGCCCGACCGGCTTGATGTAACCGACGCGGGGAAATTTCGTCTGCAACGCGGCGATCAACCCCAGCGAAGTGGTCGTTTTACCATCGTGCTGGCGGGTGGCCGCGATGAAAACGCGCGGCGTGGTGGTGTTCTTCATGACGCCGAGGCCGGTTCGCCGGGCAGGGACTGGGTGGCCGCGGGGTAGAGCTGGTGGTAGTTCACCGCCTGCGCTCCCACAATCGCCGCCACCCCCAGAATGTCATGCGCATTGGAGCCGCGCGAGACGTCGGCGGCCGGCCGGTCCAGCCCGAGCAGCACGTTGCCATAGGCGTTCGCATGTCCCACCAGCCGCACCAGCTTGCTGGCGATGTTGCCGGAATTCAGATCGGGAAAGATGAGGACGTTGGCCTTTCCGGCCACCCGGCTCTCGGGGCACTTCAATTCGGCGATCTCCGGCACCAACGCCGCGTCCACCTGCAGCTCGCCATCGAAATCGGCTTGAAACTGGATCTGCTCCGCCTTCTGTTGCGCCAGCGCCGTGGCCGCCTGAACCTTGCCGATGGAATGATGGGTGGCGCTGCCCTTGGTGGAAAAGGACAACAGGGCGACCCGCGGTCTGACGCTCAACAGATGATACGCCAGTTGCGCCGTGGTCAGGGCGATCTCCGCCAGCTGCTCCACCGTCGGATCGGGAACCACTCCGCAATCCGCCATGAACATCACGCCCTTTTCCCCAATCCGCGTATCTTCAATCTCCATGATCATGCAGCTGGAGGCCGTGACCTTTTGAGGCATGACCTTGATGATCTGAAACAAGGGCCGCAGCACGCTCCCGGTGAAGTGATGGACGCCGGAGACCAGGCCGTCAGCCTGGTGCATGGCTACCATCATGGCCCCAAAGTAATTGGGCTGCCGCATCGCTTCGCGCGCTTCGATTTCCTTGAGTCCCTTGGCCCGCCGCAAGGCATAAAAGCGCCGGGCAAAATTGTCCAATTCCTCGCTGTCCGCAGGATTGATCACCCGGATGCTTTCCAGTGAAATGTTCAAATCGGCGGCGATTTCTTTGATCCGGGTGCGATCCCCCAGCAGAATGGGCGCGCCCAGGCGCAACGCATGAAATTGCCGGGCTGCTTGCAACACGCGCGGCTCATCCCCTTCGGGAAACACCACACGCTTGGGGTGCCGTTGCAGTTTTTCAATGATCGTTCCAATGAAACGCATGCCGCCAGCTTACCGGGACGCGCCGGGAGTGCAATACCGATGGAAAGCGGCGCGCCGGAAAAGGAGGCCGCCGGCCCGCCGGGTGAACCCGCACAACCCGCCGGGCATCACTTTCCAACTGCCGGAGGCCGCCGTTGGGGGGAAATCTCCACAGGCAGAAACAGGCGTTTGCGGGAGACGACCTGCAGGCCAAGGCCCGCTGGCGCGCAGATTGCTCGTCGTCACCAACGACAGAATCATGATGAAGGCGGGCAATGCCGCAGTTGCGTGCATTGGTCGGCGAACAGGCGGTCGGTCTGCAAAACTTCCCGATGTTGGCCGCGGCCGGTGGCAACCGATGATCTTGAACTCCAGCGTTGTCTCGGCGGTGCGTCGCACTATCTCGCGACTAGTTTGTCAGCCCTTGGACGGGGGGCAATCCCAAACGGTGAGTGTGGATTGTCCCGGGATGAAACTTTGCCTCATCAAACAAGCCATTTTGGTTTCAATACCGGAAAACTGCCGACAGATGCGCCTTGCTCGGCGTCTCTGAGCGGGAAGCCTGCTGGGCCGAAATTGAAAACAAACCTGCCGCCGCTTTGCTTCGCGTTCGCGATGGCGGACGCTTTCATTCATCCATCAGGCGGGCTGTGGCAAACACGGGGAATCCGGCAGGCTGTCAGAGAAATGTCGCGGCCAGCCATGTGCGCAGTTTCCAAGACAGCCCGAGGGCATTCAATCCGCTGGGTTCAGTGGCTCATTGTGTTTCCAGGACGAAAAAGCGAGCCGTTGGCAGGCCCGTGCCGGCCGCGTTCGCCAACGTAATGGTAAATCCGCCGTTCGTGGAGGACAGATGGGTCGCGACGGGCAGCCACTGATCCAATGGCAACGCGAGATTCGTGCTGCTCAGGACGCGGTAGGTGCCGCCGGCGACCCCGTTCGTTGCGGTGAGCACGACATCATTTCCGGACAAGCTGATGGTTGAGATGCCCGGCCGGGGCACGGCGGAGATTTCCAGAAAGGGACGCGCCGACACCGTGCCGAAACTACGGGAATTGAACGTGAACCCAAGCCCGGGATCAATCGCCGTCAGAAAAAGCCCCACTTCACCGGCCGCCATCACGTCGGTCACGAACTCCGGCGGCAGGGCCAGCGAAAAGGCCAACGCGCCGTTCGCTCCCGCGTTGGTGAACGTCCCAAGCGGAGCGTCAGTGGCGATGTTCAGCAAGGCCGGTTCATCGTTGTAGGTGATGCCGGTGGCGGCCGGGTTGTTGGGATTGCCCGTGCCTTCGATCCAGTTGTCATTGGCGATCCAGCGGATTTCGAATGCGCCCGTGCCGCGATTGAACAGTGCGTTGTTCGGCGCGGCGGTTTCCGTGACGCGCAACCTCGCCCCGTTGAGAACCCAATTGTTCGTCCCGAACAACGAGTTGAAGTTTGATACGGCCCCCGCGGTATTGAACCGGATGAAGCTGTCAAACGCGCCATTCGTGACGCCTGCGCCATTGACAGCGCTCGCGCCGGAGACGGAGAGCGCGCCCGCCCCGCCGTAGTTTGAAGCGGGCGATGCGGCGCGGACGAAGCTGTCAATGGAGACGTTGTTGGTAAACCACGCAGCGCGAGACGCGGTGGCCAGGGCGAGGAACGAAGCGATTACGAGTAGTTTTTGCATGGATGGTTGTCGTGAGTCTAGGGTTGAGCTGGTGTTACCGGGAAAAAGAGCCGCCCCGGGCCATTGGTCCGGGTGCCGAATTCGAGCAGGAAATTTTGCGTGGCGGGCGACAGCAAGAAGTCGGACAACGCCTTTGCGCCGGCGTGGTTCACCGTGGAGAAGCGTTGGGGATTTGCCTCCATGACGATGTAGGGGCGCCGCATGACGGGATCACCTTTGACCAGAATTTCCATGCCGTCCGCGGGCATCTTGCCGGTTCGCGCGGGGATGTAACCGACCACGACGTAGGCGTGATTGCTCCGGGCGAACTGGAGGATGTTCCACTTGGTCACGGCGTCGTCGCGCACAATCCAATCGCCCTTTGGCTCGACGTCCGCGAGCCGCCAAAGATTGTGGACCAGTTCGCGGCTGCCGATGCCCTGGAAGTCGAGGAAGCGCGCCCTGGCGCTGGCAATTTTCCGCAGCGCGGCCGCGCCGTTCGTCATGCCGCGTACCCCGGCGGGATCATCCAGCGGGCCGACGATGCACAGCTCGTTTCGCGTCCAAGGACGCATATTCACGCAGATGCCGTCAGCGACCAGATCAGTCGTGATGTCACCGGAATGCATGGTGAGCAAATCCACCTTTCCCTCCCGCATTGCTCTGTCCAGCTCGGGCCGCGGGCCGGTGACGACAACGGTCGCCTTGTATCCCGTGGCGGCTTCAAATCGCCGGGCAATCTCCGGCCACAATCCAGTCATGGTCATGCCGCCAATCACGGCGCAGCGAACCACGCGGGGATCGGCAGGCGCCGCGGTGTTGCGGTCGCAACCGGTCAGGAGAAGTTGCAGGAGCAGGCCGAGCCAGATGTGTGAAGCGCGTTTCATTGACTTCCTCAGTAAGCATCGGCCTGTTCGTCACTCGCCGTGCCGGTGAGCCAGCGAACATCCTCGCGGCGGGGATCTCCGACGCCGCAACCGACGTACGATCCACGGAACGACTGAACCTGCCCGTCGAGGAACAGCAGATTCACGCGGCCGGTGTGGCGCGGCGCGGGGCTGTAGGCACGCACGGAGGGAAACGTCGAGGCGTAGGGGCCGGGCGCGTCCGCGAGGGCCACGACGCTCCCGGGCCGCACGACTTCCGCAAGGCGCGTGGGGTTGGGAAGATTCCGCGGACAAAGGTTCATGTTCATCCCATACGGCAGAAAATAGTTTTCACCCGGATCGTCCGCGGTTGGACAGATGAAAACCGATTGCGTCCTCGCGACGGGCCGGTTGCTCGCGACGACAAGCTGCTGAAAGGATGCGAGGCCGAGATACGGCGGCAGCGCGTTGAACCAATCGTCGGGACGTTCAATCTGGAAAAGCTTCTGCACGCCCTGGCCGCGACGCGGAAGACAATCCTCGTTGTCATCCGCATACAGGCGAAAGGCCACTCCCCATTGCCGGAGGTTGTTGATGCACTGCGTCGCGCGGGCTTTTTCCTTCGCCCGCGCCATCGCCGGCAACAGCATCGCCGCCAGCACGGCGATGATGGCGATCACCACCAGCAGTTCGATCAGCGTGAAGGCGTGGTTGCCCGGGCGACGATTGGGTGCGACGAAAACCATGCCCCTCAAACTGCGAGCAGTTCCCCGGTGTGGCGGGCGTCGTAGCCGGGCAATTCGCCGATGACCCGCCGATACGAACGGCTGCGCAACAGCCGCAGGAGCGATTGGATGCGGGGATCGTGTTGCAGCTTCGCGGCGAAGCACAAGTCCAGCGCCTCCGCGCGAACGGGCAGAAAGTTCAAGCCCGCCTCCGCGGCGGACAATTGCACGCACACTCCCGCCTCAGCCCATCCGCCACGCACCGCCTCGGCCACGGCCGCGTGACTGTGAACCGTCCGGCCCGACGCGTCCGCGCAAAGTTCATCCAGACACTCGCGAGCCGCCGAACCCTCCTCGCGCAAGGCCCAGCGATGGACGTTGCGCGCGGCACTCAAGGGCGAACGCGAGCGCGTGTCCGCACCGAGTGCCAGCCCCTCCTGCCAGTCCGCCACGCGCACCAGCCGAAAACCCTCGCCCAGTTCCGCACGGACGGTTTCCGCGTTGCGTCCGGGCTGGCGCGGGGTCGAGCGATGCAATCCCGCCACGTGGACCACGCCGCCCTTCAGCAGCGCAATGGCCTCGCCCCCGCCGCGCTGCAGCACGATCAACCGAAATCCGCTCGCCCGCGCATACTCGGCGGCCAGCAATCCCGCCGCGGGATCGCAGCACGCCAAAACCAGCGTCGTCTCCGCCGCGCCGGCGCAGACATCGTGCCCCGGTTCGCCGCGCCACACGCCATCATGCGGAATGACGTTCAGCGCAAGACTCTCGACCGGATAGAGCCACCGGCGCCCGCCGACTTCGGCCTCCCAATACCGGCACGGTTCGACCGCGGGTTTCCAAGCCCAGGCCGGACCATCAGGCACGGACTGTGCCCCGCCGCCGAACAATTCCTCGACGGAACATTCCAGCGCCCGGGCCAGCGCCAGCGCGGTGGTGACGGCAGGCGTGAGGCGGTCGCCCTCGATGGCGCTGACGGTGGTGCGCGGCACGTTCGAGCGGCGCGCCAGTTCCGCCTGGGACCAGTCACGCTGGACCCGCCGCCGCGCGACCGGGTGAAGGGTGGAATCCGATGCAGACATGACGCTGCCATGCTATGACAGCATTATGCCATGTCAATCTTTTGTCTGACACTTCCGTTCGGCAAGATCATCCAATCGAAGGCGGGGCAGGGGGGCGTTGCAAACGCTGCGTCGAGCCGGCGCGCGACGACTGTCCACCATCGGACACGCAGAGACATCCAGGAGACGGAGTCGTTGATGCCGCTTCCGACCGGCGGGTTCACCAATTGTGGCGAGGAATCCCGATGCTCGGCTGTGGTTTGATTTGCCGCGCCAGGAGTCGCGGCGTCTGCCCGAAGAGAACCCGGATTTCGGGATTTGGGGTCGCTGGTCGGAGGTTGGAGAAATTTTTTTAAACAATGTTGACTCAGACAGTTTTTGTCCAACCCCTCCCGCTAAAGTGGTGGCGTAAAAGAAAACATCAATTATGACTACGATCACCGAACAGCACGATAACAAGCAACTGGAACTGGGTTTCCGGGGTCTGCCACGCCATTCCCGCCTGGCGCGCCGCGAACGCCGCCTGGCGCGGGCCAGTTGGTGGTTTGCAAAAATGCGGGCGATGGTGAATGCCGCGTCCGCCGAACGAGAGGCGGAAACGCCACGTCCGGAGCAACCGGTGCTGCCCGGCACTATTCGTCAAATCCGTCTCAACTAGCGCGGCGCCGGATGGCGAACAGTCATTGCCGCCGCCCCGGGCTGGCAACCGGCAGGATGACATGTCGCGCCGCCGACGAACGGTTTGTCAATTCCGGACGGAACAATACCCGGCATGCCTGGAACCCGTTGATGATGGAGCAGGGAAACAACCGAAAAATTCCGAACCCCGGGATTTGCAGTTCCCGCTCCGGCACAATCGCAGGACGTCCAAACCGGATGAGCGAGGGCAGATGAAAGGCGGCATTGAGAAATATACACTTGGATAGTCAAGATGGCGGCGTGGATGAAAACTCAATGGATATTGACAGAAACAGCCGGCAGCCTACCATGGGCATGAAATCTACATTTCATCAGTAGTTTTTAGAAAGGCAGGACAAAATAATGAGTCAAATACGGAATGAAGTAATCGCAGCCAATGCGACCTATGCTCAGGGTTTCGGCGAAAAAAAGAATTTGGCGATGCCGCCCAAACGGCGTTTCGCGATTCTAACATGCATGGATGCGCGATTGGATCCGGCAAAGTTTGCGGGATTGGTGGAGGGAGATGCGCACGTGATTCGAAACGCAGGAGGACGGGCCAGCGAGGATGCAATCCGGTCGCTGGTCATTTCCTACAAATTGTTGGGAACGCGTGAATGGTTTGTTGTGCATCACGTGGATTGCGGGATGCTGACTTTTACCGATCCGGTGTTGAACGGTCTGCTGGCCAAGAGTCTGTCCCCGGCGGTCTTGGGAGCGTCCGGATGGGAAGACCAGGGCAGGGGACCGGGATCCACCGAGGGCAAATTCATCAACTGGTTGCCGTTTTCCGACCTGGCGCAAAGTGTGGTCGAAGACGTCACCCGGCTGCGGCAGCATCCGCTGGTGCCGCGGGACATTCCGATTTACGGTTACATTTTCGACGTGAAAAGCGGAAAGCTGGTGGAGGTGGCGGAAGCCACCAAGATTGGCGCCGCCAGCCATCACGCATGATCGTCCAAGGACGGCCGACTTGTGGCCGCAGGGAGACAATCGCCGTCGCCGCAGGTCAATCGCGTTGACGGGGTGGGCATCCTGAAAACCGCCGCGGAGTTCGACTTTCCCCGGAAGCCCGGGCCGGGGCGGGGCCGATGCCGCGACCCTTCCATGGAATCCGGCTTGCTCCGACAATGATTTCCTCGTAAACATGGATTCACGCCGTGCTGCATGAATTTCATGCGGAGCGGTACAATTCATCAAATGAAGAGAACGATTCAATGGGCCGCCGCCACGCTGAGTTCTGCCTTGCTGCTGATCCCGGGCTGCGCCTCAAAATGCTGCATGACGACATTCCCGGTAACTTCCATTCCCTACGGCTCGGTGGACGGTCAGCCCGTTACGCTCTACACGTTGCGCAACTCCCACGGTGCTGAAGCGACCATCATGAACTACGGCGGCCTGGTCCAGTCACTGAAAGTGCCGGACCGCCACGGTCACTTTGACGACGTGGTGCTCGGTTACGATGACCTGGCGGGTTATCTGAAGGCGACGCCTTATTTTGGAGCAATTATTGGGCGCTACGGCAATCGCATTGGCGGGGCCCGGTTCACGCTGGATGGCCGGACCTACACCTTGGCCGCCAACAACGGACGCAACTCGCTCCACGGCGGGATCAAAGGCTTCGACAAGGTGGTCTGGCAGGTGGTCAAGGCGACCCCCAGCAGCCTGAAATTGCATTATCTCAGCAAGGACGGCGAGGAGGGGTTCCCGGGGAACCTGGACGTCACGGCAACCTACACGCTGACGGAGGCGAACGAATTGAAGCTCACGTTCCAAGCCACGACGGACAAGCCCACAATCGTCAATCTGACCCATCATTCCTATTTCAATCTGCGCGGGCAGGGCAACGGGGATATTCTCGGACACGAAGTGTACCTGAACGCAGATCAAATCACGGCCATTGACAGCGAACTGATTCCCACCGGAGTGCTCCGGGACGTCGCGGGGACCCCCTTTGATTTCCGCACGCCGACGACCATCGGTGCGCGCATCAACGATCCGGATCCCCAGCTGCAATACGGGCCGGGTTACGACCACAATTGGGTCATCAAAAAACCGCCGGGCCAGTTCGGTTTGATGGCGCGCGTGTATGAACCGACCACCGGCCGGGTCATGGAGGTGCTGAGTGACGAACCGGGCGTGCAGTTTTATGTCGGCAATTTTCTCGATGGTTCGATCATCGGCAAAGACGGCAAGGCGTATGCCCGCCGCACCGCCTTCTGCCTGGAACCCCAGCACTACCCGGATTCACCTAACAAGCCCAACTTCCCGTCAGTGGTGTTGCGCCCGGGGCAGACATTCAAAAACACGATCGTGTACCGGTTTTCGACACGATAATCCTGCGCCGGTCCCGGACGCGCTCCACCCGCTGCTGTCAACCTCATCGCTGCTCATGCCGTTCTTCCTGAGATCGCACCTCCGTCTGCCGGCACTGCTGGCGGTCATGCTCGTTGCGGGCGGATGCGGCAGAAACGACGCGGCTTCGTCCGGCGGCGCGGCGGGCGAGGGCAACCGGAGGGCGTTGAAGCTGGCTTTCGTTTCCAATACGGCCGCGACCTTTTGGACACTGGCGCGGCGGGGCTGCGAGGCGGCGAAGGCGGATTTGGGGAACGTGGAGGTGGATTTCCGGATTCCGGCCACGGGCAGCGCCGCCGAGCAACAACAGCTTCTTGACGATCTGGTGGCGCGAGGCGTGGATGGCATCGCGGTGAGCGCCATTGATCCCCGCAACCAGACGGAATTTCTGAATAAAATTGCCGCGGCGACGCTCCTGATCACCTGCGACAGCGATGCGCCGGACAGCCGGCGCGTGTGTTACATCGGCACGGATAATTTTCAGGCCGGCATCGAAGCGGGCAAACTCATCAAGGAAGCCCTGCCGGACGGCGGTTCGATCATGGTGTTCGTCGGTTTCGCGGATGCGCAAAATGCGACAGATCGCTTCAACGGCATCAAACACGAGTTGGCCGGGTCAAACGTAAAGATCCTTGATTTGCGCACGGACGACACGGACCTGGTCCGGGCGCAGAAGAATGCCGAGGACGCGCTGGTGAAGCATCCGGACATCGCCATGCTGGTCGGCTTGTACGATTACAATGGGCCGGCGATTCTCAATGCGGTGCGGCGGGCGGGCGCCATTGGCCGGGTAAAGATCGTGTGTTTTGACGAACGTGAGGAAACGCTGGCGGGAGTTGCCCGCGGGGAAATTTACGGCACGGTGGTGCAACAACCCTTTGAGTTTGGCAGGCAAGCGATCGTTAAAATGGCGCAGTATTTGCGCGGAGAGAAAACGGCGCTGGCGGGGGAACGCCAGATCGTTCCAACGCGCAGCCTGAAACAACCGGACATTGCCGAGTTTCAAGCCGACTTGCGGCGGCTCCTCGAACAATAGACTTTCCCCCTCATGCCCCGCGCCGCCGCCAACCCCTAACAGCCCATGCGCGGTCCGCCGCTCCTCTCGCTGCACCACATCACCAAGCGCTTTCCGGGAGTGCTGGCGCTGGACGCGGTTTCCTTGCAGGTCAACGTCGGAGAAGTGGTGGCCCTGTGCGGTGAAAATGGCGCGGGCAAATCCACGCTGATGAAGATCGTGGGGGGCATTTTTCCGCCGGACGCGGGCGTCATACAAATTGCCGGCGCAACGGTCAGAATTCCCAACGCGCACACGGCGCTGCGTCTGGGAGTCGCGTTCATTCACCAGGAACTCAACGTGCTCGACAACCTGGATGTGGCGGCCAATGTCTTCTTCGGGCGCGAACCGCGCAATCCGCTCGGGCTGGTGCGCAACCGGCAACTGTATGCGGCGGCGGCGCCACTGCTGCAGCGCCTGGGCGTGAGGTTTTGCGGGCGGACCCGGGTGAGCGAATTGTCGCTGGCGGAGCGGCAGATGGTGGAAATTGCCAGGGCACTTTCCCTGGAGGCAAAGCTCATCATCATGGATGAGCCCACCGCCTCGCTGACCCTGGCCGAGACGAACCGGTTGCTGGCATTGGCGCGGGAACTCCAGCAACAGGGCGTCAGCGTCATCTATATTTCACATCGTCTGAGCGAGGTCGAGCGGGTTGCCGACCGCGTGGTGGTGCTGCGGGATGGGCGCAACGCCGGCGAACTGGTAGGAACCTCCCGGGGTCACGATGCTATCGTGAACTTGATGGTGGGGCGGAAAATCCGTAATGCGTACCAGCCGCCGTCCCACGAGCGCGCCGCGAACTTCTTTCAGGTGCGCAACGCCCGTTCCCGCCGTTTTCCGGAGCAAACAGTGGATTTTTCGGCGGGGCGCGGGGAAATTCTGGGCTTCGCCGGCTTGGTTGGCGCCGGGCGTTCGGAAATCATGAAAGCCATCGTCGGGCTGGATGAACAGGGCACGGCGGAGCTCCGCCTGGCCGGGCAGGACATTGAAGTCCATTGCCCCGCCGATGCGCTCCGGCACGGGGTGTGTTTGGTCCCCGAAGACCGGCGCGCGGAAGGGTTGGTGGTGGATCTTTCGGTGCGGGAAAATCTCACTCTGCCGTCGTTGCAACGGTATGCGACCGGAGGCATCATCCACCGGTCGCGCGAGCGCACGGCGGTGGCCGCGCAGATCCAATCGTTGCACATCCGCACGCCGGACGCGGAAACGCCCGTGGGTGACCTGAGCGGCGGCAATCAACAAAAGGTGGTGTTGGGCAAGTGGCTCGCACAATCGCCGCGGGTGCTGATTCTGGATGAACCCACGCGGGGCATTGACGTGGGGGCCAAGGCGGAGATCTACCGGCTGATGCGACAGTTGGCAGGGCAGGGGACCGTGGTCTTGATGGTGAGTTCGGACATGGAGGAGCTGCTGAACTTGAGCGATCGCATTGTGGTCATGCACGAAGGGCGCATCACCGGCAGTCTGAACCGTGCGGAATGCACCGAGGCAAACGTGATGCGATTGGCGGTGGGAAGAACGCCGACGTCTTCTTGTGTGACCTGACCCGGCGATGAGGAAGGAACTGGGAATCACCATTCTGCTCCTGGCGCTGTGCGTCGTGACCACGGCGTTGAATCCAAAATTCCTGTCCCCCACCAACCTGGTGAACACCGCCAATCTCATCGGCCTCTATGGCGTGTTCAGCCTCGGCGCCGGGCTGGTCATCATCTCGGGCGGCGTGGATCTGTCCGTGGGGTCGCTGTGCGCGCTGACGGGGGTGTTGTTGACGCTGGGCGTGAGCGAGTGGCACTGGTCCTGGCCCGTGGCGGTTGGGGGCGGGCTGTTGCTGGCGGCCCTGCTGGGCGCGGCGCACGGCTGGCTGGTCACGCGGGCCCGGCTGCCGCCGTTCATCGTCACGCTTTGCGGACTCTTGATTTATCGCGGCGCCGCCCGGTATCTGGCCGGAGATCGCACGACGGGATTTTCCGGGGCCGGGGAGATTGAGGAGTTGCGCCGGATCGCTGCGGGCCGGCTGTTTCGCCTGACCGTCCCATCCGAGTCCGGAGCCGTCCGGGAATGGTTTCCCGGACTGCCCGCGCCCTTTGTGATTCTCCTGATTCTGACCGTGGGGTTGTGGTTCGTCCTTCACCGTTCGGTTTACGGCCGCTACCTGTTTGCCGTCGGACGCAACGAGCAGGCGGCGCGTTTTTCCGGCGTCAACACCCGGCTCGTGATCGCCAGTGCCTATGTGATCGCCGGAGCTTTGACCGGCTTGGCGGGAATCCTGATCGCCTTTTACACGAACTCGGTCGTGCCTTCCAACCACGGCAATTTTTACGAGCTGTACGGAATTGCGGCCGCGGTGCTCGGGGGATGCAGTTTGCGCGGCGGTGAAGGCTCAGTTCCCGGCATCGTCATCGGCACGGCACTGCTGCTGGTGCTGCAGAACCTGGTGAATTTGCTGGGCATTGACAGCTCGCTGAATTTTGCCGTGATGGGCGCGGTGGTGTTGGCGGGAGGGTTGTTGGATCAATGGATTCAGCGCCGCAAACTGCGTCGCGCCTCCGCGCGCAGTCCGGAGTGACGGGACGGCGCGCCCGGCAGGGCGCAATTGAAAAGGTTGCCTTGCCCGGGGGAATCTATATTTTTTCCGCAATACGGACTGAACGAACCGGCTGACGAACCAACCTGCATGCACGTCAATTCTCTCAACCTGCTCGATTATTCCATCCTGGGCATTTATCTGGTTTTTGTCATCGGCATCGGCTTTGCCTTGAAACGCTTCACGCGGAGCGCGGAAGATTTTTTTCTTTCCGGCCGCGCCATTCCGGGGTGGGTGACGGGACTGGCATTCATCTCGGCCAATCTCGGGGCGCAGGAGCTGATCGGCATGGCGGCCTCCGGCGCGGAATACGGCATCATGACGGCGCATTTTTACTGGGTGGGCGCCATCCCGGCGATGGTGTTCCTCGGCATTTTCATGATGCCGATGTACTACGGTTCCAAGGCGCGGTCCGTGCCCGAATATTTAAAGATGCGGTACGACGAACGGACGCGGGCGTTCAACTCGGTTTCCTTCGCGTTCATGGCGATTTTTTCCTCGGGAATTTCCATGCACGCGCTGGCCGATCTGCTCGACGCCCTGCTGGGCTGGAATTATTACGTTTGTCTCGTGGTAACCTCGGTCATCGTGCTGGCTTATGTGCTCAAGGGCGGACTGAGCTCGGCCATTTACAACGAAGTGCTGCAATTTTTCATGATTGTGTTCGGCATCGCCCCGCTGGCCTATCTCGCTTTGAAGGACATCGGCGGTTGGGAGGGGCTGGTGGCGAAATTGGATCCGGGCCGCATGCATTCCTGGGCGGAAGCCGGGAGCGACAAAAATCCGCTGGGCGTGCCCTGGTATGGAATTTTATTTGGGCTGGGTTTTGTGTTGTCGTTTGGGTACTGGTGCACAAACTTTGCCGAGGTGCAGCGGGCCCTGGCCGCCAATTCGATGGGGGCGGCCCGGCGCACGCCGATCATCGGCGCCATTCCCAAGATGCTCTTTCCGGCCATCATCATCCTGCCCGGCATGATTGCCTTCGGGCTGACGAGCGACGCTGTTGCCGGCGGCTACACAATTCCCCTGCGGGAGGGCGCTTTGAATTACAACCAGGTGCTGCCGTCCATGATCTTCCATTATTTCCCGAACGGACTGCTGGGACTGGCCCTCACGGCGTTAATGGCCTCGTTCATGTCCGGCATGGCGGCCAACGTCACCGCCTTCAACACCGTCTGGACCTACGACATTTACCAGACCCTGGGCGGAAAGCGCAGCGACGCGGAGCTGTTGACCATGGGCAAAATTGCAACGGTGGGGGGGATTGTGCTGGCGATGGGCTCGGCGCTGATCGCCTCCAAATACAACAACATCATGTCCATCCTGCAACTGGTCTTCGGCTTCGTGAACGCACCGCTGTTTGCCACGTTTCTACTGGGGATGTTCACCCGGCGCTCGAACAACACCGGCGCGTTCTGGGGCTTGCTGGTGGGCACCGCCTCCGCCGTGGTGTTTCACGGGCTGTGTTTTGCAACCGGCAATCCCGCCGGCATCAAGGGCGGCTGGCTCCGTCCCGTGATCGAGTTTCCCAAGGAGATGGCGCAAAGTTTCTGGGTGGCGATCATCGCCTTCAGCGTCACGTTCCTGGTCAATGCCGGCTTGTCCCTGGTCACCCGACGCAACAAAACGGACGCTGAACTACGCGGCTTGGTCTATTCGCTCACGGACAAACATCGCGGACACGAGGAGCATTGGTTGTTGCGCCCGGCGGTGCTCGGCACGTTCATCCTGATCGCCGTCGTCATTCTGAACCTCATTTTTTGGTGAAACTCGAGCGGTCCCATCCTTATGCAATTTGATCTGCGTTTTCCCATCGGCTTGTTGTTCAGCGTCTATGGCGTGTTGCTGCTGGTTTACGGACTGGTCGGCGACCAGGAACAGTATGCGCGCTCGCTGAATCTCAACATCAATCTGGTTTGGGGCATTGTCATGCTGTGCTTTGGCCTGGCCATGCTGTTTTTTGCGCGGCGCGGCGCGAAGAAATCCTGAATTCCCCCACCGGCACTCCGCTCCGCCGGGTGATCCGATCCGGGCTTCAGCCTTGCGAGTCCAACCGGTTCATTCCTATAATCTTCGCGTGCTGGACATCCGACTGATCCGAGAGAAGCCCGAGTTCGTCCGTGAACGTCTCGCCACGCGCGGAGCGGGCGATGAACGGCTGGTTGATGATGTCCTTCATTCAGACGAGCAACGACGCCAGGCCCTGGCGGAAGTCGAATCACTCAAGGCCATACGGAACCGGGTCTCCAAGGAAATCGGCGCGTTGCTGGCGCAAAAGAAGCACGCCGAAGCCGAAGCCAAAAAGACTGAAACCCGGGAGCTGGGCGACAAAATCAGCGCGCTGGACGCCCAAGCCAAAGCGGCCGTCACCCGGCGCGATGCGCTCATGTTGCGCCTGCCGAACCTTCCGCACGAATCCGTTCCGCCGGGAAAGTCCGCGGCGGAGAATGTCGAAGTGCGGCAATTCGGAGGAAAACGCGCATTCGCCTTCCCCCCCAGGACGCATGTGGAGCTGTGTGAACACTTGCAACTGGTGGATTTTGCCCGCGCCGCCAAACTTGCGGGCAGCGGCTTCCTGCTTTTCACCCATTGGGGCGCGCGGCTGGAGCGGGCCTTGATTCAATTCTTGCTCGATTTGCACACCCAGAAACACCATTACACGGAAATTTCGCCACCGTTCATGGTCGGCCCGGAGTGTCTCGTCGGGGCGGGGCAGTTCCCCAAATTCCGCGACCAGTATTACGGTGTGGCGGAAGGGGACCAGCCCGCTGAACTGGGCAAACTTTACCTGATTCCGACTGCCGAAACGCCCATCGCCAATCTGCATCGTGAAGAACTGCTCGCGGAGAAGCAGCTGCCCATCCGCTACTGCGGCTACACGCCATGTTTTCGCGGTGAGGCGGGCGCTGCCGGGGTCGGCACGCGCGGAATGATCCGGGTACATCAATTTGACAAGGTGGAGCTGATCAAACTGGTAAAACCAGAGGAGGGCTACGCCGAACAGGAAAAAATGCTGGCCGACGCCGAGCGCGTGTTGCAGCTTCTGGAACTGCACTATCGCGTGGTGCTGCTATGCACCGGCGACATGGGTTTTCCCAGCGCAAAAACCTACGACATCGAAGTCTGGGCGCCAGGGCAGGGGAGTTATCTTGAAGTTTCATCCGTGTCCAACTGCGAAGACTTCCAGGCCCGCCGGATGAACCTGCGCTTCAAATCCGAGTCCGGAGAAAACCGGTTTCCCCATATTCTTAACGGCAGCGGCACGGCACTCGCGCGACTGTTCGTTGCCCTGCTGGAAACGCACCAGCAGGCCGACGGCAGCGTGAGCATTCCCGCACCCTTGCAACCGTACCTGGGAACGAGCGTCATCCGGGGCGAGGCGTGAGAATCTTACTCGCCAGTTCAGAGGTTCATCCCTACTCGAAAACCGGCGGACTGGGTGATTCGGTGGGGGCGCTGGGCAAGGCCCTGGCGCAGGCGGGACATCAGGTGGTGACCGTCACGCCGTTGCACCGCGGCATCCGCGAAAATTTTGCCAACCTGCGGCGGGTGGACTGGCATTTCAATCTTCCCATGGGGCCACGCCGTGTTGACGCCCAACTGCACGCCCTCGATCCCGCGCCGCGGCACACCGTCTATTTCCTGGACCAGCCGGAGTATTTTGACCGGCCGGGCATCTACAACGACGGGCACGGCAACTACGCGGACAATGCCGAGCGGTTCATTTTTTTCTCCAAATGCATTGTCCATCTCGCGCGCTATTTGCCGTTCAAACCGGAGGTCCTCCACGTGCACGACTGGCCGACCGGCTTGGTGCCCCTCCTGGCGCGGCACGACCGGCAATTTCTGCCCTGGCCGGATTTCCCGCGCCTTTGTTTGACGATTCATAACCTCGCCTACCAGGGCATCTTTCCCCGGCCGGCCTTTGGTCTCACCAATCTGGCGCCGCAGCTGTTCAACATTGAAACGGCCGAATTTTACGGTCAGTTGAACTGCCTGAAGGCGGGCATTACGGCGGCAGACGTGATTGCCACCGTGAGCCCGCGCTATGCCCGGGAAATCACCACCGAAGAATATGGAGCCGGACTGGATGGCCTGCTGCGGCGGCGACGGGCGAACCTGGTCGGAATCCTTAACGGCGTGGATTACGAGGAGTGGAACACGCGCAACAACCGGTTTCTTCCGGCAGCGTACGATACGGACGACCTCAGTGGAAAAGCCATTTGCAAGCGCGCACTGCAAAGGCGCTTCCAACTTCCAACCGAAGCCGGCGTTCCGCTGTTTGGCAACGTGAGCCGCCTGGTGGAGCAAAAGGGCGTGGATCTTCTGATCGGGGCGCTGGAACAGCTCCTGAATGTTCCGGTCGCGATGCAGTTTGTCCTGCTGGGGAGCGGTGCGCCACACTATGAAATTGCCATCCGCAACCTGGCCGCACGCCATCCCGACCGGGTTGCCGTCCAGTTCGGCTACGATCAGGCGCTCGCGCACCAAATCGAAGCCGGCAGCGATTTCTTCCTGATGCCGTCCCGGTTTGAACCCTGCGGGCTGAACCAGCTCTACAGTTTGCGCTATGGCACCATTCCGATCGTGCGTCGCACCGGAGGCCTGGACGATACGGTGATTGACGCCACCGATCAGTTCGCCCAAGCCAACGGAATCAAATTTCAAGTCCCCGAAGCGGCCGCGTTGATGAAAGCCGTGCAGAAGGCATTGCTGCTGTTTCGCGACGCCCGGTTGTTGGCACGGTACCGCCTCAACGGGATGCGGGCTGACTTTTCATGGAGCAAGGCGGTCGAAGCCCTTGAACTCATTTACGCTGCCCGAACCGCCGGCACAAAGTAAACATAACTCACATTGTGCGTACATTATACCTTCCGGCTTTTATCTCCCAAGGCTTGCGATTTGATTGCGGCGCTTAGGATGCGGCTGGCTGCGCGTCGGCTTCGCTGGCCGCATTGATCTCTTTGCTACGATCTTCCATGGCGGCCTTGCGAGACAAGCGGACGCGACCTTTTTCATCCACTCCCAGGCATTTCACGTAGATTTCATCGCCAAGCTTGACGATGTCCTCGGTCTTCTTGACCCGGAAGTTGGCCAGCTCGCTGATGTGTACCAGCCCGTCTTTACCGGGAAGGAATTCCACGAAGGCGCCAAATTCCTTTATGGTGACGACTTTGCCGCGATAAATCTTGCCGATTTCCGCCTCCGCGGTCATGCCGGTGATATGATCCACGGCGATTTGCATGCCCTCGGCCGAAACGGAGAAAATGTTGACCGTGCCATCGTCTTCGATGTCGATTTCGCAGCCCGATTCCTCCACGAGCTTCTTGATGTTCTTGCCTCCCGGACCGATGAGCGCCCCGATTTTCTCGGGGTTGATCTTCAGGGTCGTGATGCGCGGCGCGTACTTGCTGATTTCTTTGCGTGGTTCGGCGATGGTTTTTGCCATTTCGGCTAGGATGGCCAGCCGGGCGATCCGCGCTTTCTCGATCGCTTCGGACATGATGGCGTGCGGCAACCCTTTCAATTTCAGATCCAGTTGAAAGCCGGTAATGCCTTTTTCCGTACCGGCAATCTTGCAATCCATGTCGCAATACGCGTCTTCCCAGCCGATGATATCGGTCAGCAATTGATATTTGGAAATCTGCTTGTTCGCGGCGTATTCGGTGCAAATGCCGACGCTGATTCCCGCCACCGGACGAATCATGGGCACGCCGGCGTCGAAAAGCGCCAGGGTGCCGCTGCACACGGTGGCCATGGAGGTGGAGCCGTTGGATTCCATGATTTCACTCGTGACCCGGACGGTGTACGGGTAATCGGCCATGGGGAGCATCGGTTCGATGCTGCGTTCGGCCAGGGCGCCATGGCCGATTTCGCGGCGGCCCGGACCGCTGATGCGGCCGGTTTCTCCCACGGAAAAGTTCGGAAAATTGTAGTGCAGGATGAATCGTTTCTCGTTTTCACCGCCGGTGTAGGAATCGAATTCCTGCACGTCATCCCCCGTGCCGAGCGTGGCCAGGGCGATGGCCTGGGTTTCCCCGCGGGAAAAGATTGCCGAACCATGGGCGCGCGGCAAAAGGCCCACGGCACTGGTAATCGGGCGGATGCCGTCAAAGCCACGACCATCCAGCCGCTGATTTTTTTCCAGGATCAGCTTCCGCACCGCCTCCTTCTGAATGTAATAGAACGCGTCATTGATCACAAAGGGGGTGATTTTCTCCGCGCCGTATTTCTCCACCAGTTTCGCGCCGACTTCCTCCTTGATGGCGTTGCAGGCGGCTTCACGATTCAACTTTCCGGGAGTCAGCAGTGCCGGCACAAACCGGTCGCCGGCCAGTTGTTTGGCTTCCTGCAAAATCTCGTCCGGCACAACGTTCAACTGGATTTCCCGCTTCTTTTTGCCGGCCTTGGCCGCCAGCTCCTTTTGCGCCGCAATGAGGGGGGCGCAGCACTCCTGGCCAAATCGCAGGGCGGCATTGAAATCGGCCTCGCAGATCTCCCTGGCTGAACCTTCAAACATGACCACGTCGGTTTCATTGCCGACGTACACCAGGTCCAGATCGCTTTCCCTGGCCTGGGAGTGCGTGGGGTTGGCGACGAACTTGCCGTTGATGCGGCCGACACGCACCGCGCCCAGCGGCCCGGCCCACGGAATATCGCTGACCAGCAGGGCGGCGCTCGCCCCAATGATGCTTAGAATGTCGGGATCGTTTTCACCGTCGGCGCTGAGCACGATGGTTTGCACCTGCACCTCGTTGTACCACCCCTTCGGGAACAAGGGGCGGATCGGGCGATCCGTCAGCCGGCAGGTCAGGATTTCCTTCTCCGTGGGGCGCCCTTCCCGTTTGAAGTAGCCGCCCGGAAATTTGCCGGCGGCAGCGGCTTTTTCCCGGTAATCAACGGTCAGGGGGAAAAAATCCTGGCCTTCCTTGGCCTTGGTGGCCGCCACGGCGGCCACAATGACAATGGTTTCGCCGAGTTGAACGGTCACGGCGCCGTCGGCCTGCTTCGCGAGCTTGCCGGTTTCAATGATGATTTGTTTGTCGCCAACTGCGGCGGTTGTTTTCTCTGCCATGGTGGTTTTCTACCGTTACCACCGAGGAACTTCAGTGAACTCCGAATCCATTCGGAGCTGAATGAAATCTCCCGGGGTAACGAATGTTAGTTTGCGCGAACTTGTTGTGTGTGTGGCCGGTCGCGCCTCCGGCCGAAAAAGCGAAAAGCGCGTGGCCCCGCCACGCGCCGGTACTTCAGCGGCGCAACTTGAGTTTTTTGGTGACGGTCTGGTAGCGCGCCAGGTCGGTGTCATGCAAATAATCCAACAATCGCCGGCGTTGCCCCACCATCATCAACAAACCACGCCGGGAACTGTGATCCTTCTTGTTGGTCTGCAGGTGTTCTGTTAAATGATTGATCCGCTGCGTCAGCAGCGCAATTTGCACGTCGGCCGAGCCGGTGTCCTTCTCGTGCAACTTGAATGAATCAATCGTCTTTGTTTTGGCTTCCATACTTTCTCTAGTCAAAAAATGCGGTCCGAGCCTAATTCGTTGGATTTCCCGTGTAAAGGTTTTAATTCTGCCGATTTACGGTGATCCGGAGCGTCTCCACCCTCGGGGCCGCCCCGCGCCCTCCCCGCTAATCACACGGCACCGTGCGCCCGGCCGCCCAGGCACGCAGTTCTTCCACCCTTTCCGCCATGACGACGGAAAGCGGTTTGGTTTGCTGAATTTCCGCCAGCAGGCCGGCCTGCGTCAGCCCCTGCCCCTGCGCATGGGCGCTGTACATCGCCGACACAATGGCCTGCTCCATTTCTGCTCCGGAGAAGCCTCCGGTGGCGGCCACCAGCGCAGGCAAATCAAACTGGCTTGGATTCAAGGAACGCTTCTGCAGATGAATGGTCAGAATATCACGACGCACCGCGGGCGCGGGCAGGTCCACAAAGAAAATCTCATCGAAACGTCCTTTGCGCACCATCTCCGGCGGCAGCCGGCTGATCTCATTTGCCGTCGCCACCAGAAAGACGGGGCGACGGCGTTCGGCCATCCAGGTCAAAAGCGTCCCCAGAATTCGCCGCGACAAACCATCGTCTTCATCGCCAACCGCCAGGCCTTTTTCGATTTCGTCCATCCACAACACGCAGGGCGACATGATCTCGGCGGTTGCCAGCGCCTTGCGCAGATTCCGTTCGGTTTCGCCGTAATATTTGTTGTAAAGAATGCCGAAATCCAGGCGCAGCAGAGGCACGCCAAAAATCCCCGCGGCCGCCTTGGCCGCCAGGCTTTTGCCGCAACCCTGCACGCCGAGGAACAGGACTCCACGCGGCGGATCCAAATGCGCTTTCGGGCCCTCGATGAAAAAACTTTTGCGCACCTCCAGCCATCGTCGCAAACGGCTCATTCCTCCGATTTCGGAAAATTTTGCGGTTTCGTGCTCAAACGACAACGGGGAGTCGCGCCCCAGCAATTCGTACTTGGCCCGCATGACTTCGGGCAGATCCGACTCCGTGATCGCGCCGTTGTCATCAATGGCCTTGCGCACCAGCCGCCGCGCGTCTGTCGCCGTAAGCCCGATCAGATTGCGCACCAGCAACTCAAGCGCCTGCCGGGTGGTCGCCACTTCGCGCTGCCCGTGTTCGGCGCCCCAGTCCGCCGCCACTTCGTAAACGATGGCCCGCAACTCGTCGCGCGTGGGCAACGGCAGATGAAACTGACCGGTGAACGGACGCAGTTCCTCCGGAATTTTAAGCGTGCAACTCACCAGCACGATGGTGGAAAAATGTTGGGGGTAACTCAGGGCAACGTCCTTCAGATGCCGCACCAGCACTGTGTCCTCCAAAAACGGATGGAAATCCAGCAGCACCACCAGCGAATGCCGCCCCTCGGTGCGGACAAAATTGAAGAGCTCGGGTGGCTTGATCACCGACGGCAGCGGCTGATCCGCCGGCTCAAACGCCTGCAACCCTTCCGTGATCGTCCAGCGAAACGCCTTGAGCTGCAACCGCCGCGCAATCTGCCGGATCAGGGCCACGATTTGCGGCTCCTCATTGCTCTCCACGGCGATGATGGGTGTGCGTGACCGGATGATCGCCTCAAGATCGTGCTGCGGACTTTCCGTCCGGAACATGCCCGCCGGGCTCTGTTGTGCGGACCCCAAATTCATTGTGCCAGCTCAAACCTCAAACATCCGGGCGCTCCGACGCAAGCCGAAAGTCCCGACGCGCCCGCATTCGCCCTGCCGGGTCACCACGCGCCCGCGAGACCTTTGCGCTTGCCAGTTCCCCGTTTGGCGCGGAGACTGGGACAACATCAACTCAGTCGAGTCTATGAAAACCCACATGACTAAGCCCTTGCGTTCCGTATTCGGTCTGCGCTGGAACCTGCTGGAGTCCCGCCCGGCGCTGATCTGCCTCGGTCTGCTGGCCGGAATCGCTCCTCTGCCAGCCGCTTCCCAGCTGGCCGCCCAGTGGCGCGCCACGGATCAGCAGGTCGAATTGTCCCTGGCGGGCACCACCAGCAAGTGGCATCGGGTCGAAGTTTCCACCGACCTGCTCCACTGGCAGACGCTCACCAACGTCTGGCAGACGAACCCCGTGATGACATGGGTGGATGCGGAATCCAGCAACGCTCCGACCCGTTTCTATCGCTCGCTGCAGCTTTCGGCCCTCGATTTGTACGTCGCCGCGCCCGACACGAATTATAGCTGGAGCCTGGCCCGGACCATTCCCGGCATCGGCCAAACCACGTACGTGCTCGATCTGACTTCCCAAGCCTGGCTGACCGCCGCCGAGGTGAATCGCACTCTCTGGAAACATTGGTTGATTCTGGTGATTCCCAACAACACCACCAACGCGCACGCGCTGCTCTACATTTCCGGCGGCAGCAACCCGGGCACGCTGCCCGCGGGGGCGGATGCCAATCTGCGCCAGATCGCCCTCGATACCGGCACCGTGGTTGCCGAACTTAAAATGGTGCCAAACCAGCCGCTGACTTTTACCCCGGAAAGCACCGGGCGGAGTGAGGATGCGCTCATTGCGTTCAACTGGGATAAATTCCTGCGCACGGGCGACGAGCGCTGGCCCACGCGTCTGCCCATGACCAAGGCGGCGGTACGCGCCATGGATGCCATCACGGCTTTTTGCGCGACGGCCCCGGGCGGTGGCTGGGGGGTGAATAAGTTCGTCGTGGCCGGGGCCTCCAAACGCGGCTGGACCACCTGGACCACCGCGGCGGTGGATCCGCGGGTGGTGGGCATCGTTCCCACCGTGATTGACGTGTTGAACGTGGAGGTTTCCATGGCCCACCACTACCAGGCTTATGGCTTCTGGGCGCCGGCCATTGGTGACTATGTGGAGATGGATATTCCCTCCCGGTTTGGCACGCCGCAATTTCATGCGCTGATGGAAATTGAAGATCCGTATGCCTACGCCGGGCGTTTTATCATGCCTAAATTCATCGTGAATTCCAGCGGCGACCAGTTCTTCCTGCCGGATTCCTCGCAATTTTATTTCGACGCGCTGCCTGGCGTGAAATACCTGCGTTACATTCCCAACAGCGCACACTCCCTGAGCGGAACGGATTATCCCACCACTCTGCGTGCTTGTTATGAATCCGTCATTTTTCAAACACCATTGCCGCGCTTTTCCTGGACACTGCAATCTTCCAACACCGTCCGCGTCGTCGCCACGGACCCTCCCACCGCGGTGAAACTCTGGCAGGCTGGCAACCCAAACACCCGCGATTTTCGGCTTGATACGATCGGTGCGGCCTGGCAGAGCAGCAATCTCTCCGATCAAGGTGGGGGAATATACCTCGGCGCTGTGACTTCGCCGACGCAGGGCTGGCGCGCATTCTTCGTGGAATTGACCTATGTCCGCCCTGGTGGTCTGGCCACGCTCAAATTTACGACGCAAGTCTATGTCGTGCCCGACACGCTGCCCTTTCAATACCCGCCCTGACCGCGGTCGGCTCCCCTGCCCGTCCCGGTGGATCGCGAGTATTTCTGAACTTACCCCGTATCGCATGCTGCCTCGGTCCGCAACCAGACTGCCGCCACATTGGCGCGCCCTACGTTGTTACGCCAAAGCGGTCATTTTGCTTCTGGCCGGACAAACCACTGCTTGGAGCCTGGAGCGGACGGAAGCGCCCGCCAATGCCGTTTCCGGCCGCGGTGCGGCCACCACGACGCTCCACCGCACGATTCCCGACCCGCTGCCCGGGCATCCGGGAAACGTCTTTTTGGAAAACGAACCGGTGCGCATCCCGTTTCCAACCAATGTTCCGCTGCCGATCACCCGTTGGCGGCTGTTGGATGATCAGGCGGCGCCGGTTCGCCAGGGTGAATTGACGGCGCCGGGAACCAATCAACTCCCACAACTCGCATTGGGCCGGCTCGGACCGGGCTGGTACCGCGTTGAGTTTGGGACGCAGGAGCAGCCGGACCAGGCCTGGTCCACGCTGGCCGTTCTGCGCCGCTTGCAGGCGCCCGTGCCCCTGCATTCACCGGTCTCCGTGGACTCGGCCCCCGCTTGGTTCGCGCTCAATGACCCGATCAAACAAAAGCAACTGGCCAGTCTCGCCGCGTTGGCCGGGGTCAATTGGATCCGTGACCGTCTGCGCTGGCGGGATCTCCAACCCGCACCGGGTCCGCTTGTGCCGCCGCCCACCACCTACGACACCTCGGCGGAAATCCATCACGCCGCCGGTCTGCAGGTGCTCCAGGTGTTCCACGACACACCGCCGTGGACCCGTGAGCCCGACCCGGGCAGTGGTCGTTTCGCGCCCGACCTGCGGCACGTTTTTCAGTTTGGCCGGCAACTGGCGCAACGTTTCAAGGGGTTGGTGGAAGCATGGGAACCGTGGAACGAAGCCAATGTCGCCACCTTCGGCGGGCACACGGTTGATCAGATGTGCTCCTGGCAGAAAGCGGCGTGGCTGGGCTTCAAGGCCGGCAATCCAGGCGTCACCGTCGGCTGGAATGTTACCACGGCGGTCCCGACGCCGGCACAAACCGAGGGGATTCTGGCCAACGAAACCTGGCCATACTTCGACACGTATAACATCCATAGTTACGACTGGCCGGACGCGTATGCGCACCTCTGGCCGCCGGCGCGCGAGGCTGCCTCGGGACGTCCGCTGTGGATCACGGAGGCCGATCGCGGCACGCCACATTTGCAAAATCCGCCGTGGTACGACCAGTCCCCGCGCCTGGAGCGGCTCAAGGCGCAGATGATCGCGCCGGCTTATGCGAATAGTTTGTTTGCCGGAGCCCGGCAGCATTTTCATTTCATCCTGGGTAATTACCAGGAGAACAATCACATCCAATTCGGATTGCTGCGTGAAGACCTTACGCCGCGCCCCGCGTATGTGGCGCTGGCCGTCGTCGGGCGCTGCCTGGCCGGCGCGCGCGTGCTGGGGCGTTGGCAGCCGGTGGAAAACCTGAACGTGGTTGCCTTCCGCGCGCAACCGGATGGCCAGGAGCGCGACGTCCTGGTGGCGTGGGTCGAAAAGCCGGTCGAGTGGGACGAGCGGGGACGGACCACTGCCGCGTTGAACTGGCCCAAAGACCTGGCCGCGCAGGAGGTCGTGGATTACCTCGGGCGCTCGTTGGGCAACACGCTCCCGTCGTTGCTGGGTTCCGCGCCGATTTTCGTGTTTCTGCCCGCAGGCCAGGCGGAAACACTGCCGCTCGAGCGCCCGCCAGCGCCCAGTGCCTGGCGAACCGGGACGCCTACATCGGTCGTGCTGCAGCTTTCACTGCCGCGTGCGCGGTTGCAAAAAGTCGAGGACCTGCCCTGGTCCGAAGGCTACGTCTATCGCGTCCAACCCGGCGAATCCCTGCCGCTCAAACTGCACGTGTACAACTTCGGCGACCATCCAGTCGCCGCCCGGCTGGCGCTTACCCGGCAACCTGCCGGTTGGAAAACCACCTTGTCCTCGCCCGAATTCAAGTTGGCCCCGATGGACCGCGTCGAACTTCGCGGGGCGGTCGCCATTCCCCAAACCACTTCGACGCGCGACGGCTGGGTGGTGCTCCATGCGGATTGTGGTCTACAGGGCAGGCCCGCACTCGCTTTTCGGATCATCGTGACCGATTGAGCCGCAGTCCCACCTGCGGGGCGCGCCGGCTTCGCCGGTCGGGGCACGTTGACAACGGCACCGCAGTTTGCGGATGATGACCGCGATGAAGCACTTCATTCCGCGATTGCGGACAGACCGAATTTCAGCTGCGACCGCTGGCGGCCCGCGCCAACTGGTGGGGCGGCCGCGCCAGGGCGGCAGAACAGAAGCCGGGCGCATGAACTCCCCCACCCCGCCGGCGCGAATGCAATTGGTCCTTGCCGGCGCCTTTGACCGATTCCAG
Source organism: Verrucomicrobiota bacterium (assembly GCA_029573725.1). Lineage (GTDB taxonomy): Bacteria > Verrucomicrobiota > Verrucomicrobiia > Limisphaerales > JADLHS01 > JADLHS01. The sequence goes on from JAKQDQ010000028.1 coordinate 54,601, forward strand.
ACTCCGCCGGTGGGCCTGAATGACCAGCCATCCCAAACACAGCACCCCGCCAGCCGTCCGGGAGAGGCGGCGTCAATGGCGCCCAGGTTGAAGTTCATTGGTTTCCGATGCCGCCTGGTCGTGCTGCTGTTCATTGCCTGCGGGATTGGTCCGCTGCCCGCCGCACTGGTCCCGGTGGCATTGCGTTGCGAATATCGCACCAACCCGCCGGGCATTGACGAAGCCCAACCGCGCCTCACCTGGCGGGTGGAATCCAGTGAACGTGGCGCGAAACAAACGGCGTACCAAATTTTGGTCGCTTCCAGCCTTGAGGCGCTGCAACGCAATCAAGGTGACTTGTGGGACAGCGGCAAGGTCACGAGTGACGAGACGGTAAACCTTGTGTACGCCGGACAACCCCTGGTCTCGCGGCAACAATGCTTTTGGAAGGTGCGCGTCTGGGATCAAGCCGGCGCGGCGACCTGGAGCGGGCCGGCACAGTGGTCCATGGGTTTGTTGCAACCGCAAGATTGGTCGGCCCAATACATCAGCTTCCGTGACTCCACGCCGGTGGGAAAGGACCCGGGTCAGTTGCAGCTGCCACCAGCGCGGCAGTACCGGCGCGAGTTCATCGCGCGCCAGGCAATCCGGCGGGCGACCATTTACGCGACGGCGCTCGGTGTTTATGAACTCCATCTGAATGGCGCGCGGGTTGGGGACGCCTGGTTCGCGCCCGGCTGGACGGATTACCATCAGCGCGCGTATTACCAGACTTACGACGTGACCCCGCTGCTGCACGCGGGAACGAACACCATCGGGGCGTGGCTCGGGGATGGCTGGTATGCGGGCTACCTCGGCTTCGGTTTGCTGACCGGCATCGGCACGGAGAAAATCGGGCGTTACACCTACGGCAAAACGCCGGCGCTCATGGCACAATTGGAGCTCGAATATGCCGATGGCACGCGCGAAACCGTCGTGACAGACGCGCGCTGGAAAACGAGCGGGGCCGGACCGATCCGGGAGGGGGATTTTTTGATGGGAGAGTTTTACGATGCGCGTCGGGAAACCGTGGGTTGGGCGCAGAACGGTTTCGACGACGCGCAATGGGAGCCGGCCATCCTCGCCGGCGCGAACGGGCCGGTGTCCGCCACGTTCTATGAATGGCGCAATCCGGAAAAACCAGGCGAAGCCCTGGCGATCAAAGGCCGCCCGAAGGATCTGGGCTTTCAGCGTCCACCGAAACTGGAGGCGTTTCCGGGCGTGCCGGTTCGCGTCGTGCAGGAGCTCCGGCCGGTGGCCGTGACGTCTCCCAGCAATGGCGTTTACATTTTCGACCTCGGGCAAAATTTTGCCGGTGTCGTGCGGTTGAACGTCAAAGGGCCGGCCGGGACGACCGTGCAATTGCGGCACGGTGAAATGCTGTATCCCGATGGCCGCCTGATGACCGAGAATCTGCGGCGGGCGCGGGCCATTGATCATTACGTGCTGCGGGGTGATCCCCGGGGGGAAGTCTGGACGCCGCGGTTCACCTTCCACGGATTCCAATACGTGGAAGTGACCGGCTACCCCGGCACGCCCGGGCCTGACGCCATCACGGGGCTGGTGCTGCAGAGCGACACGCCGTTGACCAGCGGCTTCGAGTGCAGCGATCCAATGGTCAACCGGCTCTTCAAAAACGTGGTGTGGACACAACGCGCCAACTTTCTTGATCTGCCGACGGATTGTCCGCAACGCGACGAGCGGTTTGGCTGGACGGGCGACGCACAAATTTACGTGCAGACCGCCACGTTGAATGCCGATGTGGCGGCGTTTTACACCAAATGGCTGCGTGAGTTGATGGAGGCGCAGCAACCGGAGGGCGCGTTTCCCGGGTATGCGCCCTACCCGTTTCAACACGGCTGGGATTTTGGCACGGCCTGGTGCGATGCCGGAGTCATCTGCCCCTGGACTCTCTGGCAGGCTTACGGCGACACGCGCCTCATCGAACGGTGCTGGCCGTTCATGGTGAAATTCATGGATTGGCGCCGCGCCACGAGCAAAAATTTTCTGGGCGTGGTCCACGGCAACGAATGGGGTGACTGGCTGTCCGTCGGCGCGAAAACGCCGCTGGATTTTGTGGACACCGTGTATTTCGCCTGCTCGGCCCGGCTCATGTCGCAAATGGCCGCCGCGATCGGAAAGCCCACCGCCGCCACGGAATACGCACAATGGTTTCAAAACATCCGGGCGGCATTCGGCAAAAAATACCTGGAGCCGGATGGGACACTCAAGGTGGACACCCAAACCGCGTACGCATTGGCCTTGTTCATGGATTTGATTCCCACAGAGCAGCGGCTGAAATCCGGGAAAATTTTGGCGGACAAACTGCGCCGGGGGGCGACGGCGGAAAACTCCGGCATGACCACGGGTTTTTTGGGTACCCGGCCGCTGTTGCCGGTGCTGACGAGCGTCGGTGAAAACGATCTGGCCGTGCGGCAGTTTCAGAGCCGCCGGTATCCTTCCTGGGGTTACGAGGTGAGCCAGGGAGCGACGACGATTTGGGAGCGGTGGGACAGTTTCACCAAGGAACACGGTTTCCAGGGGCGCAACGGCAAACAGAACGCCGAGATGAATTCGTTTTCACATTACTCCTTTGGTGCGGTCTGCGAATGGATGTTCAACGACCTGGCGGGCATTCAATGGGGGCGTCCCGGTTACCGGACCATCATCATCCATCCGCACCCGCCCACGCCGGGCAGCAATCCCGACCAGGCGCCGATTCACTGGGTGCGCGCCCATTACGATTCGATTCGGGGGCGCATCGAGAGCCGCTGGCGACGTACCGCCGATCGCTTCGAATTGGAAACGCGGATTCCGGCCAACACCACCGCCACCGTGCATCTGCCGGCCATCCGGGTGGATGACATCACGGAAGGCGGTTTGCCGATCGCCCGGGCGGCCGGGGTCAAACTCTTGCGACTGATTGATGGCGAGGCCGAATTGGCCGTGGCAGCGGGACACTACCGGTTCGTCTCAAAGTTATAGTTCCCGTGTGAATCAAGCGCGCCGGCGCCTCCCGAGCCGGGGCTGAGGCGACCGGTGTGTTTCCCGGGTATGTCACTCGTTACCTGTGCCATCCATGTCCGGTGGCATTGCCCCGCGCCGCGGGGCGGGGCCGCGATTATTTTTTGAACGTGCGCATATACGCCACCACCGCCCTGATGGCCTCGTCGTTCATGTCATCGGCCGGCTTCATCAGCACCTTGCCGTGCTTGTCCTTGAAACCTTCCTTGACGGCTTTGAAGGCGGCGTTGTCCGTCACCGCTTCCTGGACTTTGGGATCCGTGTAGTCTTTCGCGCCGGTTCTTCGCCCCATTTTGGTTTGCCCCCTGCCGTCTTTGCCGTGACATTTGGCGCAGGCGCGCTCGTAATCCGCCTTGCCATCCGCAGCGATGGACTCCACCGTGGCCAGGGCCAGCAGCACCCCGCCGAACAGTAGCAGTTTTTTCATCGGCTTCTCCTTTCCCGGCGGCACGGTTATGGCGCCTGCCATGCCTGGCCGTTCCGCCTGCAGCCTAGAATTGATTGAATCGGGTGGGAACACATTCCCATTCTTGGCATAAACGATGCAAATTTTGCGATGAAAGCGGAACGACGGAGCCGGCGGAAGAAGGCTGCGACGCAATTCCGGGGGCAATCCAGCCGGCCCGGCCGACCGCGCGGTATTCCTCCGGCGGCCGCCGCAGTTCCGCCGTGCCATCGCCCTGGTCGCGCAATCGGATCACCCGCCCCTGACTTGCAATGTAAAGTCCGCCCGGCCCCCAACACATGCCGATGCTCGGCAGAATTTCGTTTCGGTCGTTGCGATAAAAATAGCTGAACGCGTCCTCCAATCCATCGCCGTTGGTATCCTTCAACTGCAGCACGTTGCCGTCGTAACACAGCGCGAAGAGCCGCCCGTCCGGAGCGAACACGAGGTTGTTGATATTGTTCAGCACCAGCGGCAGTTCGCGCACCGTGAAACCCGGCACCAGCATCCGCACCGGCGGTGGATTGGAAACCGTGACGACCGGACGTTCGATGCGCCCGGCGGCGGCCGGACTGCCCACGACCAGACCACACAACCAGCCGGCGCAAAGTCCCAAGGCGCGAAGGTTCATGCCCGAGCATGTCACGCCGAACTGGGTGCGGCAATCCCTGTTCGCAGCGGGCCGGCGCGGCGGGAGGTCGCCGCGAGTAGCGAGCCGGCAACACCACGTCAGCGTCTCAACCACCGCAACATTTCGAGCAATTTTGGCGGTTGACCGGTGCGCAGAATCCCGATGCGGAAAACCTTCCCGGCCATCCACAGCGCACCCGCCACAGCGGCGAGCAGGAGCAGCAGCGTGCCGATCAAATCAATCCACGGCGGATCCGCCATGGCCCGGTTCATCATGATGAACGGCGTGTACAGCGGAATCCACGAGAGCACGCGGGCCAGCAGTCCGTTCGGGTCCTTGGGGATGAATGTTAGAGTCAGCAGCGGCACCATCATGATCATCGTGATCACCGCCATGTAGCTCTGCGCCTCCTTGAGGGTGTTGCACACGCTGCCCAGCGCGAGAATGCACGCCGCGTACAACAGGTAGCCCAGCACAAAATAAACTCCGAACATCGGGAGCAACCGGGAGGATTGCAGCACGTCCAGGATCGGTCCGGTCACCACCGCCGTCCCGACCGCTCCCGCCGTCTTCCAGCCCAGCACGGCAAACAACGTCAGGATCCAGGCGCCCACCATCGTCAGGCCCACCGCCGCGATGCCGAGTAATTTGCCCAGCATCAATTCTCCCGGCGTGACCGACGACAGCAGCACCTCGATGATGCGATTGGATTTCTCCTCAATGATGTTGCTCAACAACATCTGCGCGATGGCGAAGATGGCCACCCAGAGCAAGTACACAAACGCGCTCGGCGCCCATTGCTTGATGATGTCCGCCGCGCCGACCGCTTCCCGCCCGGATTCCTTGCGTGGATTCAGACTGGAAACCGGCACGTGCGTTTGTTCCACCGCGCGGACGGCGGCGGCATCCAGCCCGCGCGCGAGATACTCCCGCCGCCGGATTTCCGTGTTGACCGTCTCCTCCACCGCCTCGCGCAGCCGCGAGTCCGCCAGGTTGTCCGACCAGTATTCGATGCCGGTCGGAGTGGTCGCTCCCGGTGAGCGGACGATTTGCTTTGCCAGATCGCGCGGAACCAGAATGGCCACGTTGAGCGCGATGTCCTGCCCGTGCAGCTCTGTGTGGCTTTCGCCGCGCAGATACGGCTTCAACTCCTGCGCCAGCGCCGGCAGCTGCGCCTCCGGGTTCACTCCCGACGGCAGGGCCACGAGTTCAAACGCGCGCCGGGGCGCTTTGAACGGCGGCGCGTCCGGCCGCAAGCCCGGCGTCAGTTCCGCGAGCCAGGCATCCTGTCCGCCTTGGTTGATGAATTGATCCAGGGAGGGAGCCTCCCCGGTATTGCTGCCGCCGTATTTGCGCGCGTATTCCTTCAAGGCCCGCCACACTTCCCGCTGGTAATCGCGCTCGACGCGCGCGGTAATCACCGGCCCGACCAGACCGGATTGATCCACGAGCACAAAATACCGGGTCGGCGTGCCCTTCATTTCCAGCCAGAGCGGCACCTGCACGCTGAAGAAGATGATCACCGGCACCAGCAGGATGCCCAGCCAGAAGCCCTTGGTCTTGGCGTTCTCGGCGTATTCACGCCACGCAACCAGCAATGCAAATCTCATCGGGCCGCCACCTCCCGGGCTTCCGGGCCGACCAGCCGCATGAAAACTTCATGCAAGGTCGGCTCGGACTGATTGAAACTGCGCAACCGGATGCCGCGCACGAAGCAGGCCTGCAACACCGCCTGCGGGTCCGCCGCCCCGCGCAACTCCACCTCCCACGCCGCCACCGGGCCCTCGCGGTCATCCGAGGTCGGCGGCAACGGGCGCACGGCGGCCACCTCCGGCAACTCCGTCAACGGCGCGATGTTGTCCGCCGTTTCGATCCGCACCCGGCGCGGGAGCGTACGCTGCGCCTCCGCCACCGTGCCATCGAAAATCTTGCGCCCTTTGGCCAGCAACAAAATCCGGTCGCACAACCGCTCCGCGTGCTGCATCACGTGCGTCGAAAACAAAATCGTCCGCCCGCGCCCGGCCATGTCCCGGATGATGTCCTCCATCACCTGCTGGTTCACCGGGTCCAGGCCCGAGAACGGTTCATCCAAAATCACGAACTCCGGGTCATGGGCAATGGAGGCGAGCATCTGCACCTTTTGGCCCATGCCTTTCGAGAGCGCCTCGGTTGGCTTGGTCGCGAAATCCTTCAGCCCGTAGCGCTCGAGCAGCTCGAACGCGCGTCGCTTGGCCGCCGCCCGGCTCAGGCCCTTCAAGGTGGCGAAGTAGGCGATCACCGCCCAATTCTTCATCTTCTTGTACAGCCCCTTCTCCTCCGGCAGATAGCCGATGCGTTGCCGGACCTGGAGCGCCGAGGACGCGCCCAGCACGGTGATGCTCCCGCTGGTGGGTTTGATGATTTCCAAAATCATCCGGATCGTCGTGGTTTTGCCCGCGCCATTGGGGCCGAGGAACCCGTAGATCGCTCCCGCCGGCAACTGAAAGCTCACGTCGTCCACCGCGCGGAAGCCGCCAAAGAGTTTGGTGACTCCACGCACTTCGAGCGGCGCAGCGCCGGTGGTCGCCTTCGCATTCACGAGTTGAGGCCCAGCCATTCCGCAGACTAACGGGGAGACAACGCCCGAGACAATCCCTCACACGAAATCGTCCGCGTCCGCCGCTTCATTTCCCCTTGCCTCCCGGCGCCATCATCTGGCGGTTCAGCGCCAGGTTCATCCGATTGCCACTGATGGCGCTGGCGCGGAACTCCTGAAACTGCTGCAGCACGGATGCGTTCAGCACCGATCCCAGCCGGGCCGCCCCCCGGCCGTAAATGTCGTCCAACAATTTCAGATTCTGCTCGGCAACCGCCGCCGACGCGATGTTTCGGAAATTCAAGGTCGGGGTGGTTTGATAATCCGCTGGCAGACCCGCCGCCGCCAGCGCCGCCGCTGTCTCCTCCTGCATGAGTTGGTAGATCTGTCTGCCTTTCGCATCCTTGACCGCCTGATCCCCCGTCAGCAGCGTCTTGAATTGTTCCGCCGCCTGCCTTTCCCGCGCCTGCCGCCGGCGCTCGCTCCGCATGATTTTGCCGGCGACAAAACACGTATGCCGGTGCAGCCAGCCCCCGAGCATCACCTCCCGCGACAACGACCGCGTCAGCCGCGCCAGGTCCGCGAACACGGTTTGCGTGACGTCCTCCGCCAGATGCGTGTCGCCATTCACCAGTCGCACGGCGGCGGAATAGGAGTGCGAGACCTCCGGAAAATCCCGCTCCAGTGAAGCTCTTTCCCCACCGTAGCAGCGAACGTGAGTTCGCTCCAACTCCTCGAATGTTCAGCAGTGTCGGAGCGATGCCGTTGGTTTTGTGAGGGGAAAACAGTCGCCCCGGCTGTAGTGCGGTGCGCCCTTGCACCGCACCGCGCGCATGGGCTGACCCCAAACGGCGGAGGCGTTTCGTCCGTACGCGAATTTGCAGTTGCCCAAGTCGCGGCCGGCCGCTACTTCTTCCGCACTTGAAATGAAAATGTTCCTTTGTCCAACCAACGCGTTGACGCTGGCCCTGCTGCTCATCACCCCGGCGCTCACCGCCGCGGACAACCACGTCGGCGTGGGCGCCAAACCCGTTGCCGGCGCGGAGATGTTGCTCGATGGCTCGCGACAAATGCTCGATGCCAAGTGGACTTACTGGCAGGGCCCGCGCTTCGCGTCGTCGCTGCCCATCAAATGGAAGATTGTGCCCGACCCGGTGGACGCGGGCACGGTCGTGATGACCGATGATCGCGCCGCCGATGGCGGCAACTACGGCGCGGCGGACATTGTCACCAAGAAGCCGTATCGCGACTTCCGATTGCACATCGAATTTCTCGTCACCGGGCCCAACGGCAACAGTGGCGTATATCTGCAGAACCGCTACGAGATTCAGATTCAGGAGGGCAACCAGACCAAGCACGGCATGGGGGCGCTCATCAACGAGAGCGATTCGCCCTACCAGTGTTTCGCCGGCATCGGCAAATGGAACGCCTACGACGTCGTGTTCCGGGCCGCGCGTTTCCAGCACGGCAAACGGACGGAGAAGGCGCTCGTGACCATGTATTTCAACGGGACCAAGGTCCACACCAATTTTCCCATCAACCAGGTGTGGGGCGGACCGAACTCCGGTGTGGACGGCGGCAACGATGACGGCAAAGGCATCACCGACACTCCGCAGGGATTGAAACTGCAGGCCGAGGGCCACGATGTCCGCTATCGCAACACCTGGATCAAAGAACTGGATTTGAAGGAGCCCGACACGGACTTCTAATCGGTCGCCTCCGATGTTCGCGCCCAGAGCGTTTTCCCGTTGGCGGATTGGGAAAATCGCGACACGGCAGACCGGGAAGTCGCAGCCGCGGATTCTGCTTCGGCGATTGAGGTAAAACGAGCCAGCCAACTGCAATCGCCTGCCACCCGCCACCGGCTCAGGCCGCGCCCGGCGCCGGAGACGGTTTCCGCCCGCCTTCCGTTGGTGGGAGCGTGGCCGGCGTGCTTTGCTGAAAACTCCGCCACAGATGCAATGGCAGCGCGCCCAGCAGCAGCAGCGTCACCTGGCTGGCATTGAAGAGCACCAGCCATTTGAACGCGGCGTCCATGAAACCGTAGCTGTGCAGGCCGATGCCCAGCATGTTCACGCCGAACCAGGACCACGCGGTGACCACGTTTCCAAAGATCGCCAGCAGCAGCAGCCCCCGATCCTTCACCAACCCGCCCCACCGCGCGGCATTCCTCCGGCGTCCGCCGCAGTTCCGGGCCGGATCACGCCGGGTTGAAAATCGCGGTACCGGGAAGGGACCGCACCGCCGGCGGCTTGCCCCGCGGCACGGGCGGAAGACGCTTCACGGTGTGGACCGCGCCATGACGTTCACCGCAAACAGGATGATCATCACCACGCCGAGTGCCGATTTGCCGATCACCCCCAGCACCAACCCTATCACCGCCCCCAGTCCGGCTTTGGCCGCCGCCTTCAATTCCTTGTCCCCCACCAATTCGAACAGGGTCGCGCCGATGAACGGCCCCAGAATGATTCCCGGCAGATTAAAAAACAATCCCACAAGCCCCCCCACAACGGCGCCGGTGATTCCGCGCCAGGTCGCTCCGAATTTCCGGGCGCCCAGTGCGCCGCCCAAAAAATCCAGGCCCACCGCCGCTACTGTCAATATCACCAGCACAATCAGAACGACATTGCTGACACTCGCCGCCCCGAAATACAACCGGTGGCCGATGACGGCCACCAGCGCCAGGGGGGTGCCGGGAAGCCCTGGAATCAGGTTGCCCACCAGGGCGAGCAGCATCACCAACAACGCCAGGGTCAATCCGATGATCTGTTCCCCATTCACCCTTCCATTCTAGCCGGGTTGGAGAAAAAGAAAATATTTCCCGCGCTCCATTATTCGATGACCAGCCAGCTCATGCCCTGCGCGGCGACCTGCACCGGCAGCTCGATCGTATAGTCGCGGTTCAATGTGAAGCGCCGGGTTGTTGCGTCCGAGGCGACAACCCGGGCTTCATCGGTCAGTCCCGTGTAATACAGGTTGACGCGCAGGGTTTTGGCCACCGGCGCATTCAGCGGATTGAACACCACGAGCATGCCTTTTTCCTTCAACTGGGGATTCACGTGCAGCATCCAGTCCAGATCGCGTGCGTCGGCCCGACGGCCATGAATCAAATCGCTTTCCAGAATGGCGCGGTGCGCCTTGAACCAGCCGACCCACTTTTTCAGCATGGTCCGGGTGCGTTCGGTGTCATACAGCCGGGGACCGCGATAACACGCCTGCACACCCAACGCGAGATTGCTGTACAGCATCCGTTCATAATGCTCCAGATGCGTGTCGAGCGGCTCGATGGTTGCCGCCGCCCCGCCGCCGTGATATTCGGTGAGCGGAACAAACATCCAGCCCATGCTGGGCGTTTTTTCCCACGTTCCGTCATAGATGTTCTGCCGGGTGTGAATGACCTGTTGCTCGCGTTCGAGCGACCAGTTCGTCTCCCGATAGCCCATGCCGGTTTTGCTCGAGCCCGAGAGAAAGTAATGGTCCGGCACATTCAAATAAAATCCCTGCGCCCGGCACCATTTGTAAAAATCGGTGATCTCACGCCATTGATTCCATCGGGAATCGGCGAGGCCGCGGTGGCCCGGATGCTGATCGCTCTGGCAGACGTCACCCGGATACGAGCCGTCGTGTTCCAGCAGGGTGAAACCGCTGGTCCGGGAAAATTCACGGAGCCGCCGGAAATAATTGGTCCCCCAGGTGCTGCCCAGGCAGGGCGAATGGCCAAACATCGGACTTTGTCCGGGCGGCATCACCACATCGTTGCCTCCGCCCACGCTGCGGGACGCCAGCAGGGAGTAGCTGCCGATCTCGATGCCGTGGGTGCGGGCGAAGGCCGCATAACGCTGCGCCCGGGCGAGCGTTTCCGGACTTTCATTCTCCAGATCGAAGCCACTGCCGAAACTGAGGATCACCATTTCAAATCCCACCTCGGCGCATTGCTGGATGGCGTTGGTCACCGTGCGCTCGTCCGCCGAACGCACGTGCATCATGAGCGGGTTTTCCGTCACCCAGGGCGCGATGACGCGATACATCCGGCGCAGCGCCAGGCCGGAACGCTCCCGGTCAAAATCCTCGAAGGGCAACACCCAGGCGCGGAACGACGTGAAGGTGCCGCCGGGCGCAATTTCCTGCGCCGGACCAAGATCGGGGCCGACTTCCAGCAGGCACGGCGTCTTCTTTTCGTAGTTCACCTGCGTGTGAAAATCCGGATCAGGCAGCCAGCGATAGGAGTGCCGGTTGGCACCGGCGGCCATCATGCCGCCGAAGGCCATGTCCGTCTCCACGTGCAGGTTTGGTGTCTGCCGGCCCGTCGCCAGTTCATCCACCTCGGCCACCCGTTCGACCACGGCGAGAATTTCACTGGTGAACCGGTCCACGCGGACGGGACGGGCAGTGCCGTTGCTGAGGGTCAACCATTTGCTGAAACATGGCAGACCATCGTAAAGTTCGTAATGCACCGACACCCGGATGGCGCGCCCCGCTTCCCCGTTCGCATCGGCGGGCATGTCATAATCCATTCGCAAATGCACTCCGGGCGGCGGCCACTTGGCATCCGGCGCATGATGCCGTACCGCCCTCCACGCAAACCGCTCCTGAATCGGCCCCACCGTGAACCCCGTCAACCGGAAGGCCGCCGGGTCATTCTGTAATTGCTCAAGCCATTCCGGGCGCAGGAACGCGTAATTCGGCTGACCTTTAAGCCCGCCGATTTCATGGCGCACCCCATCCAGTTCCACCACGGCCTCGGGCTTGACGCCGCGCAGCAACGCTTCGCCGGTGCGCAGGTTGTCCAGGGCGACCGTGGCGCCGTTTGGAGTGAGACGGAACGTGCGCGCCAGCAAACCATTGACCAGCCGGAGTTCACGGCCATTGTCGTTGGTTTCAACGCGAGCTTGGTACGGCGTCGGATCCAGCAACCAGTCAGAGGCCGCCGGCGCCGGCCTGGCGGCAACCAAACACGCCGCCATTACCAATAACCCGGCTTGAAAAAAATCTTGGCTCACGATGGGGAAGGAAGCCTGGATTTACCGCGGAAAGCAACTCCGGAATTCAGCCGGCCGGCGCGCGGCACCGTGAAGGAGGGGTATGAAGGCCGCCGGCGTTGCAGCAATCGCCGGAGCAACGGAGAGACGGCCACAGGCAGCTTCCCGGGAGGGATGTCGCCACGCCGCATCCGGGAAATCAGAGTGATTGTTGGAGTCGGAACCGGCATTTCTCCGTTTCCTTTCGGCACACTTCGTGTATTTGGTGGTCCGCCATTATTGAACTCAAACCGCAAAAATTCGGAACTCGTCGCGCGTCTGCTCCACTGGTTCGCCGCCCATGCCCGCGACCTCCCGTGGCGGCGCACGCGGGATCCCTACGCCATCTGGGTGTCCGAGATCATGCTTCAGCAAACGCAGGTGAAAACCGTCATCCCCTTTTGGGAACGGTGGATGCGCGCGTTGCCCGACATCGCAAGCCTCGCCAATGCAGACACCGACCAACTCCACAAGCTCTGGGAAGGTCTCGGCTATTACACACGGGTCCGCAACCTGCAGAAAGCTGCGCAGCAGATGGTCACCCTCTCCCCAGCAGATGGGAAGCGGAACGGGGTGGGGAGATTTCCCACGGAGTTCGACGCGGTCCTGGCCTTGCCCGGCATCGGCCGTTACACCGCCGGCGCGATTTGCAGTATCGCCTTCAATCAACCCACCCCCATTCTCGATGGCAACGTCATCCGCGTGCTAACCCGCATCCACGGCATCAATACCGATCCGCGCGAAAAGGAGACCAACGCCCGGCTTTGGCGGCTTGCGGAGGAGTTGGTGACTCACGCCCAGGCCGCGTGGGACGCGCGTCCTCGCGAGCCGCACTCCGGCAATTTCAGCCCCACTCGCCGGGAGCCCCACCCCACCAACGCCTGCTCGCACCTCAATCAGTCCCTCATGGAACTCGGCGCGCTCATCTGCACGCCCCGTTCGCCAAATTGCGCCGCCTGCCCCGTCCAAAAACTTTGCGCCGCGCGAAAGCGCAATCTTCAGGATCACCTCCCCAACCTGGGCAAACGCGCGGCGGCCACGGCACGCCGCTTCCTCGCCTTCGTCGTTGAGCGCAATGGCAAATTCCTCGTCCGCCAGCGTCCGGACGGAGTGCTCAACGCCCACCTCTGGGAATTCCCGAACGTTGAAATCGGAGCGGAATGTGGCGATCCGCAACGCGCGGCCGCCGCCCTCGGCGTGCGAGTCACCTCAACCAGGCCTTTCCGCATTGTGAAACATTCCATCACGCGCTACCGCATCACGCTGGAAGCCTGGCGGGCCGGGCCGGCGCAAAAGGCGGCACTCGCCGGTCAATGGCGTTCGCGGAGGCAGCTGTCTCGCCTCGCCTTCACCAGCGCCCACCGAAAAATTCTGCAGGCCATTTCCATCTCCAAAATCCGCAAATGCGGAACGGTGTCACCCGGAGAGCCGGGAGGCCCGCTCAAGGAATGACGAGGTTGCGACCGGCGTGTTCCGGCGTGCCGGTGCTGCCGCGTACCGCGGAAAATCCTCGCCAGTCCGGCGTTCCGGCATATCCTACCGCTGATGTTTTACTTTGACTACAACGCCACCGCGCCGGTCATGCGCGAGGCACGCGAAGCCTGGCTGGAAGCCACCGAGAAGGTTCATGGCAACCCCTCAAGCCCCCACGCGTTCGGCCGGGCGGCGAATCACGCCCTGGTGAACGCCCGCGAACAGCTGGCGCATCACCTCGGGTGTCACCCGGGCGACATCATCTGGACCAGTTGTGCCACAGAATCAAACAACCTGGCCATGCATCACTTCGCGCAGACGCTTCCGCGTGAGGCGGAAATCTGGCTCAGCCCCATTGAACACCCGTGCATTGACAATTCCGCACGGCACTATTTTGGCAAACGCGCGCGCTTCCTCCCGGTCAGCAAGGAAGGGGTGGTGGACCTGGAATGGTTCACCCAGGAAATGACCGACAAACGGCCCGGAGTGGTCACCGTCATGTGCGCGAACAATGAAACCGGCGTGATCCAGCCGTGGCGGGAAATTCTTTCCATCTGCCAGGCCTATGAAGTGCCCTTCTTCACCGACGCGGTGCAATGGCTCGGCAAAATGCCCGCCAAGGATTTGGGACAATGCGATTACGTGACCGGGGCGGCGCACAAGTTCGGCGGCCCCCGCGGCGTGGGGTTTTTGAAAATCCCGCGCGGGGGCAAAATTACGCCACTGCTGCTGGGCGGCAAGCAGGAACGCGGGCAGCGCGCCGGCACCGAGAATCTGCCCATCATCATGGCCCTGATGGCCGCATTGGAAGTGCGGGAACGTCAACTGGCCGAAAATCAGCACCAGACCCGGGCCGAATGGAAGGAGAAATTCGAGAAACTCCTGTTGCGGCAGGTGCCCGGGGCCACCATCGTCGGCGCAAAAGCTCCGCGCCTGTGGAACACCACCTCGGCGCTGATGCCCGAAGGCGGACAGCAACGCTGGGTCACGCGCCTGGACAAGGCCGGTTTCGCCGTCAGCACGGGGTCCGCCTGCACCACCGGCAAGGAGACGCCGTCACACGTGTTGAGTGCAATGGGATATCCAGCCGGGCAACTCACCCAGGTGTTGCGCTTCAGCAGCGGTTGGGAAACCACCGCCGCCGATTGGGAAGCCTTGGAAAAAGGCATCGTAAAAATTTTCGGCGAAGTGCATCATGGCAGGTGACAGGGGGTATTCTGGCGGGGGTGGCCTTGCGCGTTCGGGGCAAATAAGACTCGAATTTCTGCGAGTGCGTGTTTAACTAGCCGCATGCAACCGGACGAATTGCCAATGAAAGCCGTGGGACGCAAGGGCAGGCCCAAGGTCAACGTGGAGACGGCCAGGGGATTTCTAAAACGGGTCGCCGCCGTCCGGGGCAATCGCCCGTGCAGGCCCAAAGGCGTCTGACGGTTCAAATCCTTCGAGGAGGCTGACGCGTGGAAACTCAAGATGATCACCCGCCGCTAGAGCCACGGCTCGCGAACACCGATGGCCTCACGTCGCTTTGCCGGTTTCGGGACGAGACCCGGGCGAAATACATCATCATCGGCCGCTTTGCCAGGATGCAAAGCGGCTTCGCCCACGCCACGAGGGACAGAGACCTGCTGATTGACCCCCCGCCGGGAAACTTTGCCGAAGTCACGGCCGCCATGCCGAAGCTGCCCGATGACGCGGTGCGCGAGGTGACCCGCAAGCTTTTGACGCATGCCTTGTATTTGCCCACCCGCGACTTCTTCGGCGCACCGAACAAGCTCACCGCGAGAAAGACGCGCTCGACCGCACCTTCCTCGCAGAACTGCTAAAACAGAAAGCAACAAAACCATGATGACCCGACGTCAAGCCATCAAGACGACCGCCATGCTTGCGACCGCCTCCGCCGTTGTGCCGGGCGCGTTGGCCCAACCAACACCGGCAGCCGTCGCCTCCGCCAGTCCGTTCAAGCTGCCCCCCCTGCCCTACGCCTTCGACGCGCTCGAACCGCACCTTGACGCGCGGACGATGGAGATTCACCACGACAAGCATCACCAGGCTTACGTGGACAACTTGAACAAAGCCTTCGCCCAGATGCCTTGGGGAGGTGCACTGCCAACCTTTTCCCATCTCGAAAACAATTGGCTGAAAAACCCGAAGTTCCTCTCCGAAAACCCAGCCGTCCGCAACAACGGCGGTGGACATTACAACCACTCGCTCTTCTGGCAAATGATGAAGAAGAACGGCGGCGGCGAGCCGAAGGCTGAACTCGCCAGGGCCATTGAGAAGCACTTCGGCAATTTCACCGACTTCAAGACAAAGTTCTCCGATGCCGCAATGAAGCAGTTCGGCAGCGGCTGGGCGTGGCTGGTCTCGCATGAAGGCAAACTCGCCATCGAATCCACGCCCAATCAGGACACGCCGCTGAGTACGGGCAAGCAGCCGTTGTTGGGCCTCGACGTCTGGGAACACGCCTACTACCTCAAATACCAGAACAAGCGCGCTGACTACATCACGGCGTGGTGGAACGTGGTGAACTGGGATTTCGTGGCCGAACGCCACGCGCGCCTGCAGGGCTGACCGCCACCTCCATCGGCAGGCCGCGCGATCCGGCCGCCCGGAAGGGGCCCCGGGCCCGTGCGGAATCGTCCCGGCCGGTCCTGCTTTTTCCACTTTGTTTTCCGACCGCTTCGCTTAAGCTCCGAACGACAAAATGGGTCTTAGGTTTTTTAACACATTGTCACGCTCCGTGCAGGCGTTCGTTCCGCTCGATGCATCTTCCAAAACCGTGGGAATGTATTGTTGCGGGCCAACGGTTTACGACTTTGCGCACATCGGCAACTGGCGCACCTTCGTCTTCGCCGATCTGGTGCGCCGCCATCTGACGTTTCACGGCTACGCGGTGAAACACGTCATGAACATCACCGACGTGGAGGACAAGATCATCCGCCGCGTCCGCGAAACCCGGTCGTCCCTGCGCGAATTCACCGCCCAATACGAAGCGGCCTTTTTCAAGGACCTGCGGACGCTGGGCTGTCTCGAACCGCATGCCAAACCCCGCGCCACCGAGCACATTGCGGACATCATCGCGTTGATCGAACAGCTGGTCGCCCGCGGCATTGCCTACCAGGCCGGGGATGGCTCGGTTTATTTCAGCATCGAAAAATACCAGGGCTGCGGCCACCACTATGGCCGGCTGCAAAAGCTGGATTTCGCGGCCATGCGCACCACCGAACGCGTGGCGACGGACGAATACGACAAGGAAGCCGTCGCGGACTTCGCATTGTGGAAGGCGTACGTGCCGGACGACGGCACGGTCGCCTGGGACAGCCCCTGGGGAAAGGGCCGCCCCGGCTGGCACATCGAATGTTC
Source organism: Verrucomicrobiota bacterium (assembly GCA_029573725.1). Lineage (GTDB taxonomy): Bacteria > Verrucomicrobiota > Verrucomicrobiia > Limisphaerales > JADLHS01 > JADLHS01. The sequence goes on from JAKQDQ010000028.1 coordinate 71,148, forward strand.
GGCGATGAGCATGAAGATTCTCGGCGCGAGTTTCGATCTGCATCTCGGCGGCGAAGACTTGAAATTTCCACATCACGAGGATGAAATCGCCCAAAGTGAAGGTGCGACGGGGCGGCCCTTCGCCAAATACTGGCTGCATGGCGCCCATTTGCTGGTGGAAGGCCGCAAGATGAGCAAGTCCCTCGGCAATTTTTTCACACTGCCCGATCTGTTGGCCAGGGGATTCACGGGACGCGATGTCCGGTTCCTGCTGCTCTCGGCGCACTATCGCGAGACGTTCAACTTCACCCTGGAGGGTCTGGCCGGGGCGCGGACCTCACTGGCCCGCATTGACGAGTGCGTCGGCAAACTCCGTGACCTGGCGGACGGGGCGCCCGGTTGCGCGGCGCCCGACGTCACCGGAAGCGACGCATGGCTCGATGCCTTCACCGGAGCGCTGGACAACGATTTCAATGTGGCGGCGGCCTGGGGTGAAATTTTCAAGTGGATCACCGTCACCAACAAGGCCATCGCCGAGCGTGCGCTGAGCGCCAGCCAGGCGGCAACGCAACTGGCCGCGTGGAAGCGGGCGAACTCCGTGTTGGGCATCGGAACCGCCATCACCACCGTGGCGCCGGCAGAGATCCAGGCTTTGCTCGCCGCCCGACAGGCGGCGCGCGCGGCGCGGGATTTCAAGCGCAGTGACGCAATCCGTGACGAGTTGAAAACCCGGGGTTGGATGATTGAGGATTCCCCCAAAGGCGCCAAATTGAAGAAAATCCCATGACCGGCGTGGATTCCAGTCATCCCGTGGCGCGGTGCCGGCACCGCGCGGCGCCCCGGTGCCAACGGTCGCCCGGTTCGAGCTGCTCATGAAAGGCCTCCTGATCACGTTTGAGGGCAACGAAGGCGCGGGCAAGAGCACGCAACTGTCCCTGCTGGTTGACCGCCTCAAGGAATGGGGACATACGGTGACGGTTTTCCGCGAGCCGGGCGGCACACCGATTGGTGAGGAGATCCGCCACACGCTGAAACACAGTCATGCGAACGCCGCCATGACGCCGGAGGCGGAGTTGCTCCTGATGAATGCGAGCCGCGCGCAGCTGGTGCGGGAGGTGATCCGCCCGGCGCTGCAGCGGGGCGAAATCATTGTGTGCGATCGCTTTTATGATTCCACCACGGCGTACCAGGGCTATGGCCGGCAACTGGACTTGGACGTGGTGCAAAAAATTGTTGACCTGGCGGTGGGCCGGACGCATCCCGACCTCACGCTCTTCCTCAAGATTCCGCAGCACGTCAGCGAGGAACGCCTGCGTTCCCGCCAGGTGAACCTGCCGTTCATCCGGGATCGTTTGGAGGAGGGGGATCGGGCATTCTTTGAACGCGTGGCGCGGGGCTACGACGATATTGCGGCCGCCCATCCGGACCGCATTAAAATCATCCACGCCGCAGGCACCGTCGCCGAAGTGCAGGCGGCCATCTGGCGGGTCGTCGCGCCGCTGGTGGCCACCCGGGGCGGTTAATTTCTCCTGTTGCCGAAACGCCGATTGTGACTAGGTTTTCCCGGCGACGGAGGATTTTATGATTGATGAAACCATCCAGCAGATCGAAGCGCTGATCCAGCAGGCGGATGCCCTTCCATCCCGGCGTCGGGCGGAGTTGCTCGCCCTGCTGGGCAAATTAAAGACGGAAGCCAACGACCTGGCTCAAACGCACCAGACGCAGGCGCAGGACATCGTCAGCTTTGCGCAGACCAGCGCCTACGCCGCCACGCAAGAGGGGCTCGACCCGGAGCGTCTTAAGACCTCCACCGACAGGCTGCGCCGATCCGTGGCTGTCTTTGAGAAATCGCATCCCCAACTGGCACAGGTCGTGAACACCATCAGCACCGTGCTCTCCAACAGCGGCATTTAATTCGCCGCGACCGCTCCGGGATTTCAGCACCCAACATAATCGTCCGCCCCGGCGCCCGGCCCCGCGGCTAGGGGAAGCTGCTTTTGTCTTCGCACGGCTCCAACTTGGCAATCTCGGCCATGATCTGATTGGCCACCTCCTGATAAATTTCCTTCAACCGCGCTTTGGAACAGGTTCGCGCCTCGGCGCGCAGCTCGGTGAAATACATGGGGCGGCCGTATTTGGCGGCAATCTTGTAGGGCTTGGGAAACCGGGCGGTCTTTCCGTAGGCGGCAAAGGTTCCGAACACGCGCACCGGCACGACGGGCGCGGTGGATTTGATCACCGTCAGGCCAATGCCCGAACGGGCTGGCTGCAATTTGCCGTCCAGGGTGCGCGTGCCTTCCGGGAAGAGGATGATGCCCGCTCCGCCCAACAACCGGTCCAAAATGATCTTCAACCCTTTCGCCCCGCCGCCGTCCCGGTCCACCGGCACCGCATCCCAGTTGCGCAGCACCCAGCCCACTCCCGGAAAGCGGAAGAGTGATTCCCGCGCCAGATAGCTGATGCCGCGCTTCAGTCCGGTGCCGACCAGGGGCGGATCAATGATGCTCGCATGGTTCGCGGCCAGAATGAGCGGACCGGACTTCGGCACGCGCTCGGGGTTGAACCATTCCGCCCGGCAATACAGCCGGTAGGTGATCCGAAAAAAACACCAGCCCAGAAAGTAAACCGGATTCATCGCCCGTCCGCCTTCAACCGCGCCTGGATGTCCTGGAGCAATCGCGCGCTCGTTTGCTCAAGGGTCAGCCCCGAGTTGTTGATGACCTTCGCGCCCAGCGCAATCATCAACGGCGCGGCCGCCCGTTGACTGTCCTGTTGATCCCGCGCCGCCAGATTCTCATGCACCCCTTCGGCCTGGCGGCGCCTGGTCCGCTCCTCGATTTGCGCGTCGAGATAGTATTTGTAGTCCGTCTCCGGAAAGACGTTGGTGCCGATGTCCCGCCCCTCCATCACCAGGTTGCCGAACTGGAGGCAGGCGCGCTGCGTCTGCTTCATCCATTGCCGCACCTTGGGCACGGTGGCCACCAGGGACACCACCATGCTGACATTGGATTGGCGGATTTCCTCCTCGGGATAGTAGCCGTCCACGGTCAGACGCACCTGGTTTTCCACACATTCCAGCCTGGTTTTCCACTTGCGGCACGCCGCGGCCACCGCCTTGGGATCCTGGTAGTCAATCTGATGTTGCAAACAATACCAGGCCAGCGTCCGATACATCGCCCCGGTGTCCACGTACACGTAGCCCAACGCTCGGGCGACCCGGCGCGCGTTGCTGCTTTTGCCGCTCGCGCTGGTGCCATCAATGGCGATCACTACGGGATAGGTCTTGTCCATGTCAAATCTCCCCCCGTTCAGGTTGCCAGCAAATCTGCCCCGGCCAACGGTCGGACGCGAACATCATTGCGCACCTCCCAAATTTGGGCGCCGCACCCGTGCGGCGGTGGGGCGGCCAGTTTCTGGAAAAAATTCGGGAAGGTTTTTTTCACGCAGGACGGATGCCGCAGCCGGATGCCCGGCACTTTCAGCCCGAGCATGGCAAAACACAGGGCCATGCGGTGGTCGTCGTACGTTTCAATTTCGGCGCCATGCAACCTCCCCGGATAAATGGTCAGGGTGTCATCCCGCTCGGCCACAGTCGCGCCGCACCGGGTCAATTCCGTGCGGAGTGCGGCAACCCGTTCGCATTCCTGCACCCGCAACCGGCCCAGGTCCGTGAACTGGATTTCCGGCGTGCGCTGCGGGAGCCCCCACCCGCCGGACTCATCGGCGGCAATCACCATGGCCGTCATGATGCTGTCGCCCAGCTGTCCCTCCCGCGAAACCCTGCCCGGCAACGGCAGGAACGCGGGAAACTCGGCATCAATTTGCCAGCCCGAGGTTGGCCAGTTGCGGACTTGCAGCGCCAGCAAGTCCCGGAAGCCGTCATCCGCCGCCGGAAGCGAACCGTGGCGGGCCCGGATGCAGAGCTGTTGAAAATGAGCGGCCTTGGTGGTGCTCCGGGGGGACTCCTCTGCCACGGCATGCATCCAGCAGCCTGCCGAAATCAGCCAGTTGGCCCCCCAGAAATAACTGCCGCTGCTGGCGTCCGGTTCAATCTGGAATTTTCCCCCCTCCCACGGAAACACTTCCACCAACTTTTCCGTCATCTGCACGTATGGCGCTTCCTCGGCATCGTTGCCTGCCACCTTCACGTCCCAACCGCCATGCCTGGCGGAAAGTTTCAACGCCGAAACGAATTGTGAACTCTCGAAAAGGCTCACCGTGCAGGAACGCCGCCCTTGATTTGTGGCAGCGGACGCGAGTCCGCTCTGACAAATCTCCGCGCCTCCAGCTTGAGCCGACTCACGTCCGCTGCCGCCAAAAATCGTCACCGGCAACTTGTCATTTCCGCTTTCCGATTCAACGCGATACCCCAGCTCGCGCAGCGCCTGGAATAATTCCGCCTGGGGGCGTTCGTGCATCCGCGGCACCCCGTGCAGGCGGTAAACGCCCGACCCGAGGCACACCAGCGCCGCCAGAAACCGGGCCGCCGTGCCAGCGTTGCCCACAAACAACTCCAGCGGCCGGGCTGCCGTGCCCGCGTGAGGAATCTTTCCACCCCGCCCTTGCACCGTGATGGTGCGATTGCCCGGCTCATCCGGATCATTTTCCACGCGCAGGTCGAAGCCCAGCGCGCGCAATGCCGCGGTCATCACCTGCGTGTCCTCGCTCCAAAGTGCGCCGTTGAGGGTCACCTCGCCCGCCGCCAGCGCCGCCAGGACGAGCGCGCGGTTCGTGATGCTCTTCGAGCCGGGCACGGTGATTCCCGCGCGCACCGGACCGGGCAGCGGCATCATTTCAATGAGGTCAGGAAGCGCCATGTCTCAACTCAGGAAGGATGAACAAAAGCCGCAGGAGCATCGGAAACTCGTTCCTGCCTTCGGTTGTCTGCCCGGCTTCATCGGCAATCCTCCCCTTCCCGGCTTATTCCGTCGAGGCGGCTCCGCCGCCCGCACACCAGCCGTCGCGCCGGGCCTTTGCGGTTTGGAACAGCGTCAAAATCTTGTCCGCGTGCCGGCGTTTGTTTCGCAACCAACCCTGCACGGTTTGCAATTCCCGCACAAATTCGTCCAGGGTCGCCCGCAGTGATTTCTGGTTGGCCAGCACGATGTCCCGCCACATTTCGGGCGAACCGGACGCGATGCGGGTCGTATCGCGGAAACCGGTGGCGCAAAGCTTGGCCTGCTCCTTGGGCCGCCGGGGGTCCAGTACGAGGTTCGTCAGCGTCGCGGCCAGCAAATGCGGCAGGTGACTGGACCGGCTGACCAGGACATCATGAGCCTCGGGCGTCGTGCGCAACAACCGCGCGCCCATGTTTTTCCAGAGCGCTTCCACCTTGCGCTGGGCGGCCGGGTGCGTGGTTCGCGTCGGGGTCACGACGCAGAGCGCGCCGGCAAACAAATCCGGGCGCGCCGCCCGCACGCCCTGTTTCTCACTTCCCGCCATTGGATGGCTGCCCACAAAATGGGCTCCGGCCCGCTGCACCAGCGCTTCCACGTCCTGCACCACCCGCGCCTTGACGCTGCCAACGTCAGTGACGGTGGCCCCGCGTTTCAGGGCCGGAAGCATGCGCCGCACGAGCAACGGCATCTGCGCCAGTGGTGTGCACAGCACCACCAGCTCGGCTCCGGAAACCGCCGCCAGCAAATCGGTCGTGGCGTAATCGGTGGCGGCAGTCTCTTCGCAATCCACGATGCTCGCGGCGCGCCGCACATACCCCGCAATTTCCCGCGCGAGCCGGCGCCGGCGCAGGGCGAGCCCCATCGAGCCGCCCAGCAAACCGACGCCCACGATCGTTACCTTTCCCAATTGCACGATGGGAAGAGTAACGGGAAAGACGCGGAGAGTGAAAGCGGATTCAACCCGTCCCGGCCGGCCCGCGCCGCGCCGCCGCCATGCAGGCGTCGGTGACCTGCTGGGTGAGCCAGGCGGCGCGAGGCCAGGTGTCGTTGAGCGTTCCGGACTGCACCTGCCGGCTGAAATTGCGGAACATGCAGGTTTCCTGCGCGGTTGCGGGATCGGTTTCGAGTTCCTGAAAGGCCACCGGCCGGGCGGTGTGTTCCAGTCGCCAGTCGCACCCACTGATCCGGGCCTCGATCTGATTCACCTCAAAAGCGAGAGTGCTGTTGGTGAAAGGCAGAACGAAATCCGGAATCCGCAGGTACCCCTTGGTACCCGTGAGGGTGGCCCACTGGCTGTTCTCGGCAACGAAGGAACAGTAAAAGTCCGCCGAAACGCCGTGGGGAAAGACCAGTTCACCGGAAAATGCCGTGACCACATCGGCCCGGCCCGAAACATCCTTGATTTGCTCCAGAATCCGGCCGGAAACCGAAAGGGGCGGCTGCCAGTTCACCGCCCACAGCGCGAGCCGGATGCCATACCAGCCCAGATCGCCCAGACAACCCAGAGGCTCGAGTGAACTGTCCATCTGAATGGCGTGGCGAAAAAAATCATCGTCTCCCAGAAAACTGAAGTGCGTCGTGATTCGGCGCAGGGCGCCGATCGAAGTGCCGTCATCCAACACCTGCCGCAATTGCTGCAGCCGATGATTGTGGGCAAACATCACCCCGTCCATGTACTGCACGCCCCGCTGCCGGCAGACGGCCAGAATTTCCTCCAGGTCCGCGAGCCGGACCGCGCACGGCTTCTCGCTCAAAATGTGTTTACCCGCCCGTGCGGCGCGGAGGATCCACTCCTGCCGCCGTCCGGTTGGCAACGGAACGTAAACCGCATCCACCTCGGGCGAGGCGATCAACTGCTCGTAATCCTCGTAAATCACCGGTGGCGGCATGAACGGCTCGGCACTCTGGCAGGCGGCGACAAACGCCCCTGCCCGTGCCCGGTCCCGGCTGGCCACGGCGGTCAAGGTGGCGTTCCCGCTGTGTCGAATGGCCCGCCAGTTCTTTCGCGCAATGTTGGCCGCCCCCAAAATGCCCCAACGTATTGGTTTCATGCTTTGTCCGGGGTATCCGCTTCGCGCACCCGTTCGAGGATGATTTCGCTGAGTTCGGGTGCGGTGCCCACGGCCGGCGCATACCAGGTGAGTTTGCCGTGTTTCTCGGAAGGATTGCGCCAGGTCGGCTGGCCGGCGGCCAGACGCTCTTTCACCAGGCGCTCCGGTTCGCCCAGCAGCACCGGAATGTCTTCCACGACGTGCAAGCCATCGCTGATGAAAAACGGGACCACCACCACCGCGCGCGTGGAAGCCGACTGCTGGCAGTCTTTGATGTACGGCGCTTCATCCAGGTAGACGTCACGCACCTCCGCATACCAGTTCAGCGCGCGAACCAGGTTCGCCTGGAACTCGACGGCGTGGCGGGATTGGGGGTGGCGTGGCGTGCCGTGTCCGGCAATGAACAACGTCAGGTTGTGGGGCTTCGGAGCATAAGGAAACGGAAAACGCGCCACGACTTCGGTTGCGCGGCTCACCAGCACCCGGGCCATCCTGGGGTGTGTGCCCACCGGATGACAATAATGTACCAGCGTCCGGTCCATCTGACGGGTAGTCCGGCCCGCAAAACCGAGGGCTTGCGGGATGACTTGATTGGCAAAATACCCCTCGCTGGTCATCACCGGAACCAGAAAGGCTCGCGGTGATTTGATGGTGGTGAGCACCGAATGAATCTGCGGCGTCTGTTTCCAAAACGCGGGGTGAACGGCGGCAAAAATCCCACGGCGTCGCAACTCCTCGGCGTGTTGCCAGACCGGGAGCTGCGAGCTTTCATTCAGCGTTGTGCCATGCCCCAAAAGGATCAGCGTCGCATCCAGAAATTGTCCCGCACTCACGAAGTAGGCTTATCCAAATTGCGTCCGGCCTGCAAGACACGCTTCACGGCGCCCGGCCCCGGGCGGCTCCCGTGTTCACGGTGCATGGTCCGGATCGGGGTCGCCGGTTCAAGCAAGCCACAATCACTCAACGGCCCGCGGAAGGCGTCAACTTTCGGGGAATTCCGGTTCACGGAATCAATATCCCGGAAAATTTTCCACGGCACACCGCGACGGTCTGGAGCGGGGCTGCGGTTGGCACTGGGCTGGTGCTGGTGATCTCCTCCCCCACCCGGTTGCCGGCTGGAATCCGCCTCTCTCCAGGATGGCGCCCGCAACGCCGATCCGGAGACAATGCCGCCAGATTTGCAGGCGCCAAGGGTCGGTGGGCGGAGCGGCAGCCAACAACCCCGCAACCTTCGCTTCCGCCCGGGTTGATTTTTGTCCGGCGGAAAAATGCCGTGCCGGCCGAATTGCTTTGACAAGGACGCGCCCTTGCACTCCAATTTGCCCCCCATTGAGAACGATTATGAAAGCACGAAAACCGTTGACTGGAACCGCCATCCTGTTGGCCGGATTGGTGACGTTGTGGGCCGCAAACGTCGCCCGCTCCGAGGAGCGTCGGGTGGACGCCGCCAAACTGCCGCCGGCCTCCACAAAGGCGGATGTCACCTATGCCAAGGACATCAAACCCATCTTCGACAACTCCTGCACGGGATGCCACGGGGAAAAGCGCGTCAAGGCCAAGTTGCGCCTGGACTCGCTCGAACACATCCGCGCCGGGTCAAAACACGGCGCGGTGGTGACGCCCGGCAAAATCGAGACGAGCGTGCTGCTGCGCAACATCGCCAATCTGCCCGGTGATGAGGACGATTGGATGCCGCCCAAGGACAACAAGGCAAAGATCGCTCCGCTGACGAAAGCCGAGGTGGGACTGGTGCGGGCCTGGATTGAACAAGGCGCGAAGTAGCCGCGATCCGGGTGGGCGCGGGGCGAATCCTTACGCCAGCGGCCCAAGGGGTTGATTCTTGTACTGGCGCCATTGTTGCAGGTGACGCAGCCACTCCAGATTTTGCGTCTCGGTGATGCCCGGCTGGCTCAACTGACGCAGCAAAGTGGCGATCTGTTGATCGGCGAATTGATTGCGAATGCGCAACACCACGTCCGCCAGTTGCTGGTCGGGATTGGGAAGTTCCCGCTCGTCGGCCATCACCTGCGTAATCAGGCTGGCAACCGCAGGGGAGTCGGTTTCGGCCAACAGCGCGCCCAGCCCACGCCAGGTCTGCTCCCGGTGCGCCTTCAGGCGCCGGGCCAGGATGTCCCGCGCATGAGGGTGCTGCACCCAGGCCGGATCGCAATGCGCCATCAGCCAGTCCAGCCCGGGTGCATGCTGCAAGGCCAGCTTCAGCAGCCACGCTTCGATCATGGCCGGAGGCGGCAACGCTGATCCGGCGGCCGCGTCCGTTTCGGCAGCCGCAGCAGCCGCGTGGGTCTCCGCGGGAATGGTCCGCACGCTGATTTTATTGAATTCCTGGCGCACCGCCTCGGGTGGCACTGCCAGCCGCAGCGCGGTCTTCTGCGCGTAATCCTCCAACCACACGCTGTTGGCCGTTTTGCGCACGGCCTCGCCCATGCTGCGGACGACGGTCCGCCGCCCGCGATCGGTGGTGACGTCGTTGACGCGGCAGAGGCGCTCCAGGTAAAAATCGAAGAAACTCGTGGCGCCGGCGATTAGTTGTTGAAAGGCGGCCGCACCGTTCGCCCTGATGAAGCTGTCGGGATCATGCGGTGCGGGCACGACCGCAACGCGAATGGCCAGCCCCGAAGCCAGCAAATGATCCAGGGAACGCACGATCGCGTTCTGCCCGGCCCGGTCCGAATCGAAACACAACACCACTTCATCCGCGTAACGTTTGAGCAGGCGCGCGTGTTGCTCGGTGAAGGCAGTGCCCTGCGGGGCCACGACGTTTGGCACGCCGGCCAGGCAGCAGGCAATGGCGTCCAGCTGGCCTTCGCACACGACTGCGAATCCCGCATCCAGGATGCTGCGCTTGGATTTATCGAGGGCGTAAAACACCTTGCTTTTGGTGAAGATGGGCGTCTCGGGCGAGTTGACGTATTTCGCCACCTTGTCGTTCTCCGCTAAAATGCGGCCGCTGAAGCCAATGACCCGGCCCAGCTCGTCGCAGATCGGAAACATCAACCGGCCTCGGAACCGATCATAGTAGCGGCCCGTCTCCTCCTTCTTCAAAATCAGCCCGGCCTGCTCCAGCAACGCCAGATCCAGGTTTCGGCTCCGGGCCCAGTTCACGGTATCGTCCCAGGCTTCGGGCGCGGCCCCGAGCCGGAACTGCTGGACGGCGGCGGCGGAGATGCCCCGGTGCGCCAGATAATCGCGGGCGGGCTGACCGGCCGCTTCGCCGGCCAGACAGGCTTGCCAGCGCCGGGTGATTTGCTCGTGGATTTCCAGCAATTGATCCTTGAGGTGGCGCGTCTGTCGGAGCGCGGGATCGGCATCCAGCTCCAGCGGAATCCGGGCGCGATCCGCCAGCCGGCGCACTGCATCCAGGAAACCGATGTTTTCGTACTCCTTGACGAAGGTGAACACGTCCCCGCCCTTGTGGCAGCCAAAGCAATGGAAGATTTGCTTGTGCGGATTGACGTTGAAGCTGGGGGTTTTCTCCTTGTGAAACGGGCACAACGCCACGAAATTCGCGCCCGCGCGCTTCAGCGGCAGATAGCTGCCAATGACATCCACGATGTCACTGGCGGCGCGCACACGTTCCAGCGTGTTTTCGGAGATCAACCCGGCCACGCGGCCAGTTTAGTCCGGCATCATCACCAGGTAAACTCTTTGCGCGCGGTGGTGGTCGGCGGCCCGGCATGCGCCGGGGTCGGCTCGATCAACAGGAAACCCAGATGTGTCTTCAGTTGTCTGCCCGTGAAAGAATGCAGGAACACATCGTCCTGCACCGAATAAAGCCGGGGGAAGAAGGTGCTGCCATAATTGTCCAGATCATACTTCCGCGAGGCTTTGACCTCGGCGGTGGGGTAATAACGCGCGTTCAGCAGCGCCGCCAACACCACCACGATGCACGCAAAGCGCAGCATGCCCGCCGGGATGGCCAGGTAAAACTCCGCCTTGCCGAAGGTGTCCGTGCCCTTCCACCGCGCGCCCAGGGTCCGATTGATCACCACAAACACCAGCAACACCAGCAACGCCGTGCCCACGTAGGCCAGCAGGTACGCCCAGAGCTTGCCGAGGTGCAACACCGAGTCGAGCCACAGTCCCAGCGGCTGATAGGCAATCGCCGCAAGCAGCATCAACGCCACCCATTTCAACACGGTCAGAAACTCCTGCGACATGCCGCGTTTCTTGCCGCGGACATAACCGACCGCCAGCATGATCAGTACGAAGAGATCGAACCAGTTGATCGGCAGACTTGAACTCGAGTCCATAATGAACGGACGCCTCCCCGTTGTGGGTTCAGTCGTCCGGGTCAAATCAGCGAGAGTCGTGCCACGTTCAGCCGGGATGGGTGGCGAGCCAGGACCGGATGGCAGGCGCCTGGGAATTTTGCGGGTCCAACTGCAAAACCCGGTTGAAATGCAGGCGCGCCCTGGGCACATCAATAATCCGTTCCGAGTAAAGGATGCCCAACATCAGGTGTCCACGTGCCTCATCCGGATGCAATTTTACCAGCTGCTCCAGCTCGGTGATCGCCTGCGCATACTTTGCCTCCGCCCGCAAGGCGAGGGCGTAATTGTAGCGGGTATCGGCGGAATCCGCCCGCAGCCGCAAGGCCGTGGCCCAGGCCTGGGCGGCCGCACTAAAATCGCGCAGTTCGTAGGCCGCCAGCCCAAGGCAATAATGGGCCTCAAACATGTCGGGTGACAACGTGATCGCCCGACGGTAAGCCTGCACTGCCGCAGTCAACCGCCGGTCGCGTTGCGCCTGCTGCCCTTCCTGCAGCGCCAGCGCCGCCGCTGACGGGTTGGTTGGCGGCAACCCGGGTGTCGCCGGTCGGGACACCAATTTCGTCGCCCCACGCGCCGGCGCCGGGCTGGTGGAGGGCCGCGAATCCACTCCGCCTGCTCCGGACGGAGGCGGCCCGGACTTGATGACGTCCCCGGCGGGCGGTTGCAGGGCGGGTTGCGATTTTTTTGCAGTGGCTGCCACCGCGCGGGAAGACACGTTAGTGACAGGGGCGGCGTTGGTAGGGGGGCCGCGTTGTTCCGGCGGGGGGATCCGACCGGGCTCCGATGTCAGTGCCGCCACCACCGCGGTCACCGCCTCCCAATTGGCCGGGCGCGGGGTGGCGTCCAGGTAGCGGCGGTAAAGAGCCACCGCCGCGGCCTCGTTCCCCTGCTCTTGTTCGGCAACGGCCAAATTCAACAAGGCCGCGCGGGACTGGGGCGCGAGCTTTAAGGCAGTGCGGAAGGACTCGGTGGCGTTGCGCCAATGGCTGCGCTGGGCTTGCAGGAGCCCCAGCCCATTCCACGCTTGTGCGTTCGTGGCCTGCAAGCGGATTGCGGCTTGGAAACTTTTCTCGGCGGCGGCGGCTTCCCGCAACTGGTGCTGCGCCACTCCCAGTTTCGCCCAGCCCTCCCCGTCCTCGGCCCGATGTAACAGGTAGGCGGTCAATTCGGACTTCGCCTCCGGCCAGCGTTGCTGCTCGAGCCACAGGCAGCCCAGATTAAACCGCACGTCGATCATGTCCCGGTCCAGGCGCAGGGCGCGGCCATAGGCATCGAGCGCATTGGTCCATTGGCCCGCCTGCTGATAAGCCACGCCAAGATAATTCCACGCGGCCGCATTGGTGGGGCTGGCCTGGGTCGCCCGTTGCAGGGCGATGATCGCCTGCTCATTCCTGCCGGCCTCCAGCAATTTTTTTCCGGCCAGCAGCGTGCCGGGGCCCGTCCGCGAACAGGCGGCCAGGCACAGCAACATCCCCAGCAAGGACAATCCAAGCGTCAGCCCCTGGTTCTGGTTTTTAGTGGCGAGCATCCCGCCTCGTGGTAGCATCCGCTTTCTGACGTGTCAAGAAACGCACTCCAGTCCATCGGCGCCAGGCGGGTTCTGCTCCTGATGCCACTGCTGCTGCCGGGATTTTGGTTTCTGTGTCCCCTCCGCGTCGCGGCCCAGTTCGCCACCGCGGATGACGCAGCCCGAACCACCGCCGCCGTTGCCATCGTCACGGATGCGCAGGCGACGGAAGCTTTTGAACCCCGGCCGGACCGCATTGCCGCCATGGTGCGGGAAGGCGTGCAACGATCGACTGGCGCGGCCACAGTTTCCGCCGCGTGGCTCAGTCTGCTCACCCGGCAGGACGTCGTCGGTTTGAAAGTGTATTCCAAACCCGGCGCGCTCAGCGGCACGCGTCCGGCCGTCGCTGCCGCAGTGGCCCAGGAACTGATCGCCGCCGGGCTTGCCGCCAGCAACATTGTGATTTGGGATCGCGAGGAAGCCGATCTGCGCGACGCCGGTTTTTTCGCGCTTGCAAAGGCGCTGGGCGTGCGCGTGACCGGGGCTACGGCGGCGGGCTGGGACGAAACCAACAGTTATGACTCACCCATTATTGGCAGTCTGGTTTACGGCGATCTGGAATTCGGAAAACAGGGAGAGGGTGTTGGCCGCAAATCGTTCGTCTCGAAACTGGTTTCGCAGGAGCTGACCAAAATCATCAATATCACTCCGCTGCTGAACCACAATGCAGCGGGGGTATGCGGCAACCTTTACAGCCTGGCCATGGGCAGCACGGACAACGTCCTGCGTTTTGAGGGTTCGCGCGCGCGTCTGGCGGTGGCGGTGCCGGAGATCTATGCGCTTCCGGCAATTGGCGACAAGGTCGTTTTCAATATTACCGACGCCTTGATTTGCCAGTACGAAGGTGGACAGCGCGGTCTGTTGCACTATTCTGCGGTGCTGAACCAATTGCGGTTCAGTCGTGACCCGGTGGCGCTGGATGTGCTCTCGCTCCGGGAGCTGGACGCGCAACGGCGCAAGGCCAGAGCCCCCAACCTTCTCCTCCACCCGGAACTTTACCAGAACGCGGCGCTGCTGGAACTGGGTGTTGCGGACCCGGGTCGGATCAGGATCAGTTTCCTCAAATAGTCCCGGCGGGCACCTCGTGCCCCCCGGCGATTGCAGCGCAGTGCCGGCTGCTCCCCACCGCAGCAGGCGCGCGGCATGATGTCGTTTAATTGTGCGGGTTAATTTATCCGCGGCGGTGGTCTTGCCGGTGTTGTCCCCGGCGGGTCGGCCTCTTTCCGGCGCAACCCGATGACAGCCACCACGCACCCGGTCCAGGTGGGCAACAATCCCACGACGGGCACGAACTCAATGGCAAACGTCGGGAGCAGGAGCAGATGGAAGCCGATCAACAAGCTGGTCAGCAACATCGCCACCACATCAATGATTTCGGGAAAGGGCGGCGCCTGCAGGGGGATCTGCAAACCATCCGCCGTCACCGCCACCAGCAACGCCAGTGCGATTCGCCAGCCGGACAATCGCGCCGGCCGCCACCAGCGATTCACCTGCCGCCACCAGTTTTTCATCAACGCCATTCGTGCTTTGGATATCGCCGCTGCAATTCCGATTTGACTCGCGGGTACTGTTCGCGCCAGAAATTTGCCAGATCCGAGGTTACTTGAACCGGCTTCATGCCCGGAGTCAAAATATGCACCGTCACCGGCACACGGCCCAGGGCGATTTTCGGGGTCTGGGTCACGCCATACAGTTCCTGGATGCGCAACGCAACAAATGGGGCGCGACCGGCGGCGTAGGTGAGCCGGGGAGTGCGCCCATTGGAAAGTTCCAACCGCTCGGGCGCCTGCCGGTCCAGCAGCTCACGTTGCGCGGTGGACAACCAGGACATCACCACCGGCTGCACCGGACGATCCTTCACCTCTTTGTAGCTGACCGCGCCGTGACAAAGCTGTTCCACGATCGCCTGCCGGTCCGATTCCGTCAGCGGCGGCAACTGCAAATCCGGACAGTGTTCTGCAAGAAATTTCAGGCGCAACAACCATTGTTCGACGTGATGGTCCCACCGGGGCAGGACCAGTCGCCCCGCCAGAATCTCCGCCGCCAGCAAGCGGGCCGCGGGGTCGGCTGGAGGCGGGTCCAGACGTTTGGCGCTCACGGCCAGATCGCGGAAGCGCACCCGTTCCGCCGCCTGCACCCGTCTGGCCTGCGCATCCCACTCCACGCACACCTCGGTGGTGAAATCCCCTGGAAACAAGGCCTGCAGCCAGTCCCGTTCAATGGCCGTGGCCAGGGAAAGCACGGTGTTCACTTCTCCGTCGCCCTGCCCCACTTCGCGAACTTCGGCGGCGACCAGAAATTCGGCCTGGCTGACCACACTTTCGCGCGCCAACACCCCCCGCCGTCCATGCACCAGTTCGCAGCGCAGCGTGCCCTGATCCAATCGCCGCGCCACCCGGTCACTGAACCCAGTCAGAATACACTTCTGCAACGCTTCATCCGGCACTGTGCGCGGGGTCGTATCCATGCCTTCGTCCTTCGCAATGCGCAGAAATTGCTCGAACAACGGGCCCACCTGACGGGCGGTGACCGCATGAATCCCAAGCCGCCGGCACGCCTCCACCCGGAATTGATTTCGCTGCGCATACTGCCACGCCCGCATCAGAATCCAAAAATCCGAGCCGGCTTTTTCCCCCAGCAAGGCATCGCGGTCCTGGCGCACCTCCCGTCCGCCGCCGCGCAGCAGCAGGTCGCGTCCCTGCGTCAATGCCGCGATCAAACACGCCTGCTGCACGCAGCCATGCTCTTGCGCTGCCAGCAACAGGCGCGCATAACGCGGGTGCATGGGAAACGCCAGCATCTTGCGCCCCAGCGCCGTGATGCGCAACGGCGTTCCGGATCCGGCCGCCGCCGGCGCCTCCTGCAAGGCGCCGAGATCGCGCAGCAGTTGCTCCGCGTGATGAAGCGCGATTTCATCCGGTTTCTCCAGCCAGCGGAACTCGCGCAGATCGCTCACGCCGGCGGCCTTGAGCGTGAGCACCACTTCGGACAAATCGAGCCGCCTGATCTCGGGCAATTCCTGCGGCGGACGTTCGTCATGCTCCGCCCGCGACCACAGCCGGATGCATTTGCCCGGGGCCGTACGCCCCGCGCGTCCGCTGCGCTGCTCACAACTGGCCTGGGAAATTTTCTCGATCAGCAACGTGTTGATGCCCCGGTTGGCGTCATAACGCGCCACCCGCGCCAGACCGGAATCAATCACCAGCCGCACCCCCTCAATAGTCACCGACGTTTCCGCCACGTTGGTGGAAACCACCACCTTGGGCCGTGCACCAGGCGTCACCGCCGCATCCTGATCCTGCGGGGCCAAATCCCCGTGCAGCGGCAGCACCCGGTAGTCGTGCGCCTCGGGCAGGTTGCGGATGGCCTGGAGGGTTTGGGTGATTTCATACGCGCCCGGCATGAATATCAGCACGTCCCCCTGCCCTCCGGCAGCAAGAAAGCTCCGCAACGCCTGCGCCGCCAGTTCCCACGGCGGCGGCGGATGCGCCCCGAGCCGGTGGGGGAGATAGGTCACCTCCACCGGGTAAGTCCGCCCTTCCGCACGCAACACCCCGCACCCGGCCGGGGCAGTCGTCGCGGACGTGCCACGGTCCGCCCGACGCGTGGACAGATAATTCTCCAACTCATCGGCATTCAAGGTGGCCGACATCACCAGGATCAGCAGGTCCGGCCGGTGCAGCTCCTGCAAGTCCAGCGCGCGCGCCAGCGTAATGTCCCCGTACAGATGCCGCTCATGAAATTCATCGAAAATAATGGCGGTCACACCGGGCAGCGTGGGATCCGCGATCATTTGCCGCAGCAACACACCCTCGGTCTCGAACTTGATGCGCGTTGCCGCACTGACCCGGCTTTCCAAGCGCACCTGGTAACCGACCTCCTGTCCGAGCGGCACGTTGAGCTCCGCCGCCACGCGGCGCGCCAGCATCCGTGCCGCAAGCCGGCGCGGCTGCAGGACCACGACCTGTCCCTGGCCCAGCAGACCATGCCGCAGCAGCATTTGCGGCACTTGCGTGGATTTCCCTGAGCCGGTCGGGGCCTGCAACACGACCCGCGACGTCGCACGCAAGGTCGCGACCAGTTCGGATTCGATTTCGTAAATGGGCAGCCGTTCCACCGCGCTCTTCTTGATACGAGAAGTGACTTCAAAAAGCGAAGGAAAAGCCAGAAGCGAAGTGGCGGAACGGCAGAATTCTGCCGGGAAATCTGCCGCACGGGTGCCGGCACGGTGTCGGATCGCTCCCGGATTGCGCGGGGCGAGCGGAGCGGATGGTGCTGCGCCCACCACCGTGAAAACTACCGGCCTCCCGTGCCCGACCCACCGAACGGGAAACAATTGCCAGCCGGACGCGCCGCCGCTTTACTCCGGGCGTCTGGCTCACGAACGCGATCGCGAAATCACCGGCGGGCTTTGGGAAGCGCCTGGCGGCCGGCATAAACGGCATTCCGGCCCAGCGCCTGTTCAATGCGCAGCAATTGGTTGTATTTCGCCAGACGATCCGAGCGGCTCAAACTGCCGGTTTTGATCTGGCCACAATTCGTCGCCACGGCAATGTCCGCAATGGTGGCATCCTCGGTTTCACCCGAGCGGTGGCTCAAGACGGCGGTGTAAGCGCTGGTTTGGGCCAGGGCGACGGCGTCGAGGGTCTCGGTGAGCGAGCCGATTTGGTTCACCTTCACGAGGATCGAGTTGGCCGTGCCGGTATCAATGCCTTTCTGGAGAAATTTCACGTTCGTGACAAAGAGATCGTCGCCCACGAGCTGGACCCGGTCCCCGAGCTTCTCGGTAAGCAGCTTCCAGTGTTTCCAATCGCTCTCGGCGCACCCGTCTTCAATGCTGACGATGGGGTATTTGCCGACCAGTTTGGCGTAAAAATCCACGAGCTGCGCGCCGCTGACCGTCTTGCCCGTGCTTTTTTTGAAGGTATAGGTGCCGTCGCGGTTGTAGAACTCCGACGAGGCCACATCCAGCGCCAGATAGATTTGCCTGCCGGCCTTGTACCCGGCATTTTTCGTGGCTTCCAGGATGGACTCCAAGGCGTCCTCGACACTGTTCAGCTTGGGGGCGAAGCCGCCTTCATCCCCCACGGCGGTGCTCAGCCCCCGCTTTTTAAGCACCCCTTTGAGCGCATGGAAAATTTCGGTGATTGCCCGCAACCCCTCGCTGTAGGTGGGCAGGCCGTGCGGCATGATCATGAACTCCTGGAAATCGATCGGCGCATCGGAATGGGCGCCGCCGTTGATGACGTTGGCCATGGGCACGGGCAGCACCTTCGCGTTCGGGCCGCCGAGGTATTTGAAGAGCGGCACACCGAGGCAGCGGGCCGCCGCCTGGGCGTTGGCGAGCGAAACCGCGAGAATGGCGTTCGCGCCGAGCTTGGATTTGGTCTCCGTGCCGTCGAGTTTGATCATCGTCCGGTCCACGGTGAGCTGGTCCAACGCGCATACGCCCTGCAGCGCCCTAGCGAGCCTGGTGTTCACATTGGTCACGGCCCGCTGCACGCCTTTGCCGAGGTAACGCTGCCTGTCGCCGTCGCGCAACTCCACCGCCTCGTGTTCGCCGGTGCTGGCGCCCGACGGCACGGCGGCGCGTCCCGTCACGCCGCAGCTCAGAGTCAAATCAACCTCGACGGTGGGATTGCCGCGCGAGTCGAGGATTTCGCGCGCAACGATTTTTTGGATTTTTGTCATAGTTCGGTTTCAATTCGGGATTCGGCGGCCGCCCCGGAGGCGGTCCTGGCCGCGGTCGTTTCGACCGGCGTGGAGGGCATGATAAAATCTGCTGCGCCCGGGTCAAGTTCTCCCCGCGATGCGCCCGATGAAATTTCTCGCCGCCGCACTTTTTCGGGAGCATTCTTCCCTCCGTGCCGTCTCATCCTCCAACGAAACAGCTATGAACAAGTCAAAAGCAAATCCGGTGGCTGCGCTGATCGCCGCGGCCGTCCTGGTGGGACACGGGAGCGCGGCCGTCCTGGCGGGACACGGGAGCGCGGCCGTCCTGGCGGGGCCAGCACTCACAATTTACAACCAGAACTTCGCCGTGGTCCGGGATGACGTTCCGCTCGAACTGCAGGCCGAACTCAACGACATCCACTTCTCCGGCGTCACGGCACAGGTGGAGCCGGATTCCGTAATCCTGCGGGATCCCACCGGTCAGCACGCCCTCCAGATCCTCGAGCAAAATTACCGCAACGACCCGGTCTCACAGGAATTGCTGCTGTCCTTGCACGAGGGCAAAACCCTGCCCTTCGTCCGGGAGCGAATGAAGGACAACACCCTGGCGCAGGAAATCATTCACGGCAAAATCATCCGCAGCGGCTATCTCCCGGGCGGGGCGGGCGAGCAACCCATCATCGAGGTGGACGGGCAGTTGCAATTTTCGTTGCCCGGCCAGCCACGGTTCCCGTCCCTGGGGGATGGCACGATCTTGAAGCCCACACTGAACTGGCTGCTGCGCACCGACAAACCCGGGAAACTGGCCGCGGAGGTCAGCTACGTCACCGGTGGATTTTCCTGGGCGGCCGATTACAATCTCGTCGCGCCGGAAACCGGGGACACGGTGGATCTCATCGGCTGGATCACGATGCACAACTCGAGCGGCAAGACTTTTGAAAACGCCCGGATCAAGCTGCTGGCCGGCGATGTGAACAAAATTCTTCCCCCGCGCGCGCGGCTCGTGACGGCGGCGCCCGAGCTCAGGGCATACGCCGCCGCCCCGGCGCCCACGGTGACGGAGCAAACCTTCGACGAGTTTCATTTGTACACGGTGGCGCGGGCCACCACGCTCCGGGACCGGGAAACCAAGCAGGTGGAGTTTGTGCGCGCGGAATCGGTGCATGCCCCGGTTTTCTACGTTTATGACGGCGCCAATTCCCGGTTTTACGGCAGCCTGAACACCGATCAGGGTTACGGTTCCCAAGCCAGCACCAAGGTTTGGGTGATGCGGGAATTTGTGAATGCCGACACGAACCAGCTGGGGGTGCCGCTGCCCAAGGGCAAGCTGCGCTTCTACCGGCGCGGCACGGACGGACAGCTGGAGTTCACCGGCGAGAATCAAATTGATCACACCCCGCGCAACGAAACCATCCGGGTGCGCACGGGCAACTCATTCGACCTGGTGGGGGAACGCCGGGTGACAGATTTCAAGACGGACCGCAGCGACAAGTGGCTCGATGAAACCTTTGAGATCAAACTGCGCAACCGCAAGGAGGACCCGGTGGAAATTCGGGTGGTCGAGCATCTCTATCGCTGGAGCAATTGGCGGATCAAAGCCGGGTCGGACGCCTTTGAAAAGAAAGACGCCCAGACCATCGAGTTCCGCGTGACGGTGCCACCGGATGAGGAAAAGACCGTCACCTACACCGTGCATTATTCCTGGTGAACGCCGGGCGCCGGCCGGTGACGCGGTCCAGGTCTAATTGGAGGCAAACGGCGCCGGCGCGGGAGCGGCCGGATCCGGCCGGGGCGCCGGGGCGGCTTCCGGGGCGGGCATCGAGGTGGTGCCGGTTTCCGTGGCCGGCGCATCCACGGTCTTGTGAAACTTCACGCTGACCAGTTTGCTGATCCCGTGTTCTTCCATCGTCACCCCATAAAGCACATCCGCCATCGCGATGGTGCGCTTGTTGTGGGTGATGATGATGAACTGGGAGTGGTGGATGAACCGCTGCAGCACACGAATGAAGCGGTTGATGTTGGACTCGTCCAACGGGGCATCCAGCTCGTCCAGCACACAGAACGGGCTCGGTTTCACCTGATAGATGGAAAACAGCAGCGCCACTGCCGTCATGGTTTGCTCGCCACCGGAGAGCAACGAAATGGTCTGCAATTGCTTGCCGGGCGGCTTGGCCACAATGTCAATGCCTGACTCCAGCACGTCGTGCTCATCCATGAGCCGCAGGTCGGCGTGCCCGCCGCCAAACACCTCGGTGAACATCAAACGGAAATTATTCCGGATTTGCTGGAAGGTGGTGGTGAACATCTCCCGTGTCTGGGTGTTGATGCGGTCGAGGACCTCCAGCAACTGCGTCTTCGCCTGCGTCAGGTCGTCACATTGCCGGGTCAGGAAGGCGTGGCGCTGCTCGGTTTCCTCGTATTCCTCGATGGCCACCAGGTTGACCAAGCCCATCTCTTCAAGCTTCGTTTGCAACTCGCCCACGCGCCGGGCCACCATCTCCCAGTCCACCCCGGCCCCGCTGGCCGCCATCTCCTCCGGCGACAACACCTCCACCTTGGCCGGACCTTCATCCGCATAGGTGATGGTGATGCATTCGCTCCGGACGTCGTCGAGCTGCAGCTGGTACTTCTGATGGATCCGTTCCCGCAGGTTTTGCGCGGCCATGGTCTTCTGCGCCAGCTCGATCTCGACGGCGCCGCGTTGTTCCTGCAGTTGCGTCAAGCGCCGCCGCTGCTCCCGCAGGGTTTCATCACTGGCAGCCACCGCCTGTTCCTGCTGCTGCTTGTGAACCAGTAAATCCGCCGCTTGCGCGTTGACCTGCGCCCGCTCGTGGCCCAGACGCTCGATCTGCTGGCGCGCGCTGGCAATCTCCAATTCCGCCTGCGCCCGGCGGGCCGCGCACGCCGCCGTTTCGCCGTGCCGCTGCTCCAGCAATTGTTGGAGTTCCTGCATCCGTTGTTCCAACGCCTGGGTCTGTCGTTGCAATCCGGCAGCCACCTGCTCCTCGGCCGCCAGGGCCACCTTGCTTTCGGTCAGGGTCACGGTGGCGGCTTCGCGCTCCTGGCGGGCCGCCTCTTCTGCCGTGGAGCGGGCGGTGATTTCCTCCCGCGCGGCCTGCTCCCGGGTGTTCAACGCAGCCAGGGCGGCGTCAAGTTGCGCGCGCCGCACGGCGCCCTCCTGTTCTTGTGCCGACAAATCCTGGCTTTCATAAGCCACCGTCTCCAATTTTTGCTCCAGAAGCCGCGTGGAATTTTGCAGCGCATTATACTCCCCTTCCCGGGTAGCAATTGCCACCTCGCGCTGTTGCAGCTCCGTTTGTGCCGCCTGCAATCCCGCCTGCAGTTCGGTTTGCTCGCTCAGCAGCAATCCGCGCCGGCGGCTGGCCTCGGCCACGCTCTCCTGCAGCTCCGTCACGGCGGCATGCAATTCGGCAATCTGGTTCTTGCGGCCCAAAATGGAGGAGGGCGCGCGGCCCTGGCTGTTTCCGTTGAGGTAGCCGCCCGTGTAAATTCCGTGGCGATTCAATAATTCCCCGCCCAGGGTGACAAAATCGCAGCCGGCGTGTCCGTTGCGAATCTGTGCCGTGGCGGTCGCGAGGTTCTCCGCGATGAAAGTACGGCCGAGCAGGGACTTGAGCAGGGTGGCGACCGAGGCGTCGCTCTGCACCACGCTCAAAGCTGGGATGATTTCGTCCGCGCCCAGCGTCCGGTCCGCCCAATCGCCATTTCCGGGCGACATGTCGCCCGGAAAACCCAGTTGACTATCATCCGCGCTGCCCATGGCCAGCGCCGCCACACTGGCGCGCCCCAGCTTGTTGCTTGCCAGTTCGGAGAGAATCTGCTGCGCCGATTCGGGCTGTTCCGTCAGCACCAGTTGGAGGTTGTGTCCCAGGGCGTTTTCAATGGCCAGCACGAACGGGTCGGGCACACGTATCCGGTCGGCCAGCGATCCGATCACCTCGCGGGACTGGCGCAGCGCGGCCGCTGCTCCGGCGCTGAATCCCTCGTGCGCGCCCTCCAGTTGTTTCAGCACGTCCAGCCGGGAACGTTTTGCCGCCTGACGTTGTAACAACTGGTCTTGCTCGGCGGAGGACTGCTGCAATTGCGTGTGCAGTTCCTGCAAACGCGCCTGGCGTTGCTCCACCGTGCCGCGCGCCGTGGCCACGCCAAGCCGGTCCGTCTCCACATGGGCGGCGAAGGCTTGCAGCCGCGTTTCCAGACCGGCGCGCTCCTCCGCCAGCTGGATCTTTTCCGCCGCAAGTTTTTCCAGGCGCACCACATTGCCCTGCCTTTGCAGTTCCAGGGCGGTGATGTCATTGCGCACCCGGGCCGTCTCCTGGGCGATGGCGAACGCCTCCGCCTGCGCCTCCCGCAACCGCTCCTGACCGGCGCGCATGGTCGCCTCGATTTGTTGCACCTCCGCCTGGTGACGTTGAACAGCTTCCCGATGCCGGGACAAGGCGGCGGTTGAGGCGGTCAGCCGCTCCTGCACCAGGGTGAGTTCGCGGTCGGCCAAACCACGGCGTTCCTCCGCCGCGGCGATATCCGAGGCGGCCTGGGTATTTTGCACTCCCAGTTCAGTGATGCGCTGTTCATTGAATTGCGCGCGGCTTTCGTGGCGGTCCATCTCCCCCTTGAGCTCCAGACCACGTTGCTGCGTGGCACTCATCTGCTGTTCCAGTTCGGACAGCCGCTCGCGCAACCCCACCAGTTCATCCTCTCCGCGCAAGACCGCCGCCGCCTCGGTTTCCAAACTGTCGCGCAGCTGCCCGCTCCGGGTCTGGCACGCGCGAATGTCTCCGAGCAGCACATCCAGTTGATGCCGCGCCAGCTGCGTGTCCAGATGTTGCAGCTCGGTCTGCAGCTGCTTATAGCGGCGCGCCTTGCCGGCCTGCCGTTGCAGCGATCCAATCTGGCGTTTCACCTCCCGGATCAGGTCCTGCACGCGCAATAAATTTTGCTCCGTGGCTTCCAGCTTGCGCAGGGCTTCGCGCTTTTGTGACTTGTATTTGGTGATGCCGGCCGCCTCCTCAAAGATCAGGCGCCGATCCTCGGGCTTGCTGGAAAGAATCTGGGTGATGTTGCCCTGGGCCATGATCGAGTAGCTCGTCTTGCCCATGCCGGTGCCCATGAACAATTGCTGCACGTCCTTGAGCCGGCACGGCGTACGGTTGATGAAATACTCGCTGCCGCCATCCCGAAACACCCGCCGGGTCACCGTGACTTCATTGTAGGTCAACTCCACCCCTGCAGCCCGGAGCTGCTCTTCATCCACCCCGCCAATGGTCAGCGACACCTCCGCCATGCCCAGCGGCTTGCGCCCATCGGTGCCGTTGAAAATCACATCGGCCATTTCGCCACCGCGCAGCGCCTTGGCCGATTGCTCCCCCAGCACCCAGCGGATGGCGTCTGAAACGTTCGACTTGCCGCACCCATTCGGGCCGACGATGGCCGTGACGCCGGGTTGAAAATTTAACGCGGTCTTATCCGCAAAAGACTTAAAACCCAAAACGGTCAAGTTTTTCAGGTACATGACAATTATTTGCTGAACGAAACCAAACCTCTGGCGCACTGTAAAGCCAAAACCACTACTAAATGTGGTCCGGCCGCCCGCTCGCACAACTAATTGGTGAGGAACCGAGATTAGCCGTCGTGCGAATGGGTCGCTTTTCTACGCCCCTGCATCCGTTGTTACCAACGCGCTCTTTGTATGCCGTCCTCTGATTTATGGCAACAACTTTGTGCAGGATTTTTCCCCACGGTCCGCGCCTCGATTCCCCCTGAAGCATAAGTTTTGCGGCCAACAAAATCACTCCGGGCCTCGGACGTCGGAACGCATCCATTTTTCAATCCGCCTGCGCGTATCTTCCGGAACGTAATTTGTGGCATGGCGACGCCAGGCGGCGCGGGCGTTCCAAAATCCTGGCGGCCAAGTTTTCAACTTCCATCATGCGCCGGCTCGCATCACCATAAGGAGGTGGCAATTATTGGATATCTGCTCGTTGCGGCCGTTGGCTATTTGCTGGGATCCATTCCCACGGGATACTGGGTGGGACGCTGGCGTGGTGTGGACATCCGCACGGTGGGCAGCAAAAACATGGGGGCGACCAATGTCTTCCGCACACTTGGCAAGGGAGCGGGTCTTTTTGTCCTCGTGGCGGACGCGCTCAAGGGGTTCGTCGCCGTGAGTTTGGTGGTGTATTGCCATCCGGCCTGCACCGAAGCGCTGCCGCAATTATTTCCCGCCCCGGCAGCGGGATCATGGCCGGATCACTTCGACCCCGGCCTGGCCGCGGGCATTGGGGCCGTGTTGGGGCACAATTACACCTGCTGGTTAAGATTCAAGGGAGGGAAAGGCATCGCCACCACGGCCGGGGTTTTCCTCGCCCTCGCACCGGCGGCCGTCGGGATTGCCGCCGGGTGCTGGCTGCTGGTGTTTCTGGCAACACGTTACGTTTCGGTGGCCTCCATTGTCGCCGCCATTGCCCTGCCATGCGGGGTGTGGTTGACCCGGGAAAACCTGACCCTGCGGCTGATGGTGATCGGACTGGGCGTGCTGGCCATTTACAAACATCGCGCGAACATTGCCCGGCTCCGGGCCGGCACCGAAAACCGGTTCAACCTCAGGACTTCAAAATCATCCCGATGAAAATCACCGTGGTCGGAGCCGGAGCCTGGGGAACGGCGTTGGCACTGCTGCTGCAGCGCCACGGGCAGCCGGTGACCTTGTGGGGACATGATGCGCCACGGCTGGAGGAGATGCGCCGCCGCGGTGAAAACCAGCAATACCTGCCGGGGATTCCGCTGCCCCGGGAATTGCAATTCGAGCCTGACCTCACCACGGCAGTGCGGCACGCGACCACGGTGATTCTCGCCATTCCCTCCACGGCCTTTCGCCCGCTCACGCAGGCGTTGCAGCATTTTTCCGGCACCGTGGTGACCGTCACCAAAGGGATCGAACATCAGACGGGGCTGACCATGGGAGGGATTCTGGCCGAGACCGCGCCCCAGGCAAAAATTGCGGCGCTCTCCGGTCCGTCCCTGGCCTTCGAAGTGGCCCGGGGCATTCCAACGGCCATCGTCGCCGCCAGTGCAGACCCCGCGGTGGCGCGCGAGGTTCAGACCTTGTTCCATCGGCCGGCATTTCGCGTTTACACCAGCATGGACCTGCTGGGGGTCGAACTGGGCGGGGCGCTGAAAAACGTGATCGCCATTGCGGCGGGGGTGGGGGATGGACTGGGCTTTGGCGACAATTCCAAGGCCGCGCTGATCACCCGGGGCATCACCGAAATGCAGCACCTGGGGGTGGCGCAGGGCGCGCGCACCGAAACCTTTGCCGGCTTGAGCGGCATCGGGGATTTGATGGCCACCTGTTTCTCCCGGTTGAGCCGCAACCGCGGTTTTGGCGAACGGCTGGGACGCGGCGAGCTGGCCGACGCGATTCTGGCCAGCACCAGATCGGTGGTGGAAGGGGTGCCCACCGCACGTTCCGCTTTTGCCCTGGCCCGGAAGCTTCAAGTTTCCACGCCGATCATTGACGAGGTTTACGCGATGCTATACGAGGCCAAAAATGTCCGGAGCGCCGTTCAGGCTCTCACGGCCCGCGAATCAAGGGCGGAAGCCTGACCGCTCACAACCCGCGGGTTGCGGGCGCAATCCATTCGTGGAACGGCCGCAACGTTCCGCAATCCAGGCATTGCGTCATGTCGTAGTACGTTCCGCAGCGCGGACAGACCGCCTGCGTCACAAATGTATCAAACGCCTGGCCGCACCGCCCGCAATGCCAGAGCGCCCCTGCCGGCGGCTGCGCCTGACAGGAGGGACAGGCGTACCCCGCGCGGCGCGGAATTTTCGCGAGCTTTGCGAGGATCATCGCCTGCTGCAGTCCGCGCCAGCAGTTGAACACCAGGAACACCGCCATGATGGCGATCCAGACGGATTGAAAGGCGATGGCCAGAAACACAATGCCTGCGGCTCCGACCAGACCAATAATGCTGGCCGCCTGCAGGCTGTGGGCCCGTCCCAGCACATACCAAAGCAACGACCGCAGGATCTGCCCACCGTCCAGGGGATAGATGGGCAACAAATTAAAGATCAACAGCCCCACGTTGATGTACAAAATCACGTGCAGCAGCGTGTTGACATCCGGGAACGAGGTGTCCCAGCCCAGGCGGCGGCTGAGCAAAACCAGCCCGAGCAGAACCGGCGTCAGCGCCACGTTAACCAGGGGGCCGGCGGCGATGCTCCAGAGTTGCGCTCCGGGACGTTGAGGCGGCGAGACGTAGGCCACGCCTCCGAGGGGCCACAGGATGATGTCATGCGTCGTGCCGCCGACCTGCCGGCAGGCGAGCTGGTGACCGAACTCGTGCAGCAGGACCAATGAAAAAAGGGAGAGGTACTCCAGGCCGTTCCACCCCAGCGAACTGTATTCGTGTGTGCGATAGTAGATGCCGTAGAGCGCCACGAGAAACCACGACCAGTGCAGGTAAACCCCGATGCCCAGGAACGAAAATATCCGGATGGAACCGCGATGCGTCGGCATTACAGCTCCAGCTTGATGCGTTGCAACAATTCCGCGTGGGACGTCACGGGGGGGAATTGCGGGAACTGCCGTTTCACGTTTTCCGGGGCGTGAATGAGAAACGCCACGTCGGCTGCGCCCAGCATGGCCGTGTCGTTGTAGGAATCGCCCGCGGCAATCACCCGGTAATTCAACGACTTGAGGGCCAGCACGGATTGTTGCTTTTGATTCGGCTGGCGTAATTGATAGCCCGTGATGCGGTCATTTTCCACGAGGAGCCGGTGGCAAAACAACGTCGGCCAGTTAAGCTGGCGCATGAGCGGCTGGGCGAACTGCTCGAACGTATCCGACAGAATGATGACCTGCACAAGCGCGCGCAACGCATCGAGAAACTCCCTGCCGCCCGGCAAGGGCTGGAGTGTGCCGATGACGTTTTGGATGTCGGAGAGCTTGATGTTGTGCTGCTCCAGAATGCCGAGCCGGTAATGCATCAGCTTGTCGTAATCCGGCTCGTCCCGGGTCGTGCGCCGCAGTTCGGGGAGCCCGGTTTTTTCAGCGACAGCGATCCAGATTTCCGGCGTCAACACGCCTTCCATGTCCAAAGTGACAATAGTTTGTCTCACTTGGGCGCAGTCTTTCACAATGCCCCGCAAGAGTCCAGCATGGCGATGGGGGCGCGCTGGCAGGCGTCCGTTCCGCCGCCGCGCGCCGCGGTCCCTGTTGCGCCCAAACTGTGGGTGCCGGGCAGGCATGGAAGCGGTGCAACCGCAAACGGCACCAATCGCCCTCCTGAAACTTTCCTCGCCTCCAGTGGTTTGGCCTTGCTACGGTCAAGCTCATGGAAGTCGGCGAACCCATGCAGCCCGTGCGCCACACGCATATTCGTTGCCGGGGAAACACCCTCTTGTACTTTGGCGGGTGCGATTACCATCGGCTAACCGGGCATCCGCGGATTCTGGCGGCCATCGCCACCGGACTGCGGCGATACGGTTTAAGCATGGCCGCCTCCCGTTGCACCACGGGCAACCACAAAATTTATGGTCAGTTGGAAGCTCAACTCGCCAGGTTCTTCGCTGCGGAAACGGCCATCCTGACCAATTCCGGCTACGTCACCAACCTGATGCTGGCACAGGCGCTGCAGGGTGAATTTTCCCACGTGCTGCTCGACGAACGGGCGCATGTCTCCCTGCTGGATGCCGCGGTCCTGTTGCAATGTCCGGTCTGGCGTTTTGCCCACCGCCACGTGGCGGGTCTCACGGCCGCCCTCCGGCGTTGTGGTCGCCGGGCGCGTCCGCTCGTGCTGACCGATGGCCTGTACGCCGGTGACGGTTCGATTGCGCCGTTGGCCGGATATTTGAAGCAATTGCCCCAAACCGGACTACTGGTGGTGGACGACGCGCACGGGGCCGGCACCGTGGGCGCAACCGGACGTGGCAGCCTCGAAGCCGAGCGCGTCCCTCCTGACCGGATCGTGCAAACCATCACCCTGAGCAAGGCGTTTGGAGTTTACGGAGGCGCGATTCTCGCCCCACGCCGGGTGGCGGACAAGGTGCGCCAATCCCACCTGTTCGTTGGCAGCACGCCCCTGCCCCTGCCCCTGGCCCACGCGGCGATCACCGCGTTGCGCCTCCTGGCCAATGATCGGCGCCGCCTGCTCCGGCTTGCGGCCAACACCGAGCGCGTGAAAGCGCGGCTCCGCGCCAACGGCTTTCCGCATTGCGAATTTCCCGGCCCGGTCGTGCCGGTACAACTGCGGTCCCTGCAAGCCAATGCGCAACTGAAAGCGGCCCTGATCGCACGGAAAATTCTGCCGCCGTTCCTGAAATATCCCGGCTCGCCGGCGCGCGGCTATTTTCGCTTCGTGATTTCCAGCGCCCACACGAAGGGGCAGTTGGACCAGTTGACGGAGACGCTCATTCCCTTCTCTCCGCTGACCGTGCGCTAAAGCGCGGCCAACACCTCCGCAGCGTGCTCGGCGGGCTTGACCCGCGGCCAGATCTTCCGGATGCGTCCGTCGGCACCGATCAAAAAGGTGACCCGGTGTGTGCCGGCGTATTTGCGGCCCATGAACGTCTTGCTCCCCCAAACGCCGTACGCGCTGACAATGCGCCGATCCGCATCCGCCAGCAACGGGAATTGCAGGCCGTATTTGGCGGCGAATTTCTCATGCGCCGGCACGGGGTCCACGCTCACCCCCAATACCACGGCTCCCTTCCGTTGCAACGCCGCAAAGTGATCCCGAAAGCCGCAGGCTTCCCGGGTGCAGCCTGGTGTGTCGTCCTTGGGGTAAAAATAAAGAATAACGTTCCGCCCCTTGAAATCAGCCAGTGAAACGGTCTTCCCCTCGTTCGTCGTGGCGGAGAACTCCGGTGCGACATCTCCTTCCTTCAATTTGAGTTTCCATGCTCCTGCCATCATTCGAGTGTGAACCAGGCAAACAAATCAGGCAAAACTTTTGCTCGCGCGCATTCCGGGGAATCGCTCCGTCGGGCGGAGCGACGACGGCGACATGTCGCTCCCCGCCCGGCCCGGCGCAACCGGGCGGTTCCTTCGTGCGCCTTGCCGCATCACAAATCGTCCGTGGTGGGTGAAGTATCTTTGCCGGGGATGCGGACCGGACGGCATCTTTGCCTGGTGGCGCGCCCGATTTTACCTCTCGCGGCGAACGGGGGCGATCATCGTTTCGCGCAGGAACAGGCCGCTACTGGGAGCGCGATTTTTCAATCGCTTTAAGCTGGGCAAGCGCCTGCGCGTCACCGCTTTCAGCACGCCGTTGCAAATCGGCGACCATGGCCTGTTTGGCGCGTTGCACGGCTTCCACCTGACTCGCCGTTATGCCGGGACGCGTCTGCACGTTCTGCAGTGTAATGACGCCACGGGCATAGTCGTTGGCGCGCGCCGCTGCCACGGCACTTTGCACCAAGGCATCCACCTCTGCGGGCTGGGACGGGCTGGAGTTTACGACCGGCTGGTGTTCAATCGCCGCCGGCGCCGCCGGAAAGGCCTTTTCCAGGTCACTGACGCTGGATTCAGGGGTGGGTTCGCGATGACAACCGCAGCTCAGGAGCGTCACAATCGCGGCAGCAGCAGGTGAGAGCCACGGAGTTCTCATAACATCAATTGCGATGGGGCGCTCAGCGGCCATTCACCGATCCAGGATAGCACCACAGGCTGTTTTTCTGCGGATCGGCGATCAACTGCGTCCACTTTTTCCATTTCACGTAGTCGGCGTGGCCATCGAAATAGGCGAACATGGCCCCGCTGGAATGTCGCTCCGTCAAACCTTCGCTCGGCTGGCTGGCCCCGTCGTTGAAATTGCCGCTGTCCTTTTCATCCGACTCCCAGAACAGCATGTCGGTGCCCTTGAAGGCGGAGTTCTGGTAGGTTTTGCCCACCACACCGGCGGACCAGTCAAAACTTCCGCGGCCGTTGATGACCGCGCCGTTCATGAGGTAACTGGTGAACTTGATTTCAGCCAGCCGCCACGCGAGCAGGTTTGTTCGATGGACCGGACACATGTAGAGCGACCAATTCTTGAGCATCGGATAGAAAAGTCCCTGGGTTGGGCCGTTGGTGGCGTTCGGGCCGGGAATGCCGGGGAGCGCCGCGCCGGGCTTGTAGAGCCAGCCCGCCGGATACCTCGGATCCCGCGCGCCGCCACCTCCGCCGCAGTTGGGCGGGGCAATTCGGTCGTTGGATTCGGAGATGTACAAATTGTGACTGAGCCCGATTTGTTTGAGGTTATTCAAACATCGGGTTTGTTGCGCCTTGCCCTTGGCGTTGGCCAGGGCCGGCAGCAGCATGGCGGCAAGAATGGCGATGATGGCAATGACCACCAGCAGCTCAATCAAGGTGAATGCCGCGACGCGCCCGTTCCCTCCGGCCGACGCGTACAAATTAGAAATTTGGCTTCGATTCATACGGGTCGCGACGATTTCAGCACTTCAGCATTGCCCTCATCCGTGGTTGTCTGATTAGACTTTTGCCGATTTTCATCATTCGTCAACTCAAATCTCCCGATCCATCCGGCAACCTGTAAATTCCGGAGCACCCCAGGCGCTGCAGCCCGGCGACATGGCGGTCCACACCGCGCCCCGGCGGGAAGCCGGTCAGGCGATCGCCAATGCGGTCATCTCCGCGCGGGCCGGGGCCTTGAACCTGTGGCCGCCGGTTCCGGGGCGGGTTGCTCGCGGAGTCTGGAATGGGTATGGCTCTTTCGTTTGACGCCGTTGACCGGACAGTTGCTGTCCACAGCGAAGTTCCGGCCGCCGGCGGGCGCGGGAAGCGGCTCGCGGGCAGGCCGGGAAGATGGCGCTGCCCAAATTCGTCTATTGCTGGCCGCGCTTTGCCCGAATTCGCTCGATCCAGGCCTGAATGGCTTTGGGGTTGGGGGAAACCTGTTTGGCCAGTTCCAGGTGTTGAATCGCCTGGGGGTAATGCCCATCCTCCTCCTCCAGTTCCCCCAGATTGCTCGCAATCCTGCTCAAGGCAAGTGCGGTATCCTCCCGGGCTTTATCGTCCTGGTTCTCCCAGCATTTCAACGCGGCCAGCCACAAATTCCGCGCCCGCTCATGGTCGTGCTTGTTTTCCTTGTAGAGCTTGCCCATCTCAAACAGCAGTTCGTAATTCGTGGGATTGTTACGCAGGCCCTCGCGCAGCACGGCTTCCGCTTCCGCCGTTCGTCCGAGGTCCTTCCTCAGCCAATATGCCGCGGTGGTGTAGGTTTCAATGCTCTGCGGGTCCAACTCGATCGCCAGTTTCAACCAGGGCAGCATCTCGCGCTCGTTGCCGCCCGTCAGATGCGAATGTTTCGTGATTCGGAACCGATGGATGAACGCTTCCAGCCAATTCTCCGCCACCGGCGTCATCGCGGCGGCATGTTCGTCCTCGTGTTCCTCATGCTCATGTTCTTCATCGGCATGCGCGTCGTGCTCGTTCACGGCGGCCGTGACCGCCTTGGTGGCCGGCTGGTTGGCCCGGTCAAAAATGGAGGGGTACATCCCGCTGTGAAAATACACATCCGCCATTTCGACAAATTGTCCCGCAAATAAACGTCGGCCGTCGCCCAGCAATTTCTTAAAAGCGCCTTCGTCGGCGGCCGTCACCGTCCCGCGCCCCACCGCACGGGAATACGTCACCGTGCCCAGGGTGTACGCCAGTGCGAGCCAGAAGAGAAACTGCAGTTTGGGCGAAACCGCCTTCATGTGCTGAGGCTCCGGCGGCGGAAAAGCAACCAGGCGGCATAGAGCAACACTCCGGTGTAGGCGGCGGCGTACAGCGACGCCAGGCCACAATCCAGCCAGCCCGGCAGCGGCTGGTTGTTCACGACTTGGGCGCGCACATCAAAAAGCTCGAGGTGCGGCAGGCAGTAAAACAGCGTGTAGGTGATTGTCCGCACCGGCTCGGCCTGACGCACCGCAATTTTCGCCAGGTGTTCCCCCACCACCAAAATCCCGAAAATGGCGATCAGGCAAATGGTCACGTTCGCAGAAACCGCCGTAAAGATCACGGAGCCCAACAGGGTCAAACCAACCACCATGGCCAGCATCATCCAGTGCAGGAACATGGATTTAAGATACGCGCCCCACATCAAATGCGGCTCGCGCAAGCCCGTCACGGCGACGAAGAAAATATAAAACACCAGCAGTGCCAGCCCGCTGGCCAGCCAGCAGCCGAGGAATTTTCCGGCAATCACCTGCCCGCGCGATACCGGCTTGGCCAGCAGCGGGAAAATGGTCCGGTCCTCCTTCTCCGCCGGAATCTGCCGCGCGGTGGTGACGATGGCGATGATCAGCGTGGACAGCCAGATCAACAACAGGCAGATGTCCTTGACGTAGCGGATGATTTTCGGGTCATCGAAAAAATTGACCGACAACGCGCCCAGCGTCAGCAGCGCCGTCAACACAAAGAGCACGTAGAAATCCTTGCGCCGATACAGCTCCTTGATGACCACCGTGGCCACGGCCCAGATGCGGCTCATGCAACCTCCTGCGGTTGATAGCCCACAATCTTCAAGAAGACCTGCTCCAGATTGTCCGCCCGATACTGCGTCACCAGATCCGCCACCACGCCGGCGGCCTTGAGTTCGCCCTGATGCAAAATGGCGACATGGTCGCACACCGTCTCCACTTCACCCATCTCGTGCGAGGAGAAGAACACCGTCTTGCCCTCGTCTTTGAGCCGTTGAATGATCTCCCGCACTTTCATGCGGCCCAGCGGATCGAGCCCGCTGGTGGGTTCGTCCAGAATCAACAAATCGGGATTGTTGATCAGGGCCTGCGCCAGCCCCACACGTTGCCGCATGCCTTTCGAGTAGCTTTTGATCGGCCGGCTGGCCGCGTGCTCCAGTTCCACCAGCGCCATCAGTTTCTTGATCCGCAAATCCGTCTCGGCACGGCTCAAGCCAAACAATTTGGCGTAGAAACGGAGCAATTCTTCCGCGGTCAAAAACTTGTAGTAATAGGTCAGCTCGGGGAGATACCCGATCCGTTGCCGCGCAATCGGCTGCCGCACATCTATGCCAAACAATGCGGCGCTTCCCGAGGTTGGAGGAATAAACCCGAGCAACACGTTCATGGTGGTGGTTTTGCCCGCACCGTTCGGACCGAGGAAGCCGAACACCTCACCCTGGGTTACCTGGAGGTTCAAGCCGTGCAGCGCGATTTTGGCGGGTTGCCGCAACCGGCCGCCGGGATATTCCACCCGCAAATTCTCCACCTGCAAAATTTCATTCATACCGCGAACTTCCGGAAGCGCACAACAGGGCGATTACCGAATTATCCGTTCCGGGTCAACTGGAGAAGCATCCGCTACGCCAAGGGCGCTCGGGCCGGTCCGCCCGCCGGTTTGCCCAAGCGCAAGCGGGCGGGCGGACGCCAAGCATGACGATGGCGCCCCGGCGCGGTACACCCGGCGCGAAGTGTGAGGGGCTGGCGTGGGCGTTCAATCCCTGTGGAGAATGCCCTGCCGGAGACCGACGGAGGCGCCGGGCGTGCCCCGGCAACGATCGCCGCTACCAGCCCCGCGGCCCTGGAGCAGCTTGAAATTGGGCAAAGCGTTCAGCGCGCCGGTCGCCGTTCCTCCAAGCACTGGACCGCAGCGGCGCGGAATTTTTCCTGCACGTTGCCCCGGGCATAACTGATCACGGACAGGTCAACAAACAGGCTCATGGTGAACCAAAGCACGACCGGCCAGACCGGGCCGGCAAACTCCGGCTGGAAACCCGGCGCCAGAAACAGCAGCAACAGCCAGGGCAGCGCCAGCACCACACTGGCCGACCGGCGAAAATCCCGCCGCGTCGTCGGCGTGGCAACGCTCTTCCATAGTCCCAGCCAGAAGAGGGCAATCAAATCCAGAATGAAAATCATCAAGATGGCCCACTGCATGCCCAGCATCACGGCCGGACCGGATGACCCGGACTCGCGATACCACCAGCACGCACCGCACAGCAGGCTCGAGATGATCACCAGCCCCGGCAACGAGCGGCGGAATTTGCGCTGCAGCGCCAGGCGTTCGCCACTGATGATTTCCGCCACGGACAACGGGGTGGAAAGCAACAGTTCAATGGCGCCGCTCCTCCGTTCTTCCCACAGACGCCGCCCGACTTCATTGGCCACCGTCGCTTTGAAGGCGGCCAGCAAGGCCCAGAAGCTTAGCGTGAAGATGAAGGGATTGAGCCAGTCCCGACGCATCAGGTGGAAACCCCAGATCCAGACTGCGCCCAGCAACCCGTACACCAGCGAAAGTGAGGTTGCCCCGACGCGCGATTGCATGGCCAGCCAGCCATAGGCATTTTCATCCAATGCCGCCTGCGGTGCCGGCCTTCTCCGTTTGCGCCCGGGTGCGGATGCATTCCGCCTGCGGAAGATGAAGCGGAATTTTACGTCGCCCCCGGCCGCCATTCGCCACGAGCGTGACAACCAGCCCCCCGCCAGAAGCAGGAACAGCCAGCCGCACGCATGGATGACGGCCAGTGAGGGGTAAAACAAATTTCCGCCACTCTTCCCATACGCAGCCGCGGTCCCGGCCCAGTAGGTGAAGACCGGACACGACAATAAAAACGCGGGTTGATAGTCCCCATTGAAGCCGGTCAACCACAGTTGCAGCCAGCCCAGCGATGGTGGCAGCACGCCCACCAGCAGGATCAACCCCAGTCCCGCGGATCGCGCCGCGTCGGCGCGGTGACACCAGACCGAAGCCAGCATCCCGGCGCCCAATGAGAAAAACAGCGCATTCAGAAAGACCAGTGCCAACCGCACGAACTCGCCACCCGTCACCCCGCCCAGAAGCAATGAAATGGCCAGCAACGGCACGACGGACAGCAATGCGTAAAAAAGCACCACGGAATTGGCGAGGAATTTGCCCAACACCACGTCATACCCGTGCAGGTCCGTCAAAAACAGCAACCCCAGTGTGCCCTCCCGTTTCTCGACGCTTAAGCAGTCCGCCGTCGCCTGGCAACCCGCGGCCAACGCGAAGAGCGTCAACGCGGCGGTCGTCAGATAAAACAGGGTCGTCCCCACAACCTGTGGAGAAATCGTGGGTGCGGTGAGGCGCATCCAGGTCACCCCCACTATCGCCAGAACGATCAGGGGGAACCAGAAGCGCACGCGATAAGTTCCCGCCCGTCGCGTCGCCACACGCAATTCACGCTCCACGATCGGGAAAATTTGCACACCGGTTAGTTAACCCGCCCCGTGAGGTTTGGCCAGTCCGAACCGGCCGGCGCGGATCTGTCCCTCCTTCGTCTCCCTGCCGCCCCCGGCATTCCTGAACGTCGTGCAGGCCGGCCCCTGTCACAAAGGGGGACCAAACCAATTGCGGTGCGGGCGCGGCGCCGAAAAAGCTTGTCGCCGCCCTTGTTCCGAATAGGATGTGCTGTACTTCCATGCGTGAAGACGTATTGAGTTGCCCCAGGCATAAGAACCGGGATCGGTTCTTTCGACCAGAGCGAACTCGGACGACGCCCCATGGGCGTTCAACGAAATCAACACTTAGCAACACTTAGAGGACCATGAAACCAACAGATTGTCATACAACCTCGTCCGCGGCGCATTCGACATTGTCCGGCACCCGCCCCGCCCGAAACCGGGCCATCGTGCTCGTGCTGAGCGCCGCGGTGTCGCTGTCAGCCACCTCTGCCTGGGCGCTGCTCTCGGACTATCAGACTGCGGTGACCAATGAGCCCAGTCTCATTTCCTATTATACCTTCGATCAGTCGGACGCTTCGGACACCAAAATGCTTTATTGGGGCGAAGAAAAGGGAGTTCCGGTCGCCTACGTTCCCGGCGTGGATGGCGAAGGCATCGCGCTGAGCCTGAACGGTCAGAATTGGATCAATTTAAATTACGCTTCAGAACTCGCGTTTCCCGATGGCGACGGCTCCATTGAGACCTGGTTTCGCGCGGGCACGCGCAATTACAACGCCAACTTGTTTGCGAACCGGGACGGCGCCACCCGGTACAGCATTAACTTGAACACCGACAAACAAGGCATCGGCATGTGGAATGGCAACGCCTACTTCCCCACCGTGCCCATTCCGGACGCGGGAGCTTCCTGGCACCACCTGGTGGTGGTGTTTGAAACCAACGACTTCAAGGTCTATCTCGACGGAGCTTATGCCGGCTCGGTGAATCGTCCCTTTGGTGGAAACACCAGCCTGCCGACCCAACTGGGCTCCACCAGTCCATTTGCCGTGGACGAGGGGTGGGTGGGTGAACTGGATGAGGTCGCTTTCTACGCGGACCCGCTGCCATTGACGGCGGTCCAGGCACATTATCAGGCATTTCTGACAGGCAAATTGCCGGTCATCGTGCAGCAGCCGCATGGCGGCACCTACCTGCCCGGAGTCACGCTGAACCTCAAAGTACAGGCCACCGGCCCAAATCTCACCTATCAGTGGTTCAAAAATAACGTCCCCCTCGCCGGCCAAACGGCCGCAGTACTCACCCTGCCCGGCCTGGGCGCAGGCGACGCCGGCGCGTATTCAGTCAAGGTCAGCAACGTCGCTGGCGAGGTCACCAGTGACAGCGTTGCCGTGGCCTTGGAGCCCGCTTTGCCGGCAGCCCTGACCGCCTACCAAACCGCCATCTCGAACGAAACGAGTTTGCTTTCCTACTACACCTTCGATCACTTGCAGCCACAAGATGATTTCGGTGCGCACGACGGCAACCTGTCCGGCAGTGCCGACTGGGGCGCGGGACTCGGTGGGGGCGCGGCACAGGCCCTGGCGCTAAACGGCAAAGGTCACGTCCGGCTCGGGGCGGTGCCGGATTTTGATTTCACCTCCGGCAGCGGCACGATTGAAGCATGGCTCCGGGCCGATTGGGGAGCGGGCGACACCGTTGCCGATTACCCCTGCCTCTTTGCCAACCGCAACGGCGGCACCCGGTGGAGCGTCCACATGAGCAAAAACAAGTCTTCCCTGACTTTTTACAACGGCAGCAGCAGTTCGCTTTACGCCATTCCGGGAGGGGCCGGTACGAACTGGCATCATATTGCTGCCGTGATAGACGCGGGGAATGTCTCTTATTACTGGGACGGCACACTGCTGGCCACCCTGGCACGTCCATTGGGCAATGCCAATGTCACGGTACAGCTGGGCTCCTCCGCTGACAGCACGACCGCAGAGGGCTGGTTTGGCAGGTTGGATGAAGTGGCTTTCTACTCGGAAGCGCTCTCTGCCGCCGCAATCGAAGCCCATTACACCGCCTACGCCGGTAATTTTCCTCCGGAACTGACAGCGCAACCCACGGGAGGGTATTACCTGGCCAATCAGCCGTGGCAAATCTCCGTTGGCGCCACCGGAGCGCAACTGAGTTATCAATGGTATCGCGACGGCGTGGCCATTCCGGGCGCCACCAGCGCCACCTACGGGGCCGGAGCGGCCAGCCCGGCGCTGTCGGGCACCTACCACGTCGAAATCTCCAATCCCAATGGAACGGTCATCAGCGACGATGTGGCGGTGCATATCGGCAATAACATCGTCGATTACCAGGAGGCGGTCCAAAACGAGACCAGTCTCATCTCGCACTACACATTCGACCATGAAGACGCGGAGGACGCGCAGGGTCTCAATCCCGGCACCATCGTGGGCGCAGGTGAAACCAGCGTGACGTTTGCGCCGGGAGCGGGCGGAGTGCCCAACAAGGCGCTGGTGTTGGACGGCACGGGCCACATCCGGCTCGGTGAGGTGGAAGCGTTCAATTTCTACAGTGGCAGCGGGACCGTCGAAGCCTGGGTGCGCGCGAATTGGGAGAATCCCGCACCGTACGACCCCACGATTTTTGCCGATCGTTGGGGAGGTAGTGTCTGGAGCATTCACATGGAACGCTGGAAAAATTTCATCGGCAACTGGAATGGCGAGCGCTTCTACCAGCAGCCAGTGTCCGGAGCGACGCAATGGCATCATTACGCGGTGGTCTTTGAAGGCGGCCTCACCAAGATGTATTGGGACGGCCAGCCGGTGGGCACGGCGATTCAAGCTCTGAACAACTTCCAGGGACGCACGACCCAGATCGGCTCCAGTGCCCCCGATGTAACGACCGAAGGCTGGATGGGCGACCTGGATGAAGTGGCCTTCTATTCCGAGGCCCTGGACGAAGCGACCCTCTGGAATCACTACGTGGCCATGACCGGATCCGCACTGCCGCTTCCACCGGCACTGACCATTATCTTCAGCGGAAACCAAGTAACCGTGTCCTGGTCAACTGAAGTCTCCAACTTCGAGCTGGAAACCACCGACGACCTGCCGGGCGGCACCTGGACGCCCGTTCCGGGAGTGGTGAACAACAGCGTGACCCTGGAAGCCACGGGGGGCAGCCGCTTCTTCCGTTTGCGTAAAACCGAACCCGCCACCTGAGCGGCCTTCACCGGCATCCGGAAGCCCCGGGCTTCCGGATGCCGTTGCCAGGCGACGCTTCTGCCTCCGGCCGGGGAGAACCCATCCCCCGCTTTCCCGGGGTGCGCCCGCCCCCATGCGGGTGGAGAGCAGTCGGGCGGCCAGTTGCCCGCACATGAGCACCCGCACTGATTGGGGAACGCACGCGCCTCGCGGGCGGCGGTGAACGCCCCGTCCGCTGCACCAACGCGCGCCAACGCGCCATGAGCCGGACAGAACAAGCGCGGCGACCATTACAAAGTGTCTGCGGATCGCAAGACAGCGATACGACGGGACGCGATCCTGCGCCACGTTCGCGTGGCGTGACTCGAACAAGCTTTGGCCTTGCCCCTGATCCCACTCGGACGCAACAATCCCTTTGAGCCATGAAAAGCAAACTCCTCCACGCCGCACTCGGCCTCAGTGTCATGCTGTCGCTGGTCACGTCCACTCTCGCCAAGGACTGGGTCGTCTATGAAGTCACCAACGGCCCCGGCCGGGGCAAACACATCGTCTTCCTGACCGGCGACGAGGAGTATCGCTCCGAAGAGGGCCTGCCCATGCTGGCGAAACTGCTCGCCGTGCGGCACGGCTTCAAATGCACCGTGCTGTTCTCGATCAACCCCGCCGACGGCACCATCAATCCCAACATCCAGACCAATACTCCCGGGCTGGCCGCGCTCGATACCGCCGATCTCTGCGTGATGCTTCTGCGCTTTCGTGAATGGCCGGATGCGGACATGAAACATTTTGTGGATTACCTGCACCGCGGCAAACCCATCATCGGCCTGCGCACCGCCACCCATTCGTTCGCCTACACGCGCCACAAGCAAAGCCCCTATGCGCGATTCGACTGGCAAAACGCCGCCTAGCCCGGCGGTTTTGGCCGGCAGGTGCTCGGCGACACTTGGGTCAACCACCACGGTCATCACGGGCGGGAGAGCACGCGCGGCGTCATCAACGAAGCCTTCAAATCACATCCCATCCTGCGCGGCGTCACCGACATCTGGGGGTCGACTGACGTTTACGAAATCGCCCATCTGCCGGCCAATGCTTCGGTGCTCGTCTGGGGCGAGGTGCTCACCGGGATGAAACCCACCGACCCGCCGCTGGCCGGCCCGAAGAATCATCCGATGATGCCGCTGGTCTGGACGCGCGAATACACCGGTGAGAACGGCCAGGTCTCGAAGATTGTGGCCACCACCATGGGCGCGAGCACCGACCTGGAAAGTGCCGGCCTGCGGCGGTTGCTGGTCAACGCCTGCTACTGGGCGACGGGGTTGACGGATCAAATTCCGGCCAGCGCCAACGTGGATTACGTCGGCCCGTACCATCCCACTCCGTTCGGCTTCGACAAATATCAGCGCGGCGTCAAACCGGCGGATTTGGAGTAGGAGAGTCAGAACCTGCGAACTCGCGCCGCTTCCGCCCGGTAACCGTGAACAAAGTGGAATAGGTCAGCGTGTCTTCTCGCTGAAGATATTTCAGGAAGCGGTCTTTCAAACTTTCTGCCGCCTTGGCGCTGCCGAGGGCCTTGGTGGCCGCTGGCAGGGCGATGTCCAATTTTGTTTCCCACAGGCGCAAGTTGTGTTCATCAATGCATCCGGCGTAGAGATGGTAACTTTCGGCCCGAACTTCGATGTCGCTCAGGCCCGAACTGCTCGCCAGGAAGAAGAGCTTTCGCCCCACGAAAGGGTCGAAACCCGTTTGCTCCAGGGCGGTCAGCACTTTTTTGAGGTCCGCCTGCAAAATCGGATCTTCTGGATGATGCCAAAGCAGTTGCCCATCGAGGTCCTGCAACAATACCGTGCCCTCGGAACGGCACACGCGAACCATCTCCCGGACTGCCTGCTCCTTGTCGGGCAAGTATTCCAGCAGGAACCGGCAGTAAACGAAATCAAATGTTTCGTTCGCGAACGGCAGCTTGGTGGCCTCACCCTGGCAGGTCTGAGCATTTTGCAAGTGTGCGAATGTGCTCCTGGCTTCAGCGAGCCGGGTTTCACTGGCATCCAATCCCGTGACAACGCAATGCGGAAAACGTTGCGCAAGGGCCGCGGCAAGCACTCCAGGCCCACAGCCAACGTCCAATACGCGTGTCGCGGACCGCGCATGCCGCGCATAGTGGGCTTGCACCCAAGCGGGCGCGTCCACCTTGCCCGCAAGCCTGCGGGCTTCACGCGGGTCTTCCATGAGGTATTTGCTCATCTAGTAGGAGTGTGCGCCGAAGTATTCTTTCAGGGTTGCTGCAAAAGTTGTGTCATGAACTTGTCGAAGACCATTGTCCTAACCTTTCGTGATCCCGTCTACCGCTTCTTCCAGATTTGCCCTCAAGCATACGGAGGTGATTGTTCCTGTGTAATCTTGCCAACAGTGTCGTCTTGAATCATAGAGTTTACACTTTTTGAATACATCAAGGATGCTGCTGAGTTTGAGGGGTAGTTCTACTACATCGTGCCGTCGAGCGAGTGCTGCTTGAGCGTGGGGAAGTTCATACCAAGCGGTGCGCGCATTTTCATGATGAGCGGGGTGTTGCATAATATTCAAGTAGGCCACATCTAGAAATTTTGGAAATCTGACATGGACAGTCAGTTGTACGCTTTTCTTGGCTCGCCATTCCGAATAGTCATCAAACCAAGGGACTTGAGGATTGGTGTGGTGCAAGTACGTTACAAATGACATCACATAGTTCCAAATCAAGAATGGAATTCCGACTGAAAGTATCCATGCCAGCCATGGTGACTGACTGGAAATTGCGATCGCGATGGCTAGCTGGCCCAGCACAAATGTAAGGAGTGCTGCGATTTCCCAGCGCAAGCGTAGAACCTGCTTTTTCTTCATGTCTGCTCGAGAGAAGCCAAACTTCAACCACCCGTCCACAAAGTAGATGAAACCAAATCCGATTATGCTGCGTTGGAACCGATAGAAGGCCCTACGAAACGGTCCCCAACTCAAATATTCTTCCAAAGTAGCCGGAGGATATCCTGGATCCTTGGGGCGGAAGCCAGCAAAGCCGTGGTGGAAGATATTGTGGCGGACTTGCCATGATGATACCGGTTGCAACGCTGGCAGAAAGCAAATCTGAGCAAGCAAATCATTCTTCCAACGCTTTTTGAAAAGCGCGTGATGAGCTGCATCATGCCCAATCACAAACATCACG
Organism: Verrucomicrobiota bacterium; assembly: GCA_029573725.1. GTDB lineage: Bacteria > Verrucomicrobiota > Verrucomicrobiia > Limisphaerales > JADLHS01 > JADLHS01. The sequence goes on from JAKQDQ010000028.1 coordinate 113,164, forward strand.
GAGAACGACAAAGTATTACCCAAGATGTAAATGCCGACGAGAGGTGATAGTGGGAGGGCGGCTATCGCCCAAAAAGTTAAGCAGTATAGCACCCAGAGCAGTGCTGCAATCATCACTGTTAGTAACTTCATACGGGCATGATGGAGGTTTTGCAGTTTAGACCACCTAAACCGTGACGCTTGTTGGCGCGCAGCATACGCGCGTAGAATTTCTCGATATGACGATACCAACCAACGAATCCCGGACGCAGCCAAATGCTCTGGCAATAGCGGCGGACGAATGTTGCGCCCGCTCTGTGCAATGCTTGGACCCCATGATCGTCGGCAATCAAAGGAATGCTGCCTGGGTGAAAATCCTCGTAAGCCGCGGCAGCAGCATTGGCCAGCGCAGGCGCGATTTCACAAACTTGTTCCGACGTTAACGCGGGGGACAACAACAGGTCACACCGATTCTCCAGAAAGCTGAAATTCAGTCCTAAAGGGCCGCGATATGCGAGAGCCGCCCCGACCGGCAGATCACGTCCTGGCAACCACGCCAGCCAAATACGACGATAACGCCGTAAACCCACGCGTGCATAGAGTTGGTCTACTGCGTCGAGCAATACATCATCGCTGGCAAGCTCTTCCGCGTGAGCATAGACCTGTCCGCGCGCGTTTGTGGCCAGCGAGTAAAGCTCTTTGCTATTGCCGTTGTGCATTTCAGTGATGTAAACCTCGGCGTTGGCTTTCGTGCCGCTACGCAACGGCCAGCTAAATAGATTGAACGTGGCGACAGAGGAGTGATCCGTGCCAATGGTTTCGCCGAGCGTGCCGAACACACGCGCAGGAAAGCGATTTTCAGGACGAAACCAATTCTGCCCACTCGCATCATTGCAACCCTCTTGGAAGAACATGGCTTGCGTAGCGAGCAAGACAGCGCGCGAGCTTGTCGGTCCGCCGCCACTCACCAAATGCTGGGATTGAACACCGCTATTGGTGGTCCGCCATACTACGACCGCAGCCCAATCTCCTTCAGTTCGATTTTCGTGAGATACGATATAGAGAATGAGTTCACCGCCGCGCAATGCCTTGCGCCAGTTCTCTTTTACCAAGGACAGAAACGGCGCGAGCCTTTGCTTCTTGGCTGGATATAGAAATCCGGCCTGTTCGTAACGCTGAAATAATTCTTCCGGAGAGATTGCGTTGACCTTGCAGCCGTAATCTTCATAGGAGGAGAGGATGTTGCCAGCAACTGGGTCACCGTTAAGCGCATGATTCATGGTGTTTTCGGATAGGCTGGTTGTGTTTGTTCGGGCCGCCCAGCGCTGCTGAGCGGAAAACTTTTTTACGGAAAGGTTGCATTCGTCGGGCGGGCTAATGCCCCAGTGCGGACGAATCCGCGATTTGAAGCGTCGTGCTCCCCGTGACCCGGATCCGCAACTGCTGCAATCACGCGTTGCCGGCTACCCGAACTGCTCCAAAGAACGAGCATAAATCTTACGAATCGTTAGTTCCCACCCGACGCCAACTGGGCGACGTAAGTTTCGTCCACGCACATCCATTCACTCCCCAGCGAATGCAGCGGCGGCAGCCGGTTCGCCAGGGCCCGTTCCAGGTTGTCGAATTGAGAACGCTCCACGGAATAAATCTCCTCGCCCGTTCCGGTCGTGAGGGCGAAGGCCAGCATCTCTTCGCTGGAATTCTCCGTCGCCAGGCCCATGAACCATAATTCGCCCGCCAGCGGACGGGCCTGCCGCACCGCCGCGTCCCGGCGTCCTTGGAATTTCAACAATTCCTCAACGCGATCATCCAGTTTGCACTCGAAGATATGGATCTTTTCCACCATTTGCTTCCAACTAGTGACGAAGCGGAAGTGGTAATTCCGTGTGAACGGCCCGCGCAGCAGGGATTTGGCCGTCGTATAGGACGGGTCGAGCACCAGCCAGATCATGGTCGGCACGTGCGGATCATGGTAGAGTATGGGATAAAGCACCTCGTCCTCCGCACCGCAGTGGGCGCAGCGGAAGCGATGCAACGAGCCGTCCAACAGGGCCGCCTTGGCCTCCGGGTTCAGCGAAGCGTTCAGGGTCTGCCAAAACGTCAGCGATTGTTTGTTGCCGCAACTGCGGCAAGTCACCTCGATTTGACAGGGCAAACTCATGTTTTGAATTCTCCACAGGTTTGATCAACGCCACGCGGCGCGGGAAACCTCCGCTTCGCCGACCATGCGATTAGTCGGGTCGCCGCCCCGGAGCGATTTTCCACGCCGTCCGCCACCGGCGGGCAAACGCGGTAACCGGTTGTAACACAACCTTCACCGGAGGTTGGCTGTTGACAGTTCATCCCGTTTGCCCCTTCAACAGGAGTTGTGGAGAATTGTTACAGGAAATTTTGAAAATTCTTTGGCCACCCCTCCCTGCACGGCCCTCCGCTCGAATCGCTCGTTTTGTCGAAAATGCTGCCGGCCCGCGGAGGCTCAACAGCCTCAAAGGCAAAGTCCTTGTGCATCTTGTGCCTTTTTGTGGCAGTTCTGAACGGCTTGGTTGCGGCTTCGCCGCGCTGTGGCCTTTGGGATTGCAGCAGCAGAGCGTCCGCGGCGAAGCCGCTTTGGAGTGCGCGGACTTGTCCGCGTTCGGCGCGCCTCGCGCCGAACGACAGCCGGGGCAGCTGTGCTCCCCGGAGCGGTTTCCCTGCCGGGGTCGAGCTGGCTAATAGCGCTCCTGGCCTTCCAGATGTCCGCTCGGTTGGTAGGGATCGCGGTCGCCAGGCCGGCCGAGGAGGATGATCTGAACTGCCGCCTCACGGGCTTGCGCCAGGATGTTGCTCGACCAGAAATTTTCCGCGGTCAGATAAAACGCCTTCTCGATCGTGCTGCTCTCCTCAATGAGAAACACCTGGCCATTGGTGAGCACCGGAGTCTTGGGGCGGTCGTCCAAGGCCGGGATGTCCGCGTAGATGCGAACGCCGAGCTGGCTGGCGAGATCGGAAGGGAGATTGACAAATTCAATTCGGGCAAACCGGCCGCGCGGACCACGCTTCAGCCAGAACGGAGTTTTCCAAAAGTTGTAGGTGCAACGCCGGTTGATTTCAGCGATCAACCGCAGGTGGTACACTCCCGTTTCATCCGGCGCAACAGTAAGGTGTTCATCGTTGAACTTGTTCATCAGCCAGTAATACATGTGATAGCTGCCGTAGGCGTAGGTCAGGAACAACAGTACGGCCAGCGCCCCAAGGCCAACCAATCCCGTGCGCACCGGATGACGGCGGACTTGATGAGCCACACGGTCCAAGCGCGACGGCGGTCGTGCCGAAACTGGTTCGTGCCGCAGCCAGCATTCAAAATCATCGGCGAGCGCCGCTGCGGAGGAGTAGCGCCGGGCCGGTGCTTTGGCCAGGCACTTGAGGCAGATGGTTTCGAGGTCCCGGTCCACCATTTTTCGAAGCGCCCGGGGCGACGGCGGGTTTTCGTCGGTGGTTTTGCGCAGGATGGCCAGCGGCGTTTCCCCCTGGAACGGAGGCCGGCCGGTAAGCAGTTCATACAAAATGGCTCCGAGGCTGAAGAGGTCTGCCGCGGTGGTGACGTGTTTGGAATCGCCCAAGGCCTGCTCCGGCGCCATGTAACCGGGCGTGCCCAAGGTCGCACCGCTGACGGTCAGACGCGCGTCGGCGGCCAGAGGTTTGGCCAGACCGAAGTCGGTCACGTGCGGCACACCGAGGTCATCGAGAAGAATGTTGGACGGCTTAAGGTCGCGATGCAGGATGCCACGTTGATGGGCGTGATGCACCGCGCGGGCCACGCTGGCCAGCAGGGTGATGGCCGCGCGGGGATCGTCCAGCAACCGGGGAATTTGCGCGGCGAGATTACCGCCGGCAAAATAGGGCATGGTGAAATACGGTCGGCCTTCGACCTCACCTACCTCGTAGATGGGGACAATGTTGGGGTGATCCAACGCGGCGGCGGCTTCGGTTTCCTGGCGGAAGCGATCAAGTTCCGCTTGTCCGGCAAATCGCCCGAGGGAAAGGACTTTCAGCGCCACCACCCGGGCGGGTTTGGACTGTCGGGCACGATAGACGATCCCCATTCCGCCGCGCGCCACTTCCTCGAGAACTTGATAGCTTCCAAAGGTGCGAATGACTGGCGGGTCGGCGGCATCGGTCAGCGTAGCCTGCTGCCCGCGGACCAGCTCTCCGCAGCCCAACCACAGCAGGCAGTTATAGCATTCTCCCCCGGGTGGAAGCACTGCGCCGCACTTCATGCATTTGGAAAAAACAGGCATTGGGATTCCGAACGTCTGCAACAACGGAAATTCCAGGAATTGTTGGAGGGAATTTTTGACCATCCCGCCAACCGGATTCAAGCACGAACGCAAAAGGCGTCGCCAACGGAGATAAATCGCCACCGGAGGCGGATCAACCCCACGCGCGGAACAAGGACCGGATTTCCTGGTCCACTTGGGACGGATCGGCCAGCGTCTCGGCCACGGTCTCGCGTAACAATTCCCCAAAACGCTGGCGAAGCCGGTGCAAGGCCACGCGCACGGCACCTTCGGTCTGGCCCAAGCTCTGAGCCATTTTGGCAAGTTCGCCCCGCTCGGCGCGATCCGTCAGGTGCGGTTCAAGCAACCGATAGAGCGGTCCCTTGCCATCTGCATTCCATTCGGCCGCCAGCCGCGTTTTGGTGTGACCAATCAGCTCCGCCACCCAGCGACGCTCGAAAAGCCGGTCAGGAGTGGCTCTGTCCACAGCTTCTCCAGCGTAGCGAGCCTCCGCTTCGGCGGCATCCAGAGAAACAAGCCGGGCGTGTGGACAACGGGTTGGCCCCAGTTTTCGCTCCGTGTCGTTGATCACATACCGGGTCAGGCAGCGCAACAGATAGGTTCGGAAGCGGCCTTTCTCAGGATCAACACTGCGCAGCCACGGACGCTGAAGCAGGTACCCAAAAAATCCTTGAGTCAGATCCTGGGCTTCCGGCTGTGGATGTCCCTTACGGCGGAGAAAAGCGTAAATGGGATACCAATAAAGTTCACAAAGCTGGGCCAGAGCGGCCTCAGCTTTGGGGACGTCGGAATCCCGGGCGGTCAGCACCACGCTCCATCGCGTGGCGGGAAATTGCGTCCGTGTGCCGCTGCGGACGCCGCGCTCTGAGGTAGAGGAAATCATGATGGACTGCCATCCATTCTGTCGTTTTTGTCTCATCATTCAACCAAATTGATGCTCTCATCGGTAGTGGCAAGCTGCTCCCACGCGGCCGGAAGGAAGACGGCAGAATCCAGCGGCAGAATCCATCTTGCCTAAAGCCCTTGTTGCAGGCAGAATTAGAGCGGAACAATACACGTTATGGGAAATCATCCTGGCAAAAATCCCGATTCACCAAAACCAGTTCAGGCCGTGAATTCACGACAGCGCCCGCTCGGGAATTCCTCCCGTGACGGCTTTACTCTGATCGAGCTGCTGGTGGTCATTGCCATCATTGCCATTCTCGCCGCCATGCTGCTGCCCGCGCTGGCCAAGGCCAAAACCAAGGCGCAGGGCATTTCCTGTCTGAACAACACCAAGCAGCTGACGCTCGCCTGGCATCTCTATGCCGGCGACAATGGCGATCGCGTCGCCAACAACTATGGCGTCACGGAAACCATCGCCGCCATCGGCAATGGCAAGCTGGACAACTGGGTGAACAATGTCATGACCTGGGGGGCCAGCGGCTCCGTCGAAGACCGCAGCAATACCAACCTGCACTGGGTGGCGACGGGGGTTCTGGGCAAATACACCGCCGCCTCGCTGGGAGTTTACAAATGTCCCGCGGATGTGTTTCTGAGTCCGGCGCAACGCAGCGCCGGATGGCGACAACGCAACCGCAGCCTTTCAATGAATTCCATCTTCGGCCGCTTCAACAGCACCACGGCGGGCGACCCGACTGCCCAGGGCCGGAATTGGGGATTTCAGGAATACCGGCAGTATTTGAAAATCACCGAGGTCCCGCGCCCAGTGCGCACCTGGCTGTTTGTGGATGAACACCCGGATTCCATCAATGACGGTTACTTCATCAACAACCCGAGTGCGGCCAACTGGCAGGACATTCCCGCCTCCTACCACAACGGCGCGTGCGGATTCTCCTTTGCTGACGGACACTCAGAAATCAAAAAATGGCAGAGCCGCACCTCGAAATACCCGGTCCAGTACCGCTATCCGGGGACGATGATGGCCTTCGATGGCGCGGGCCGGAACGACTTTTACTGGTACCGGCAGCATACGGGTTACATCCGCTTCGCCAACGGCCAGGCCATGTTCGGTTACTGACCAGCGGACATCTCCCGGTCGCCGTTGCATCGTTTCCCAACCGCCCGGACCGGGCGGGACCTGGAAAGCATTCCGTTCAGCGATTGCGCAATCGCGCCGGACAGAGCAGCGGCGCCGACGGAAGCCGGAATGGCAAATCGGGGGCCAGACCACTCCGGCGACGGCGATGACCGGCGCGGCGGCGCGGACGGATTCCCCCTTGCTGAATCAGTCCGGAGACGTTTATCGTCCGCGCATGAAGGAATTGTTCACACCAACGCCGCTGGTCCTTCGCCTGGCAATTTCCATCAGTCTGGGAGTCCTTGCCGGGTCGGCGGCGGGCGCAAAGGCTTCATTGCAGGTCACTGAATTGCGCACGGAAGGCCGGTTGAATCCGCTGGGCATCGACCGGCCGGAGCCGCGTTTGAGCTGGAAGTTGACTTCCGCACAGCGCGGCCAGAAGCAAACGGCCTATCAGGTGCGGGTCGGCACCGATGCCACGAAGCTGGCGCGGAACGCGGGGATTTGGTGGGACAGCGGGCGGGTCGCTTCGAGCGAATCGGTGAATGTAATTTACAACGGACCCGGTTTGCAGCCGGCCCAGCGTGTCTGGTGGACGGTGCGGGTGTGGGACAAGGACGGTCGGGCTTCAGCATGGAGTCAGCCGGCCTGGTGGGAAATGGGGCTGCTCGCGCCCGCTGACTGGCAGGCCACCTGGATCACCCGTGACCGCAGACCGCATCCGGGCGAGGCGGAATTTTTTCAGGACGCTCCCGCCCCGCTCTTTCGCAAGGAGTTTCGTTGCGATCAAAAGGTACGCCGCGCCCGCGTGTATGTGAGCGGTCTGGGTTATTATGAACTGACGCTCAACGGTCGGCGCGTGGGAGACCAGGTTCTGGACCCGGGCTGGACAAGTTATGCCCACCGGATCCTCTATTCCACCTACGACGTCACCGAACAGCTGCAGCGTGGCGCCAATGTGCTGGGGATCATGCTGGGCAATGGATGGTTCAACCCTGCCCCCCTGCGGCTCTGGGGCAAAATCAATTTACGCGAGCATCTCACAACCGGCGCGCCGCAATTCATTCTGCAACTCCGGGTGGAATTTGAGGATGGCAGCACGCAGACCATCGTCTCGGATGAAACCTGGCAGGTGGCCGACGGCCCGGTGCGCCGCAACAACCTTTATCTGGGGGAAGTTTACGACGCGCGGCAGGAGCAGCCGGGGTGGAACCAACCGGACTTTGCCGCCGGACACTGGGCGTCCGCCGTCCGCGCGGAGTCGCCACAACGGGGAGCGTTGCGCGCGCAATCCGCCCCCCCCATCCGCATCACGCGCACCCTCAAACCGGTCCGTCTGACCGAACCCCGGCCCGGCGTTTTCATTTTCGATTTGGGACAAAATTTTGCGGGCTGGGCCCGGCTGCATGTGAACGGCCCGGCGGGCACACGCGTGCGGCTGCGCTACGGCGAGTTGCTTTATCCCGACGGCACCCTCAACGGCATGACGGCCGTGTGCGGTCAGATCAAGAGCGGTGGCCCGGATTATCGCTACGACGGCGACGGGCCGCCCAGGACCGCGTTTCAGCAGGACGAGTACATTTTGCGGGGCGCGGGCCGGGAAACCTTTACGCCGCGATTTACGTTTCACGGTTTCCGTTACGTCGAGGTCACGGGATTTCCCGGCCGGCCGGATCTGGCCACGCTCGAGGGACTGCGTCTGAACAGCGATGTTGAATCCGCCGGCACGTTTGCCTGTTCAAATGAGCAGTTCAATCGCATCCAGGAAATGGTGTTGTGGACCGAGTTGAGCAACCTGTTCAGCGTGCAATCGGATTGTCCGCATCGGGAAAAATTCGGCTACGGCGGGGACATCGTGGCTTCAAGTGAAATGGCGCTGCTGAATTTCAACATGCACAATTTTTACGCCAAAGCGGTGGAGGATCTGGCGGACGCCGTCCGGCCCAATGGAGGCTTTACGGAAACCGCGCCCTTTGTCGGCATCAGCGACGAGGGCCTGGGGGACCAGGCCGGACCGGTCGGCTGGGGCACGGCCCATCCGTTGCTGTTGACTCAACTCCATCAGTATTACGGCGACCGTCGTCTGCTCGAAGAACAGTATGCCTGGGTCCGGAACTGGCTGCAGCTCCTGCGGACGCAGGCACGAGAGGGCATTCTGGACAACGGCATCAGTGACCACGAAAGCCTCGCGCCGAAACCCCGTGCTCTCACCGGTACCGCCTTTTACTACTTCAATGCGCAGCTGTTGGCACACATCGCCCGCACGCTGGGGCGCACCACGGACGCGGCGGAAGCGGAGGTGCTGGCGGAACAGATCAAGGCGGCCTTCAACCGGAAATTCCTCCAGGCCGGTACCGGCCGATACGACACCGGAACGCAAGCCTGCCAGGCATTCGCGCTCTACTTTGGACTCGTGCCCGGTGCGGAACAAACTGCCGCGCTGCACACACTAATCCGCGATATTGAACAGGCGCACCAAGGCCATTTAAGCACCGGCATCTTCGGCACCAAATACCTGTTGCACACCCTGGCAGATCACGACCGGGCGGAGGTGGCATACCGCGTGGTGGATCAGCGGACTTTTCCCGGCTGGGGTTTCATGCTGGCGAACGGCGCGACCACGCTCTGGGAGCACTGGGAATTCAGCGACAACACCTACTCGCACAACCATCCAATGTTTGGGTCGGTGAGCGAATGGTTTTACAAGGTGCTGGCGGGAATCCAGCCCGCCCGCGAAGCGGTTGGGTTCGATCGGATCCTCATCAAACCACAACCGGTTGGCGACCTGCAATGGGTCAAGGCGAGCTATGATTCGGTGCGTGGCCACGTCACCAGCGACTGGCAGAAACGGGATCACGAGTTTCAGCTGCGCATTTCAATCCCGGTGGGGGCCAGCGCCACTGTCTTCGTGCCGGCGCGCGACGTCTCGAGTCTGCGGGAAGGCGGCCGGCCGCTGACCAAAACCACCGGCGTCCGGCTCGTCCGCATGGCGGCAGGCACTGCCGAACTGGCGGTGGAGTCTGGGGATTATCGCTTCACCGCCTCAGCCGAGTAGCCCTGCGGCCGCTGGGATTCGCTCCAAGACTCCAGGACGGATCGGTGACGGCTTCAGCGCGCGGAGGACGGGCCCAGCACATCGGTTGCCATGGTGCGGAGCAATTCGTCGAAGTAATCCGGCACGTTGGGACCAAAGAAAGACATCAAGCGCGGTTCGTAACCGTTCAAATGATAGTACCGCGCAGGCACCACATAACCAATGTAGCCACCGTTAAAGCTGGTGATGACACCACGGTGACCGCGGGCGCGCAGATGGTCCTTGATCCCGAGCGCCAGCTCGGCGCTGAAATCACACGGCGTGGACATCCAGAGCGTGTCATTGATTCGAAAGACCTGAAGGAAACTCCGCGGCCGGACCGGCAAGAGTTTCCGGGCGAGCCAGGGGCGGAGACGGATTCCATCACTGACGCGCACGTTCAGCGGCGGCAAGGACACTTCCAGGCCCAGGAAATCAAAGGTCGCCCGGTTCGTCAGCGCCGCGTGGGTCAGTTCCGCCAGCGTTTGGCGGGCGAGGGCATGACCCATTTGTTCCGCACGATCGAAACCGTCGTCGCCTTTCGCGACGGGAGATTGACTGCCCACGGCCCCGGCCAAAAATATGGCGGCGTCACCGGTGGCCGCCTCGACCGCCCGCTGCCAACCGCCGGGATAATCCGCGCTGAACAACATTGAGTTGCCGGAAAGCACGGTGGCGTGGGCGCTGTAGCTGCCCAGTACAATGCCGCGGCCTCCCGACCGCCTGAGCCACAACCAGCTAAACTCCGGATCCACCTTGCCCAGGTCGCCCACCAGCCGATTTCGAATTAACTCCGGCGCGTCGAAGCAACCCTGTGCGAGGAGGGCAGGCTGGAGATCGGCGACCGCCGCGCCAATGGCGGCCACGATCTGCTCTGCCAACCAAACACGCGCCCCGGGCTGGAAGGGGCCGGCGAAGGCTTCGGCCACCAGGCCTTCCCCCCAGCCACCGAAACCGGAATGGGTGTGGGTGGCGCTAAGATACACCTGCTCGCGGCGCAAATCGGTCTCCGTTTCCAGCCGCTGCATTACCAAATCCGTGACTTCAGCAGGAATGATCAGGGCATCCACGCCCACCATCACCCCCAGCCGATCCTCCACCTGCAGAGCCACGGCCTTCACATACAGATCGTCGTGCACCCCGGTGGCCGGCCGGCCCTGGCGGCTGCCATAACCGGCCAAGGGCAGGGAGCGAAACTGACCTTGCCCGGGCACGTCTTGAGTGGCATGGACCGTGGGTGTCAGGCGGGTGATGCCAAGTCCCGCCTGCACTTCTCCGTGCGCCGCATGGATTACCGCCCGCTGGCGCCAACGCGCCAGGGTGTGTTGATAATACTCGGTGTGGAAGTACGGTTGGTAATCCACCGTGTCCAGGCTCAGGATGAGCCCGAACCCAAGAAGCCCTCCTGCGCCCAGTCCACACCAGCGCATCCATTTAAAGAACCTCTTCACAGCGCCAGAACGCCCTAAACGACGCAGCCTGACTCCGAAGAGTCAGGCTGCGGTGCAAACCAATGATGCAGCGGTTACGGATAAACCAGCCGGAAGAACTGCGATCCCGTTGCTGGCACGGTGTACTCGTAGGTCCCGCCATCCGAGGTGATTCCGGTATTGATCTCCGTCCAGACCGGCGTGGTGAGGCTTGGACTGCTCTCCAGGCGATACGGAATGAACGGCCACGTAAGCGTAACCGAATTGCCGGACTGCGTCAGATTGAGGCGCGGTTCGGCCGTGGTTACCAAGAAGTTATCAAAGATGGCATCTCCCGGCACCAAGTTGGCGCCGTCGTTACCGGCGACAATCAATCCCACCAGACCGCTGGAGTAATTGGCGCCCGGGTCGTTGGCATAGACGGTCTTGATGGGAGTGGACAAGTCGGGGAATTCATAAATTCTTCCCTCGAAATTGCTCCCCTGGCCAATAAAGACGAACCGATAATGCTGACCCCGTTCCAAGTGCAGAGCACTGTTATTCGTTTCCAGCTGGCCCATAGGCGCCTCGGCCTGCAACCAGGAAATATCCAAGTCGCCATTCTCCGTGCCGGGCAGCGGATCTCCGCCGGGTTCCCAACTGAAGAGATACCCTCCGGTTGTGCCAAAACCCGGGGTGTTGATGCGGGCAGCAATACCAAAGGCCTGCCGCACGGTATCGTCGAAGTCCAACAGGTCCACCGAAGCGTAAAAGTCGGAATAAATGTTGCCCGCCAGGAAGCTGCCTGCTCGCGACGGACCGTAGTAATCGAAGGGCTGCGCCGGCGTGTAGATATGATACACCCCGCCGGTGGTGATAAAGCTGGAAGCCAGGTACGGATCCCCCGCTGTCGGGAAGATCGGATCATAATGCTGCCAGGCCGGAGCGCTGTCGTTGCCGTCGTTGAAGTTGTCAAACACCGTGGGCGGCAGCACCGGGTACACGATCGTTGGACTGTCGCTCGTCGGCACCAGCAACAGGTAGTCCAGGTCAATCAGCCGCTCGTCCTTGACGGCGGTCCCGCCGATGGTCAGCCGCAGCGTTTTGAGTCCGGAAAGGTTCAGCACGGCCGGCACGCTGCCCGCCATCAAGGGAACATACTTGTAATTGAGCCGCATCATGTGATTCCCAATGTCGAAGCTGCCATAACGCACCGTGGATTGCCCGGGTTGGGTCGGGTCGCTGGTGACTTGATCCAGGTAAACTGTGGTTGCGCCAAAACTGCTGCAGCGCAAATACACATGGTAATTCGTCGGGGTAAAGCTGCGCGTGTAATTCATCCAGTCACCCGGCGAGGTCAACTTCACCTGGTACTCCCAGACTTGCGCTGCGGTATATTTCGACCGCTGCGTACTGTGAATGCGTTGGGGGGGAGTATTGGAATAATTATCGGTGATGTCGCCCGCTTCATCGCGGCTGAGGGTCGTGGTAGATCCTTGAGTGATCATGACCCGATCCTGCGAACGATATTCCGCAAAAATGGCATTCATAAATCCGCCGGGCTTTGAGTAATCCACGCCTTCAAGACCTTGAGTGCCGTAATACCCGCTGCCACTGCCCCCGACGACCACTTCATTGTAATCCAGTCCGGAAACCGGAATGGGATCCGCTTGATACTGCCCGCCGGACACCAGGTCGGTGGAGTAATTGTAATCCTCGGCTTCAATCGTCTTCTGGGCCGCCACATAGGCGTCGGAGAAGGTGTCGAACCAGAAGGTGTTGGTGGATTTCAGGTTGCCGGATGTATCTTCCAGTTCAATGCGGGCACTATAAAGCGTATTGGCCTGCAACGTGCCGGCAGCAGTGCTGAAGCTGACCGTGCTGGCATTGGCGGGCAACGGGGCCAGGGCCGCGGAAGCGTCCACCCCGTTCAAGTATAATTTTGTGGCGCTGGCGTTGATCAAATCCGCCGTGAGCGTCTGGGCGGTGAAACTAATGCCGGCCGCCGGGTCGTGGAAATTCGCCCACCGATCTCCGGGGACCCGAGCGGTCACGATCGGGGTCCCGGCAACGGGATGGGCGATCGCCGGCGCCAGGGCCGTGTTGGGGTCGCTGGCGGCGGCCAGGTAATTATCAATTGTGACGTCGGTCACGCCGCTCGTCCCGTCGCGGCTGAACGACAAGAAACCGCACTGTCCGCTCGCGTAAGTCGAAGCGGTATCCTCAAAATAAATGGTCACCAGAGGTTTGGTGAGATCCGCCAAATCGTAAACCTCGCCTTTCATCACAAAACCGGTGCATTGAAAAATCATCCGGTAAGCATGGCCGTGTTCAAGAGTCAGTTCCGCCGCCGCCGCGGTTGCGGTGGCGAAATTCGGAAACACCGTGTTGATTTGCAACTGACCGCCCTTCCTGTCGCCGGCCTTATCACCATCCTGCAGAACGTCATAATTCAGAATATACCCCGTGGCTTCAGCCAACCCTGCGGCGCCTGCCGGGGTCCAACGGCCGAAGAGCACGAACCCCTGATCCAGGTCGGCCCAATCAACGACGTCCAATGATACGTAGAAATCAGTGTAGTTGTTAGGTTGCGAGATGGCCAGGGCCGCCGGGGCTGCACCCGGTGCCGGGGCCGCCTGAATGCGGACGCCTTTGCCATTCCCCACGTCCGGAAACGTCACGTTTTGCGGGAAGAATTGCGATCTTTGCCAGGGTGCATTCAAGGCACCGGAATCGAAGTTATCTGACTGGGCTTGCACTCCAACCTGCCAGCCCAGCACGGTGAGCGACAGCAGCGCGGCCGTCGTATGACGTAGTTTGGAATACAAGAACTTCCGAGCGCACGGGATCTGGCCTGAACAGGCCTCACAAGTTTTTTTCATACGGTTTGAATTAATTATTCTGGGTTGAATCTGTGGGGAGACTAAGTGACGCCCCTCTCGTGGTCAACAGGATTTTTTGCGGATTTTTAGGGAAATGCCCCGGGCCACCCGTCACAATCCATGCGGGGTCGCCGGATTAAAATCTTTGGTTGAACTTTATCACGTAAACAGGCATCTATGCCTTGTGCGGATGCTCCAACGAGCCTTGGCCCTGATCCTGGCAACCCTGTGGTTGCCGATGACCTCGCATTGTCTGTTGTTTGAGGCGGTCATCCAGGCCGAGTTCCTTGCCTGCGCCACCCCTGCGGACACGGAGTCCTCTCCCCTTCCCGCCTCGAAGTCCCCGGACTGCAACCAGGACTCATGTCAGGTGGTGGAAAACGCCCAGTACAAATCCTCGGCTGCACGGTTGGCGGTGCCGCCGCTGGTGGACCAGTTGTTGTTCGAAATTCCGGCGCTCCTTTCCCCGACCGTCAAGGCCCTGCGCACCGGGACCGGTTCGTCCGCTGAGAATCGCGCCTGGCTGGCAGCGTCGTGGCAATTCATTGCGCGCACGGCGCCGTCACCGCGCGCACCTTCCGGCCTTTCCTAATTCCTCTGGACGAGATGGTTTCCCTGGTCGTTGCGGCCGTTGCCGGGTCGCGACGAAGTTTCTGTCTGGCTGCTGCTCCTGTCCCTGATTTTGAATTATGAAGATTTTGGCTGTAAGCCCGCTCTGCATTGTCATCGGCGTAATGCTCAACATTTCTCCCCCGGCGGTGGAAGCCACACAGGTCTCCCCGCCCAGCCGATCCCTCAACGCGCTGGTCACCGAAGCGTTGGAAATGAACCCGGAATTAAAATTCTACGACGCGGAAATAGCCGCCGCACAGGCCGGGAGGCGGGCGGCCGGGCAGCCGGACAATCCGGAAATCAGTGCCGATCTCGGTCATAAACGCGTGACGGACACGGGGTTTTCCGGCGAGGGCGTGGCGTGGTCGGTGTCGGTCGTGCAACCTCTGGAGTGGCCCGGGCGACTCAGCTTGCGCAAGGCCATCGCCAACCAAAACCTGCAGTTGGCCGAACTGGGGCGTCAACGCTTTCGTGCTGCGCTCGCCGGTCGCATTCGGACGCTGGGCTACGGACTGTTCGCCGCACAGGAAAAAGCCGCGGCGGCGGCGGAAGTGGCGGCGCGCTTCAAAGCCCTGCGGGAAGTGCTGGTGCAGCGGGAGCCCAGCGGACTGACCCCGTTGCTGGAAACCCGGATCATTGAGGCGACCGAGTTGAACGCCGAATCCAAGGCCACCGCGGCGGCGTTAAGCCGCGACGCCGCCCTGCTGGAATTGAACCAGCTCCGTGGCGCACCACCGGATGCTGCGCTGACAGTGGCGTCCACCCCGTTGAATTTCCACACCCTGGAACCCCGGTCCGTCCTGCTGGCCCGGGCGCGCACAAACAATTTTGAACTGCGCGCGCGCGAGCTGGAGCTGGCCCAGCAGGGTCTGCGTGAAGACCTGGCCAAACATGCGCGCTATCCGGCGCTGCGCATCGGGCCCACCTACTCCGAAGAAACTGCGGGGCACGAGCAGGAGCGGGTTTTGAGCCTGGGCATTTCGTTGCCGCTGCCCTTGTGGGATCGCAACCAGGGTGAAATCGGCGCGGCACGCGCCCGCCGGTTGCAGGCGGAGACCGCACTGGCCGTGGCCGAACGCGAATTGGAACGCCAGGTGATCGCCGCCGCTCAGACTTACGAAGCGAAAGTGCGTGAAATGGAGAAGTGGCATCCGGACTCGGTACAGCACTTCAAGGAAGCCGCCGCGCTGGCCGACCGGCATTATCGCCTGGGCGCGGTGCCGATCTCCACTTATGTGGAGCTGCAGAAACAATATCTGGAAGCAGTGGAAAATCTGCTGGACACCCGGCGCGAAGCCCTGGCGGCTGCGGTCCAACTGGAATGTTTGAGCGGCCTGCCCGCGCCTTTGGTGCAAGCGCCGGATTCCGAGGTGACCCCATGAGAAAGGTCTGGCTCCTTCCCCTGCTGGTCGTCTGGTGCTGGGTGGGCGGTTGCGAACGCGCGGCAGATCCCGCCGCGGCTCCTGAGGCACATGCGCACGACACCGAATCGCCCTCCGGCGCCACATTTGAAGCAGGACGCGGCATTATTTTAACGGAGGAGACACGCGAAATCCTCGGGGTCACCACCTCCCCGGTCGGGCAACAAAACCTGCCGGTGCAGACCCGCTTCAACCTGCAGGTGTTTGATGAAAAACACCACCACTCCATTCAGGAGACGGATCACACCGGCTGCGACGTTTACGGAGCCGGTTTTCTGCCCCCGGAAAAGGCCGCCGCCATTTCCCCGGGCGAAACAGTGGAAATCATCATGCCTGATCAGACCGTGCTGGGCGGCAGAGTGCTGGCCGTCGAGCCGGCGCGAACCCTCGCTGAAGCGGAAGTCATTGTCGGGCTGACCAATGCGGCGCATCAAATCAAACCGGGGGAATTTTTGTCCGCCCGGATCACCCAGGCACGGGACATGGCGGTGCTGACGATTCCGCGCGCGGCGCGCCTGCAGACTTCCGAAGGCACATTTGTTTACCGCGCCGGGCATGGCGCCTACGCCCGCATCCCGGTCACAATCGGCGCGGAAGCCCGCGACCAGCTGGAGGTCACCGCGGGCTTGCAGCCCGGGGACACCGTCGTCACGCATCCGGTCGAAGCGCTGTATTTGATTGAACTGCGGATCACCAAGGGCGGCGGTCACGCCCACTAATTTTTCCATGTTAAACCGGCTCCTTGAATTTTCCGTCCGCCAGCGGGTGTTTGTGGTGGCGGCCACCCTGGTGTTGATCGGCATCGGAGTGCATTCCGCGCTGCGTCTGCCCATTGACGCCGTGCCGGACATTACGAATGTGCAGGTGCAGATCAACACCTCCGTGCCCGCGCTGGCCCCCGAGGAAATCGAGAAGCTGGTGACGTTCCCCATTGAGAACGAACTGGCCGGCATCCCTGGACTCACCGAATCCCGGTCGCTCTCCAAGTTCGGTCTGTCCCAAGTGACGCTCGTCTTCGCAGACGGGACGGACCTCTACCGCTCGCGGCAACTGGTCAGCGAACGCCTCCAGGCGGTGCTGGAGGAACTGCCGGCCGGGCTCACCCCCAAACTGGCCCCGATCAGCACCGGACTGGGGGAAATCTACTACTACGTGGTGGACTATGCCCCGGGGGCGACCAACAAGCCCGCCACCCGCCAGGAGCAGTTGATGGAGCTGAAATTGATCCACGACTACCAGATCAAACCGCGCCTGCGCGCCACCCCGGGCCTGGCAGAGGTGAACGCCCAGGGCGGCTACGAAAAACAGATCGTCATCCAGCCCCATCCCGACAAACTGAAAAGCGTGGGCATGTCCTTCAGCGAGATCGCGGCCGCCGTTGCCGAGAATGTGGAGAATGCCGGAGGCAGCGTGATTCAACTGGGCGGCGAACAAGTGGCGGTGCGCGCGGCGGGTCGGGTGCAAACCATCGCCGACATTGAACGGCTGCCCCTCAAGTTCGGCGCGCGCCCCACCCCGCTGCGCGTGGGCGACGTGGCGGACGTCGGCATCGGCAGTCCCGTCCGCACCGGCGCGGCCACCTACAACGGGGAGGAGGCCGTCCTGGGCGGCGCCCTGATGCTGGCCGGCGAAAACAGCCGGGTCGTCGCCAAAGCCGTGGATGAAAAGCTGCGGGAAATCCAGGCCACCCTGCCGGCCGGAGTGGTGATCATCCCCGTTTACGACCGCACGGTGCTCGTGGACCAAACGATCCGCACCGTGGAAAAGAGCCTTTTTGAGGGCGCCGTGCTCGTGGTGGCGATTTTGTTCATCATGCTCGGCAACTGGCGCGCCGCCTTGATCGTGTCACTGGCCATTCCCCTGTCGCTGCTGCTGGCCATGACCGGCATGGTGCAGGGGCGACTGTCCGGAAATTTGATGAGCCTGGGCGCGATTGACTTTGGACTCATCATTGACGGGGCGGTGGTGATGGTGGAAAACATCATCCGCCACCTGGCGGAAAAGCAGCAGCACTGGCGGCGGCGGCTCTCCGCCCGGGAGCGCGCGCAAGAGGTGCTGGCGGCCGCCAAGGAAGTGGCCTCGCCAATGTTCTTCGGCGTCCTCATCATCACCGTGGTCTATCTCCCGATCCTTGCCCTGACGGGCATTGAAGGGAAAATGTTCCGCCCCATGGCGCTCACGGTGATTTTCGCCCTCGTCGGCGCGCTGGTGCTGGCGTTGACCCTCATGCCGGCGCTGTGCTCCTATTTTCTGGGCGGCCGCCTCCACGCGACGGACAGTTTCCTGGTGCGCCATTTCAAGCAGCTGTACCGGCCGGCATTGAATTTCAGCCTGCGGCATCGCGGGCTGGTGTCCGGTTTCGCGATCGCGCTGCTGGTTTTTGCGGGGTACCGGTTCACGCGGCTGGGCGCCGAGTTCATCCCGCAACTGGATGAGGGATCGTTCGCGGCGCACATGATCCGCACTGCCAGCATCGGAATTGACGCGAGCGTGGCCATGCAAAAACGCAGCGAGAGGGTGTTGCGCGAAAAGTTTCCGGAAGTGGATTACACCTTCAGCCGGCTGGGTACCGCCGAGGTGGCCACCGATCCGATGGGAGTCAACGTGGCGGACACCTACATCCTGTTCAAGCCCCGTTCGCAGTGGCGTCAGGTGAACGGCCGGCCCATCCGCAAGGAGGCGCTCGCCGATTTGATGGCGGCGGAGCTGGGCAAACACGTGCCGGGAGAAACGCATCTGTTCAGTCAGCCCATCGAAATGCGCTTTAACGAACTGCTCGAGGGCACGCGGGCCGACATCGCGGTGAAAATTTTCGGGCCCGATTTTGCGGAAATCGAACACCTGGCCGAAACTGCGCGGGAGCGGCTGGAGAACATTCCCGGCGCCGCCGACGTTGAATTCGACGCGCCCGGCAAGGCCCCGCTGCTGGAGATCATTCCGCAACGCGCCGCCATGAGCAAATACAACCTCCATGCCGCGGAATTGAACCGGGTGGTCCACACCGCGCTCGCCGGCCAGGCAGTGGGCCGGCTCATCGACGGTCCCCGGCATTATCCGGTCGTGGTGCGGCTCGCCGACGAACTGCGCACACAACTGGAGGAACTCAAACGCCTGCCCGTACGGGTGGACGACGGCGGCCTGCTGACTTTGGGGCAGGTGGCGGATTTTCGCCTCTCCGAACAGGTGGCCACCATTACCCGCGAACTGGGCCAGCGCCGCGCCGCCATCCTGATCAACCTGCGCGGCCGTGACGTGGAGAGTTTTGTGCGGGAGGCCCGGCAGCAGATGGCCCGGATTGATTTGCCCCCGGGCTATTCCATCGAGTTCGGCGGCCAGTTCAAAAACCTGCAGGCCGCGCGCGCCCGGCTTCTGGTGGTTGTGCCGGTGGCGCTGGCGCTCATTTTCGTGCTGGTTTTCATGGCGTTGGGCAGTCTGCGACAGACCCTGCTGGTGTCCACCGGCATTCCCCTGGCCGTCACAGGCGGCGTGCTGGCGTTGTGGCTGCGCGACCTGCCGTTCAGCATCTCGGCGGCGGTCGGCTTCATCGCCTTGTCGGGAGTGGCCGTGCTGAACGGTTTGGTGATGATTGCTCATTTCAACCAACTGCGCGAGCAGGGTCGCGACGTGGGGGAAAGCGTACGGGAAGGCGCGTTGACGCGATTGCGTCCGGTGTTGATGACCGCACTGGTGGCCAGCCTGGGCTTTGTCCCGATGGCGCTGGCGACAGGTGCGGGCGCGGAGGTGCAACGCCCGTTGGCCACGGTGGTGATCGGCGGCATCCTGAGCTCCACGTTCCTCACCCTGATTCTCCTGCCCAGCCTGTACGAATGGCTGGAGCGCCGCCGGCCGGTTGACTCCGTTCCCGAAAGCACGACGATCCAGACGCTCCCGCCCGCTCCCGCCACCGGCACCCCACCCTCCGACGCCGCTTAAACCAGCGGAGGCATGGGGCAATCCAAGGTTTCGGCAATGCCGCGCAGCAGTTCCGCTTCGCGCTCCTGCACCACCCCATCCGCGCCGACGACCTGAACGCTCCCCGCGATCAACTGCTTTTTAATCTGCGGCGTGGTGGCCGCCAAGCGGTTAAGTGCCCGGTCAATTTCCGCCAGCCCACACTGTGCGGACGGTAGTAACGTCAGCCCGCTTCCGCCGGCGGGGATCACTGCAGCGCCAGCTCGAAAGGCGCGCGCCGTCGCCTGGGCGTCGCTGCTGCCCACATGAGCGAGCGCGGAGAACAGAACGGCCAGGTCCGGAAGCAACGGTGGCAGCGCGTAGTATTGCACCACCAGTGGTTTGCCCGGATGAAAATGGCGCGTCAAATTGCGCTCCAAAATCTTTTCCAGCACAAACTCGAACAGATCAATTTGTCCGTCACTTTCAATCAGCCATCGCAACGTCGCGTGAAAGGTCTCAAACTCCTCGCCCGACATTTCCCGCAGTGCCGCCACCGCCAGATTTACCAGCGGCAGCCGGGCCTTGGTCGGCAACCCGGCAACCAATGCCGCCAGCGCGGTCATTTCCGAACTTACGTCCGGCGACATGCGGCGCGCGATCTCAGCCAGTTGCGTAGCGCGCAATTCGTTCTGATCGCTGAGTAACAACGCAAAAATCAAGGCGGTGGCGCCCAACGGCTCCCGCGCCGCGGTCTGGATGGGCGCAGGGATGGTGGTGCGCAGTTGTTCAGCATAACGCAACTGCGCCAGGGTCGGTTGGCCCATGTTTTGAATGGCGCTCTGCGACGAAAGACCCGAAGCCCCCACGACAACCGGGGGCGCCGAAGGTGCGGAAGCGAGTGGTGAGATCAATCCCGATTCGGGACTGGAGGACGTCGCAGCGGCAGCCGACGCCGTCCCGCGGGCGGCTGGGAAGTCGCCCTGCCACGAGGGATCAATCGCACGAATCCGATCCGCCAGCGGCGGATGCGTGGCGAACATCCCGAGGAAAGAGGAACGCAGTCCGTTGCTGAAATACATGTGGCTGGCTTCCTCAGCCCGCTCCGTTTGCAGTTGCGATCCGACCGCGCCAATTTTTTGCAAGGCGCGGGAAAGCCCCGCCGGATTCCGGGTGAATTGCACTGCGGAAGCGTCGGCGAGAAATTCCCGCTGGCGACTGACGGCAGCTTGAATCATACGACCAAAGAAAACGCCAAAACCGCTAACGATGATGAGTGCCAGTCCGAGGAGCGGTAACGGATTTTTTCGCCCCCGAGTGCGCAGCAGAATCCGGCCGATGACGGCCAGACAAATCAGTCCGAAGATCAGCCCCATCAAGCGGATGTTCAAGCGCATGTCGCCGTTCAGAATATGGCTGAATTCGTGGCCGATGACCCCTTGCAACTCATCCCGATTCAACCGCTCCATGCAACCGCGGGTCACGGCCACCGCCGCATCGTTCGATGAAAACCCGGACGCGAAAGCATTGATCCCGCGCTCGTCATCCAGCACGTACACCTTGGGCATGGGCACCCCCGAGGCGATGGACATTTCCTCGACCACGTTCAGGAGTTTGCGCTCCTGCAAATCCGTGCTGTTCGGTTTCAGCAAGCGACCACCGAGTGATTCGGCCACCACGCCGCCGCCGGTGGACAATTCAGATATTTTATAGAGACACCCCCCGGCGATCACCGCCAGCGTGCCCGCGGCCGAGTAACCGAGCAGGTCCGGCCTCCAGAACGAGCGCAGCCTGAACCCGGTGGCCAAAGATTCCCAGCCCGGCCCGAAAATCAGCAGACACGCGAGATAGACCGACGCCACAATGCCCAGCACCGCCAGGAGAAAATAAAACACCAGTCGCCGGGTGCGACGGTGCGCCAGCTCCTGATGTTGAAAAAAATCCATGGCCCGGATCCGGTTCACGTCGTCAGGCCGCAGTCAAGTTCCGGATGCGGCGCGGGCCGGAGTTGGGACCACCACCGCTCCACCATGGCCGCTCAGGTGAAGGACACCTTCGGTGCTTCGCGCTGCTCGGCCTTGTCAATCACGAACAGCTCGGCGGCGGCGAAGTTGAACATGCCGGCAATGAGGTTGTTCGGAAACACCTCCCGCGCGGTGTTATAGGTCATGACACTGTCATTGTAAGCCTGGCGGGCAAAGGAAACCTTGTTCTCCGTGGAGGTCAACTCCTCGGACAACTGCATCATATTTTGGTTGGCTTTGAGATCGGGATAGCGTTCCGCCACCATCAGCAACCGCCCCAGGGCCCCGGCCAGCCCCCCCTCCGCCGCCACCAGATTTTTCACGGCGACGGCGTCTCCCGGATCGCTGGCAGCCGCCTGTGAAGCGGTGTAAGCCAGATTGCGCGCGTTGGTCACGCTTTCGAGCGTTTCGCGTTCGTGCTTCAGATAACCCTTGGCCGTTTCGACCAGATTCGGGATCAGGTCGTAGCGACGTTTGAGTTGCACGTCAATTTGCGCGTAGGCGTTCTTGAACCGGTTGCGCAAGACGACCAGTTGATTGTATTTGCCCACCACCACTAGCACCGCCAGCACCGCCAGTCCGGCCAGCGCCAGCACCGCAATTAGTAATGCACTCATAATCCCCTTTCGTTTCGTCACCGGCTTCTAAGCCAGTTCCTCCGGCACTGCAATTACAATTTACGCCGGTAATTCAAGTCCGCCACGCGCCCCCGGGCCGGCCGCCTAACCCACCCGGCGCAGGCACTTCACTCCGCCGGCCACCAGCGCCAGCGCCGCGCCCAGCATGCACACAATGGCCGCTCCCGTCGGCACGTCCAGCGTGAACGACGCATAAAGTCCGCCCACGCTCGCCAGGGTGGCGACGCCCCAGCCCACCAGTAATCGCGCGAGCAGCGAATTGACCAGAAACGTCGCACAGGCCGCCGGCACGATGAGATAGGAAAACACCATCAACACCCCGCCCACCTGCACAAAGCTGGTCACCACAAAACCAAACAGCGCATAAAACAAAAAATCCCAGCAAAGCATGGACCAGCTGCTGTGCGCCGCAGCCTCATGTTCAAAGGAAAGCTTGATGAATTGGCGGCGAAAAATGAAATGGATCACTCCGATGGCCGCATAAAGCGCCGCCGTTTTGGCGATTTGTCCCGGCGTCACCGTGAGCAGATCCCCCACGAGCGTGCGTTGCAATTCCTCCTTGCCGTGCGGGCTTTTGCTCAACAACAAGATCCCCGCCGCCGCCGCCACCACGTAGATGATGCCGATGAGCGCCTCCTGCGGCACCCGCGGCTGCCGGCTCGGGCGCGTGAAGGTGAACAACAACGCCCCGGCCAGCGTGAAGCCGAGCGCCCAGAAATAATTGTGCGGATCGTCCGGTTCGTGCCCCAGAAAAAGGCAGACGCACGTCCCCAGGGTCGCCACCTGGGCCAGCGCGAGATCCACAAAAATCACCTCGCGCCGCAGGATGTGCAGGCCGTAATAGACCAGAATGCCGGGCAGCAGCAGGCAGGCCAGCAGCGGCCACTTCATGACCGTGAACATTTCCACCCAGGTGAGTGTGTCGGTTGCATTCATAAATCCATGCTCCGGGTCAAACCAACGGCGACCGTGAACCTCGGGCGCGCCGGCGGCCGGGTCTTTCGCTGCCCGTCAACGCCCTCATTTCTGCGCGCCCAGGGCCTGGGCCAGCGTCTGCACCAGATAATCCAGTAACGCCACGTAACCGCCTTCCGTCCCCTTGACGCCCCCCGGCATCTGCGCCACGTCCACCACGGTCGCCCCGGTGCTGCGGGCAACGGTTTCCGCCGTCTTGCGGTTCAGATACGGGTCCACGATGATGACCCGCGCGTTTTCCTCCTTCATGCGGGCAATCACCGCGGCCAGATGCGCCGGCGACGGCGGAATGCCGGGCTTGGGTTCCAGAAAAAGGTCCATCTGCAAACCAAACCGCGCGGCAAAATATGGCCAGGACTTGTGATAAGACACCACCCTTGCACCCTTGAACGGCGCCAGTTCCGCCGTCCATTCCGCGAGTTTGCGATCGAGCGTTGCCGTGAATTTGCTGGCGTTCGCGTGATACGCCGCCGCGTTGGCGGAATCCAGCCGGGCGAACGCATCCGCCAGATGCGCGGCAATGATCTTGGCGTTCACCGGATCAATGACGTAATGCGGGTTGCCCAGCGGATGGATGTCGCCTTCGGCCCGCGTCAGTGCCGTGGGCACTTCCCGCATGGCGATGCCGGCGTTGCACAGGATGCGTCCCGGCTGGCCGGACTGGATCTTGTGGTTGCGCGTTCCCGCCAGCAAGGGCGGCAGCCAGCCAACTTCCAGGTCCGCGCCCCCCTCCACCAGCGCATCGGCGCGGTTGAGTTTCACAATGAAACTCGGCTTGGCATCCACGAAATGCGGATCTTCCGTGGGTCGGGCCAGCGTGGTGATTCTCACCTGGCTGCCACCGACCTCCCTGGCGATGGAGGCCAGATCCGGCGTGGTGACTACAAGGTTTAATCCGGCTTGAACGCTCGTGGCCAGCAGCCACGCACCGCCCAGCGCCCCAAATATTGTTTTCAAGGTTTTCATTGGGATCGATCGTTGCACTCCTTCAGTTTTTCCGGCACCGGAATTCCGTCAAAATTGGTGCGCCGCATGGGCGCCCAGCAAAAATTCAAATTGCAGCCACACGGAATGATCCCGGCCCCGGGCGCGCCGGTCATCGTAGTTGTATTGCAATCGGAATTTGGAAAACTCCGTGGGATACCAGGTCAGATTGGGCGAAAGCCGCCAGCGCGCGTCTCGGTGCGGATCGCGTCCCAGGGGCGTGCCGCCGCCCGTTCCATCCGCCAGCAACAACCCGGCCCGCTCGTATGCCGCCCGTTCTCCCGCCACATAATCCAGCCGCAAGCCGCCCACCCAGCCCCGCCGGAAGCCATAGAGCAGTTGCGCGTAAGCGCCGTAGTCGGTGACCGTTTCCCGAGCCAGCACCGCGGGTGTCAATCCCGTCGCCTCCGTAAGGCAGCCCGCATCCACAAAGCCGTCTCCGTCAGCATCGCCGCCATTGCCCTGCTCATCCCAGTCGAACTCCCCGAGCTGGTAACGGCGCACCAGGGCTTCCGCCTGAAAACTGACGAACGGAAATCCGGCGTGCGCCCGTGCTGGCTTCCATTTCCAATACAAATCCACCCCGTAAATCTGGGTCACCGTATCACCCCGGCTGCCACTGGCGTTCGGCCCAAACGCGCCGGAGGCCCCCAATACCAGCGTCTGTTCGTCCGTCAGATCAAACGACACGACGTAACGTGGGGTGAACAGCAAATCCGTCACGTGCCGCACGCCGCGGTCATTCTCCGCATGCCGATAACCGAACGGGAGCTGGTCCCCCACCGTCCCCGCATGTGTGTGGCCGTCGCTGCGGAAGCCCGCCGCCGTCTCCCCGTGACTGTCTTGAATGCCGAGCACCAGTTCCGAATAGAACGGGGTCGGCGCCAGCCAGCTGAGTCGCACCCCCGGATTCCGCAGTCCATCGGCGCCGAGAAAACGTCCGTTGACCAACGGTGCATCTACAAAGCCCCAGGTGTGTGGATGCTGCGTGTTGACCCGGCCAAACGCAGACAGCAATTGCCCGGCGCGCACCTGCAGATCGCCCGGCAACGTCACCGTTTCCAGCCACGCCTCCTCCAGTTCCAGGAACGATTCGCCACCGGAATCCACCGAGAACAGAAGGTTCGCATTGCCGCGCAGATAGGGGTCCACGGCGCCTTGCAGATTCATCTCGACGCCTTGCACCGTAAAACCGTTCTGATTCGGATCGTGCCCGCCCAGCTGGGTGCCGCCCTCGATGTCTTTTGCCGTCGAGCCTCCAACCGCAAAGGTCCCCACCAGCCCAAGGTCCGCATAAACACCGCCCCGCCCCACCCGGAGCGGATCACTGGGCGACCAGACTTTGGCCGGCGTCGCCGGGGCGCTGGCCGGCGTGGGACGGTTGGCTTCCAACGGTGCGGGCGAAGTGGTGTTCGTCGCGGCGTAGTTGAGTTTTTCTTCGAGTGATTGCATCTTTTCGCGCAGTTCACGAAGTTCACGTTGCAACCGCTCGATTTCATTGGTTTCCCGCGCGCCAACCGCACTCGCGATCAGAACCGTTACGCCCACCATTATCGTCCACTTCAAAAAATCTCGTTTCATACCCAATTCCCTTCCAAGCCATCCGGGCCACCTCAACACGAGTCAGCCACGAGAACTACCAAATGCGTTAAAATGAATCCTGCCCACGCGGGCCGGACCAACATCACGGATTACAACTGGGAAGAAACCGAAGCGGGCGGACCGCGAGTGGAAATGACGGAGGGATCAATCGCGGCGGGAATAACGATTTGCGGCGCGGGAAGTGTCCAAGCAACAGACAGCAACGCAAAAACTTCTGACACCGTGACCAACGGCGCGTTGAGTTGGCCTTCGACCAGGATACAGACCGCACATGGACTTTGCGTGTGACCACTGCTGGAATGAAGCCGCTCATGCAGCCGGCTGCTGGCGGAGGCCAGCGTCAACAACAGCATCAGCGCCGCCAGCAAACCAGCTAGAACTGGTTTGTACTGCTTGAAATTTGCTGGCACTGAAAGCCGCATCCGGGTGGATTTGAGCAAAGCCAATGCCGTCGCACAAGGTTTTTACCGCGCACTCAATCGGACACGGCAAAACCACTCCTGCCCGCTCACCCCTAACCGCCAGCCACCAGAATTTAAAACCAGACGATCAACTTATTTGGCTGACAAGGGATGCCAGAGATCGAGTTGTTGCGACGGATAAAACGTGGTTTCCAATTTACGCCGTTCCGCATGCCCATCCACGAATGAGTAATTTGCCTTGAGCGAATGGCGTTGCGCCACCGCCGCCACCGCATCCGAAAACACCACCCAGTAGTTGGGCATGACGTGGTCGGCCCCGCCCGTGACTTCCGCAAACAGGATGGTCACGGCCGGTTTGGGAACGGTGCTGGTGCGGCGCCAGGTGGCGGGTTTACCGAAGTAATCATCCTCGGCCCCCAGCTCGAAATAAACATTCATACCGTAGCTCAGCGGGGTGGCGCGCGGGTCGGACGGACACCGGTACAGCCCCGTCAGCAAGTTGGTCCACGTGGCCGCGCCGGCCCCCAGTTGTGGCGCCAGGCTGCGCGCCCAGGGCAGTTCGCCGTAGGCAAAGGCGGAATGCTGGCTGCGCGGAAAATAATCACGGTTCTCGTCCGCATAAAGCCGCGCGGCCAACCCCAGTTGGCGTGTCTGATTCAGGCATTGCGTGGCTCGCGCCGTGGCCCTGGCGCGGGATAACGCCGGCAGCAACAACGCCGCGAGAATGGCGATGATCGCAATCACCACCAGCAACTCAATCAAGGTAAAGCCGCCGCACGACGGGCGGCGCCAGGGGAAAACGACCCCCCCGCCGCGCGCGCCTGCTTGCCACCGGGAATCGGTCATGCCGTGCTCCGGGGCCATTCAGCGTTGATAACGCAGGCGGAAAAACTGTTGGGGTGCGTCCGCCTCCAGCTGCACCTCCAGCGTGTCGCCCCGCAGCACGGGAACGTGGGGCGCCGGTGTCCAGGCCGCTGGATGCTCCAAGGTCAGTGCCGTCTCCAGCACCCAATTGGTGCCGCCCCCGGCCGGCCAGGCGAGCCGCATATCCCGGCCCAGAACCAGATGCGGCCGTCCGTCCGGTTGATTCGTGAACTCAAACGTCAATGGCCCGCTCGTTGTCGCCGGCAGCTCCCGGCCGTCCACGGCATCCACCAGGTACACCTCGAACAGGGCGGTATAGCCGTTGGTGCCCGGCGGCGCCGTTACCAGGGGATGAAACATCACGCCATTCCATGGCAGCGCATTCGTCACGGCGTCCGTCCCGAAAATCGGTGTCAGCGCCTTTGGTGGCGTGCCCGAGTAACGATAGAACCGCAGTTCCGGCGGACCGCTCAATTTCCGGATCCACATTTGCGCCCCGGCAGGCAACGGATCGCTCATCGCATCCATCACAAATCCGTAGCGCCGGCTGAACGCTGCGCCCTGCCGGCTTGGATCCAGCGCGTCAAACCACGGATCGGTTGGATCAAAACCCGCGTCTGGATGACTCACGAGCAACGGGATGAGTTGCGGAACCTCATCCGGCATCGCGACCTGCATGCGGTCGGTCTCCGCGTGATAGGCCACCATCGGCATTACCATGCCCCCCTGCATGGGCACCGCCGTCAACACCTCGGCTCGCCCCCAACCTAACCCGCACGCCATTACGAGCGCGTGTACTGAAAATTTTATCGTGCTTTGCATACTTCAAACTCTTGATTTCTCGTTTCGAAAATTTCTTAAACTGCCATCGTGACGCCCCGTTGGAAGTTTCAGTCCGCCAGCACGTACAAGTTCGCGTGCTGCGCAACGTTCACCGGAAGCTTCGGAAAGACGGAATGGAGATAATCCCTCCGCGTGTAATTCAAATCAGCACCGCAACCCAACAGCAGGTTGGCAAAAATGCGGCGGCTTAGATGGAATGCCGAAAGGCATGGGAACGCGGACGCGGTTTCGGCGGCTCATCCGAACGTGAGTTCAATGTCGGTGCCGCAGCGGGAATGGGGGGAAAGACTTCGGCAATGACAAAAGTTTCAACCGAGGCAACCAAACCAAAATCAAATTTGAGCGCATCCGAATCCTGCTGCTGGTTCGGTTGCCGGCTATCCTGGCGCCCCTCTTGAATGACCTTGCATAGCGCGCACGGATGTTGGCCGTCGAAAGTTTTGCTCACCGCTTCGGCAAGCGACGCATCCCGCGAGTAGGTGATCACCATGCCCACCCAGGCGACCGGCTGGAGCAAAGCCCAGTGCGCTCCCAGGGATAATGAAAGCGTCAACACCAGCGCCCACTGCGAACACCGCGTCACCACCCGTTGATGGTTGCCGGAGCCGCTTCCGATGTCAATTCTCCGCCAGGCTCCAACCCGGTCCGAAGACTGTTCGCCACCCTGCCCCACCAGGCCTCAAAACCGGGCCGCAACGGGACGGCGCCCCCCTCCCTAAAGCAGGTTCAGCACTGCGGCGGCGGCCCGTTGCGCCGCGCCCGGAGCGCCCAAACTCGCAACTACCTGCGCCAGCTGTTGCTGCACCCGGGTCCGTCGGGCTTCATCCTGCAACAATTCAAGCGCCGCACGGGCCAGATTTTCCGGGGTCGCCGCCGCTTGAATCAATTCCGGATAAATCGGCGCGTCCGCGAGGAGGTTGGGCATGGCCAGGTATTTCACGGTGACGATGCGGCGGCCAATGCAGTACGTGGGCCATGAAGTTTTGTAAAAGACGACGGCGGGGACACCATGAAGCGCGCATTCCATGGTGATGGTGCCGGATTTGGTGAGCGCCAGGGCGGCACCCGTCAGCGCATCCGTCAGGCCGCCGACTTGCACTTCGATCCCGGCCGGCAATGGCAAGGCCTGGATCTGTGCGGCCAGCGGGGCCGTGGGGACGATCAATTTCCCGGTCAGCGCCGGAACGGTACCGCGCAAAATTTCAAAGGCCCGCAACACCAGCGGGGTGTGCCGCCGTACTTCATCCGGGCGACTGCCCGGCAGCAAAACAATTCGTCCCGGCCCCGGCCGGGGCCCGCCGGACCGGTCGGCCGCCGGCACGCGGCCGATCATGGGATGCCCCACAAATTCCACCCGCAGCTGCGGCACGCGCCGGGCGTACCACGCTTTTTCAAATGGAAAAATGCTCAATAACAGGTCGCAATATTCCGCCAGAGTGAAGGCGCGCCCGGGTCGCGACGCCCAGACTTGCGGGGAGACAAATTGCACCAGCTTCGGCTGCCAGTTTTGAAACCAGCCGTGCTGCCGGCGCACCCGCGCGTGAATGGCGCGGGCGAAACGCAGGTTGAAACCGCTGGAATCCACGCCGATGATGACGTCCGGTTCCCGCTGTGCCGCGGCGGTTTTCAGTTGTTGAAAGGCGCGCCGGAATGCCCCGAAA
The DNA here is from genome assembly GCA_029573725.1 of Verrucomicrobiota bacterium. Classification (GTDB taxonomy): domain Bacteria; phylum Verrucomicrobiota; class Verrucomicrobiia; order Limisphaerales; family JADLHS01; genus JADLHS01. The sequence continues at coordinate 142,740 of JAKQDQ010000028.1, forward strand.
TTCTTCCAGACTTCGGCAATGCCGATCACCGAATAGCGCGTCAAATCGCACAGCAATTCCACTCCGGCAGCCGCCATCCGGGGACCGCCCGCGCCGAAAAAGCGCGGGACCAGCGCGGTGTGCAGCGGTTGCACGTCCGCGGAGGCATGCCGGTGGCGCCCCACCACCGCCTCCCGCAACGCGGCCACCAGTTCCGCCGCCAGTTGGTCGCCGCTCGGATCCCCGGCAATCAGCATGAAGGAAGGCGGTCTCATCGCCGCGCCTGCACCTGCCGGGTGATTTCGAGGGCCAGATCCAGCGCGAGCTTCGCGGCGACGCCGCTGACGCGCGGCGTTTGCTTCTCGCGCACGCAGCGGACGAAATGCTGCAGCTCGAGCCGCAACGGTTCGCCCTTTTGAAGGGGCACCGGCTCGCGCACGATGCGTAAATTGCGGTATTCACTCACAATGGTGGAGTCGCGGGAGGCGAGCAGTTTTTTCAACAGGGAACTTTCCTTTTCCTCCGCGCGCGCAATCCGGTAGATGAAGCCCTCCTGGGCCCGATAGTCCAGGGAGATGTAGCACTTCTGATCCGGCCCGCTAAACACGCGGATTTTGCGCATCCGCTCCGGGCTGATCCGGCTGGCGGTGAGATTGGCGACACAACCGTTGGCAAAATGCAGGCGCGCATTGGCGATGTCCTCCGACTGGCTCAGCACGGGAATCCCGACCGCCTCCACGCTCACGACCGGCGATTTCACGAACGCCAGCACCACGTCCAGATCGTGAATCATCAGATCCAGGACCACGCCGATGTCGGTGCTGCGTTTCGGGTACGGGGAAAGGCGGTGCGCCTCAATGAAGCGCGGTTGCGTGGCCACCTGTTCCAGATACCCGAACACGGGATTAAAACGCTCCACCAGGCCGACCTGCAGAACGCAATGGTGCGTGCGCGCCAGTTCGATCAGCTCCGCCGCCTCGGCGGCGTTGTCGGTCATGGGTTTTTCCAGCAACACATGTCTGCCCTGGATCAAACATTGTCTGGCCAGCGCGTAATGAGTGCGGGTGGGGGTGACGATGCTGACTGCCTCGGCGGCGGCGATGGCGGCTTCCAAACTGGGGGCAACGGGCACACCGTGCCTGGCGGCGATTTGTTGCGCCACGGCCGCATTCGTATCATAGATCGCGACCAGTTCCGCCTCCTGTTCAGCGGCCAGCTGCGCGTAAATGCGCGCGTGCTCCCTGCCCAGCGCGCCCGTCCCAAGCACCGCAACCTTGGTCTTCACGGCCATGGCCGAGCTTACCGGTACCGCGCCCGGCTTTGAAAGGTGATTCTTCAGCAGGGCAAATCGCCGCCCGCCAGCCCGCGGCGGCCCGCAGTCATCCACGCTCCGTCGGACGGTCCAAGGCGCTTGTGCGCCAGGCGGTCCGGTGGTATCAGTGTCTTCACCATGAAACGCCGCCACTTCCTCTCCGTTACCGCCAGCGCCGCCGCCGCGGGTTATGCCCTCTCCCTGGAACAAATCCTGGCCGCCAGCCAGCCCGATCCCACGGTCGAAAAGGTTGCCGGACTCCCCCGCCGCCAGCTGGGGCGCACGGGCCGGAGCGTCTCCATCGTTACATTTCCCGGACTCGCCTTGAACCGCGCCGAACAGGAACACTGCAACACCGCCGTGCGGCAGGCGTTTGACCAGGGGGTGAATTTCTTCGACGTCGCCCCGGCTTACGGCGACGGCGTTTGCGAAACCAGGCTGGGGATCGCCCTGCGGGGTGTGGATCGCGACCAGATTTTTCTGGCCTGCAAGACGAAGAAACGCGACGCCGCCGGAGTGCGCGCGGAGCTGGAAAACTCCCTCAAGCAACTCCAGACCGACCATTTCGATTTATACCAGATGCACCATTTGGTCACCGGAGCGGAAGTGCGCCAGGCCTTGGGTCCGGGCGGCGCGCTGGAAGCCATCGTGCAGGCGCGCGAGCAGGGGAAAATCAAACACATCGGGTTCTCGGCGCACACCACCAAGGCGGCCCTGGCGGTGATGGAGGGATTCCGGTTTGATACCGTGATGTTTCCGATCAACTTCGCCGAATACCTCAACCGCGGCTTCGGCAAGGAAGTGCTGGAACGCGCCAAAGCCCACGGAGCCGGCGTCATTGCCATCAAACCGATGTCCCGGGGCGCCTGGCCTGCGGACGTCCCGCGCACCCGCAATTGGTGGTATCGCAGCACCGAGTCGCCGGAGGAAGTGGCGCTCTCCCTGCGCTTCGCGTGGTCGCAGCCCGGCGTCGCCACCGGCGTTCCCCCCTCCTTCCTGGATCTGCTCGACAAAGCCATCGTGGCGGCAAAAGACGACCGGCCGGTCACCGCCGCCGAGCTGGTCCGGCTCCAGGAGCTGGCTGCCGGCGCGGGCTCCCTCTTTGCCCACGAGGAGAAACGCGCGGAGACCGCAAACTATTCGCCTGCGGATTCCGGGCGAAACGGCGATTGCCCGTACGCCATGTGCTGAACCGGCGCCACCACCGGCGGCCTTGAATTGCGGTCCGGCTGGATCGCAAACCCGGGACCGGCTCCTCCACGAATTGAACTTTACGACGGAAACCGATCCGGGCAGTCTCATGGCACGCTGTGAGTACTGACCGCATTTGCCAAACCAACCCAGCCTCCCGCAGGCGGAACTTGTTGTCCCGGAACCCTCCACTCCCTCCGGAAGGCGGGCCGGAATTTCGTCGCCCCGCGTCCCCTCCAACCGGACGCAGGCCGGTCGTCCGCGCTTGATTGCGCCCTCCCTGTTCCGGACGGTTATGTTTCGTGAAACTCTGGATCAATGGTGCGAGCGCGGCATTCTCGCCCTCGTCCTGGTGCTGCTTGTTTTCAGTCCGCTGGCCTTCGGAGCTGCGCGCCTGCAGGACATGCTCCTCGTGCAGGCGCTCACCGCCGGTGCGGCGCTGTTGTGGCTGGCGCGTCTCTGGCTGAATGACCGGCCCAAAATTCTTTTCCCTCCGCTCAGTTGGGTGGTGCTGGCGTTCACCGCCTACGCCGTGGGTCGTTACCTCACCAGTGACGTGGAATACGTCGCGCGGCAGGAGTGGCTGCGCGTGCTCACCTACGCCGTCCTGTTTTTTCTGATCGTGAACAATCTGCACCGCCAGGAGACCACGCAGATCATCAGCTTCACCTGGCTCGGCCTGGCGACGGCCATTTCCTTTTACGCCATTTTTCAGTTCGCCACGAAATCCGATCTTGTCTGGGGCTTCCACTCGGGCTACGCCGGGCGCGGCAGTGGCACCTACATTTGTCCGAACCATCTGGCCGGCTTTCTGGAAATGGTGCTGCCCCTCGGCGTCGCCTACACCCTGGTGGGCCGCGGCCAGCCGCTGACCAAAATTCTGACCGGATACGCCTCCCTGGCGATGATGGCGGGTCTGGTGGTCACCGCGTCCCGGGCGGGATGGGCCGCCGCCCTGCTGGCTCTGCTCACGTTGCTCGGAGTGCTCCTGTGCCACCGCTCCTTTCGCTGGCCGGCCCTCGGGCTGTTGGTGATGCTGTTGATCGGCGGCGTCCTGACCGTCAAGAAAACGGATTTTTTTGAGCGGCGCATCCGCATGGCGATGCAATCGAATCAACTGGAAATGAACACGCGCAGTGACCTGTGGCACGCCGCATTGCGCATGTGGCGGGATCACCCGTGGTGGGGCGTCGGTCCGGGCCATTACGATTTGCGTTTTCGGGCCTATCGCGCCTCCACCACGCAGCTGCAGCCGGAGCGTGTACACAATGACTACCTCAACCTCCTGGCCGACTGGGGTGGGGTTGGGGCCGCCATCGTACTGGTGGGGCTGGGTCTCCTGGCGTGGGGAATCCTGAAAATCTGGCGCAAAGTGCAGCGCGACGGCGGCATTTTTACTTCCAGCCAAAGCGACAAATTCGCCTTTGTCCTGGGGGCCACCATGGGCTTGCTCGCGCTGGCCGTTCACTCCCTCCTGGATTTCAACCTTCACATTCCGGCGAACGCCATCGTCGCCACGACCCTCGTCGCCCTGTTGAGCAGCCATTACCGGTTCGCCACGGAACGTCATTGGTTTTCGCTGCGTTGGCCCGCCAAAAGCACGGCCACCCTCCTGCTCGGCAGCGCCCTGCTGTATCTGGGACAGCAAAGCCTCCGGCTGGGCCGGGAAAGCCTTCGCCTGCACGAGGCCGCGCAACTGCCGGCCCATTCCCTTGAGCAGGCGGCCGCCCTGGAACGCGCCTACGAAATCGAGCCGGATAATTTCGCCACTGCGCAAAAGCTCGGCGACCTTTACCGGTTGCATGGTTTCCTGGGTAAAAGCGATTACCTTGAGTTCGCGCAACGCGCCGTCCGCTGGTACCAGCTCGGCATCGCCAACAATCCCTACAACAACTACAACTACACCGGCTGGGGCATGGTGCTGGATTTTCTCGGCAAACACGCGGAAGCCGAACCGCTGTTTTTCAAGGCCGACGCGGTGGACCCCAACGGCTATTTCACGTCCGCCCTGATCGGACGGCATTTCGTCGAAAGCGGTGAATACGCCAATGCGCGTCCCTGGCTGGAACGATCGCTCTTCCTGTTCCGCAAAGACAATGTCGTGGCCAGCAGCAATCTAAGACTGGCCAACGAGCGGTTACTGCAAGCGGCGCAGGAACCGCTGCTGCAAAAACTGCGCGAGGAAATGCAGCGGCGCACCAAATAAACGGACCACAGCCTGCCCCCCGCCTTCTTGCTGCGGACGCGGGTTCGCTGGACGCGGCAGCGCCGGGCAGGACAACCAACCGCTTCCTAAGCGGCGTAATGCCGTAAAAATCGGCAAAGGCCACTCCTGTGGTTCGTCAAGGATTTGCGCGTCTGGTTTCCTACGCGAACCGCTTCGATAATTCCAACGCGCGGACAGCGGTGCTGCAGCCGCGCGCAGTCCAGACGCACACGCGTTTGCCATGCGTCTCCAAACCTCGCGAAGCGTCTGGAGTGCGGTGGGTTCACCACCGCTCTGTGCGGCGAGCCGGTCGCCAAAAGTTGAAGTCAGCCCCGAGTATTCGTCCAATCCCCTGTGTCCCTCAGCGCAAAAAACAAACGCCAAGGCACAAAGATGCAAAGCTGCAAAAACGCACTGAACCTACCATTGCTGTCCGCCAAGGGCAGGAACTCGTCCCCGGCCATCGGATCACGGGCGGGAAGCTTTGCAACGTGCGCCCACGGCAGGTAAAGCGCCGGGGGGACGAGGCGTTACGGCTGGCGCTCCAGACGCGGTCGGCGCCGACAGCCGTTCTGGAAGAACAATTTCCAAACCATCAGCAAAGCTTCACTGACGATGTTGCCGGACATCTTGGAGTGACCTTCCACCCGTTCGGTGAAAATGATCGGGACTTCCACCACGCGAAAGCCGTGGCGCCAAAGCCGGTGGGTGAGTTCGATTTGAAAGCTGTAGCCATTGGATTGCACCTCGGCGAGATTCAACGCAGCCAGGGCACGGCGGCGGAAGCATTTGTAACCGCCCGTAGGATCGGTGAACGGCATGCCGGTGATGATGCGAACATAAAGGGCCGCCCCCTTGCTGAGCATCAGCCGGCTCAGCGGCCAGTTGATGACGCGGATGCCGTTCAGGTACCGCGAACCCAAGACCAGATCCGCCTCGCGTGCCGCCGCAAGCAAGGCGGGAATGTCGTCGGGGTTGTGAGAAAAATCACCGTCCATTTCGAAGATGAACTCGTAGGTACGTGCCAGGGCCCACTGGAAGCCGGCCAGGTAGGCGCGCCCCAGGCCGTTTTTCTCCTCCCGGTGGAGCACATGCACTTCGGGATGTTTTTTCGCGAGCTCGTCGGCCAGCGCGCCCGTGCCGTCCGGCGAGTTGTCATCCACCACCAGCAAATCCACCGGAACGGGCAGGCTCAATAATTTGGCGACCATGCGCGGCAGATTCTCCCGCTCATTATAGGTCGGCATGACGATCAGCGTGTTATTCATCCGGCGCAGCGCGCACACAATTACGCGACGCCTCCCGATAAAACAAGCGGTGTTTTGCGCCAACCAGCCGCCCCGCGGCACGAGCGCGACCGGTTCCGCTTGCCGCAGCTCCGAATTTTCCCCGATGGACAATTGGAACTCGTTGCGCTAAGCAACCGGGATGAATTTGGGATTCCGGTCCTCCGCCACATGAGCGGCGCCTACCTGTGGATCGCCCTCATCGGCGCGCCGGGCAGTGTCGCGCGCCACTGGCTGCATGAGGCGATCTCCCCTGCCGGCTCCACTCCGTTCCCCTGGGTCACCTTGCCCGCCAATGTGACCGGCAGTCTCCTCATCGGCGCGCTCGGGGCGTTGACCGGGACTCCGGAACGTCTCAGTGCCAAAGCGCGCACCTGGACCACGCAATTCCTCATGGCCGGTGTCTGCGGCGGATTCACCACATTCTCCTCGTTCAATCTGCAGACGCTCCGACGGCTGCGCGAGCGGGAGTGGCTTTACGCCGGGGGCAATATTTTGCTTTCGGTGAGGCTCTGCCTGCTCGCCACCGGTTTGGGGTTCCTGCTCACCACAACACTCCTGCGCGCCAAAGGACACTGATGCCGCCGTCGCCGCTGCATGAACTTGATCGCCCCGAAATCTTCACCTGACACGGCAACCTTATCGGGCTTTGTCGATCAAGTATTGAAAGGCCTTGGCCAAATCATGTTGCAGGGCAACCGGTGGACGGGATGGGGCATCATCGCCGGGCTCGCGATCGCCCATTGGGGGTGGGCGGCGGCGGGCGTTCTCGCTGCGGCAACGGGCACGCTGCTCGCGCGCCAATTGCGGTGGGATGCCGCAGCCATCAACGACGGACTGTACGGATTCAGCCCGGCGCTGACCGGGGTGGCGTTGGTGGTGTTCTTCGACAACGCGTTTGCGGCATGGATGGCCGTTCCGGTTGGCGCGGCGCTGGCCGCCAGCCTCCAGCACTTTTTTCTGCGCCGGCAAATTCCGGCTTACACGTTTCCGTTCATTGCGGTTACGTGGGGCATTGTGTTCGGTCTGGCGCAATGGCTCCCGCTGTCGTCAGGGACACCCGCACCACTGGTCGGGTGGCCGGCCTGGACCCTCCGGCTGTTGACGGCCACCAACGGCTATGGCCAGGTAATTTTTCAAACCCACGCCCTGTCGGGAGTGTTGTTCTGCATCGGTGTGGCGGTCAGTCGGCCCATCGCCGCCCTGTACGGTTTGGGCGCATCCCTGCTGGGCGCCATTGTGGCGGTGCTGCTCGGCCAGCCCTTCGAGTTGGTTCAATCGGGCTTCTTCGGTTTCAACCCGGTTCTCACCGCCATCGTTTTTGCCGGCCCGCGCGTTCGGGACGGCATGTGGGTGATGACCGGCGTGCTCCTCACCACAGGCATCCACCAGTTCCTGGTCGCCTGTCCATTCCTGCAAGCGGCCGGCGGAGCGCTCACGTTTCCGTTTGTCGTCGGCACCTGGCTGACCTTGATTCTGCAAAAATTCATCCGTTCCGGCGCCTAGCCGCCTGCGGGCCCTTCCCGGAGGCAGGGGCGGCTGCCCGGCTTTGCTTTACCGCCACCACCGCCTTTGGCTACTCTGCGCGCGCATGAAGGAATGTGGGACGGTCTATCTGGTCGGGGCGGGTCCGGGCGACGCCGGCCTGCTCACCTTGCGCGGCGCGGAACTGCTGCGGCGCGCGGACGTGGTCATTTACGATGCGTTGGTCAATCCCGCCCTGCTGCAACACGCGCCGGCGGCGGCCGAAATCGTGTTCGGAGGCCGCCGGGCGAAGGAAACTTACGACAATCGCGGCGACGTAATTGACCTGCTCATCGCCCGGGCGCGCGCCGGCAAAACGGTCGTCCGTCTCAAGGGGGGCGACCCGTACGTGTTTGGTCGCGGCGGGGAGGAAGCGGAGCGCCTCCACGAAGCCGGCGTTGCCTTTGAAGTGGTCCCGGGCATCTCCGCCTTTGCGGCCGTGCCGAATTACGGCGGCGTGCCGCTCACACACCGCGACCATTGCTCGCAGCTCACCATTTTGACCGGCCACGATGACCCTGCCGCGCCCGATCCGGCGGTGAACTGGGCCGCCGAAGCGAAAAATCCCGGCACCAAGGTGGTGATGATGGGCACCGAACGCATCGGTCCCATTGCCGCCACCCTGATGGCGCATGGGATGCAGCCCGACACGCCCGTGGCCATGATCAGCTGGGGCACGACGGGGCGACAGCAATCGCTCACCAGCACGCTCGCCCACATTGCGGCAGAGGCCGCCCGGATCAAACTGCCGCCGCCCACGGTGACGGTGATCGGAGACGTGGTCAAACTACGGCAGAAACTGAACTGGTTTGAAGCGCGCCAACTGTTTGGCCGGCGGATTGTGGTGACCCGCGCGCAGGCCCAGGCCGCGGAACTGGCCCGCCACTTCACCGAGCTGGGGGCGGAGGTGTTGGAAATTCCCTGCATTAAAATCGTGCCACCAGCCCAAAAGCACCTGCTGGCCGACGCCTTGCTCGAGCTGGGCGCGTACGACTGGCTGGTGTTCACCAGCCCCAACGGTGTCCGGGCCTTCTTCGAGTATTTTTTCAAAGCGCATGCGGACCTGCGCGAACTGGGCGGCGCCCGCATTGCGGCCGTCGGACCGGGCACCGCCGCCGCCCTCCGCGAACTGCATCTGGGGGTGGACCTGATGCCCGCCGCGGCACTGGGCGTCGAGATCGCCAGGGAATTTGCCCGACACCAAAATTTGGAAAACGTGAAACTCTGCCTGCTCCGCGCCGAGCGCGCCAATCCCGACCTGCCCCAGGCCTTGCAGGAACTGGGCGCGATAGTGGACGACATTCCCGTGTACGCCACGGTGGCGGAATCGCAGGTCTTTCCCGCCACGGAAGCGCGGCTGCGCGAAGCCGGCGCGGATTGGATCACCTTCACCAGCGGCTCGACGGTGGAGCATTTTCACGCGCGCTTCAATCTGCCCGGGATGCTGCAGCAATTCCCGGCCACCCGGCTCGCCAGCATCGGGCCGGAAACCACCAAGGCCCTGCTGTGCCTGGGATTAAAGCCCCAGGTGGAAGCCAAAGAACATACGCTGGCCGGATTGATAGCGGCCGTCACCCGGGCGGACCGCCGGCGGGGCGACTAGAACTGAATGGTCAGCTCGCGGGGGCGCGGCTCATTGGCAAAGCGGATCCACAGCAGCCCCTCACGCTCCGAGCAGGTAAAATCCAGCGCCGCTCCCGTGTCAAAGCGGACCGCCCGCGGCGGCTTGGCAACACGCAGCAACAAAATCGCGGGAGTGTTCCCCACGCCCTCAACCGTAAAAGTGAGGGCGTCGTCGGTTTGCCAGCGGCGCAGCGCCTTGCAGCCGGATGCGAGGAGCGATGGCGGACGGTCGGAGGAGGCCTCCAGATCCCGCAGAAAAAACCGGCTGCCGGGCGACATTTCGATGGTGGTCTGGACCCGCAATGCCGGATCAAACAAATTCACAAAGCGGCCGTGCAGTCGCCGGGGTTCGGCGGCGATGGATTCGTCCAAGCCGGCCGCGATGATGTACGGCCCCCGGCGCAGTTGCAGGAAATTGGTTTCGCGCCACTTCAAGCCCGCGGAGCTGGCCGCACGTTGTGTGAGTTGCCGCACCGGTTCATCGCCGCGAACCGCTTGGGCGAGGCGCACCGGGTTTTCCGGCAACCAAAAAACCTCCCCCTGTCCATGTGTCCAGTGCAACGGATCGGCGGCGGTGGCGGTGGCGTTCGTGGCCTGGAAGCCCAGTTGCGCAAACAGGTGCATTCGTGGGGTGGCGTACTGGCGGCCTCCGGTGTTCCACCAGTCCCGCACAGCATGATAGGGATCGGAGTCATCATCGCAAACGATCAGACGGCCACCCCGTTGGACCCAGTCCGCCAAGGCGGTGTGAACCTCGGGAGCGAGGGGTTTCATGCCTTGATAGGTGAGCCAGAGTACCCGGAAATCCTGCAAATACCGGGGCACGGTGACATTTTCCAGTTGCACGGGCGCAACGGGAATCCCGCGCTTCAGCAACGGCAGCGCCAGGCCGTAAATTTCGCTCAGATGCGGGTCGCCGGGCTGGGGTTCCCCCCGCTGGAACATCAGCGAATCGCTCACCAGCACTCCGATCCCGGTCGTGCCGCCGTCCCATTCGACGCGGCTCTGTTGCAGGTCGTTGAGGGCGTTGAACACCACCTGCAGTTCGGTGGCGTAAGGCGGGGGGATGGGCTGCCGCTGTGCCTCGGGGACGGAGTGCGGATAGCGGCCGCGGAATATGCGTTCCGGCCAGGGCGCCACTTCGTATTGCCAGACCTCCGGTTGCAACAGCGAGGCGACCAGGGTGGATTCCCAGTTCCGCTGGTAATCGTTCCAATCATGGTCCGGGTTGTCCTCGATCGGATCGTTCAAATACCACACGGTGCGCCCCGTGGCGCGAACGAGATTTTGCATCGCGCCGTATTCCAGGAAGGCTGTTTCAAACGTGCGTTCACGCAATTGACCGCGGAAGAGATTCGGCGTGCGCGCCGTCCCGGTCCAGACCTGGGCGATGTAACCGTCGCACCCCTGCAACCGGGCCAGTGACGACTCCGGACTGACAATGCGCCAGTGCGCATAATTGAGCAGACTGTGGGTCGGCACGTAGCAGCGCACCTGGCGGCCGGTGCGGCGATTAAAGTCCTGCACGTGATCGAACACCTGTTGCAGCGCGCGGCGGTAGAGGAAGTATTTGAGTTTGGAGGCGCGCCATTGGGCATCCACGGAACCGTGCGGCGGCTGCCAGGCTTCGCCGTAGTGGGCGCGCCATTCGCGGCGAAATCCTTCCGAATAGCCACCGCGCACCCAGAATTCCGGTTCCTCCAGGTGGATGGCCTCCGCGCCGGCATCCAGCGCGCGCTGCACCCCCACGCTCAGGAATTTGCCGAAGTTCGTGCCGGGCGACATGTAATACACATCGCCGCCGTGACTGATCTTTTTACCGTCGCGTTCGGTTTGCGCCTCGTCCTCGTGATTGCTCCCATCAAAGCGTCCGTAGAGGTAATCCTGATAATTGCCCCACGAGACACCGGTCATCACGTGAATGCGATACCCGCGATCGCGCCAGGTCTGGATGCGCTCGGGCAGTTGCGGATCAATGCCGTAAACGATCGCCACATCGGACCGCAAATTGCCGAATTGGCTCCACGGTTCGGCGGTTTGAAAACAAGTGCGTTCCTGCGCCTGCTGGGGCTCCAGCGGGAAGGCGGGTGGAAGGGCCGCGCCCAGGCTCAGGGGCAAAGCGGCCAGCGCACCGGTAAATAACAGGGTGGCGGATTGCATGTTGCGAATGGTCCTCGATTTGTCCGCCCGCATTAAAGACCACCGGCCACGGGAAATAAACTCCGGAATTTCCGCCCCGCACCGCCCGGGCTGAACAACACGAAAATCACGGCGCCCCGGCGTCACGCCGACGGGCGGCCCGCAGCCATCGCCCGCCCGGGCGGTCGGACGGAACCGGGGCTCAGGTTCTTCATTGTTTCCGGCGGCGCAAACCTCCACTATGTTGGCGGCTGCAAACTGGTCAACGACGAACCAAAACCTCCGACAAACATCATGAAAACACAATTAATGACAACAACACTGGCCGCCGCCCTTGGTCTGGGGTGGGGCCTGCCGGCTTTGGCCCAGGCGCCAAAGGTGAATTTTCCGGCGGCAAGCCCCACCTGCACCTTGAAACAGCGGGTGGGACTGACGGACATCGAGATCATCTACTCCCGGCCGGGAGTGAAGGACCGGGAGATTTTCGGCGGGCTCGTGCCTTACGGCAAGGTCTGGCGCACCGGCGCGAACGCCGCCACGCGGATTTCCTTCAGCACCGATGTCAAACTGGACGGGCACCCGGTGCCGGCGGGAACGTATGAACTGTTCACCATCCCCAATGAGCGGGAATGGACAATCATCATCAACAAGGGGACGGGACAATGGGGCGCGTTCCAGTACGACGAGAAGCAGGATTTGCTGCGTTTTCAAGTCAAGCCTCAGCAGCGCGCCCAGGCCGTCGAAACCTTCACCATCGGCATTGACAACATTCGCGATGAATCCGCCAGCCTCGATTTGCTTTGGGACAAGACGGCGGTCCGCATCAAGTTTGAAGTGGAGCTGACTTCCCAGCTCGTGCCGCAAATCGAAGCGGTCATGGCCGCGCCGGACGGAAAAAAGCCCTACTTCCAGGCCGCCACCTTTTATTACAATCACGGACTGGACTCGCAAAAAGCCCTGAAATGGGTCAACGCGGCCGTGGCCGAAAACGAAGCGCATTACATTGTACATTTGAAAGCCAAAATTCTCGCGCGGCTCGGCGACAAGGCCGCAGCCATCGCCGCCGCGAAACGCTCCAAGGAACTGGCGATTGCGGCCAACGATTTTGGCTTCGTCAAACTGAACGATGACCTGATCGCCAGCCTGCAGTAAGGGTTCATGAATCCGGCGCAGATTCCTTCCCGGTCGCCCTGCTGGCGGGAAGCGGCACGAATGTTGAGTGGCGCCCTGGCGTTCGCCGTGGTGGGAGGTGGAGTGGATTACGCGAAAGGTACGGAATTGCCCCCCTCGCCCGCGGCGATCCGCCAGGAGCTGGTCCGTTTCCACACCCTCGGCAGCGTGTTGCTGATCGCCGCCCATCCGGACGACGAGAACACCCAATTGATCACCTACCTGTCGCGCGGGCGCGGTTACCGCATGGCTTACCTCTCCCTGACGCGGGGCGATGGCGGACAGAACGTAATCGGACCGGAATTTGACGAAAAGCTGGGCGTGGCCCGCACACAGGAATTGCTGGCGGCACGGCGGCTGGACGGCGGGCGGCAATTTTTCACGCGGGCGATTGATTTCGGGTATTCCAAAACGCCCGAGGAAACGTTGCGCATTTGGGATCGCCACCAGGTGCTGGGCGACATCGTGCGGGTCATTCGGGAATTTCAGCCGGACGTCATCATCACGCGTTTTCCCGTCCCCCCCGGCAGCGGCGGGCATGGCCACCACACCGCCTCGGGAATCCTCGGTTTGGAGGCGTACAAACTGGCGGGCGATCCCCAGGCCTATCCGGAGCAAATTCAGGCCGGCCTCCAACCCTGGCAGGCGCGGCGCGTGCTTTGGAATGAATCCACCTGGCAACACCGCAACGATCTGGCCGGCCCCACGATCCAGGTGGACATCGGCGGTACCGATCCGGTGACGGGCGAAGGGTTCGGCACCATTGCCGCCCGCAGCCGTGCCCAGCACATCACGCAAGGCTTCGCCAATTTCAACCGCGGCAGCGGCAGCGGCCCGACCCCTGAAACATTCCGCCTGCTCGCCGGCGATCCTCCCACGAACGATCTGATGGACGGCATTGACCTCACCTGGGGGCGCTTCCCCGGCGGCGCCGCCGTCGGGGAACTGACGCAACAGGCGCTGGCGGCCTTTGATCCCGAGTCCCCGGCGCGGAGCGTTCCCGCCGTGTTGGCCATTCGCGCCAAACTGCAGGCGCTGCCCGTCACGCCCGTCCTGGCCGACAAGCGCCGGCAACTGGACCACCTCCTGCAAGCCTGTCTGGGACTGCGCGTAACTACAACGGCGGCCCGGCCCGAAGTGGTGCCCGGGGAAACGGTGACCTTCGCCCAAACCGTCGGGCTGGCCAGCGACGTTCCGGTGCGCTGGGTCGAAACTCGACTCCACCATCCGGCGCAAACCCACCGGGTGGATGCCCCACTGACGCCCGGTTCCGCCCGGCAGGACACGATCACCCTCACCGTGCCGATGGCCACGCCCTTGACCCAGCCCTACTGGTTGCGCGAACCGGGCACCAGCGGCATGTATCGCGTGGACGATCCAACCCTGATCGGCACGGCGGAAAATCCGCCGGCGTTTCCGGTGGATTACGTCTTCGACGTCGGCGGACAAACCCTGGTGGTCGCCGATGAACCGCGCAGCCGGGTCAAGGACGCAACCACCGAACGCCTGCGGCGGGTGGAGGTGATTCCCCCCGTGTCGCTGCGGTTTCTGGCCGACGTGCATCTGTTTCACCCCGGCCGCACCCGTCCGGTCACGGTGGAAGTGACCGCCGCCCGTCCGGAGCTGACTGGCACGGTGCAGCTCGAACCGCCCGCCGGCTGGAAGGTGCTGCCCGCAACGCGTGAATTCTCGCTCCCCCGGGCGGGAGCGCGACAGCAGCTCTCATTTGAAGTCACCGCGCCGCCCGAGCCTGCCACCGCGCGCATCACCGCCAGTGCGTTGCTCCATCACCAGCGTTATGCCCATCAACGCATCGAAATCAACTACGCGCATTTACCGTTCATTCTGTTGCAACCCCCGGCACAGTCCCGCCTGGTAGCCGTGGATTTCTCGGTGCGCGGCAACAACGTCGGTTACCTGCCGGGCGCCGGCGACGCCACGGTCGCGGCACTGGAACAATTGGGCTGCCACGTCACCACCTTGACCGGTGGCGATCTGACCCCGGATAAACTCCGCGCGCTGGATGCGGTGGTCATCGGCGTGCGCGCTTTCAACGAACGTGAGGATCTCGCGCCACACCTCGCCTCCCTGTTTGCCTACGTGACAAACGGCGGCACGGTCATTGTGCAATACAACCGCCCCAGCGGTTTGAAAACCTCCGAACTGGGACCGTATCCCCTTTCCATCCAGGGGCCGGCGCCGCAGCTGCGCGTGACCGACGAGCACGCTGCGGTGACGTTCCTCGATCCCCAAGCGCCGGTGCTGACTTCGCCGAACCGGATCACGGCCGCCGATTTTGAGGGCTGGGTGCAGGAACGCGGCCTGTATTTTCCGAGCCGTTGGGATGAGCAACATTACGCGGCCGTGCTGGCGATGGCGGACCCGGGTGAGCCGCCGTTGTCGGGAGCGCTGCTGGTGGCCCGTCATGGCCGGGGGTACTACGTCTATACCGGACTGGCGTTCTTCCGCCAGTTGCCGCAAGGCGTGCCGGGGGCCTACCGGCTGTTTGCCAATCTGCTGTCGCTGGGGAAATGAAAACCACGCGGCCACCAGCTCATTCCACGGAGGAGGCCGCTCCCGGCGTGCCCGGCTTCCGCACCTGGCGCGGAGTTTATCTCCTGGTCTTCCTCTGGTTCATTGGCTGCGTTGCGCTGTTGGCGTGGCTCTCCCACGCCTTCAAATGAACTGGATTGACTGGCTTGTCCTGGTAGGCACGATGGTGGGCATTGCCGCCTACGGCACCTGGCGCACCCGGCACACCCGCAATCTCCACACCTACCTGAAAGGCAACGCCAACACCGGCTGGCTGACCATCGGCCTCTCGGTGATGGCGACCCAGGCCAGCACCATCACCTACCTGTCCCTGCCCGGGCAGGCGTTTGAAAGCGGCATTGATTTCATTCAAAATTATTTCGGCCTCCCGCTGGCGCTGATCGTGGTCTGCGTGGTGTTTCTGCCCATTTACCGCAAGCTCGGCGTCTATACCGCCTACGAGTATCTGGGTCAACGGTTTGACGCCAAAACGCGGTTGCTCGGCGCAGCCCTGTTCTTACTGCAACGCGGCCTGCAGGCCGGAATCACGATTTACGCCCCCGCCATCATCCTCTCGACGGTGCTGGGCTGGCGGCTTGACCTGACGATTTTATTCACCGGCCTGGTGGTGGTGGTTTATACCGTTACTGGCGGCAGTGCGGCCGTAAATCTGACGCAAAAATGGCAGATGGGCGTCATTTTTGTCGGCATGGTGACGGCGTTCATCATTCTGGTCTGCAAACTCCCGCCCGACGCCACCCACATCGCCGGCGCACTGGGCAAGCTGCAGGGCGTGGACTTCACCCCGGACTTGAAACGACGTTACACCTTTTGGAGCGGCATTCTCGGCGGCTTTTTCCTGTCGCTTTCCTACTTCGGCACGGACCAATCGCAGGTCCAGCGTTACATCGGCGGTGCCGCCCTGCGCGAGGGCCGCCTGGGATTGATGTTCAACGCCATGTTCAAGATTCCCATGCAGTTTTTCATCGTCCTGCTCGGCGCGTTACTGTTCGTCTTTTATCAATTCCAGCCCAACACGCCGGTCTTCTTCAACCAGACCGAATGGCAACGCCACGCCCGGGGCCCGCAGGGAGCGGAGCTGCGGACCCTGGAAACCAGGTTCGCCGCCGTGCAGGCGGAAAAACAGGAACGGATCCGCGCCTGGGTGGCCGTGCGCGCACGCGGCGACGCCACCGCTGAAAGCGCCGCCCGCGCCGCCATGATGGAATCTCATCGCACGGCCAACGACCTGCGGCAACAGGCCCGGAGCGCCCTGCTCGCGCTCGACCCCACCGTGAAAACCAAGGATTCGGATTATGTGTTCATCACCTTCATCCTCACCCAATTGCCGCATGGACTGGTGGGATTGTTGATTGCGGTGATGTTCGCCTCCGCCCTGTCCTCGAAAGCCGGCGAGTTGAACGCCCTCGGCACCACCAGCACCATTGATTTGTGGCGGCATTTCCGCCCGCTCGCCGTTCACGACGAGGCGCGCAATGTGCGCAACGCCAAATGGTTCACCGCGCTCTGGGGAGGATTCGCCATCGGCTTCGCGCTGTTCATCGGCTTTGCCGAAAACCTGATCGAAGCCCTGAACATCGTGGCTTCGATTTTTTATCCCTCCCTGCTGGGCGTGTTTTGCGTCGCCTTCTTCTGCAAACGCGTGGGCGGATCGGCCGTGTTCTGGGCGGCCATCGCTGCGCAACTGATCGTCCTGATCATTTTCTTTGCCGGCAAAATCTTTCCGCATTACGAAATCGGCTACCTTTGGCTCAACCCCATCGGCTGCGCCGGCTGCATCGTTTTCAGCCTGATCTTCCAACTGGCTTTCGGACGCCGCCCGCCCGCGATCCCCCGCCCATGAGCGCCACCCCGATCATCTGCTTTGGCCAGCAACCGTGCGGATTTTTCCCGCGCCGGTTCCTGGCTGCCAAGATTCAGACCGCCCGCCGGTTGCAGGCGGAAATCGGCGGGGAGATCGTCTTCTTCTACCATGACAGCGACCATGATCCGCGTGAAACCCGCACCCTGTTGCGCCACCGGACCACCCACGCACTGGCCCATTTGAACTTTGCGGTCGTCAACAAGCTCCAACGCAAATTCGCTCCGCTGTTCCGGAAACGCCTCGCGCCCGATTGGCAGGCCCGGACGGCGTTGCAGCTGCCCAACTACGTCGGGCCCGACCTGATCGAGCGCTTTCAAGCCGTCACGGCGGACAACGTGGCGGATTTTTGCCTGGCGATGTACCGGAGTCTGGGGTGGCTGGACGGCGTGCGCCTCGTGCGTTCGGGCGATCCGGCCGTGCGCCGCGCCGCCTGTGCGGTGGCGGACTGCTTTGTGGATGTCCCTTACGCGGGCGAGGTGGTCCGGGCGCGCGTGACCGCCGCAGGCTTTCAACTGCATGCCGGCGGCGATTCCTTCTTGAACTTTCCCGCCACCCCTTTTACGAAGGAGCAGGTCAGCCCCACGCGCGACACCCGCTTGCGCTGGATGCAATCGGTGGTGCATTGCACGCATTACATTGCCGGTTTGGGCGAACAACACTATTTGCACCCGGCGGAAACGCCGGAAATCACTTTTGTCCCGCGCGATGTTATTGAACGTTCCGATGAAGCCTGCACAGAAATCCTCCCCTGAGCCGCCGCCCCTGCTGGCCTTTGGCGCGCACCCGGACGACATCGAATTCGGGTGCGGCGGCGTCATTGCCCTGGAAACGCGGCGCGGCCGCGCGGCGCACCTGGTCGTTTGCTCCCGGGGCGAAGCCGCCACCCACGGCACGCCGCGCCAACGGACGATCGAGGCGCAGCGTGCCGCCGGAATGTTGGGGGCCACCCTCGCCTGGCTGCGCCTGGCGGGCGATGCCCATCTGGAGCTGAAGGTGGCCCACGCCATCAAACTGGCCAGGATCATCCGCACCCGCCGCCCCGGCATCGTGCTGGCCCCCTGCCCGGTCGCAAACCAACACCCCGACCACTGCCGGCTCGGACAACTGGTGCGGGATGCCGCGCGGCTGGCGCGCTACGGCGGCGTCCGCGAGTTGCGCCGGCAGCCGCCGCACCGCATCGGCGCCCTGCTCTTCTACGCGCTGACGGATGACGTGCAAGCCGCCGCCGGCCGCGCCGTGCTCATTGACATTTCCGCTCCGGAGATCATCTCCGCCTGGACCCGGGCCATGCAGGCGCACGTCTCCCAGACCGCCACCCGGCGCTACGTGGAAATGCAACTGCTGCGCGCGCGGTTGAACGGACACCGCGCCGGCGTGGAACACGCCCAGGTCTTGTTCCCCAATGACGCGCCGCTGCTCGACTCGTTGACCCCGCTGGAACGGGGCGCACGCCATTTCTGACATGACGCTGCTGCCTCTCAAAATCGGCATTACCTGTTATCCCAGCGTCGGTGGCAGCGGCGTGCTGGCCACCTCCCTGGGCGAGGAGCTGGCGCAGCGCGGACACGAGGTGCATTTCATTAGTTACGAGCGCCCGTTCCGGCTGCCCGAACACGCGCCGCGCATCCATTTTCACCCCGTCGTCATCAACGACTACGAGCTGTTCAAATACCCCGATTACACCCTGCCCCTTTCCGTGCGCATGGCGGAAGTGAGCCAGCAATGCCGCCTGGACATTCTCCACGTGCATTATGCCGTCCCCCATGCCACTGCGGCGCTGCTCGCAAACGCGATGCTGCCCGCCGCGCGCCGCCCGCGGATCATTACCACCGTGCATGGCACCGACACCACGCTGCTGGGCAACGACCCAGGCTACCGCCCGGCGATTCATCATGCCCTGACCCGCTCGGACGTCGTCACCGCCGTTTCCCACCACCTGCGCGAGGAAACCCGGCGCGTCATCGGCTACCACGGCCCCATTGAAGTCATCCATAACTTCTACGTCCCGCGGCCGCCGACCCGCTCTGCCGCGGCGGTGCGCCACAGCCTGGGCCTGCACGGCGAAACCGTCATCTTTCACGCCTCCAATTTGCGCCCGGTCAAGCGCATTGATGTGCTGCTGGAAACCGTCGCGCGGTTGCGGGACCGCGAGGATTGGAAATTGTTGCTGCTGGCCGGCGCCCCCTTTGAACCGTTCGCCCGGGACCGACAGCGCCTTCAGCTGACCGACCGCGTCATCGTGCGGGAAAAAGTTCTGGACGTGGAGGAGTACCTGCAGATTGCGGACATCGGCCTGTTCACCTCCGACACCGAAAGCTTTTGTCTGAGTCTGTTGGAGGCCATGTGCTTTGGTTGTCCCGGCGTGTCCACCCGGGTGGGCGGAATCCCGGAAGTGATCGAAGCCGGCGTCTCCGGTTTGTTGGCCCCCTCCGGCGATGTGGAGGCGCTGGGCGGGCACCTCCGCCGTTTGCTCTGCAATCCCGCCGAGCGCAGGCAGATGGGCGCCGCAGCCCGGGCGCGCGCCCGGGCGCACTTCTCCGCCGAAATCATCGTGCCCCGGTATGAAGCGGTCTACCGCCGCGCATTGGAATTGCCCCTGGCCGGCGGCCCACACGATTGAAGCGCCACCGCCGAACGACGGCCGGCGAAGCCGGTGATTTCGGAAAAGATTCGTTTGACAATCAGTTGGCGCATCATCAATCTATCCGCATCCGTTGATACCAACGGTCTCATGTAGAGTGGCTGAGGGACTGGCCCGATGACGCCACGGCAACCGGTTGAAGCGATTGTTTCAACGCAGGTGCCAATTCCAGCCCGGACATCGTTTGCCGGGAGAAATGAGATGAGCGCAAAAAGATTTTCGCCCCGTCTCTCCATGAGCCGGGGCTTTTTGTTTCGCAGGACAGGCGGCGCGCCTGTCTCAAACTTTCAGCCCCGGGAAATTGGCGACAGGCTGGAAGCCTGTCCTGCCGGAAACAATTTATGAGTGAAAAACACGATGGATTCATGAAGGCGCTCAAGTGCCGCGAGTGCGGCCGCGAATATCCCCTCGCCGCCACGCACGTCTGCGAGTTCGACTTCGGCCCGCTCGAAGTCGCCTACGATTACGACCGCATCAAGAAGGCTTTGACCAGGGCCTCCATCCAGTCGCGCCCAAGGACGATGTGGCGGTATCGCGAACTGCTGCCCGTGGCGGGTGAACCCACCGTCGGCACGCAGGTTGGTTTCACGCCGCTCGTTAAGGCGGATCGTCTGGCCAAGGCGCTCGGCATTCGCGAACTCTGGATCAAGAACGACGCCGTCAATTATCCCACGCTTTCGTTCAAAGACCGCGTCGTCAGCGTCGCGTTGAGCCGCTCGAAGGAACTCGGCTTTGAAACGGTCGCCTGCGCCTCGACCGGCAACCTCGCCAATTCCGTGGCCGCCAACGCTGCCAGCGCCGGCTTGAAATCCTACGTCTTCATCCCGTCCGACCTCGAACACGGCAAGGTGCTCAACTCGCTGGTCTATGGCGCGAACGTCATCGGCATCAAGGGTCACTACGACGAAGTGAACCGTCTCTGTGCCGAGATCGCGGGCAAGTTCGGCTGGGCGTTCGTGAACGTGAACATGCGCCCCTACTACGCCGAAGGTTCGAAGAGTCAGGCTTACGAGATCGTCGAACAACTCGGCTGGCAGATTCCGCAGCACACCGTTGTGCCCATGGCCTCCGGCTCGTTGCTGACAAAAATCCACAAAGGCTATCAGGAATTTATCAAGCTCGGCCTGGTGGGACAGGCTTCCAGCCTGTCTTACCACATTCACGGCGCGCAGGCGACCGGTTGCTCGCCGATCTCCGTCGCACAAAAGGCGGGACTGGATTTCTTCAAGCCCGTCAAACCGAACACCATTGCGAAATCGCTCGCCATCGGCACGCCGGCGGACGGCTTCTATGCGTTACGCGTGATGAAGGAAACTGGTGGCGCAGCCGACGACGTGACCGACGACGAAATCCGCGAAGGTATCCGCCTGCTCGCGGAGAACGAAGGCATCTTTGCGGAAACCGCGGGTGGCGTGACGACGGCGGTGGCCAAGAAACTCATTGCCTCGGGCAAGATTCCGGCGAACGATTCCGCCGTCCTCTGCATCACCGGCAACGGCCTCAAGACGCTCGACGCCGTCGTGGGCCATGTCGGTAAGACGCGCGAAATCAAGCCGAGCTTGCGTGAGTTTGAGGCGATGCTGGCGAGTGAGGAGAAGGTCAGCGCGTAAAACAAATGCCTCAGCGGTTGCCCTATGATGAATCTTGCCGCGCTCTTCAGCGTGAGCAAATTATTGAGGCAGGAGACATTCCGCCTCTGCCCCAGCAACCACCGCGTCATGATGACGAAGTGCTTGGAGTAAATTTCTTCCGCACTTCACTAGCAGAAGCAAGACTGGACAACCTGACACTGCCCCGCACGTTCTTTGGCCGATCAGAGATTCGAAATACGTCATTCCAAAACACCGACTTGTCTGAATCAACGGCAAATTGGAATGACTTTATCGACGTGAGTTTCAAATCGGCGGACCTATCACGATGCGATTTTCGTGCATGTCTACTGGAAAAAGTTCTGTTTACGGAAGCGAACCTAACCGAGGCTGACTTTCGTTACTGCGGCTTCAAAGATTGCGACTTTTCGGGTGCGGACATGACCAGCGCCAAGCTTACGAAGAAAGCAGGAGCTGCGCTTCGATTGTCATCCGTTCAGCAGAACGTCATTGACTGGCAGGTCGATGATGGTGACGAACCAGATGGAGGTTAGAGTTGATTCAACCGAGCAAGAATAGGAAGTTAGTTTTAAATTTATGTCAAAGAGAGTTCGAATCCCAACGCCGCTCCGCAAGTTGACCCACAATGAAGAGCTGGTCGAAGTCAACGCCGCCACGTTTGACGAGGTGTAAAGGGAGGTTGTGATTCGTGCGTTTGCTGGTATTCTGCCGTCATGAGTGTTTTGGAGCTAACCAACGATCAAGTGCTTTCACTGATGCGCCAATTGCCATCCGCGCGCAAGCGCGAAGCCTTGCTGGCTCTGGCCGAAGAGGCTGAAACCCGCCATGAGGAGCGGATGCGTCTTGCCGAGGCACAATTACGTCGCCAGTGCGCTGAGCGTGGTCTGGATTGGGATCGCATGTCGGAAAATCAGCGGGAGGAATTCGTGGATCGGTTGTTGCACGAGGATTGATTGTGGCGCTCACCGTTGTCTTCGATACCAACATCCTCTTTTCAGCAACCGGCTGGCGCGGCAAGCCGTTTGAATGCGTGGAACTGGCGCGAGCCGGGAAAATCGAGACGTTACTTGCGCCGAATTGATGGAGGAGTGGGCCGAGAAACTGGAACTGAAATTCGGCTTTTCCGCTGAGCAAAGCGCCGAAACCATCGCCCGCTATTTGAGTTTTGCGCGTCTCGTCAAAATTCCCAGGACGCTTGAAGCGGTGCCACGCGACCCGGATGACAATGCGGTGATTGAATGCGCCATCGCGGGCAAAGCCACCTATGTGATCAGTGGCGACAGGGATTTGCTGGAATTGAAAAAGTTCCAGGACATTGAGATTATCCGTGCCGGTGAGTTCTTGGAAATCATGGCCGGACAAAGATAAGCATTGAATTTATGGCAAAGAAAGTTCGAATCCCAACGCCGCTCCGCAAGTTGACCCATAACGAGGAGCTGGTCGAAGTCAACGCCGCCACCATTGGCGAGGCGCTTTGCCATGTTGACCATCCGTAGCTTAAAAGCTACAGTGTGTCCGCGTTCCATACGCCCAAAGAAATCGTCGCCTTCCGCACGAAAGACGGGCAAGTGCCATTCGAGGAATGGTTGGACGACTTGGATGATCAGCGGGCAGTAGCTCGGGTGCTTGCCCGGTTGGCGAGAGTGCGACAAGGGAACTTGGGCGACTGCAAGCCGGTGGGCGAAGGTGTTTCGGAATTGCGGGTGGATTACGGGCCGGGTTACCGGGTTTATTTCGGGCAGAAGGGACAGACGCTGGTCGTGCTGCTCTGCGGCGGCGACAAGCGAACGCAAGATCGAGACATCCGGCTGGCGAAACAACACTGGCAGGAATACAAAGCGAGCGAGTCATGAAAGCCGTCAGTTACAAAAAGATTCTGGCAAAGAAACTGGACGATCCCGAACAAGCAGCAGAGTACCTGACTGCCTGTTACGAGGAAGGCCCGGAAGTTTTTCTCGTCGGCCTGCGCGATGTAGTCGAAGCCCAAGGTGGCATCGCTCGCGCCGCCGAGTTGAGTAAGTTGAACCGGGAAAATCTGTACCGGCTCGTTTCGCGCGATGGCAATCCGCGTTTGACCAGCCTCAACTCCGTGTTGACGGCGCTGGGACTGAAAGTTGTTTTTGAAGCGGTTTGAGCTCCGCACGCCCCTTCCCACATTGAAGAATTAAGAATTATGGCAAAGAAAGTTCGAATCCCAACGCCGCTCCGCAAGTTGACCCATAACGAGGAGCTGGTCGAAGTCAACGCCGCCACCATTGGCGAGGCGATCACTGAATTGCAGTCCCGCTACCCCGGCATCGCCGAGCGGCTCGTGGACGAAAAAGGCGAGGTCCGCCGGTTCGTGAACGTCTATGTGAACGAGGAGGACATCCGCTTCCTCAACAATTCACAGACCCCGCTCAAGGACGGCGACGAAATCAGCATCATTCCGGCCATCGCGGGAGGCTAGACCAACTCCGGTGGAGCGGGGCAACTGGCGAGTTGCGGCTCACGAGGACGTACGCCCCACCAAAAATCAGTGAAAACGCCCGTTCGCCCCCTGGCTCTCTCGTCCGGAGAGAGGGAACAGCGAGTGAGGGCGACAGATAACTCGGAAGTTGACGGCACGGCAACCGCCTCACGAGTTATCCGAAACCGGTGAAACACACCCCCGCTCCTTGGAGAGAGGGCCGGGGTGAGGAAGAACAATTAAACCAATTATCGCATGGCTACAAAAAAGAAAAAACACGTCACGACCACGGCCAAAACAGCGCAGCAAACGCGCCTGTGGTTGATGTATCCGCCAAAGCTCATCACCAAGCCGCTCGTCTGGCAGCTCGGACAAAAATTCAAACTGGTCACCAACCTCCGCCAGGCCAGTGTTACCGATGAAATTGGCATCGTCTGTTTGGAGCTGGCGGGGGAGCGAAGGGAAATCAAAGCCGCGATCAAGTGGCTCGAAAAAACCGGAGTCAGCGTCGAACCGGTCGAAATCAGCATCCTCGCCAGCTGACGCATGATCCGGGTTGTTCCCGCCCCCCACATCCGGTGGCGGGCCGCGTCGTTCAGCCGCGCCGCAGGATAGGGATTGATTTTGGCCTCCCGGCGGCGTTCAATGAATCCCGGTTTTGAAATGAACATTCACGAATACCAGGCCAAACAACTGCTCGCCCAATACGGCGTCACCGTTCCCCCCGGCGATGTCTGCTCCACTCCCGAACAAGCCAGAGCCGTGGCGGAAAAACTTTTCGCCGCGGGCAACGGGCTCGTGGTGGTGAAATCGCAGATCCACGCGGGCGGTCGCGGCAAGGGCACGTTCAAGAGCGGCTTTCAGGGCGGCGTGAAATTGTGCAAGAGCGTCGAGGACGTTTACGAGAAGGCCAAAGCGATGCTCGGCCAGGTGCTCGTCACCAAACAGACCGGACCGGACGGTCGCCTGGTGCAAAAACTCCTCGTGGCGGCGGCGGAGGAGATCAAAAAGGAATTTTATCTCGCCGTGCTGCTGGACCGCGCGACCTCGCGCCCGCTCATCATGGCCAGCACCGAGGGCGGCATGGACATCGAGGAAGTCGCGGAGAAGCATCCCGAGAAGATCATCAAGGAGCAGATTGACCCCGCCGTCGGCATCATGCCGTATCAGGCGCGGAAGATTGCTTCGGCGCTCGGCTTGAAGGGCGATGCCTTCAACAGCGGCGTGAAGCTGCTGATGGGCGTTTACAAGACGTGGTGGGAATGTGACGCGAGCATGGTGGAGATCAACCCGCTGTGCATCGTCGTGGGCGCGGACGGGAAGGAATCACTGTGCGCGGTGGACGCCAAGATTGGTCTGGATGACAACGCGCTGTATCGTCATAAAAATATTCAGGAGATGCGCGACCTCGGCGAGGAAGCGCCGCTGGAGATCGAGGCCAGCAAGTTCGCGCTGAATTACATCAAGCTGGACGGCAGCATCGCCTGTCTCGTCAACGGTGCCGGGCTGGCGATGGCGACGATGGACATCATCCAGCATTACGGCGGCAGCCCGGCCAACTTTCTGGACGTGGGCGGCGGCGCGAGCAAGGAGCAGGTCACCGCGGCGTTCAAGATCATCCTGCAGGACCCGAACGTGAAGGGCATTCTCGTGAACATTTTCGGCGGCATCATGGATTGCAACGTCATCGCCACCGGCATTGTCGCGGCGGTGAAGGAAACGGGGTTGAAACTCCCGCTCGTGGTGCGGCTGGAAGGCAACAATGTCGTCGCCGGCAAGAAAACGCTGGCGGAATCCGGCCTCACGCTGATCACCGGCGACACGATGGCCGACGCGGCGCAGAAAGTGGTGAAAGCGGTGGCGGCTTGACCCGGGAGACCAGGCAATCAGGGCACGATGGCTCCGAGTGACGAACAGTTGGAACGGCCGAAACCGACGGCGACCGGCATCGAATCGTATCGCCGGTTGATCGAGTTGCAGAAGCAGATGATCGCGCTGTCCCAACAGCACGAACGCGCGCGGCGCGAATGCGAGGCCCTGCGCGACACGGTCGCCCGCGAGGTCGCCGCCCGACCGGGACTGCTGGCCCGGTGGCGCGCGACGGTGGCCCGCTGGCGCAAACATTCTCCGCTCGCGCTGGCCCGCCAACTGTTTTCCTGAGCGTCCGCTTCCGACGCGATTGTCTCCCGCGGGATTCTATCGCAATTCCTCGATGGCCCGGGCCACGAGATCGCGCTGCGCCTCGATCGGCGCGCCATCGGCGGCAAAATTGGTCAGACTGCGGCTGATGTTCTCCGGCACTTCCAGCAAACGGCTCAGGCGTTGGTAATTTTCAGCGGTGAGCGTGGCGCGTTTTTCCGCCAGACGACGGCGCAGCAGGCTCAAGTATTCGTAATCCTCGATGCCATCCCGCAGTTGCTCCCAGCGGATGGAGTCCACCGGCCCTTCGAGGATCGGCGAACTCCCCTTCGCGTCGGCGGCGGCCAATGGCGGATAAATGAAGCGGCCATCGCCATTGCCCCACGGCAGGCGTTTGCCTGACGGCGTGCCGTAACCGGTGGTCCAACTCATGGGATCGGTGTAGGGATTTTGCGGATGCTGCGGGTCCGGATAGGCGGTGCCGCTGGTCCAGTAGGTGGTTTGCCAGACGAGGATGCCTTCGATGTTGCGCTGGAAGGTTTGCCACAGCCAGAGGCGCATCTCGGGCGCGGGATGGTCAATGAACAGTCCGGCGTACGGCGCCTTCGGTCCCGTGCAGACATACCACCAGAATTTCTCGCCGTGCGGACGACGCGCTTCCGCCCGGGTGTGATCGTAAGCGTCCGAGATGCAGCACCAGATGTTCGGGCCGCCCAACAACGCAGGCTCGACCTGCTCCGTCAACATGCGGGCGATGCCGGGGCTCGACCGCTTGAGCTTGGCAAAACCGTTCATGACGAACGGATATTGCTCGGCGCTCGGTTCATCGAACCAATAAACGTAAGCCTCGTCGAGCCAGCCGCGGGCAGCAAGGTGGGCCTCGAGTTGCCGGCAGTAGGAATCAAACAACACCGGATACTCCGGCGTGTCCTCGCCAAAGCCCAGCAGGTTGGGTGGTGTAATCTCATGGAACGTCCCGCCGCCGATGCCGGGAATGTGAACCCGAAACGAGTTGAAATGATTCCGGTCAATGGCCTGCGTCATGGCGCGATCCCACGCGGTGAAATCGAACCGGACCTGGAGTTTATCCGGCGGCGCGACCAGTTCGGTGCGCGGCCGGCGCTCGAAGTCGCCACCCTGCACGAGTTCCGCGCCCGTTCTCAAGTCGGTGATCGAGACGTCGTCAAACCAAACCAACCCGAGGTCCTCGCCTTGATCCGACCAGACGGTGGCGCGCAGATTCAGGCGGACATACTCGGCCCCGGGCGGAAATTTCGTGAGCTGCTCGTCCAGGCTCTGCCAGCGGCCGTCGCCGACCAGCGTCATGTCGTTGTTGCGGCCGGACATCCACTGTTTCCCGGCATCGAAATGATTCAAGGTGACGATGAACCGTTGCCCGGGCACCGCGGTGCGATACCAGCATTTCAAGCGCAAACCCTGGGCGGGAATTTTGAGGAGCGGCTCGTAACTGACCGTGACGTTCGCCTTCACCTGGTCGTCGTAGATCAAAAGGGCGCCCTGTCCGGAATGAGTTTCGTTGGTGACAATGCGCAGCCCCGACCAATCATCCCAGACGGTTTTCGGCGGGCGGATGTCCGGCCACTTGACCTGGATGGGATCCAACGGCGCGGGATCGTACGGGGAAATGTGGTGCGCGGCGAGATTGGCCCAATACTTCTCCAGCACGAGCCGTTTGTCCGCCTCGGTCTTGAGGCCGTGATAGCGAAAGATGTTGCCTGGCGAAAAACCAAATGCCGTTGTGCAGGTCATCCGCTCCGGCAATGCAAAATCATACACGCGCAGTTCGATCGGGACGCTGGTATCGAGGTCTTGAGCGCGCAAGCGCACCGTGCCGCGATACGTTCCCGGCCGCGCGTTGGTGGGAGTGAAAACTCGCAGCCAGAACGCGTGATTGGTCCCCGCCGACAAGTCCAACGGTCCCGTGACCGGCAACAGCGGATCGGGCCAAAGCCCCGCCTGCGAAGCGCGATCCGTGGGCTGGGTGATGTCGAGATACATCGCCTGCAGAATCTCGAAGCGATCGGGAGAAATCTCCGCGCCGTCCGGCCCCGTCAGCGCGCTGAGAGTCAGTTGAAAGTTCTTCAACGGCTGGGCGGACCGGACCACGAGTTGCGCCGCTTCGCGTTCATTGCGGGCACAGCGAATCTCGATGGCCACACCGGTCTCCGTCGGCGGCGGTTGATCGGGGCGAATCTTGGCGGCGCTCGACAAGGCCCACCAGAGCGTAAGCCCCGGCGAAGGATTGGGCAGCAACGTGCGTGAGGTCGCCGCCGCCGCGCCGGGAACGCCGGACAACAGAAGCGCACCGACACAGCAGCCGACAAAATGAAGTTGAAGTTTCATGGGTGATAATTCCACAGGTTGACGGCGTGCAGTCTAACTGAAAAGTGCGGGATGCAAAGGCTTTTGACACCGGGAGAACTTTTCGCCTGTGGAATCCTCGCGACGCTGAAAAAGATTGTGTTTAGTGCGGACAAAAACTAAACAGAATCTCCTCGAGATGCTCAAGGTCACCGAAATTGCATTTAGTTGTTACCCGGTCACCGACATGGCGCGCGCGCGGAAGTTTTACGAGGGCGTGCTCGGTTTGAAACCGACCCTGACCGTGGGCGAACCTGGCGGCATGCAATGGACCGAATACGAGATCGCCAACGGCACGCTGTCGCTGGGCGCGGGCGTGCCGGACTGGAAGCCGACGTAAAGCGGCTGCTCGGCTGGTTTGGAAATGGAAGATTTTGATGCAGCCATCGCGGAGCTGAAAGCAAAGGGCGTGAAGTTCAAGCTGGAGCCATTCTCCACGCCCGTCTGCAAGATGGCGTTCATCTACGATCCCGAGGGCAATTTGATTTGCATCCACAAGCGGAACGCGGGGCCTCACTGAATTGCACCTGGCTCAATGCATCCGCCGCCTTCGAGGGAATTCGCGCACAACGACGCATGGCTCAAACACACCAGACCGATCGTCGAGGCGGCGTTCCATTCCCATTTTTCCTCAAGCAATTGGTGGAACACGGCAAGCGATTGGACGCACCGCCGGACCTATTGCCGGATGGGTGGGCGGCCGTTCGTTATCTGTTCAGTCGGCGGTGCGAATCAATCAACTCCAAAACGAAATACTGACTGTGATCGGGCGTCTTGCTAGAGTTCCGGCATTCGTGCGATCAAATCGTGAATCTGAACTCGTAAATCTAAAATGGCCATCCTCGTCAAACCCAACACCAAGGTCCTCATCCAAGGCATCACCGGCAGCTTCGGCGCGCGGCATGCTCAACTCTCCATTGATTACGGCACGCAAGTCGTCGCCGGCGTCACGCCCGGCAAGGGCGGCCAGTGCTTTGAACACGGCGGCAAGAAGGTTCCCATCTTCGACACCGTCGCGGAGGCCGTGAAGCAGACCGGGGCGACCGCCAGCGCCGTGTTCGTTCCCCCGCCCTTCGCTGCGGATGCGATTCTGGAAGGCGTGGATGCGGGCCTCGAACTCGTGGTCGCGATCACCGAAGGCATCCCCGTCAACGACATGGTGAAGGCCAAACGCGCCATGCAAGGCAGCAAGACCCGGCTCATCGGCCCGAATTGTCCCGGCATCGTCACGCCCGGTGAGGGCAAAGATTCGCATGGCGGTTGCCGCATCGGCATTGCGCCCGGTTACATTCACAAGCGAGGCAACATCGGCGTGGTGTCGCGCTCGGGCACATTGACCTACGAAGCCGTGTGGCAGCTCACGTCACGGGGCGTCGGCCAGTCCACCTGCGTCGGTATTGGCGGCGACCCCGTCAACGGCACGTCGCATCTCGACGTCATCAAGCTGTTCAACGACGACCCGGAGACCCACGGCATCATCATGATCGGTGAAATCGGCGGCAGCACCGAGGAAGAGGCCGCCGAGTGGATCGCGAAACACTGTAAGAAGCCGGTGGCGGGATTCATCGCGGGCACGACCGCCCCGCCCGGACGCCGCATGGGACATGCGGGAGCGATCGTGAGCGGCGGCAAAGGGACGGCGGAGGCAAAAATCGCCGCGTTCAAGGCTGCCGGCATTGGCGTCGCGGTGACCCCCAGCGAAATGGCTGAGACTTTGTTGAAGATGCTCTGAGATCACGAATCGCAATGCCACGGCGCCGGATCGTCGCCGGGCCGGGCGGTCCGTCCGGCCCATCGGTGGCCCGGTTTGAAATTTGGAATTTCGCATGGCTCTGCTCGATTTCATCCTGAATTTGGTCGGGCTGTTGTTCTGGTGCAACTGGCGGGCACGCCGTTTCGATTTGGTGGCACAAACCCGGCCGGCCACCCTGACCGGCACGATTCGCCGGGCCGGAAAACATCCGGTGCGGCGCTGGCATCTGCCCGTGCTGCTGGTCGCTCTATTGCTGCTGCGCGCCCCGCTCTACGAAACTTTTGGCACTCCGCTGGGGTGGACGGGGAAAATTGATGTTGGCCCGGTGGCCGTGCCCTTTCGCACCGACACCGGCACCGGCCTCATGCTGCTCTTTTCGGCCTACAGTTTCGGCGTGACGCTGGTTGTCTTCCAAATCTGGACCTTGTTTTTTTCCGTCTTCAAAACTTCCGCTGCCGACCCCGACGCCTTCCGATTCGGGTTGCAACTGCAACTGGGCCAGGTGGCCCGTTGGCCGCTGCTGTGCAAGGCCCTGCTGCCCCTGATCGCGGTCACGGCACTCTGGTGGCTGGCCAGCTGGCCCTTGAATTACTTTCGCCTCCTGCCCCCGCCTTCCAGCGCCCTCGTCCGGCTCGAACAAGCCCTGCTGGTCGGCGGGAGCAGTTACCTCACACTTAGATATCCCGTGGTCTTCGTCCTCGCGCTTTACACGCTCCACACCTACGTGTTTTTCGGCCGCCACGTTTTCTGGCGCCATCTGGACCAGATTGCGCGCCAGTTGCTCCGGCCCTGGCGCCGGCTGCCGCTGCGCCTCCGGCGGATGGATTTTGCGCCGGCGGTGATGATTGCGGTGGTTCTGCTGCTGGCGCATCTGGTTGAGAACGGCCTCCAGACTCCCTTGCGCCACACGGCTTCGGGACAGCCGGCCGGCCGGTGGGTGGACCTGCCCGGGCTGGTGGATCTTTACGCCCGGACCACGCGGTAAGCTCACGCGGCCAACGGCAGCTTCACCGTCACCGTTGTGCCGGTCCCCGACTCGCTCTGCACCAGCAAAACGCCCTCATGCAATTCCGCAATCCGCCGGGCAATGGTCAACCCCAACCCCAATCCCTGCTGCTCGTGCGTCTTGCGGTCGAATTGCATGAAGGCGCCAATGCGCGCCACTTGATCGCCGCTCATCCCGCGGCCTTGATCCTGCACCCGCAACACGGCCAGGCCGCCGGAAGCCGCCAGACTGACATGGACCGGTTTGCCGGGCGCCGAAAAGCGAAAGGCGTTATGAAGAATCTCGCCCACCAGCTTGGTGAAGTAGTCATCGGAAATGGCGGGGCGGACCGGGGCCACCGCCAGTTCCAGGTCCCCCGCGCGCTCGACCGCCGCGGCCTGGCGGCGGGCCTCCTGTCCGGTCAGCAGGTCGCCCGCGCAGGATTGTTTCCGCAACAACTCGGTCTCCTTTTTATTGGCCCGCAAAATCTCCAGCTGGGAGTAGGCGAGGAACGTCTCCACGAGCCGCTCCAGCACGGCTGCGCTCTGCACGATGGTCTGCCCCATTTCGGCAATGTCCTCTGCCGGGTTCGCCGCCAGGACTTCGCCGTAGCCAATGATTCCATTTAGCGGGGTACGAAATTCGTGCGGCAGCATCATGCTGATGTTGTTGCGCAGATCGTGCAACGCCTCCCCCGCCTGCTCGCGCAACTGCTCGGCCATTTTGAGGCGGGTGGCCACCGCGGCGTACAGCGCCTCCAACGTGAACGGTTTCGGCAGATAATCGTTGGCCCCCAATTCCATGCCCTGGCGCATTCCGACCTGGTCCGCCCGTCCGGTCATGAGGATGAAGGGAATGGTGGCGGTGGCCTTTTCGCGGCGCAACGCCGCGAGTGTGGCATAGCCGTCGAACGGTTCCATGTTCACATCGCACAACACCAGATCGGGCAGCTCCCGCGCGGCTTTGGCCACCCCTTTCTCGCCGCCGGCGGCCGTCAGCACTTCATAACCGCGCTCGCGCAGCGCGGTCTCCACCAGATCCCGCAGCGCGGCATCGTCATCAATGACCAGGATGCGTTTCATGCATCACCACGAACAGAATCTCACACTCCCGCCACCCCACCCTCGCGCAGCCCCGCCCCCCTTCGGGCGGGCCGGGGCGCGCCCCGGTTCAGGCGCGCTGCGTTAACGGCACATAGCCGTGCTGCCCCGTTCCCACGTAAATCTGGCGCGGCCGGCAAATCCGGCTCTTCGGATCTTCGGCAATTTCCTTGTAATTTGCGATCCAGCCCGGCATGCGGCCGATGGAAAAAATCACCGTGAACATTTCCACCGGAATCCCCAGCGCGCGCATGATGATCCCGCTGTAAAAATCCACGTTGGGATACAGCTTGCGCTCGATGAAGTACTCGTCCTGCAGGGCCGCAGCTTCCAGCTTCTTCGCAATCGCCAGCAGGGGGTCGTCAATTCGCAGGGCGTTGAGCACTTCATCACAGGCGGTTTTGATGATCTTGGCGCGCGGATCATAATGCTTGTACACCCGGTGCCCGAAGCCCATCAGCTTGCGGCCGCTGGCCTTGTTCTTGGCCGCGGCGATGAATTTCGATCCATCGTCACCCTCCTGATGAATTTGCTGGAGCATTTCCACCACCGCCTGATTGGCGCCCCCGTGCAGCGGCCCCCACAACGCGCACACTCCGGCCGCACAGCTCGCATACAGATTGGCCTGGCTGGACGCCACCATGCGCACGGTCGAGGTGGAACAATTCTGCTCGTGATCCGCGTGCAGCAGGAAAATCAAATCCAACGCCCGGGCGGCTTCAGGCTTGATTTCATAATCGTCATTGGGATCGGAGAAAAGCATGTGCAGGAAGTTCGCCGTGTAGTCGTAGCTCTTCTTCGGATAAATGATCGGTTCCCCTTTCGATTTACGGTAGGAGAAGGCGGCAATCGTGCGCACCTGGGAGATCAACCGCGCCGCCTGAATTTCAAAATCGCCCCGGTGGCCGTGCATCAACTCGGGATAGAAGCAACTGGCCGCATTGATCATCGCCGAGAGAATGGCCATCGGGTGGGCGGAGGGCGGAAAGCCCTCGAAATGGTGCTTCATGTTCTCATGCAGGATCTGATTTTCCTGCAGCAGCGCGATAAACCGGTCCATCTCGCGGTGGTTGGGCAGATGTCCGTAAATGATCAGAAACGCTGTTTCGACGAACGACGATTTCCCGGCCAGTTCCTCAATCGGGATGCCGCGGTAGCGCAGAATCCCCTTCTCCCCATCAATGAAAGTGATCTTGCTCTGGCAGGCACCGGTGTTGCCGTAGCTTTCGTCCAGGGTGATGTAGCCGGTTTCCGCCCGCAATGCCGACACGTCCACCGCTTTTTCACCTTCCGTCCCCACCACGATGGGAAGGGAGTACGTTTTGCCCTCCAGTTCCAATTTAGCCTGCATATTCATTCACCCGTTTCCTCGAATCCTCGCAGGCAGTCTGCGAGGAAGGAAATCATTTTTCAAGACGCGAAACAGGATTCGCCCCGAAAAGGAACATGGCATCAGGACCCCGCCCCGCCGGCGAACGCATCCCGGCCGCCTCGCCAGCTTTCCGCATGGCGCCCGGTCCGGGAATGCCGGATGCCGTCCGCGCGCGTCTGGGGAGCGGAGTTTCATCCGCGCCATTCAAAAATGCGTTGCCGCCGTTCGATCAAAAATTTATGGTTTCCGCGTGGCGGTTCAGTTGACCATCCTCGGCAGTGGCTCGCAAGGCAACGCTTCCTACGTCGAATCCGGAGACACCCGTTTGTTGGTGGACGTGGGCTTCAGCGGGGGCCAAATCCGGCAGCGGCTGGCCTCGCTGGGGCGGGTGCCGGAAAACCTGACCGCCATCCTGATCACGCACGAACACAGCGATCATATTGCCGGCCTGGCGGCCATCGCCGAAAAAGCGCACATTCCGATTTACTGCAACCGCGCCACCATGGAGGAAATTCTACTGGTCAACCCGGGCGCCCAGTGGGATTTCCGTTTGTTCGTTGCCGGCGGCGGGTTTGACGTGGGCGACTTCAGCGTGGAAAGTTTTTCGATTCCGCACGACGCCCAGGACCCGGTCGGGTTCGTGCTGCGCACCAACGGTTGCAGCATCGGGTTTGCCACTGATCTTGGCCATGTGACCCGGCTGGTGCTGGAACGTCTCCAGCACACCAACGCGCTGGTACTGGAATCCAACCATGACGTGCGCCTCCTGCAGGACTGCCCCAAACGTCCGTGGAGCCTGAAGCAACGCATCCTCAGCCGGCACGGCCATCTCTCCAACGAGGCCGCTGCGGATTGCATTGCGGAAATCATGACCGGCGATCTGCGCCACCTTTGCCTCGGCCATCTCAGTCGTGACTGCAACCGGCCCGAACTGGCGCAGCGAGTCATGGCGCAGCGTCTGCAAACCCTGCACGCCCAGCACGTCCACCTGCAGGTGGCGTCACAAAACGTGCCGTGTCCCACCTTGCAATTGTGAACCCCGTCCGCGTGACCGCGCCACCGTCACCCCGGGCCAAGACGCCCCACAAAGACCGACGTTGAACCGCGGCGCCGGCGCCACGCATGTTTCATCTGGAACCCATCACCAGCCTGGAGCGCCCGGAATTGTCGCCCTACCGTACGTTGCGGCGGCCGCGGGAACATCGCGAGCGCGGCCTCTTCGTCGCGGAAGGCGACAAGGTGGTCCATCGGCTGTTGGCGAGTTCGTTGGAGGTCCTGTCGGTGCTGCTTCCGGAACCGCGGCTGGCCGAATACGTCCCCGCCCTGCAAAACCGTCCCGAGCAGATTCCCGTCTATTGCGTCACTGAACGCGGGGCGCTGGAGGCGTTGGTGGGATTTTCCCTGTTCCAGGGCGTCATGGCCATCGCCAGAATTCCCCCCGCCCCACCCCTGCCCCGCCTGCTGTCTGGACTGCCGCGCCCGCGCCTGGTCGTGGCCGCCGACGGGCTGACCAGCGCTGAAAACATCGGCGTGCTCGTGCGGAACTGCGTGGCGTTTGGCGCGCAGGCGCTGGTGGCGGGCGAAACCTGCGCGAGTCCCTATTTGCGTCGGGCCGTGCGCAACTCCATGGGAGCCGTATTTGCGCTGCCCGTCATCGAAGTCGGAAACCTGGGCCGCACCCTGGCGGAGTTGCGGGAACTTGGGGTGCGCTGCCTGGCGGCCCATCCGCACACGCAGCAGCAGGCGTTGCCCGCGGCGAATTTGCGTGCGGATCTTTGCCTCGTGTTTGGTGCGGAAGGCCATGGAATCTCTCCCGGCGTGATGGCAGCCTGCGACGCGGCGGTCGCCATCCCGATCGCCGCCACGGTGGATTCGCTGAATGTGGCGAGCGCCGCCGCCGTTTTTCTCTACGAGGCGCGCCGCCAGCGCCAGGCCTAATGCGCCTTGGCCTGGCGCTGCAGTTCCACCTCAAAATCCGCCGGCATTCCCGCCGGACGCAGCCTGGTGAACAGTCCCTGCCAGAATCCCAGGCCATAGACCAGATGCGTTTCCACCAGCAGCGGCAGCGCGCAGACACTGCGCAGCCAGCCCCCGCGCGGCAGCAGCACCAGCCCCTGTGCGCCAATCGCCACGGCGTACAACGCCAGCGGCCACCATCCCCACGGCCACCACCAGTTCAGCACCAGCGCGGGCATCAGGTACGCCACAAACAACGGCGGCGCGAAGTTGAGCAGTGACCCCGGCGTCGGCGTGGTCCGCACCTGTTCGGCACGGCCGCGGCCATAGTTCAACAACATGCGGGTGAATTGCTTCAGGGAACGCCGCGGACGCCGCCATACAAACAGGTCTGGATCGTAAATCAGACGGCCGCCGGCTTGCTGAATGTTGTCCAGCAGCGCATTTTCCTCGTTCGGGTAAAGGGCCTCATTAAACCCCTCGTGTTGCAGCAACGTGGCCCGCCGCCCCAGCAAATTGCACAGGATCAATTCCTTTTCGCTCGTGGCCCGCACCGCGCCGACGGGCGCGTACCGCGCCCGGCTTGGACCAAACGCCACCCAGCTGGTCAGCACGAGCGCAAACACTTGTTCCAGAAACGGCGCGTCTGGCGGGCAAACATTCGGCCCGCCCACGACCTGCACCTGCGGTTCGCGGAAATGGGCAACCGCACGGCGCAGGTTGCCCGGCAACGCCAGCGAGTCGTCATCCAGGAAATAAATCAGCTCCCCACGCGCCGCGCGCAGCGCCGTGTTGCGCTGCACGGAGGGTTGCCGGCCGCGCGCCAGGATGATCTCCAGCTTGTCCGCCGGATAATCCAGCGCTTGCGCGGCGCGCACCGCCGGCACTTCGTCCGCCTCCGGACGCGCCGGAACGATGACAGTGACGCTGGGCCAGTCATTTTGCACGGCGCTCAAGCTAGAGATTTGCCCCGGCCACTTCCAAGCGGAAAGTCATCCCCCGAGGCGCGATGGGTTTTGCTCCCCTTTTGCGGCCCGACCGGCGTATCCTCGTCACGCATGGCGCAACCAACGGATCGTCCGCCGCCGCCCCTCACCGCCGGGCAGCGGGTGTTTGAACGTTACTACTTGAAGCGCACCCTGGGCAGTGGCGGCATGAGCGTGGTGTGGCTGGCACATGACCGGGAACAGGAGCGTTTGGTCGTGTTGAAATTCCTCGCCGCGCACCTGCTGGCCGACCCGGGAGAAATCGAGCGCCTGCGCGCGGAAGCGTTGCGGAGCGAACAACTGATTCATCCCCACATCGTCCGGGTCTACGACTTCTTGCAGGGGGAGGCCGGTGTGGCCGTGGCCATGGAATATGTGGACGGTTGGTCGCTCTGGTCCATGAAAGTGGACAAGCCCGGCCTGCGTTTCGACCTCGCTGAAATCTCGCCCTGGCTGCGGGACTTGGGCGCGGCGCTGACCCATGCGCATGCGGTTGGCATCATCCATCGCGACATCAAACCGGCCAATCTGATTCTGGATTCGCGCGGACGCTTGAAGCTGGCGGACTTCGGCCTGGCGCGTTCGATCCGCCCCAACGCGGCGGATCCCGGCTACCATCGCGTCGTGGGCACGGACTGGTATATGAGTCCCCAGCAATGGACCGGCGAGCCGCCCGCCATCGCGGACGACATCTATTCCCTGGGCGCCACGATTTACGAGCTGGTGACCGGCAAGCCGCCCTTCCATGACGGCGATGTTTTCCAGCAGTTGCACGAAATCACCCCGCCCACGCTGTCCGAACAATTGCGCCGGTGCGGGGTGCGCAAACCGGAGATTCCTCCCGCCTGGGACCTGACCGTGGCGGCCTGTCTTGAGAAAGATCCCGCGCACCGTCCTGCCAGCGTCGGCGAAGTCCTTCAGCGCTTGCACCTCTGAGCCTCCCGGCGTGGCCTCCTTTGCGCAATGGATTTTATCCTCCGCCCTTGCTACGCTGCCTCCGTGTCAGACACCGCCTTACAATTGCATGCGCCCGGCCACCGGCTGACGCCCGAGCAGGTGACGCAACTGGTCCGGCAAGCGCTGCCCGTCCCGGCTGGTCAGGGAAGGAAAATCCTGCTCATCGTTCCCGACAACACCCGCACCGCGCCGCTGGGCATGCTGTTCCAGGCCATCCATGCCCAACTGGGAACGGTGGCCAGTGCATTGGACGTGCTGGTCGCCCTCGGCACACATCCACCCATGAGTGAAGCGGCCATTTGCGACCGTCTGGAAATCACCCGGGCGCAGCGGCTGGGCCCTTACCGGCGGGTGCGCTTCTTTAACCATGAGTGGGACAACCCGGACGCGCTGCAGGAAATCGGACGCCTCGATGCGGCCGAGGTCGAACGCCTCACCGACGGCCGGTTCGCCATGGAAGTGCCGGTGGAAATCAACCGGCTCGTCCTGGAGTACGATCAAATTCTCATTATCGGCCCGGTCTTCCCACACGAGGTGGTCGGCTTTTCCGGCGGCAACAAGTATCTCTTTCCTGGCGTGGGCGGCCCGCGGCTCCTGAACTTTTTTCACTGGCTGGGAGCGGTCATCACCAATCCCATGATCATCGGGAACAAATGGACGCCGGTGCGCCGGATTGTGGATCGCGCAGCCCGGCTGGTCCGGGTGCCCAAGGCCTGTTTTTGCCTGGTGGTGGCCCCGGATAAATCCCTGGTGGGGTTGACGTTTGGGTCGCCTGAAAGTGCCTGGGACGCCGCCAGCGAGCTCTCGCGACAAACCCATATCGTTTACCGGGAACGCCCGTTCCACACTGTCTTGTCAAAAATTCCCCGGATGTACGATGACCTGTGGGTGGCCGGCAAAGGCATGTACAAACTCGAACCCGTGGTGGCGGACGGCGGCGAACTGATCATCTATGCTCCGCACGTGCGGGAAATTTCCGTCACCCACGGCAACCTGATCGAGCACATCGGTTATCATTGCCGTGACTATTTCCTGACTCAATGGGACAAGTTTCAACATCATCCCTGGGGTGTCCTGGCGCACAGCACGCACGTGCGCGGCATTGGCCGCATGGAAAACGGCGTGGAACACTGCCGCATCCGCGTCACCCTGGCCACCCGCATTCCGGAAGCCACCTGCCGCAAGATCAATCTGGGTTATCGTGATCCTCAGACCATCCGCGAGACCGATTTCATGCACCGGGAAGCGGACGGCGTTCTTTTCGTGCCGAAAGCCG
Organism: Verrucomicrobiota bacterium; assembly: GCA_029573725.1. Taxonomy (GTDB): domain Bacteria; phylum Verrucomicrobiota; class Verrucomicrobiia; order Limisphaerales; family JADLHS01; genus JADLHS01. The sequence goes on from JAKQDQ010000028.1 coordinate 181,193, forward strand.
GGGAGATGCTCTACCAGCTCAAACAGCAACCCCGCTGGGCGGGCGGCTCGTGAACCACATTTCGCCGGACCCGACCCCACTCGCCTGCCCCCCGACCACGCGTCAGCTCTCCACTGCTCCGCGTTCCAAGGTCAATCGCCGCCCCGCCATAATCTGCCCGCACGCAAGTTAGACTGCCCTCCGGCGCTGCGGGAAATCATCCACCGGTTTCAGACGCGCGGCCGGTCCGGGCGCCGCCGTCAGTCGCCGGGGGCAATCATCGAAGCTCAACCGCCACAATGCTCCGATTGATTTCCGCCGCTCATGCAGGACTTGAGATTTTGTTGAACGCCTGATCCGGGGCTTTACCCCAGAGCATCCACCGTCGGGCGTGAACTCGCTTGTTCCCATTCGTTCCGCCCTTTCAGACCTTCGGTTTCGCCCAATTCCTTTCGTTACTTCCCAGACGGCGCAGGTCAGCCCTTCGGTTCGGAGGATCTCCGTGGTCCGTGGTTCACACAATCACATCCACCACCACTTCCCTCTGCCCAGCGCGCAGGCAAACGCGGCAGCCGGCTACCGCGAGCGTCAAGCTCCCGCGCGGCGGGAAGGACAACCGCCCCGACGCCTGGGCCCTGGCCGATGCGCTCCGGCTGGGCGGACAGCACCGGCGGACACTGTCCCCGGGGCGCTCGCCGATCCGGAAGTTGAGCCCGTTGTGTCGGGGCGAAGTGAGGTTGATCGCGCAACGCGCTGGCGGAAATGATTCCTGTCAAGCACTGCCCCGCTCCGGCGGGAGCATGGCGCGCCGGTCTGGGTGATCCGCAACTAGTGGTGCAACACCTGCAAGCCCGCCCAGTAAGCGGCTTCGTAGGACCACCCGCTGGGCTGGTTGACCAGTTCCAACTTCACCCCGTCGTGACCGGCGAAGGATGACAAATCGATATCCTGAACCAGCCAGGGATCCGCCGTGGTGGTTTGCGGGTTTACCGGCTTGCGCAGCAGTTCCTGGCCGTTGACCCGCACAACCAGATCGAAGTCGCCGCGCAGGTCCCGGGCGACGGTGATCCGCAGCATGCTGGTTTTCCCTGCGGGCAGATTGACCTTCCGGGTCAGGGTGCAACCGGTCTCTCGATCGAGGGGATGCGTCAGCACCACGTTCCGGCGCCCGGCGTATTCCGCACGCAACCCCGGGTCCATGTCGGTCCCGCAATGGTCCACCTCCCAACCGGGCAGGACATCCCCGGCCGCCAGTGTGACGGCCCGCGGCACGTTGCGCGCCGTAATCTGCGCCATCTCCGCGGGGGTGAAACGGCTGCCGGCGATGGGCCCGGGCGACCAGCTGCGGGCCAGCCGGCTGGGTTGTGGTGCCAGCGTGGGAATCAAAAAAACCTCTTCGCCATTTTCCCGGATGATTTTGCCGCCCGACCGCACAATCACCTGCCGGGCGAGCTGTTCACTCACCGTCAACAGCTTGGGAAAGGTGTACTCGGTGTGACTGAAGGTTTCCAATTCATCCAGCGCCCGGGTGAAGCGGCGGGGGATGTTTTCAGCGCCGTACGTGGTGAACAAAACCCCTGCAGCACTGGAGGGATTACAGTCGGAATCCTGACCGGCACGCATCGCAAGAATAATGGTGCGGTCGAAATCGCGCCGGCCATGGAGCAAGCCCAGCAGCACATAGGCGCCGTTGATCTTGCAATCAATACCGCCATTCGAGGCCTGCTGGTACTCGGGGTTTTCACGGTATTTCCGCTGGCATTGCCGCCACGTCATTTCCCAATCGTCCGGTTGCGCGCGATACCAGGCCAGGAGATCCCGGACCATCTCGGCGTATTGACATTCGTGCGGGATGGCGGCCAGCGCAGTTTCGATCAGCTTGACGGGATCAGTTTCAAAAAACGCCGCTGCATACAGCGCGCCGATGAACTGCCCCGCGTACATGCCATCGCCGTAATTCATCAAGCGTCCGAACTTTTCTCCACACTCGATGGCAAATTGCGGCAGCCCCGGCGCAATCAGCCCGGAAAAATCCGCTTCAATTTGATAGTCAATGTCGTTCGGGCACTTGTTGAACTGCGGGTGGCTGGAATCCGGCGGAGCAATGCCTCTGCGGAGATTGTTCCGGCCGGCATTGTTGGCGCACCAGAGCGGATACCCGCTGTTGGCAAAATCAATCCCGGCCTGGCGGATGGAGACGTCCAGTCCGTATTGCTCGAGGGTGCGGAGAAAGGTCATTTCCACATAGAGATCGTCCTGGGGAAAGGCTTCATTGATCAGCGCCGGTTTCCATTGCGGCACCTGATCCGCCGGAATCATGGCGTCCTTCCACTTGAATTCAGTTGGACCACCCCACGACACGCCGACCATTTGACCGAGCCAGCCAGCCTTCATCTTATCCCGGTACTCCCGCACCGGCAGGCGCCGGAATTCCGCGGCGGAAGCGACAACTCCGGCCAGCACCATCAGGCCGGCCAGCCCGGCAAAACCCGCCACTGGCAATCGCCGGCTTCGCAGCATTCTCATGCCTTCATCATGAGCCAAAGCGCCGTGTGCGTAAATACGAGAGCCGCGCGATTTTCAGGCCGGTCCCCTGACGTCTTGGACACCGCCCGTACGGAGAAACTGCCGGCGCCAGGCCAAAGCGGCGGGGACCTGCGCCGTCGCGCCGACCCGGAAAATTGCATTATTTTTTCGACTCCCTGCCGTTCCCGGACGTATGTTGCCAACCAAGTGAGGAGACACGATTGATCACCGCCTCGAACCCATTTGAACGCCGGCCGGGGCGCGCGGGCGGAATTTCCGCGGGCCCGGTCGTTCACCCGCCGCCCGGCGGCAGACGACCGCCGGCATGAGCTTCGCCTTCCGTGACCTGCGCGCCCTGTCTCCGGGTTGCTTTGCGCTGGTGATGGCCACCGGCATTGTTGGCGTTGCCACGGAGCACATCGGCCTGCACGGCATCGCCCGCGGCCTGCTCTGGTTGAACGCGGGACAATATCTCCTGCTCTGGGGATTGACGCTGCTGCGGTGCTGGCGGCACCCGCGCGAACTGCGGGCCGATCTGGCGAACCACACGCGCGCGCCGGGTTTTTTCACAATGATCGCGGCCACCGGAGTACTCGCAGAACAACTGGTGCTGCAGTGCCAAGCCTGGCGCATCGCCAGCGGGTTATGGGGATTTGCGCTGCTGCTTTGGGTGGGGATCACTTACACGATTTTCACCGCGCTCATGATCAAAGCGAACAAGCCGCCTTTGGAGCGGGGCATCAGCGGCAACTGGCTGCTGACCGTGGTGGCCACCCAGGCCATCGCCGTCTTGAGCGCGCAACTTGCGCCCCGGTTTTCCGCCGGAGTTCAAGACGGGGTAACGTTCCTGGCGCTGGGCATGTGGCTGTGCGGCGCGCTGGGATATGGAGTCTGGATCACGCTCATTTTCCACCGCTGCCTGTTTTATTCCTTTTCGCCGCGCGACCTTTCGCCGGACTATTGGATTAACATGGGCGCACTGGCCATCTCGACGCTGGCGGGATCGGCATTGATTGGCGAGGCCACGCAATCCGAAGTGCTGGCCGCGCTGCGGCCGTTCCTTGCGGGGGCAACCGTGCTGTTCTGGGCCGGCGGCACCTGGTGGATTCCGTTGCTGTTGCTGCTCACGCTTTGGCGCCATGGCTGGCAGCGGATGCCGCTGGCTTATGATCCGGCGTATTGGAGCGCCGTTTTTCCCCTGGGCATGTACGCCGCCAGCACCTTCGACCTGGCGCGGGTAATGCATCTGGATTTCCTGCGGCCCGTGGCCCACACCTTTGTGTACCTCGGCCTGGCCGCCTGGCTGCTCACGTTTCTCGGCATGCTCCACCGGCTCGTCAGACCGCAACCTTGAACCGGCCGGCCCGGGCGTCTGACGGGCTCACGCGGTCACGGTCCGGTGCCGTTACCGTGCCAGGACCACTTCGGCAAGCACCGGCAGATGATCGAGATCGTTAAGCCCGGTCCGGGGCGCGGACACCTTGCGGATGTCCAGATTGGGTGACGTGATGATGTTATCAATATGCACGCGGTCCGTTGCCTGGCCACACTTGGACGCCGCGGTGCAGAACCAGCCTTCCGCGCCGCCGTTCGCCACGTTGAATCCCGCGGCTTTGAGCTTCAGCACATTGCGATCCGGCGTGTTGAGGTCGCCGCAACAAATCAGATACGGGTGCCGCTGCATTTCCGCGATCAACGCGTCAATGGAGGTATCGTGCGCTTCTTTTTGCCAGGGAACATGCACGGACATCAGCGTCACCTTCACCCCCCGCACCGGCCACTCGGCGCAAACCGCATAGTAATCCTTGTGCGTCAAGGGAACTTCACCCGTCTTCGTAATGCGATAATTCGTCGCAATGCCATTGTAAATCCAGGTGTGCTGCGGGCCAAAGACCACCTGGTTATAAAGCGGTTTGAGCAGGTGGTCGGTCGCCTCCCGTGTGCGGGCCCGGTCGAAGTGAAAATTCCACTCGTTGACGAAGAAAAAATCGAGGGCCTGCGCCTTGATCCAATCCCGCCACCGCTGCACGGCAGCGTCCACATCGGCCTCCTGATAACCCCCAAGTTTGCCTTGATTAAAATGGCCCACGTTGAAAGTGCCGACGCGAATCGTCACTGGCGCGGCGGAGGATTGCCCGGCCGCCCCTTCGAGGCCGGGAAACAGGAGTCCCGCTACTCCAGCCGCCAGCATGAGGAATGTTCGCATGACCCAAATTGCCGTCATTGAACCGGTGCTTTCAAGGCGGAATCCGCGCCGTCCCCCACGCGGCCAAATCGTGCGACCGGACGGGAAAAACCGGGCGCTGCCCCCGGACCGGATTGCGGGGAGCCACGATTTCGCATGAGTTGCGATTATTTCTTCGACCTTTTTGCCTGACCGGAATTATGCTGCGCCGATGTGGTGGCAGCACTTCATGGGCGGTATGACCTGGCGGCTTGCGCGCGTCGCGGTCGTTGTGGCGGGCGCGGCAATGCTGGTGGGGTCGCTGACCAGTTGCGTCACGCAATCTTCGCGCGACCCATCCGTTTTTCAGACCGGTGAATCGCTGGTCCTCACCGGCCAGCAACCGAATCACCTGGCGTTCACGCCGTCCCGCCACCGGCCGGTCGCGGTGCGGAGCACCTATCGTGATCATTTGCCGAATACCGTTCATTACGAAGCCGGCCGCGATTATGTGATTACTCCCGACGGCGCCATCCGCCGTACGGCCGGCTCCCGGATTCCGGACTTTTCCACCAACATCCTCTTCGGCCAGGAGGATTTCGATCACAGCAAGTTTCCCGGTTTCGGCAATCTGCCCTTCTTTGTCTATGTGGACTATCACCACCGTGAGCGTTTAGCGCCGCCGGTGGGGCCCGCCGAACTTTCGGCCCGGGCATTGCCGGCCACCCGCGGCAAACTGCGCGCCGGGGCGTCCGTGCGCCTCGTCGCTTTTGGGGACAGCATTACTGCCGGCGGAGACGCTTCCGCGCCGGACCTGATTTTTTGGGCGCGCTGGGCCGACGCGTTGCGCCAGAAATATCCCCGCGCCCGTATCGAGGCGATCAATGGCGCGACCGGGGGCGACACGACCGTGCAAGGATTGCAGCGACTGCAAACCAAGGTGCTGGATCTGCAGCCGGATCTGGTGTTGATCGGATTCGGCATGAACGATCACAACCGTCCCGGTTTCGGCGTGGCCCTGCCCGCATTCAAGGAGAATTTGCGGCTGATGGTTGACCGCATCCGCGCCCACACCCCGGCGGAGATTATTCTCTTCTCCGCATTTCCACCCAATCCGCAATGGCATTTCGGCTCGCACAACATGGCCGCGTATGCCGCAGCCACGGAAGCCGTGGCGCGCGAAAAGCACTGTGCCTTCGCCGACGTTTACCAGCGCTGGCAACAGATCGCCACGCGCAAGCATCCCGAGGACATGCTGGCCAACAATATCAATCACCCGAACGATTTCGGCCACGGCATCTACTTTGAGGCGCTGCAGGCGCTTGGACTTTGATGCCGCTCCTCTCTGTCCGTGGCGCCGTTGCAACGTCGCACGACACTCATGCCCGGCGGGTCTGCGCACGGGATCTCCGCGGGCCGTTGCCTCCGGCGATCCGCTTCCAGCGTCTTCGCAATTGACGTTTGCCCCCCTCCCGCGCAAGCTCTGCGGAAAGTTTGGCCATGTATAAATTCACCGCGCTGTTGATCTTGACGAGTCTGACCTGCACCGTGCCGGCCGCCGGGCCCGCGGAGAAAGACGCCGGGGTGGTTGTGCCGCGCGAGGTCATCTCCCTGTTCAACGGCAGGGACCTTTCCGCCTTTTACACCTGGCTTGTGGACGATCACCGCGAGGACCCGCGCCAGATCTTTTCAGTGGTGGAGTGTCTGGACGGCGCGCCGGCCATCCGCATCAGCGGCCAGATTTATGGCGGTCTGTACACGCGGCAGCAATACGCCAACTACCGGCTGGTGGCGGAATTTCGCTGGGGGCTCGTCACGTGGGGCAGCCGCACCAACGCCACGAAGGATAGCGGCGTTCTGGTGCACTGCACCGGTCCGGATGGGAATTACTATTCCCCCACGTTTAACGGCCCGTGGATGCGTGGTTACGAGTTTCAAATCATCCAGGGCGGCGTCGGTGACGTGCTCGTGCTCGGCGGTTACGATCCCGATGGTTCGGTCGTCAAATGCTCTGCCACGCTGACCACCCGCCTGGACCGCGATGGCGAAGCGGTGTGGGATCCGAAGGGCGAACCCAAGGTGTTTCAAAGCGGCCGCATCAACTGGTGGGGACGCGACGTGGATTGGGAGGACAAACTCGGTTTTCGTGGTCGTGAGGACGTGGAAAGTCCCGACGGTCAATGGACGCGGATCGAGGTGGTTTGCCGCGACGACACGCTGGATTATTACGTGAACGGCCAAAGGGTCAACCGCGCCACCCACCTCAGCCACCGTGCCGGCCAGTTGATCTTTCAGTCGGAAGGCGCCGAAATTTATTTCCGGAAAATCGAACTGCACCCGCTGCCCGCCGCGAACTGAGCCGCCGCCGGTTGTCGCCTCAGCGCGCCGGATAAACCACATCCGCCCGCCGTGCCGCCGGCTGCACGCGCAGCGATTCCAGCCTGCCGTGGCGGTAAACGCCGGCCACCACGGTTTGCCGGGGGGCGTGCAGTTTGAATTCGACATCCCAATCCTTCGGCCACGCCGGCAGCAGGTAGATTTTGTCCCCGTCCGCCTGCAGCAACATCGCTTGGAATGTCTTCATCAGCACGCCGCCGTGGTCCTGGTCGGGGGTCCAGTCGAAATTCGGCCCCCAGAACGCCGGAAACCGCTCGTTCCGGTCATGACTGCGCGCGCGGCTCACGATGGCGTCGCGGGTTTCGTCAACCAGCCCGAGGTAGGCCGTGAAAATGTCGTCCTGCCGCCAGCCGATGTGTCCGCGATCCCCGCGATGTTCCAGCGCCGTCAACGCCCAATCCCGGTGGGGCCGGTTGAAGGCGAACTGGCGAAAGGGAAACACCGCATACAGCTCCGGATTTTCGATGTTCCGTTTGTCGGCAAAAAACTCCGCCGGGGCCAGGGCGGTCCGGCCATTGATCTGGTGCAGCGGCAGCGGCGGAAGCTTGGCGTGCAGCCGTTCGCAAAAGGCGCGTTCCGCCCCGTCAACCAGTTCGGGCGGCATCGCCCGCAGCCGCTCGGTGAGCGCCAGGCAGCCGGCCAGTTCCGGTGCGGCGTTGGTGCAACGCCACCAGGTTTCCAGCGCCTGGGAGGGGTACATCACCAGTTTGCCCTGCGCGTTGGTCGGATAGTGTTCATCGAAGAAGGTCAGGATTTCATGCGCCAGGGGCAGCGCACTGCGGGTCAGAAATTCCCGGTCCAGCGTGTGGTCGTAATAGTCCAGCATCATCCACGCAAGCTCGATGCCCCCCACCCATTCCCACTTGTGCCAGCCGCTTGCCTGCAGTTTGTCGGTGCGCTGCGCAAACGGCGTCCACCCGTAGGTTTCGCTGAACATGGCGCCCCAAAACATGAGGCATTCCGGATAAAACGCCCCGCCATGCCCGAGGTAGTGCCGCGTGCGGTATTGGCAAAGCGGCAGCAACTGCTCCGCATACATCCGGAACAGCGGGCGTTGCAGATCAAAATCGCCGGACGTACACAGGCTGATGTACGGCAGCCGCGTATTTTGCCACCAGTAACCCGGTCCCCAGCGACGGTAATCCGGATCGTTTTCGGTGGCCCCGGGCGGCACCGTGAACAGCGAGCCGTTGAACTTGATGGGAAATGCGCCCCGGCCGGCGCACGCGGTGATGAAGCGTTGCAGGTGATACATCTGGCTGACGTACGCTGCGGGATCGCGCCCGGCGGAGGGTGAGCTCTGCGCCTTCAGACTGCCATTCACGTACAGCCGGGCCTGGTGCGCCGTTGCATCCATGACGGCGGCCACGTGGGTCCATTGATCCGGCGGCACGGCCGCGTTGCTGGTCAGTTCCACCTCGCCACAAATGAACCGCAAACTGTTCCCGGGATAGGTGTCGAGCAGGAAGCCGTCGCGTTGTCCCGGCGTGAGTTTGTCCACAATGCGCGCTCCCCCGCTGCCCAGCGCCCGCGGTTTCACCCAGGCTTCCACGGTCAATCCGGAGGCAAAATCCCAGTTCCGCGAACCGGCAAGAATTTGCGGTGTCGCCGGGGAACCGGTGAACAACATCTGTGGGGCGGCGGGCGCCGGCGGCACCGCCAGCCCGCCCCATGCCGTCGTCCGCCGGCCGGCCCGCGCAACGGCGGCAATCTGCGCTTCCGTCAGCGGCCCGTCCAACACGGTCACCCGCCCGAGTTCTCCCGCGAACCGGTTGCCGCCGTCCTGATCCGAGCCGATCCGTACCGGATGCGAACTGCGCGGGACTGCCGGAGCGCCGCCTGCCCCGGTGTCCGTGCCGCTGGAAGCGCGAATCCAGCTGCGTTCCCAAAACTCGTGCCACCACCGCGCGTGTTCCCGCTGACGCATGGCGAAATCCTGCCCCGCCACTTCCGCGATCAGCGCCTCCATGTCCTTCTGCCACTGCGGCGGGGTGGCGGGATGGCGCGTCAGCACATAGACACTGAATTGATGTTTCACTCCTTGCGGCGAACGCAAATGCAGATCATCCACGCGCTCGCCTCCCGTCGCGGTGATGACTGCGCCAAATGTGCGATGTAGCAGCGGGTCCGCCTGCGGAAAACCGGTCAGCCCCTGGATCTCCGCCAGCAGCTCCGGCCCAAGGGATTTGACATTGTGATGGAACCAACCGATCCGACCGGCTTGCCCGGCCCACACTGTGTCCGGCTCCACCACCGTCACCAACTGCGGCTGGCGATTGGTTGGTTGCTCCATCAGCACGTCGCTGACCTGCAATTCCCGCAAGGTCTGACGGTTGGTCCGCCATAACTCGATGGTTGCCGTCGCCGTCAATGGGGCGCTGCTCTCGGCAGTCACGTGAATGACGGGATGATTCGCATCCACCCAAACCCGCACGCGCGACTGATCCCGGTGGCTGCCCGACGGCGAATCCTCCGCCGCCCGGGTCACAATCTCCATGCAGCCCTCGCGCAGCTTGAGTTCCTGCCGGAACGCCCCGCCGGTGGCGAGCAGACCCGGCTCGAACTGAATTCGCACCTTGCCGACCTTCAGCAGACGGGCGTTATCGCCCCAGGCATCCGACTTGCCGATGTAAAATTGCAGCTCCCCGTTGCCGGTCATCCAGGCATTGAGGGTGATGTCGCCGTTCCCCAACGGCATGGACCCGTGATGATTCGCACTGGGCGAATCCCAGACGACATTAAAGGAGTCCACCGGCGCCGCCAGACCGGGTGCCGCGAGACACCATGGGCCCACCAACGCCACCGCCAACAATCGCGTTTTCATAATGGTTATCTGCTTGAACATAGAGCCTTCTCCGGAGATGAGCGATCATTTTGCGCCATGCGACATTCATTGCGCATCCCCACTGCGCAATTTGGGATGCCCCATTCGCACACTCAATTCCAAATTCTCCTTTGGCGGACCCGCACGCGGGCGGATTCTCCCCGGGGCTCGCGGATTATGCCCCAAGGTGCCGGCAGCGACGGGACCGCGAGCATCGAACAGCCGGTGCGGCATCGTTCGCTCGTGGGTGACTGCGCATCCGCGCGCGGTCCGGGGATTCGATTCATCCTGCACCACCCTCCCCGCCATACGGGACTGGACGGAGAGGCGGTTTTTCCCTAGAGTCGTGCCCGTGCCGAATCCGTCGAAGAGCACTTCATCCGCCGCCGCCAAAGGGACGCCGCCGTTTGAAGAAGCATTGGAGTCACTGGAGGCTGTCGTGGAAGCGATGGAATCCGGGGAGCTGCCGCTGGAAACCCTGATCGCGCGCTACGAAGAGGGCGTCAAACTGGCAAAAATCTGTCAGGAAAAGCTGGCGGAAGCGGAGGCGAAGATCCAACAATTGGAGAAAACCGCCACCGGCGAGTTGACGTTGAAACCGCTGACGACGGATTCGGTGGAAGAATGACATGAGCAGATATTTGGACATGGTGGATGGCCCGGCCCACTTGAAAAAACTCGCGCCGCCGCAGTTGGAAGTCCTCGCCTCGGAAATCCGCCAGGAATTGATTACCAGCCTGGCCAAAGCGGGTGGACATCTGGGGCCGAATCTCGGCGTGGTGGAATTGTCCCTGGCGCTGCATTACGTCTTCGATTCGCCACGTGACAAGTTCATCTGGGACGTGAGTCACCAGGTTTACGTCCATAAAATCCTCACCGGACGCAAGGACCGCTTTCGCACCATCCGCCAGACGGACGGGTTGAACGGGTTTGCGTTGCGCACCGAGAGCGAGCACGACTGTTACGGGGCCGGCCATGCGGGAACGGCGTTGTCCGCCGCCCTGGGCATTGCGGCGGGCCGGGACCGGCGCGGCACGGATGAGAACGTGGTGTGCATCTTTGGCGATGCGGCGCTGACGAACGGCATTTCCTACGAGGCCCTGAACAACATTTCCCAAACCACGAAGAAATTCATCGGCATCCTGAACGACAACGAGTGGAGCATTGCCGAGAACGTCGGGGCGATTAACAATTATCTCAACAAGCTGATCCGCAATCCGTCGTACAACAAGCTGGCCCGCGATTTCCAGAATTTCCTGCGCAAGCTGCCGAAGGGCGACCTGGCGGCCAAACTGGCGCGCAAGGCCGAAGAAGGCTTCAAAGGCGCGCTATCGGAAGTCAGTCTGCGCCGTAACACGCCAGTGGTAGAGGCCGAGGGGCGCGGCGGGTATGGCAGCGCAATCCTTTTTGAAGAGATGGGGCTGCGCTATCTGGGCCCCATTGACGGCCACGACCTGCCGCTGCTAATCAACACCCTGGAATTCGCCAAGTCGTGTGATCACCCCATCGTCATTCACATCCTGACCCGCAAGGGCAAGGGATTTGAGGCGGCGCTCCGGGCTCCGGAAAAATTCCACGGGTTGGGACCGTTCGACGCCGAAACCGGGGAGACGTTGCCGGCCAAACCGGGTACGGCCCCCAATTATCAGGATGTTTTCGGCCAGGCCCTGGTCAAGTTGTGCCGGAAAAACAACACCCTGGTGGGCATCACGGCGGCCATGCCCAGCGGCACGGGGTTGAAGCATCTGGAGAAGGCCATGCCCGAACGTTACATCGATGTGGGCATTGCGGAAGAACACGCAGTCATCTTCGCCGCCGGCCTGGCCACCATGGGTTTCCATCCGGTGGTGGCGATCTATTCGAGCTTCCTGCAGCGCGCCTATGACTGCATTCACCACGACGTGTGCCTGCAGGATTTGCCGGTCATTTTCTGCATGGACCGGGCCGGACTGTCGGCCAATGACGGGCCGACCCATCACGGCTTGTTCGACATTGCTTACCTCCGCTGCCTGCCCAATGTCATCGCGATGGCGCCGAAGGACGAAGACGAGTTGCAGGACATGCTGTTCACGGCAACGCATCAGAACCACCCGACGTTCATCCGGTACCCACGCGGCGCAGCGGAAGGTGTGCCCCTCAAAGAGCAGCCGAAACTGCTGGAAATTGGCAAGGCGGAGGTGCTCGCCACCTTTGCCAATTCAGGCCAGCGCAAGGTGGTGCTCTTCGGTCTGGGCAGCATGTGCCACGTCGCCCGGCAGGCGGCGGTGCAACTGCGGGCCTGCGGCTTCGACGTGGCCATTGTCAACCCGCGGTTCACCAAGCCCATTGATGTCGGAACGCATGAATTTTTCGGGCGGGCGGCCGAACTGCTGGTCACGCTGGAGGATCATGTGTTGATGGGCGGCTACGGCGCGGCGGTGCTGGAACATTTCAGTGACCGCCACCTCACGACGCCGGTCATTCGGATCGGATGGCCGGATCAGTTCATTGAACACGCCTCGACACAGGATGAATTGCGGACGAAATACGGGCTCACCGCGGCCAACGTGGTGGCCCGGGTAAAGACCCATTTTGCCGACACTGCCGTGAGCCAGCGGAAATTTGCCGAAGTGGCCTGAACTCCGGTTGGGATTGGGGCCGGCGCGACGCCACAACGGGAACGATGAGGAAACCTTCGCTATTCATCGTCTGGCTGACGGTATTCATTGATCTGGTCGGTTTCGGCATCGTGGTGCCGCTCATTCCCATTTTCGCGGAGCGCTTCCGCGCCAGCAGCCTCACCATCAGCATCATCCTCGCAGGCTTCTCGGCCTTCCAGTTTGTGTTCGCCCCGCTCTGGGGGCGGCTGTCCGACCGCCTCGGGCGCCGCCCCATCATGCTGATCAGCACCGCGGGGGCCATGCTGTCCTACGTGATTTTCGCGTTGGGACTGGAATTGCCCGACGCCGGGACCGCACTCGCCGTTCTGGTTTTGTCGCGCTGCCTGGCGGGAGCCTTTGGGGGCAACATTACCGTGGCGCAAGCCTATATCGCGGACATAACGCCGCCCGCAAGCCGTTCCCAGCGAATGGGATGGATCGGCATGGCCTTTGGGCTCGGCTTTATCTTCGGACCGGCCTTGGGCGGCCTCTGCTTGAAGCATTGGGGCATGGCCGCCCCGGGCTGGGCGGCGGCGATGATTTGCGCCGGAAACCTGGCGCTGGCCTTTCTGTTGCTGCCGGAAAGCCGCCAGCCCGATTCGGGCCGCGCGCCACAGCGACCGCACCTGGCCCAATGGAAGCATACCCTGGTGACTCCGGGGGTCGGCCTGCTGGTGGTCATCTTTTTCCTTTCGACGCTCTGCTTCAGCGCCTTCGAGGTGACGCTGGCGTTGTTGGTGTGCGCCAACTTCAAGATTGACATCCACGACGATGCGGCAACGGCGGCGGTGGCGACCTATCTCTTCATTTATTGCGGACTGATCAGCGTTTTCGTTCAGGGCGGCATGATCAAAGGCATCGTGCGCAGACTGGGTGAACCCAAGGTGATCGCTTTGAGTTTGGTCCTGACCGCGATCAGCTTGATGCTGCTGCCCTTCATTCACGGCGGCGACACGCTGACGTGGCGTGTTCTGACCCAGGCCGCGGGCGGTCCCTGGTGGCAGTTGCTGGGGGCCCTGGCACTACTGGCCGTTGGCACCAGCCTCACGCGGCCGCCGTTGTTTGGGTTGCTTTCCAATCTAACCGCCCCCAACGAGCAGGGGGCGAACATTGGTGTAAGCCAGAGCGCAGGAAGCCTGGCCCGCATTATCGGACAATTCGGCGCTCCCATCATTTTGTTGAAGGTTTCCCCGTACGTCCTGTTTCTGGGCAGCGGCTTCATGTTGTTGTGGGTCGCTGTCATTGTGCTGCAACGCTTGGTGGTCTTCCGCCCGGCCACGGCTTCAGTCTGAGATCTCTGGCAACAACCTTGCTTGATGATCCACCAGGAACTGATCCGAAGATCGGTGGGCGAAGTGAAATTCGAACACTTTTCCGGTCGGACAAGGCGCGGCATTTGTCCGTCAAAACCCGCCGGAAAAAGTGAAAATTTTTGAATGACAAGCCGCCCGGGCGGTCTTATGGTCAGACTGTCTGAGGTGTTATGCTGTTCATCAACACTCAACCTGAGACGCACAAGGAGCGTCTCAGGATCGGTCGTCCTCAACAACCATCATCCACGCATACGAGCCATGACCAAAGCCACGATTGAAGCCATCAATGAGGCCATTCGCGACCCCAATCATCCCTTCCGCAAGGCGGACTATCAGCCCAAGAAGGCGATGAAGCATCGCTACGAACGACGAAAAATTAAGGAATATCTGCATCTGGCTGACTGGGAAGCCGAGCCCGTTTAGACACTGCCTCCGCAGATCCGCTTTCTCCAGCCGCACTGACCCGTGCGGCTTTTTTATTTCTGGCAGGCCGGACACACCCCAAAAAACTCCAACCGATGCGTAATCGCCTTGAAATGATTCTGCGCCGCCAGTCGCCGCTCCCAATCGGCCACTCCACATTCCCCAAGCTCGACGAAGCGATTGCACTCGATGCAGACCAGATGATGCAGGTGGGCTCTCTGGTCGCCACGGAGCAGCACTACGCGGGTGCCGCCGACGTCAAAATGGAAGCGTTTCACCAGTCCCAGCTGCTCCAGAACTTTGATGGAACGATAAACCGTCGCCAGATCGCAACGGCCGGCGGGCAACGCCTGAAAAATCTCCTTGTTCGTCATCGGCCGCGCGGCGCGTTGCAAGACCGTCAGAATGGCGCGCCTTGGGCCCGTCATTTTGAGCGCCTGCCGGCGCAACCGGGAAGAGAACCGGCAATCTGCGGAGGAACTGGCTGCCAATGCACCTGAAGCCTTCATGTGTCAATGCACAAACACACAGGCAATTCCGGCTGCGGTGCCGAGGACCATGGCCCCCAGCTTGGCCAGGTTGAAACGGTGCAAATCGCTGGACTCAAACAAGATGGTGGTGGAGATATGCATGAAAATCCCAATCACCAACGCCATCATCTCCTTGCCATACGCCGCCAATGCGGTGTGACTGCCGACAAACATGCCCAACGGGGCCATGGCGGCAAACAACACCAAAATCCCGAGAGCCCTTCCGCGTGGCATCCCGGATTGCAGGAGCATGCCGAGCAGCGCGATGGATACCGGGTAGTTGTGAACGATAATGCTGGTCAACAGCAGCCGGCGGGTGTGCGGATCCAAACCCTGCACCACCCCGGCATGACCTTTCCCCAGGGCCAGGGCCTCCACCAGGGCATGCAGGCAGAGGCCCATCACGATGCCGATGGGCATGCGTTGCGTCACTACATGGGAATGGCCGTGCTCAACCCCCATGGAGATGACATCCAGCGCCACCTGGACAAAGAACCCCAGCAGCATCAAGAAGCCAATCAGCAAGACGCTGTGCGCCACCGCCCCCTCGTGGGCCGGATGATCGTGGTAGAGCTCCGGCAACAAGTGCAGGAAGGTCAGGCTGAGCAAAAACGCCCCGGTAAACGCGTTCAGGAGCCGGATGTGCCGCGCCTCGTACAGGCGGAACCCGAAAACTGTGATCGCGCCCAACACGATGCTCGAGAGCAACAGCAAGTAATCCATAAGCTGGCGGGAAACCGGTTCGGGAACTCGCGTCCGGCATTTCCAATTGCAAAAGTTTGCAATTGGCGCACCCAAAAAACCCGCTGGCGGCGACCGCCAACGGGGGCGTGATTATTTGACCAGCAGCATCTGCCGGGCGCGCTTGATCGCGCGGCTTAACCGGCGTTGGTAGTGCGACGGCAGGCCCGTGTACTTCCGCGGCAGGATGCGGCCCTGGTCCGTCACAAACTGGCGCAGCAGATTCGTGTTCTTGAAATCCAAGGCCTCGACCGTGAAGTCAATTTTCGGCTTCGGGCGCGGTGTGCGCCGTTCCGTGCTGCTGCGGCGTCCGTGTTTTTCCGATCGATCGGTGTTCGTTTTGCGCGGCATAACTTACTTGATCTCCTTGTGCAGGGTATGACGGCGGAGCGCCGGATTATATTTTTTCAGTTCCAGCTTCTCCGTCTGCAGCTTTTTGTTGCGGGTGGTCGTGTAGCGGGAGGGAGACTTGCCCTCCTTCCGGGCCTCGGTGCATTCAATGGTGATTATTTCACGCGGCATAAATTATTGTTCCTCCTTTTCCTTCGCGGATTTCTCGTCCGGCGAATCATCGTTATCCTCCTCCAGATCGGCGGTGGCGGCGGCATCCACCGTGCCCAACTGCCCCAGTCGTCGCTGGCGCAAAGCGCCCTCCCGTTCCAACTGGGCCTGTGCCTGAACCGTAAAACGCGCCCACGGAATGGCTTCCAGTCGCGCCTTCGGGATGGGTTTCCCCGTCAATTCACAGACTCCATAGGTATTGCGCTCGATTCGTTTGAGGGCTTCTTCGATTTCGTAAAGCGCGTCCTGATCCGCCGAGAGCAGGCTCAGGGCAAAATCCCGGTCAAAATTATCCGTCCCGGAATCCGCCATGTGCAGACCATACCCGGCGATTTCCTCGGCGGATTCCTTGGCCAGCCCGGACATTTGCCGGACCAGTTGGGCGCGTAACTCCTGCAGATGAAGATAATACTTTTGCCACTCCGGCTTGACGCGTCTGGGCTTGGGCTCCTGGGCGCGCGATTTGCCAGCGACCGGACGGCCCAAAATTGCCGCCGCTGACGCTGGCGCATGCGATACCACGCGCCCCACTTTTCTGGTTGCTTTCTTTTTTGCAGTCACACGTATATTTGCCGATATTCCGCTTCGCTTTTCCCCTCTGCGGAGGCCCATTTCTCTCCACGAGGGGCGCGACTTTAGCAGATGAGGGAAAATAATCCATAAAAAAGTTCAGCAAAAGCACGGGGAATGAATTTGACCGGACGCAAAACTGCGGGCTACTACTTGACTTGACCCGCGCTTTCCTCAACATCCGCTTGTGGCTCTATTTACAATACAAAGCGAGTTTCGATATGACGTCGTGCGCAAGATCTTCGAGGGCGGCATGGGAGTGGTATATGAGGCGGATCAGCGCGGCGCGCGCGATTTCATCAAACGGGTGGCCATCAAGATCATCCGCCCCAACTACGCCAGTCAGAAGATGTTCATCGAAAATTTCATCGGCGAAGCGAAGCTGGTCGCGGACCTGATCCACACGAACATCGTGCAAACCTACCACCTCGGTGAAACCAACAACGCGTGCTTCATCGCGATGGAATTGATCCGCGGGGTAAACCTGGAACAGTTCGGCCACCAACTGGCGGAAAAGCGCCGCCAGCTTCCCCTGGAATTGGCCGTGTTCATCACCAGCCGGGTGGCGCGCGGGCTTGCCTATGCTCATGCGAAGACCGGTCCGGATGGCACCCCCCTGGGCATTGTCCACCGGGACGTCAGCTTCAAGAACATCATGATCGCGTTTGAAGGAGACGTGAAGCTGACGGATTTCGGAATTGCCAAGGCGCGGGGATTCTTGACGGACCAGGAAGGCGAAGTGGTGGCGGGCAAGGCCGATTACATGAGCCCGGAACAGGCGGATTTCCAAATCACCGACAAGCGCTCCGACCTGTTCTCCGCGGGCGTGGTGCTGGCGCATTTGATCCTGGGCTACAATATTTTCAAGGGGCTGACGGCGGAGGAATCGCGCCAGCGGGTGATCCGACAGCCCATCCCCGATTTCCGCACGCTGGACTCGCGGATTGACGACCGCCTGAACCACATTCTGCAACGCTGTCTGACCCGCGATCGCCAGCAGCGCTTCGCGACGGCCGATGAATTGATGTACGAACTGGAATACTACATTTACCACGGCGGCTACGGCCCCACCAACGAGACGCTGGGCAAATTCATTCGCGACCTGTTCGGACAGTCCCCGCTGGCCGCGCCCGCCGCCGAATTCCGGGATCGGACCGAATCGATGGAAAACAGTTCCCGCCTGCACGCCGGTTCCTGAAGTGATGAAACCCCGCAACTCCAGCTCCGTTGTCCGGCTCGGCCTGCTGCAGCACGCCTGTGGCCCCGATCCGGTCGCAAATCGAAAAAAAGCGCTGACCCTCGCGGAACGCGCCGCAAGACAGGGCGCGCAAGTGATATGCACCCAGGAATTATTCACCTCGCAATACTTCTGCCAGAGTGAAGACCACGACTGCTTTCAGCTCGCCGAACCCATTCCCGGTCCGAGCACCGCGGCGTTTCAAAAACTGGCCCGCCGGCACCGGGTGGTGGTCATTGCCTCCCTTTTCGAAAAGCGCACCGCCGGGCTGTACCACAACTCGGCGGCGGTGATTGATGCCGACGGGACCCTGCTGGGCACCTACCGGAAGATGCACATTCCCGACGACCCGTTGTATTACGAAAAATTTTATTTCACCCCGGGCGACCTCGGCTTCCGCGTTTGGAACACGCGCTTCGGCCGGATGGGCGTCCTGATCTGTTGGGACCAATGGTATCCGGAAGGCGCGCGGTTGACCGCCATGCAGGGAGCGCAGATCCTGTTCTACCCGACGGCCATCGGCTGGCATCCGGACGAAAAGCCGGCCCACGGTCACACCCAACACGACGCTTGGGAAATCATTCAACGCAGCCACGCCGTGGCCAATGGTTGCTATGTGGCCTCCGTCAACCGCGTGGGGCACGAAATCCTCCCCGCGGTGGGCGGCGCCGGCATCGAGTTCTGGGGACAAAGCTTCGTCGCCGGCACCTCGGGGGAAATTCTCGCCCGCGCCACCCAGCACCAGGAAGAAGTCCTCATCGTCCCCGTGGATCTTGCCCAGGTGGACCGGACCCGCACTCACTGGCCGTTCCTGCGGGATCGGCGAATTGACGCCTACGGCGACATCACCCGCCGGTTGATTGACTGACCGGCGCGGGAGACCGCAGCCGGGGCCGCACCGACGATTTTTCCCGGGCTCCGTCTTGCTCCCCCACCCGATTTCCGCCAACATTTCCGTCAAATGAAAAAGAAATCTCCTGTCCCCACCGCATCCCAACTCCGCCCCTTTTCCAGCGCCCTGCTTGACGGGCCGGAGCGCGCCGCGGCACGGGCCATGTTGTATCCCGTTGGTTTTAAAGCGGAAGATTTCAAAAAACCGCTGATCGGCGTGGCGTCCACCTGGAGCGACGTCACGCCGTGCAACATGCACATTGACGATCTGGCACTGGCGGCCGAGGCGGGCGTCAACGGCAACGGCGGCAAGGCCATTGTCTTCAACACCATCACCGTCTCCGACGGCATTTCAAACGGCAACGAGGGCATGAAATACTCGCTCGTGTCGCGCGAAGTGATTGCGGATTCGATCGAAACCGTGGTGGGCTGCGAGGGGATGGATGGTTACCTCGCCATCGGCGGTTGCGACAAGAACATGCCGGGCGCCTTGATCGCCATGGCGCGGATGAACCGGCCCGCGGTCTTCGTGTACGGGGGAACGATTTTGCCGGGCCTGCTCAAGGCGCCACATTCACCCAACGACGGCAAGGAGATTGATATTGTCTCGGTGTTTGAAGCCATCGGCCAGCACGCCGCGGGCAAGGTCAGCGATGCGGAACTTCACGCGGTGGAATGCTGCGCCATTCCCGGTCCGGGCGCCTGTGGCGGCATGTACACGGCCAACTCCATGGCCAGCGCCATCGAAGCGCTGGGCATGAGTCTGCCCAACAGCTCCGCACAGAACGCCATCTCCAGGGCGAAACTCGAGGATTGCCGGCGCGCCGGCGCGGCGGTCGTGGACATGTTGCGCAAGGGCATCAAGCCGCGCGACATTCTTACGCGCAAAGCGTTTGAGAACGCCATCACCACCGTGATTGCGTTGGGAGGCTCAACCAATTGCGTGCTGCACCTGCTGGCCATCGCCCGGGCGGCGGAAGTGAGGCTGTCCATTGACGATTTCACCCGGATCGGCAAGCGCGTTCCGGTGCTGGCGGATCTGCGGCCGAGCGGCACGTACAGCATGAGCGCGCTGGTCGCCATTGGCGGGATCCGCCCGCTCATGAAAACGCTGCTTGACGCCGGTTTGCTCCATGGCGATTGCCTCACCGTCACCGGCGAAACCATGGCCGAGACGCTGGCCGGCGTGAAACCCTATCCGCCGGGGCAGAAAATCATTTATCCGCTGGACCAACCGATCAAGAAGGACAGCCACCTGGTCATCTTCTACGGCAACCTCGCGCCGGAGGGGGCCGTGGGCAAAATCACCGGCAAGGAAGGCTCCCGGTTCGAAGGTCGGGCCATCGTGTTTCAGGGGGAAGAAAAGGCGTTGCACGCCATTCTGGATGGCACGGTCAAAGCCGGACACGTGGTCGTCATCCGCGGCGAAGGTCCGAAAGGCGGGCCCGGCATGCGCGAGATGCTCTCGCCCACCAGCGCCATCATGGGCAAGGGACTGGGTCAGGACGTAGCTCTGCTGACCGACGGGCGGTTCAGCGGCGGCAGCCACGGCTTTGTCGTCGGCCACGTCACGCCGGAGGCGTACGTCGGCGGCCCCATCGCGCTCGTCAAGAATGGCGATAAAATCGTGATTGATTCCATCAAGCGCACCCTTACGCTGGCCGTGCCGGCCAGGGAACTGGCGAAGCGGAAGCAGGCCTGGAAGAAGCCCAGACCGAATTACACCCGCGGCGTATTGGCCAAGTTTGCTGCGCATGTCACCAGCGCCTCACAGGGCGCCGTGACGGATTTGGATTTGAAACTGTGAAATCGCGGCTGCTAGAATGGCCGCGCACCGCGGGGCCGCGGGCGTGGGGTTGAACCAGCGAAGAGGAGAATTCAATGAACAGACATGAATTAAAAAACAAGGTGGCCTTGATTGGCGGCGGCGCCAAAAACCTGGGTGGATTGATCAGCCGCACCTTTGCGCAGGAAGGCGTGCGCCTTTGCGTCCATTACAACAGTGCCAGCACCCAGGCGGATGCGGACAAAACGGTGGCCGAGATCAAAGCGGGCGGCGGAGAGGCCTTCGCCGTGCAGGCGGACTTCACCAAGCCGACCGAAGTGGCCGCGGTTTTCAATGCCGTGAAACAAAAGTTCGGCGGCATTGATATTGCCGTGAACACCGTGGGGAAAGTGTTGCGCAAGCCCATCATCGAAACCACCGAAGCGGAATACGACACCATGATGGCCATCAACGCCAAGGCCGCCTATTTCTTCATCAAGGAGGCCGGGCTGCAGCTAAACGACGGCGGCAAAATCATCACCATCGTCACCTCGCTGCTGGCGGCGTTCACGGATGGCTACTCGACCTATGCCGGCGGCAAGGCACCGGTGGAACATTTCACGCGCGCCGCGGCAAAGGAATTCGCCAGACGCGGCATCTCGGTCACGGCGGTCGGCCCCGGCCCGATGGACACGCCCTTTTTCTACGGGCAGGAAACTCCCGAGCGGGTGGCCTACCACAAGTCCCAATCGCTCAATGGCGATTTGACCAAGATCGAAGACATCGCGCCGATCGTGAAGTTTCTGGCCACGGAAGGCTGGTGGATCACCGGCCAGACCATCTTCGCCAACGGCGGCTATACCACGCGATAAGGAATATCCCGCTTCAGTCCCGGCCGCCCCAAACGGGGGCGGAAGCGAATCCCCTCCCGTCAATTTTTCCGCCGCAGCAGGGGGGCCGGGTGGCGGGCCTCCGCTTCGCCGGGCGGGGGAGCGTGGCGTTCAGATAAACTCGTTGATCAGGTTCTCGAGATATTCCTGCCGGCCGCTGGCGTTCGGGGTGATGTCCCCTTTCTCCAGCATGTAGGCTTCGAGCTCCTGGAAACCGGCCCGGCCTTTTTCGATTTTTGCGCCGATGCCCGAATCCCATGAGGCATACCGCTGCCGCACGAATTTTTCCAGACGTCCATCCTGACGAATGGCCACGGCAATTTTCAAACCGCGCGCAAAGGCGTCCATGCCGCCGATGTGCGCGTGGAACAGGTCCACGGGTTCAAAACTCTCGCGCCGCACCTTGGCGTCAAAGTTGACGCCCCCGGTTTTGAAGCCGCCGTACTTCAACACACTCAACATCGTGTAGGTGGTGAGGTAAATGCTGGTCGGGAATTGATCCGTGTCCCAGCCGAGCAGCTCGTCGCCGGTGTTGGCATCAATGGAGCCCAGTGCGCCGGCGGCGCCGGCCACTTCCAATTCATGCTGCATGGTGTGCCCGGCCAGGGTGGCGTGGTTGGTTTCCAGGTTGAGCTTGAAATGCGGCAGCAAATCGTAGGCGCGCAGAAAATTCAAGCACGCGGCGGCATCGGAATCGTATTGATGCTTGGTTGGCTCCTTGGGCTTGGGTTCAATGTAGAACTGGCCCTTGAAACCCAGCCGCTTTTTGTAATCCACCGCCAGATGCAGCAACCGCGCCAGATGATCCTGTTCCCGTTTCAGATCCGTGTTGAGCAACGTCATGTAGCCTTCCCGGCCGCCCCAGAACGTATAACCGCTGCCCTTCAATTCATGGGTGATCTCCATCGCCTTCTTGATCTGCGCCGCCGCGTAGGCAAAGGCATCCGCGTTGCAGCTCGTCCCGGCCCCGTGCATGAAGCGGGGATTGGAAAACAGGTTGGCCGTGCCCCACAGCAGTTTGACCTTCGTCCGCTGCTGCTCCGCTTTCAGCACCCGGACCACCGCGTCCAGATTCCGGTTGGTCGCGCGCAGGGTGTCGCCTTCCGGCGCGATGTCCCGATCGTGAAAACAATAGAACGGTGCGCCTAATTTCTCAAAAAATTCGAAGGCGGCGCGCGCCCGGTTTTCCGCGTTGGCAACGGAATTGGAGCCGTCATCCCAGGGGCGTTGCATGGTGCCGGCGCCAAACGGATCGCTCCCCGTGCCGCGGAAGGTATGCCAATACACCACGGCGAAGCGCAGGTGGTCGCGCAGGGTCCTGCCGGCGACGACTTCCTCCGCGTTGTAGTGTTTGAACGCAAGCGGGTTCTTGGACTTGGGACCTTCAAATTGGATTTTGGGAATTTCGGGAAATGCTGCGGGCATGATGTCTGGCTTCGTTGTCTGTGCGTTGGCGGAGCGGCGCCAGGCAAATCCTCGCCTCGCGGCCGGGCTTCCGGTTCATTCGCGGTCGAGCATGCCGTGGTGGATGGCCTTTGGCAATCTTTCCGTGCCTGGTTCCGTTCCCGGATTCCTGACCGCCGTCGGATCAATCGAGTCTGGAGTTGCGCTGCGACGGAGATTCTGCCAACACTATGCCGTCGGAAGCATGGCTGGGGTCTTAGCTCAGTTGGTAGAGCGTCTCGTTCGCAATGAGAAGGTCAGGGGTTCGAGCCCCCTAGGCTCCACCAGCCATTCTGCAAACCCCGGCCGGTGGTAATCAGCAACCATTATTAACCCCATGGCCCGCCCGGCTTCATTCGTCAAAATGCTGTTCTGGGTCGGCCTGGCCAGCGCGTTGCTCTACTTTGCCGGCTTCACCTGGATCGAGCACAACCGCTACAAAAAGGGGCCCTGGGAGTTTGTGTTTCGCGCCACCAACCAGACTCCGGTTCTGGAGATCATCCAGCCCGCGCTGGGCCTCAGCAACGTGACCCTGATTTTTCTTCAGGCGCCCCTCCCCTCTCATCTGCCGCAAACCGTGCGCTTTCAATTGGGCCAGCCCCCCCCGTTCGATCTGCCCTTCGGCCGGTGCGTGTTTCTGGATACCTTGTTTCTGCCGGGCACGGTCGTCGTGGAGGCCTTTGGGCATGAAATTCAAGTGTTGCCGCGAACGCTGACCATTGACCGGCGGGAACAACCCTGGAAATCCGGGGAGAAAATTCTTTTGACCAACCGTTTGGGCGCTACATTGTCCTCCGAATGAAATATGCTGCTGATTGTTGATAACTACGATTCGTTCACCTACAACATCGTGCAATCCCTCGGCGTGCTGGAGGTGGACCTGCAAATCGTTCGCAACGATCAGATCACGGTGGCCCAGGTGCGGCAGCAGCCGCCGGAACGCTTGTTGATTTCCCCCGGCCCGTGCACCCCGCAGGAGGCCGGAATTTCCAATGCGCTCATCCGCGAGCTGGGGCCGGTGACCCCCACACTGGGCGTTTGCCTGGGACATCAATGCATCGGACATGTCTTCGGCGCCCGGGTCGTGGTCCACAGCCGGATGATGCACGGCAAAACCTCCCTCATCCGACACGACGGCAGGGATTTATTCGCCGGGCTGCCGAATCCGTTTCCGGCCACGCGCTATCACTCCCTGATCATCGAGCGCGCCTCTCTGCCCGACTGTTTGGAGGTCACGGCCGAGACTGAGACCGGCGAAATCATGGGGGTGCGCCACAAGACCTTTCCGATCTGGGGTGTGCAATTCCATCCCGAAAGCATCCTGACCGAAAACGGCCACCTGATTTTCCGTAATTTTCTGAATTTGAACCCTGCCGCCGCACCGGCGTCGGGGGCGCGGCCAGAGCAGGGTACCGGCGAAAAACGTCCGCGTCCGCGCGCTTGACCGGATCAACCTCCCTGGCCTACGTTCGGTCTCCATGTCGCTGCGTCATGCTGTGCTCGGGCTCCTCGGAATGGTAGTGCTGCTCGCGGGGAACGCCTGC
This sequence comes from Verrucomicrobiota bacterium, assembly GCA_029573725.1. Classification (GTDB taxonomy): domain Bacteria; phylum Verrucomicrobiota; class Verrucomicrobiia; order Limisphaerales; family JADLHS01; genus JADLHS01. The sequence continues at coordinate 205,630 of JAKQDQ010000028.1, forward strand.
GGCGCGGCGCGCCCCAATATTCTGCTCATTCTGGCAGACGACATGGGGTTTTCCGACCTGGGCTGCTATGGCAGCGAAATTGCCACGCCGAACCTGGATCGCCTGGCCGCCGGAGGGCTGCGTTTCACCCAGTTTTATAACACCGCGCGGTGCTGGTCCTCGCGCGGCTGCCTGATGACTGGTTATTACGCGCAAGCCATTCGGCGGGATGCCCTGCCCGGCATTCCCAGCGGAAGCAACGGCAAACGCCCGGGCTGGGCGCCATTGCTCAGCGAATTGCTGCAGGCGGCCGGTTACCGCTGCTACCATTCCGGCAAGTGGCACATTGACGGTAATCCGCTGCGCAACGGCTTCCATCACAGCTACGAGGTTCGCAACGAGAACAACAACTTCCGCCCCGGCAATGACCTCAAAGACGGCCAGCCGGTACCGCCATCGGACCACTACTATTCCGCCACCGCCTTTGCGGATCACGCCATCAAATGTCTGCAGGAGCATGCGACCCACTACCCGGAGCAGCCCTTTTTCGAATATCTCTGTTTCATCACTCCGCATTTTCCGTTGCAGGCGCCCGAGGCGGATATTGCCAAATACGCGCACGCGTATGAACCCGGTTGGAACGCGATGGCACAGCAGCGGTATGAACGGATGATCGCACTGTGACTGGCGCACCATTCGCTGCCGCCAATGCAACGCGACGTCGGCCCGCCGTATTACTTTCCCGATGCCCTGCGGCAGCTGGGGGATGGAGAGATCAACCGCCCCTTTCCCTGGCCCGAACTCACCCCGGCCCAGCAGCAATTTCAAGCCGCCAAGATGGCCGTGCATGCCGCGATGGTGGATCGCATGGATCAGGAGATTGGACGCGTCGTCCAGCAGCTCAAGGCCATGGGCGCTTATGAGAATACGCTGATCCTGTTTGCGTCAGACAATGGCGCCAGCGCGGAAATCATGGTGCGCGGCGACGGCCACGATCCCGCGGCGCCCGCCGGTTCGCCCGGCACCTTTCTCTGCCTGGGACCGGGCTGGTCCAGCGCCTGCAACACGCCGTTCCGGCTGCACAAAACCTGGGTGCATGAAGGCGGCATCGCCACGCCGTTGATCGCGCATTGGCCCGCGGGTTTCAGCGCGCGCGGCGCATTGCGCACGAATGTCGCCCATTTCGTTGACGTGGTGCCAACGGTGCTGGAAGTCGCGCGCGTGGAAAAACCGAAGACGATCCGGAATCTGCCCGTGCCTGCGGCCCCGGGCAGAAGTCTGGTGCAGGTTTTCACCACAGACGGCAGCGTCACGCATGACAGCCTCTGGTGGTGGCATGAAGACAATCGGGCCATCCGTGTCGGCGATTGGAAGCTGGTCGCAACCAAGGGGCCTTGGGAGCTGTACGACCTGGCCACCGATCGGGGCGAATCGCACAACCTGGCTGGACGGCACCCCGAGAAGGTGAAGGAACTGGCGACCCGTTGGGAGGCGCAGGCCGCGCAGATCCGGGAACTGGCGCTGACCGATTTGCCCCCCTCTGCGGATCGTTGATGGGCGGAGCGGCAGGAGTCGGGCCGCACCCGCCCTGGTGCAGCAGCGCATCCGGATCTCCGTACGGACGCCGCTTATCGGCCACAACACTGCTTGTATTTCTTGCCGCTACCGCAGGGGCACGGGTCGTTGCGGCCCACCTTCGGACCGGAACGCACCGGCTTGGCCTTTTCCACCGCCGCGGCCGCCTCGCTGACCACGTCGCTGGCTTTGGCCTCGGCCGCGGCATTGTCGCCGCCGCCGAACGAACTGGTGGTTTGATGCAGGGTGCGTTGCGGCACGTTGCGCAGAAAGTTTTCAAAGGCGGCCAGGGAGGAGGCGCTGCGGAAGATGTTATGACAAATCTCCGTTTTGATGTTCACCATCAGTTCATCGAAAATCTTGTAGCCTTCCGCTTTATATTCGATCAGCGGATCCAGCTGGCCGTGGGCGCGCAGGCCGATGCTGTAGCGCAGGCTGTCCATGTCGTACAGATGCTCCTGCCAGAGCCGGTCAATGGCGCTGAGGATCGTGTAGCGCTCCACCGCCACCAGCTTGTCCGGCTCCTCGAAACTGATCTTGAGTTCGTAGGCCTTCCGGATGCTGTCCGTGATGAAAGTGCAGACCGCGAATTGCGCGGCGCTCAGCCCATCGTAGAGCGAGCCCGCCACCGGGTCTTCCGTGCCCGCCTGGGCGGCCTTCCGCAGCTCCTCCTCGGGCACGCCCAGGGGAAAGTTGGCGTTCACCCAGTCCGCCAAGCCGCGCAAATGCCATTCCTCGGCGTCATAATCACCCTTGGTGAACTGCTCCACCTTGGTGATGGCGACCTCCTCCATGATGTCCATCAACCGGTCCCGCACGTCGGCGGCGTGAATGATTTCGTTGCGGAAGCCGTAGATCACTTCGCGCTGTTTGTTCATCACGTCGTCATATTCCAACGTGCGCTTGCGAATCTGGAAGTTGTGCTGTTCCACCCGCTTTTGCGCCTGCCCGATCGAGCGATTGAGCAGCGGGTGTTCCAGTTCCTGGCCCTCTTCCAGGCCAAGCTTTTCCATGTATTTGACGATGTTGCCGGCGCCGAACAGGCGCATCAGATCATCTTCCAGCGAGACAAAGAAGTGGGACGAGCCCGGATCGCCCTGGCGCGAACAACGGCCCCGCAACTGCCGGTCAATCCGGCGTGCTTCATGGCGTTCGGTCGCCAACACGTGCAATCCGCCCAGCTCCGCCACGCCGGGACCAAGTTTGATGTCCGTGCCGCGGCCGGCCATGTTCGTCGCAATGGTGATGGCCCCGCGCTGCCCCGCGCGGGCCACGATTTCCGCCTCCTGCTGGTGGTGTTTGGCGTTCAACACCGAGTGAATCAATTTTTCCCGGTTCAGCAGCTTGGAAAGCAGTTCGCTGACCTCGACGGAAATGGTGCCCACCAGGATGGGCCGTCCCTCGCCGTGGACGCGTTTGATCTCCGCAATGACCGCCTGGTATTTTTCCCGTTTGGTCTTGTACACCGAGTCGTTGGCGTCCTTGCGCAAACACGGTTTGTTCGTGGGAATCACCAGCACGCCGAGTTTGTAAATGTCCAGAAACTCCCCGGCCTCGGTTTCCGCGGTGCCGGTCATGCCTGCCAGCTTGTGGTACAAACGAAAATAGTTTTGGATCGTAATGGTCGCCAGGGTCTGGGTCTCGCGTTCGATCTCAACCCCCTCCTTGGCTTCGACGGCTTGATGCAAACCGTCGCTCCAACGCCGCCCCGGCATCAGACGTCCCGTGTTTTGATCCACGATGATCACCTTGTTTTCCTGCACCACGTACTCCACATCCTTCGCATAGAGGGAATACGCCTTCAGCAGTTGGGAGATGGAATGGATTTTCTGCGCCTTGGTCTCAAAATCGCTTTGCAGCCTGGCCTTGGCTTCGAGGCGCTGCCGGGGCTCGAGGTCCGGGGCCGAATCAATCTCGTGGATGGCCACTCCCAGGTCCGGCAGGACAAACGCATCCGGGTCCTGCGGCGACATCAGGTTGCGGCCTTTTTCCGTCAAATCGGCTTCGTGGCTCTTCTCGTCAATGGCGAAAAACAACTGCTCCTTCTCCGCATACAGCTCGACCTTCTTCTGGTCCAGATGCAGCGAAAGCTCCGCGTCGTTCATCATTTTGAGCCGGTCGGGTTCCTCCAACAATTTCAACAACACCTCGGATTTTGGCTGCCCGGTTTTCACGCGGAACAACAGCAAACCGATTTCGCGGCGCAGCGCCTCCGGGTTTTGCGGATTTTCACCGTTCGCCGGGTTGAGTTTCTTCAGCAAGTCTTCCGCCTCTGCCAAAAACCGGGCGCACAAGCGCTCCTGGGCGCGGACCACCGATTCCACCAACGGCTTCCATTGCGCGTATTGCTCGTCAAAGGTGCGCACCGCCGGTCCGCTGATGATGAGCGGCGTGCGCGCTTCATCAATCAGGATCGAATCCACCTCGTCCACAATCGCGTAATAATGGCCGCGTTGGACCTGCTCCTCCTTGCGTGTGGCCATGCCGTTGTCCCGCAGGTAGTCAAAGCCGAACTCGGCATTGGTGCCGTAGGTGATGTCGCAATTATATTGCTCGCGCCGGACGTGGGGCGGTTGATCGTGCAAAATGCATCCCACCGTCAGTCCCAGAAACTTGTAAATGGCCCCCATCCATTCCGAGTCGCGCGCCGCCAAATAGTCGTTCACCGTCACCACATGCACCCCGCGGCCGGTCAACGCATTCAACAACACCGGGGCGGTGGCCACGAGCGTCTTGCCTTCGCCCGTCGCCATTTCCGCAATCTTGCCGCCATGCAACGCCATGCCGCCGATCAACTGCACGTCAAACGGGATCATCTCCCATTTGATGGGGTGCCCGCGCACGACGATCTCCTGGCCGTACAGGCGGCGGCAGGTGTTTTTCACCACTGCAAAGACCTCCGGCATGATTTCGTTCAGGCGGGCGGCGAGTTTCTCGTCTTCTTCAATGGCGGAAAGCTCGGCCTTCCAGGCGGCGGTTTTGGCGCGCAGATCGTCGTCGGAAAGCGATTGCAAACCCGCTTCAATCTCATTGATCTTGGCGACCATGGGTCGCAACTTCTTCACTTCGCGGTCGTTTTTTGAGCCAACGATCTTCTTAAAAATAGCGCCTATCATATTTGCCGAAAACGGCGAAACGTTACGGTAGAAGAACGAGGCCAGCCGGTCAAATGATTAGCAGAACCCGCAGCCGGAACGGCGCGGGCCGGGCGGACCAGCGGAAGCCGCTGCAGGCCAGATCCCTGGGGACCCACGAACCGCCCGAAGGCGGATCGTCTGACAGGCAGCGGGAGCAACCGCCTGCTCGCAGCAGAACTCGCCCATTCTCCTGACCCGAAACGAGCCGGAACGGGGCCGCCCGCCGCCGGCAGGGTGTGGTTGGCGAGAGATGCGGTCCAGCCCACGCCGCCGCATCCGGATCCGCGCCGGTTTGCGTTGAAAACCCGCGGGCGACTTGGTAGCGTCTCCCTCCATGTCCGCCGAGGTCAATGCCCCGCACCCCGCGTCAAAGGCGAGAGTTTTCGTTCGCCGTCTCACCAGCACCACGCTCTTGTGGGCCGCCGTGTTGATCGCGATGTTTTCAGGGAACAACCAGGTGTCCACCCTCGTGTTTGCCGGTCTGATCAGCGTGCTGGCCGCGGTGGGGCTGCTTGAATTTTATCACCTGATTGAAAAACGGGGGCTGGCTTGTTTCAAAGTGACGGGGCTGATTGCCGGCATCACACTGACGCTGGCGGTTGCGCTGCAAAGCACCGGACAATTCGGCCCGGCGACCCACCCCGGAAGCACCAATGATTTCGAACTGGCCTGGCTCGCGATATTCGTTCTGGGACTTTGCGTCCGCCAGCTGTACGCCCGGGCGAACCCGGCGGGTCTGCTGGCCATCGCCACCACCCTGTTTGGCCTGCTCTATGTGCCGTGGCTGCTGAATTTCTTTCAAAAGATCAATTTTTTTCCGGGGCTGAACGGCAACGGAAAGTATTTCCTGCTCTATTTTATTCTGGTGACGAAATTCAGCGACACCGGCGCCTACGCCATCGGATCGCTGCTCGGCCGGCACAAGATGATTCCCCGGATCAGTCCGGCCAAAACCTGGGAGGGATTTGTCGGAGCGCTGGTCGTGGCCACCGGAGCGAGCCTGGTTTACGTGCATTTCCTCCAGGACAACCTGCCGAGGATGACGTTGCTGCACGCGGTCATCCTGGGGGGCATCCTCGGTACGACCGCGGTGCTCGGGGATTTGATCGAGTCCATCTTCAAACGCGAGGCGGGGGTCAAGGATTCGGGGCGTTTCTTTCCGGGCATCGGTGGAATTCTTGATTTGCTGGACAGTTTGCTGTTCAATGCCCCCCTCATGTATCTCTATATGCGGTACGTGCTGGGACTGGGCGGACCATGGTTCTCGCCATGAAATCGGACGGGCGGCAGCGCAAAGCGCGCGGCATTCCCCGATTTCCGTTTCCCGTTGACTGCTGATGAAAACACAATTTGCCCACCCCGGACTGTCGGAACGGCTCCCGCCACTCCGCCATGCCGCGACCCTGCCAATGCGCGCATGAAAAATGTCGTCGTTTTGGGCTGCACGGGTTCGATTGGCACAAGTACGCTCAAGGTGGCCGAGGATTTGCCGGGACACATCCGCCTTCTCGGCCTGGCAGCCGGCCAAAACGTAGCGCGCTTGGTGGAACAAGCGCAGCGCCACCGGCCTCTGGCGGTGGGAATCATGGATCCCGCCAAGACGCCGGTCCTGCGGGCCGCCCTGAACGTGCCGTGCCAGATTTATGCAGGTGATGAGGGGTTGATCCAACTGGCCACGCATCCCGAAGCCGACATCGTCCTGATCGCCATTGTCGGCACGGCCGGACTGGCCCCCGCCCTGGCGGCAATCCGCGCCGGCAAGGACATTGCCGTCGCCTCAAAGGAAATCCTGGTCATGGCCGGCGAAATCGTGATGCGCGAAGCGCGCAAACACGGGGTCCGCGTGCTGGCGGTGGACAGCGAACATTCCGCCATCTTCCAGTGCCTCGATGGCAAACCTCCCGGCTCAGTGCGCAAGCTGTGGTTGACGGCGAGCGGTGGTCCTTTCCGCGATGCAACCGTCTGGCCGCGGGAAAAATTTCCAGACATCACCGTCGAAGATGCCCTGCGCCATCCCTCCTGGGTGATGGGCAAAAAAATCACCATTGATTCCGCCACCCTGTTCAACAAGGGCCTGGAGATGATTGAGGCGCGGTGGCTCTTTGACATTGAAATGGCGCGGGTGGATGTGCTGGTGCATCCGCAAAGCATCGTACATTCGATGGTGGAGTTCGTGGATGGCGCCTGGCTGGCGCAGCTCTCCACTCCCGACATGTGTCTGCCGATTCAATATGCGCTGACCTATCCGGAGCGGGTGGCCAACACGCGGGTGCAAACCCATTTCCCGGGCGTGGGGCGGCTGGAATTTCAAGCGCCCGACACGGAGCGGTTTCCGGCGCTGAACCTGGCGCGCCGGGCGGGCGAGCAAGGCGGCACCCTCCCGGCGGTGTTCAATGCCGCCAATGAAGTGGCCGTGGACGCCTTCGTGAACCGGCAGATTGATTTTCCCGGAATCACCGCCACCGTACAGCGTGTCATGGATGCCCATGCGACGGTTCACAATCCCCGGCTGGAAGAAATTTTGGCGGCGGATGCCTGGGCGCGGCGGGCTGCCCGTCCGACCTGACCGGACGGGGCGCAGGGTGAATTCACCTCCCGCCGAACTGGCCGGCCTGCACGTCCGGCATTGCAGCACGCACAATCGCCGCTATACTTCCCCTGCTCCATGGGGGCAAACTTATTTGGCATGTCCATACTGAAAATCGTTCTGGTCGTATTCGAGGCGTTGCTTGCGTTGAACCTGCTCATCTTCGTCCATGAGCTGGGCCACTTTCTGGCCGCGCGCTGGCGCGGACTGAAGGTCGAGCGGTTCGCCATCTGGTTTGGCAAACCCATCTGGAGCAAAAAAATCAACGGCGTGGAATACGCACTCGGCTGGATTCCCGCCGGCGGTTACGTTTCGCTGCCGCAAATGGCGACCATGGAAGTCATTGAAGGCAAAACGGATGCGGCGGGAGAGTCGCTGCCCAATGTTTCGCCGCTGGACAAAATTCTCGTGGCCTTTGCCGGACCGTTGTTCAGTTTTCTGCTGGCCGTGGCGTTTGCGCTGGTGGTCTGGCAGGTGGGCAAACCCACCAACCGGGTGGACCAGGAGCCCCGGATTGGCTGGGTGATTCCGGGCGGGCCTGCGGCCAAGGCCGGCTTGCGGCCTGGAGATCTGATTGTCGCAGTGGACGGACATCCAGTGAACAGCTTCGGCGCACAGACGGAAGACAGCGTCATTTGGAGGATCATCACCAGCGGCGGCACGAACATCGCGTTGACTTACGTCCGCCACCAGGAAACCAACACCGTGGCGGTTGTCCCCACCAAACGGAAGACGAAATGGTACGAGCGCAAGGCGCTGCGGCAAATCTCCATCGAAAGCTGCACCGACGCATTGATTGGCTCGGTGCTGTCCAACAGTCCGGCGGCGCGCGCCGGTTTGAAGCCGGGCGACGAAATCGTCGCGGTCAACGGAGAAAAAATTTACAGCATTTCCGCCGTGGAACAGGCCAAGGAATCCATGACCAACCGGAACGCCCAGCCCATCACCCTCACCGTCAGACGCGGTGACGACACCTTTACCAGCTCGCTGCTGGCCGAGCGGCCGATTTCCCCCACCAATGCCCCGCCGATGTTCGGCATCGCCTGGCTGCAAAAGAACGAACACCAGTTAACGTACCCCAGTCCCTGGGAGCAAATCACCGTCAGCGCGAACCAGATTTTTTCCACCGTCGGCGCCATCATTTCCAAACACACCGAGATCGGTCCGCAACAGCTGGGCGGCGCGGTCATGATCATCCGGGCCTACACGATCTTCCTGCAAAGCGAGGACGGCTGGCGTTGGGTGCTCTGGTTCAGCGTGCTGCTCAATGTCAACCTTGCCCTGCTCAATTTGCTGCCGCTGCCGGTGCTGGACGGCGGCCACATTCTGCTGTCCGTAATTGAACTGGTCCGGCGCAAGGCGCCCAGTCCCAAGCTGTTGAACGTCATTCAAAGCACCTTTGCGGTGCTGCTGATCACCTTCATGCTCTGGATCGCCTTTTACGACATTGGGGACTGGATCCGCAGCGGCGGCGGACGGGGACCCGCGCAGCCGGTCGTGTTTGCGCCGCCCCATTGAGTTTTTATGCGTTACTGTGAGTCCCCCTACTCCTACCGGCGGCGGCTGACCCGGGAAGTGGTGATTGGCGATCCCGCGAACGGCGGGGTCATCGTTGGCGGCCAGCATCCGGTGGTGATGCAATCCATGCTCACCTGCGACACCATGGACACGGCCCAATGCGTCCAGCAGACCCTCGAACTGGTTGCGGTGGGCTGCCAGATTGTGCGCATCACCGCTCCCACGGTGAAGGATGCGGCCAATCTGGAACACATCGTGGCCGAACTGCGCCGCCGCGACTGCCGCGTGCCGATCGTGGCGGATATTCATTTCAAGCCCGAAGCCGCCATGGAAGCCATCAAGTGGGTGGAGGTCATCCGGGTCAATCCAGGCAATTACGCCGATTCCAAAAAGTTTGCGATCAAGGAATACACCGACGCGCAATACCTGGAGGAATTGGAACGCATTGAGGAAAAGTTCACGCCACTCGTCCTGGCGTGCAAACAATGGCGGCGCGCCTTGCGGATCGGCACCAACCACGGTTCGTTGTCCGATCGGATCATGAACCGCTATGGCGACACGCCCCTGGGCATGATCGAAAGCGCGCTGGAGTTCGCGCGGATTTGTCGCAAGCACGACTTCCACAACTTCAAATTCTCAATGAAGTCGAGCAATCCCAAGGTGATGATCGAGTGTTACCGCCTGCTCGTGGCGCGACTTGAACGCGAGGGCGCCGATTGGAACTATCCGTTGCACCTCGGCGTCACCGAGGCGGGCGAAGGCGAAGATGGGCGGATCAAGAGCGCGATCGGCATCGGCTCGCTGCTCGCTGATGGTCTGGGAGACACCATTCGCGTTTCGCTGACTGAAGATTCCCCGCACGAAATCGAGGTTTGCCGGGATTTGCTGGCGCAAATCCCCGTGCTCACCCGTCCGGAACGGAGCGCCTGCGATCTCCCGCCGGCGTATGACCCCTACCACTTCCAGCGCCGCGCCGCCCGGGAAATGGCGTTGTCGGACCGCGTGAAATGCGGCGGCACCCAACTGATTCGCGTGGTGGTCACCCGGGAGGTCTTCAACCGGGTCGCGCCCAAAATTTCCCCGCGCGCCGATGTGAAACCGGAGGCGATCTATGAAGAGTTGCCCCTGCTCGAACTGGATCCGACCGGTGAAATTGCCCTGGACCAGGATGACCGGCTCGTCACGGTCAAAGACGGAACGAATCTGCCGGCGATCGCCGCATTCCGTCTGCTGGCCGCCCGGCTCAAACAGCTGGGGCGTTCCAACCCCATCCTGCTAAAAGACACACTCAAGATCGAAGCCAACCCGCTGGAATCAAAAATTGCGCGGTTGCGCGCCTCGGTGGTGCTGGGAGCCTTGCTGGCCGACGGCATTGGCGATGCCATTCTGGTGCGTGGAGAAGCGGACGCGGACAAGTCACTGAAGCTGGCGTTCAACATCCTGCAGGCGGCCGGCTGCCGTTCCTTCAAGACCGATTACGTCGCGTGTCCCAGTTGCGGCCGGACATTGTTCAACCTGCAGGCGGTGACCGCCCGGATCAAGGCCCGCACCAACCATCTCAAGGGCGTGAAAATCGCGATCATGGGCTGTATTGTAAATGGCCCGGGCGAAATGGCGGACGCGGACTTCGGTTACGTTGGCGGCGCCCCCGGAAAGATCAACCTCTACGTCGGCAAAAAAGCGATCAAATTCAACATTCCCGAAGCCGAGGCGGTGGAGCGGCTGGTGGATCTGATCCGCGAACACGGCAAGTGGGTTGATCCTTGAGCTCCGCAGAAGGTGGAGCCAGCTGTCGGGATTGAACCGACGACCGACGGTTTACAAAACCGTTGCTCTACCACTGAGCTAAGCTGGCGTCCGCACGCCCGGGCGTGGGGCCTTCAAAAATGCCGGGTGATCTGGATTCGTCAAGTTCAACATGTTTCAGTCCGTCGGGCGGGCTGGGCCGGTGATCTTCACCATTGCTTCCGCCAGCGGCCCAAGACCCAGACGACCAACAACCCCGCCGCAGCACCCGCCGCGTCAATCAACACGTCCCAGGGCGACCCTTGCCGGGTCGGCACAAACTTCTGATGCCATTCATCGGACAGGGCAAACAACGTCGCCAAAACCCAGGCCAGGCCGGCGCGCTTTCCATTCCAGCCACGGGTTTTTTCCGAACGCGAAGAGTGACGCAAGGCCCACCAGAGCAGCACGGCAAAAATGGCGTATTCCGTGACGTGCGCGCCCTTGCGGGCCATGAATACAACCCGCCACAGGGCGGCATCCGAGATGTCGGGGATCAGCCACCGCACCACCGGGGCAATCAAACGGGAGGAGCGTTGCGCCGACCTCTTGTCGCTTGATGCAAAATAAATCATTCCGGCCCAGAGGACCGGAATCAACCAATACTTCGTAAGCGATCCGAATTTTGACACGGTGATGATGCAAACTCCCCGTCGTGAACAACGCCCCCCGCCTGGAGGCAGCCCCGGCGGCGCCGCCGGCGGCCGGGCTTGTACTGCCACTGCAGGAGACAATGCAAGCGCAATCGGTCCAGACGGCAAAAAAGTTCCACAGGACGGCCCGGGATACGTGCCTGCGTTCCTGACGGCTGAGCTTCCGCGCCGTTGCGCTTTACAAATAGGGACTCAGCAACCGGGCGGCGCCGTCGCGCAAGCGGACGATTACGGAACGCGCATCCACTTCAGCCAGGCACGTCTGACGGCTGGCGCGCAATTGGGCGTCAAACCAGCCCGCCAGTTCCCGCGCGAGCGGCACATCATAGCACTCCACATTGAACTCAAAGTTCAGGCGCAGACTCCGCGGATCCCAGTTGGTCGACCCGATGAGCGACCAGGCTTCATCCACCAGAAAGACTTTTGAGTGGTCAAAGGGCGGGGGCGACAGCCAGATGCGGCAGCCGTGCTCCAGCACCTGCCACCACATTGCGGTGGAGGCCCATTGGACAAAGGGCAGATTGACCTTGCTGGGCAGCAAAATATCCACCTGCACGCCGCGCAACGCCGCCAGATTGAGGGCCGCCACAAGGGTGGGTTCGGGCAAAAAATACGGCGTGGCGATGCGCACTGATTTCTGGGCCGCCGACAACGCCGCCAGAATGGTCCACCGTAACTTGTCGAAGTCTTCATCCGGACCATCGGTGATGCCGCGGGCAACAACCGTCCCGGCGCTGGCCAGTTCCGGGAACCACCGCTCCCCCTCCAGCACTTCTCCGGTAGTAAAACACCAGTCCTCAGCAAACGCCTCCTGCAAATGCGACACGACCGGGCCGGTCAGTTGAAAGTGCAGGTCGCGCACGGGAGACTTCGGTTGCCGGCTCAACCAATGTCCCACACGGATGTTCATGCCCCCGGTAAACCCGAACTTGCCGTCCACGACGAGCAGCTTGCGGTGGTTGCGCAAATTCATTTCCAACAGACGGCGCAGCGGGAAAGTCCGCAGAAAACGGGCGCAAGGAACTTTCTCCCGTTGCAGCGCACCCAGAATCGACGGCCAGGAATAGCGGATTCCGGTGGCATCGATCAGGACGCGCACCTGCACACCGCGGCGCACGGCCGCCCCCAGCGCCCGGACGAAGGCCAGGCCGGCCTCATCACGGTCAAAAATGTAGGTGGCCAGTGTGATGCTGCGCTGCGCGCCGGCAATCGCCTCCAGCATGGCGGGATAGGCCGCATCCCCGTTGACCAGCAATTCCACCCGATTTCCGGGCAGCAGCGGCCGCGGCAAAATGCCGGCCATGGTTTCGGCCAGAGCCGCCAGCGGCTGGTGCTCGGGCCGCAACCGCGCCGCCAGCTGCGGCGACGGCAGCCCGGCGCTACCGGTACGATTGGCGAATCGCTCCTGCTCGCCCCGCAAGAACACCGCGCGCCGCTTGATGCGATTGACGCCAAAAAGGAAATAGGCCACTGAACCGATGAGCGGCACGAACCAGATGAAGCCCACCCAGGCCGTCGCGGCCCGTGAGTCGCGCTTGTACAGCAGGGCGTGCCCCGACGCCAACAGGTCAAGAGTTACGGTCAATAGCGCAACGAGCCAGTGCCAGAATTTTGCGAGCGATGCGAGCCAGTCCATGCCACGGAACGATTCCCGTCAGCGTACTCATTCGCCTGCGGAAAGCGACGGATTTCGCACGCCGCCCCTGGAGGGGGCAAACCGGAGGACGATCCGGATTCCGGACCTCCGGCGCGGCGCAATCCAGGCGAAAGCCGGATGTGGCTCCGGGTTCAAGACGATCGTGCCGCTCCCGGGCCGTGACGCGATTCACTGCAAGCCGCAAGATCTTCTTGCGTTCCCGGCCGGCCGCGGGCGGGAGGTGCGTGCTCCCTCCGCCCGGCTGCGGTGAAAGCAGTGGCCAGACTCCGCGGATCCGGTGTGCCGCCACACACCGTTGCTGTCCCGCCGGTGCATCACTGGTCCGGTCGGACCCGCGTTGACAGCAAACCACGCTCTGCATAGGCTCTCGCGACATGTCGAAACTGCCGTTTGAACTGCTCCTGGCGCTGCGCTATTTGCGGCCCAAACGGTCGTTCGTCTCCATCATCACCTTGATTTCCGTTCTGGGAGTCATGCTCGGCGTGACGGTGTTGATCATTGTCATCAGCGTCATGAGCGGATTCGACGCCGAATTGCGCGCGAAGGTGCTGGGTTTCACCTCGCACCTTAAAATCGCACAGCTGGCGGCCGGGCAGCCCGGAGGGGAAGGCACGTTGAGCAACTATGATGCAGTGGAAAAACTGGTGCAGCGCCATCCCGAAGTCGTGGGGGTGGCCCCCAATGTTTTCGGCCAGGTACTGCTGGAAACACAACCGGTGGGCGGACAGGCGCTCCTGCGGGCGCCATTCGTGCGCGGAATCGATCCCTCCGCCGAAGGCACCGTCAGTCAGCTGACCAACAACATGATCGCCGGCAGCTGGGAGGTCGAGCGACGCGGCCTGGTGGTCGGCAAGCGGCTGGCGGACGATCTCGGACTCGAGGTTGGCGACAAGGTCTTGATCCTTTCCGAACGGCATCTCCGCAAAATGCGCGAGTCGGAGCGGCACGGCAAAACCACGGAAATTCCACCGGACGAATACGAAATCCGCGGCATTTTTGACGCCGGCCTTTATGAATTCAATTCGCTGTTTGTCTTCACGTCCCTGGAACAGGCGCAAATGCTGTTTGGACTGTTTGACAATGATGAAATCAGCAACCTGACGGTGGCGGTGCGCGATCCCTTCCGCGCCGCGACGGTGGCGCGCGAGTTGCAAAACGAACTCGGTCCGGGTTACCGGGTGACCACCTGGATGCAGGACAGCCCCATGATGCAGGCGGTGGCGGTGGAAAAAAACATGATGTTGTACATCCTGTTTTTCATCGTCCTCGTCGCAGCCTTTGGCATCACCTGCACCCTGATTACGTTCATCATGATGAAGACGCGCGAGATTGGCTTGATGAAGGCGCTGGGCGCGAGCCGCCGGCAAATCATGACCGTCTTTCTCGCGCAGAGCCTGGTGGTGAGCGGCCTGGGGATTTTGGCCGGCTTCGGACTGGGCATCCTCGCCATTTCCTACCGCAATGAATTTCTGGAATTCATGCGACGCGCGACCGGGGCGGAATTGTTCCCTGCTGAAATCTATGGATTCACCCAGTTGCCGGCGCTGATCATGCCTGTGGATCTGGTGGTAATTGGCGGCGGCTCGTTGCTGATCTGCCTGGCGGCGGCCATTTTCCCGGCCTGGCATGCGAGCCGGTTGAATCCCGTGGAGGCGCTGCGCCATGAGTGAATTGCTGCTGTCCGCGCAAAATATCGGCAAATCCTACACGCTGGGCAAGCGGCGGCTGGAAGTCTTGCGCGCCGTCTCCCTCGAGGTGGGCTACGGCGAATTCATTGCGTTACGCGGGGCGTCGGGCGCAGGCAAAAGCACGTTGTTGCATTTGCTCGGGGGATTGGACACCCCCGATACCGGCGAGATTTGGTGCGCCGGCACCCATCTCACGCGGGCCTCGGAGAGTGAACTGGCGCATCTGCGCAATGTCAAAATTGGCTTTATCTTTCAAGCCTACCATTTACTGCCTGAACTCGACGCCCGGGAAAATGTCTGTGTGCCCGCCCGCCTGGCGCGGGTGAACCCCGCCGTGGCCGCCCGCCGGGCGGAAGAACTGCTGGCGCGTGTCGGCCTGGAAGCGCGGCAGGATCACAAACCCTACGAACTGTCGGGCGGCGAGCAGCAACGTGTCGCCATTGCCCGCGCGCTGATGAACGAACCGGAACTCATTCTTGCCGACGAACCGACCGGCAATTTGGACTCGCACACCGGACAGGAGATCGTGGATTTGCTGATCCAGTTGCGCACCGAGAGAAATACAACTTTGATCATAGCCACGCATGACGCCGATGTGGCGGCGCGCGCACCGAAAGTCGTGCAATTGGTGGACGGACAGATTCAGTGAAGCCCGTCCCCCGTGGCGCTGGGTTTCCCCGGGTTGATGATGCTCGTCCCCTTTCAGCGCCGAAGGTCGGGCTTTGGCTCGCCGGCCGGATGCCGCCAGCCGCTCTCCTCCGCAGCCCGCTCCCGCACGCCACCGCCAGGCGCAAATCGTCACCTTGGCCTCCACGCAACAAACCAGCCCGGTCGGCGCCAACTTCAAACGCACAGCCTGTTCCCGGGCTCGTCCCATTCACGCGCGATCATCACGGACGAGGCGGAGTCAGAAATTTTCTGCGTGCTTTTCGGACAGGTGGTTTCTAACTTGCCCCCATGACAATTTGGTTGTTGGCGCTCCTCGTTTTGGCGACGGTCACCCTGGTCGGGTACAATCAGGGGGCAATCCGCACCGGAATCTCATTTTTCGGCATCATTCTCGCCTTCTTTCTGGCTCCCTTGGCGGGCAAGATTTTTGTGCCGCTCCTGGGTTTGCTGGGCGTAACCAGCCCCCTCTGGCTGTGGGCTCTGCCGCCGCTGTTCGGGTTCATTTTGGTTTCTGCCCTGGTTAAAACCGGGGCATTCTTCGTCCACCAAAAGGTGGATGTTTATTACAAATACAAGGCCGGCGATCTCCGGCTGGCGTTGTGGGAACGTCTGAACAAGCGTCTAGGCGCCTGCGTCGGCGTGTTGAACGGCGTCGCCTACCTGGTGCTCCTGTCGTTCATCATTTACATCTTCGGCTACTGGACCGTGCAACTGGCCACCTCCGAGAATGACCCAAAGACGCTGCGCCTCATGAACGTGCTGGCGCGGGATCTGCAAAGCACCGCCATGGATCGCGTGGGCAAGTCCATTGATCCATTGAAGACCTCGTACTATGACACGGCGGACCTGGCCGGATTGATGTTTCAAAATCCCCTGCTCGAAGCGCGCTTTCTGCGTTACCCGGGTTTCTTGAGCCTGGGCGAGCGGCCGGAATTCCAGGCTCTCGGCAAGGATCAGGCTTTTGCGGACCTGCGTTCGCAGGCCAGCCCCATCAATTCGGTGCTCGACCAGCCTTCCGCCCAGGCGATCTTTTCGAATCCGGACTTGTTGCACCAAATCTGGGATACGCTGCAACCGGATCTGCCCGACCTGCAGGAGTATTTGTTGACCGGCAAGTCAGCCAAATACGACAGCGAAAAACTCCTGGGCCGCTGGATCTTCAACACCACCGGCACCATGCTCGCGTTTCGACGCGCCAAGCCCAATCTCAGCGGCGGTGAACTCACCCGCATGCGCGAATTCTTGAAGGAACGCTTCGAAAAGTGCATGATCGTAGCCGCACCCGATAAAATGCTGGCGGTGAAAAATTTCCCGCAAGGGCTGGCGCAACCGGGCATGCCGTTGCAAACGACCGATCTCAAGGGTACCTGGGCGGCGGAGGACGGGAATTATGAATTCAACCTGGAAGGCAGCGGCGAACGGCGCACCGCCAAATTTGAGGGGAACCACCTGATCCTCTCCGGCGATATCCCGCTCGCCTTCCGGAAGGAGGACTGAACCGGCTGCCCGCCGTTCCCGGCGGCTCCGGTCCAATGCCGGCCCGATCCGGTGCTCAGGGTTTGACCTGAAAGCTCGCCGGCTGGGGCGGCTGCAGGCCCGGACCCAGGGGGATGCTGAACAAAGAGCCCGCAGCCGGGGACGAGGCTGCCGGATTGGAACTGGTGACGAAAATCGGGGCCACAGCAGCAGCAGAGGTCGCCAGCATGGGCGCAGTCTCCTGATGTTGGGCCAACCCGGCGACGCCACCCGTGTCCAAACGCAGATCCGGCCGGTCTCCCGTTCCTGCCATGAAAAAACCGCCCAACAAGACCAGTCCACAAACGCCCGCCGTCACGACGCCCGCCAGCGCGGGCCGGCCTTCAATGATCCGCCAGAGCTGGCGCAGCCAGGGCGCGCGGCTGACCGCGGCGTCGAGCGCCGGACGGCGCGCCTCCGCATGCAACCGCGCGATCACCTGATTGGAAAGTTCATTGAAATAGCGCGGGTGCGGTTGTTCGTACCGCTTGAGCTTGAGCAACTGTTGCAACTTCGTGAAATCTTCCTGTTCTTGCGGCACGCTCATAAAACCTGTCTTGACACCGGTTTGATCTCCTCAACTATTTCAAATAATCCGCGAGGTATCCTTGCAACTGCTGTCGCGCGTAAAAGAGCCGTGACCGGACTGTTCCCACGTTGCAATGCAACAACTCCGCAATCTCCTCATGCGCCAGCCCCTGCACATCGTGCAAGGTCACAACGATCCGATGCTGTTCGGACAGTTTTTGCATGGCCTCGTTCAATTTTTTTTGCAGTTCGGTCAAGGCCACGGCGCGGCGCGGCGTCTTGTCGGACACCAGCGCCACCAGGTCCGGATCGTTTTCAGCATGAAAATCCAGATCATTCAAGCTCATGGCCTGGCGTTTCTTGCGCTGCTTTAGAAAATTGATGGTCTTGTTGATCGCGATTCGATAAACCCAGGTGTAGAAACTCGATCCTCCCTTGAAACTCTGCAACGCGCGATAGGCCTTGATGAACGTCTCCTGCGTCAAATCATTGGCGTCCTCGTGATTGGACGTCATGTGGTAAAGTGTGGCGTAAATTCGCTCCTGATAGCGGCGCACCAATTCATCGTACGCCGCCAGATCTCCCGTCCTGGCGCGTTCAAGGAGCTGCGTCTCCCCGGCCGCCCCGGGCGCAGCCACTGAACCGGATGGCTCGACCGTTTCTGCCACATTCGCCGCCTGATCCGATGCCGGTTCGGTCATGGTTAAGGATGCCGTAATCATTCTGACAACAAGGCCGTCTGCTGCGCCAGGTACTCCGCCGCTCCCAACAGGCCAGCCTGCCGGTTGGATTCGGGCAGCAGACTGAGACTTAGACGGGCTTGGGCGAGGTGACGTTCAATCAAATCCACCGTCGGCTTCAAGGTGCCGTGCCGGCGCAGCGCCTGTTTGATCCAGCCGAAGGCGGTGGGCGGCCAGGATTCCACCAATGTTTCCAATTCGGCGCGTTCGTCCGGATCCGCCCGCTCCCAGGCCAGCAAGACCGGATAGGTCAATTTGCCCTTGGCCAGATCCGTTCCGAGGGATTTGCCCGCCTCCGCTTCCGAACCGAACAGGTCCACGCAATCGTCGTAGATCTGGTACGCCGTGCCGAACGCCATGCCGAAGCCGCGCAGGGCGGCGCGGTGTGGAGGTGGGGCCTCGGCCAGCAGGGCGGCCAGGTCACAAGATAATCCAAACAATTCCGCCGTCTTCATTTCCAGAACACGGAAGTATTCCTTTTGCGAGAGGGCAAAGTTGCGGCGGTGCCGGGTTTGCATGATTTCCCCTGAACACACCGTGTTGGTAGCGGAAGCGACGGCGCGACAAACCTCCGGCGTGGGAAAGCCTGCCGCGAGCGTCAGCGCGTGCGCGAACAGGCAATCACCAAACAGCACGGCGATTTCGTTGCCCCAGTTGGCTGCGACCGTTAATTTGCCGCGACGCAACTCAGCCTCGTCCATGACATCGTCGTGAACCAGCGTCGCGAGATGCACCATCTCGATAATTGCCGCCACCGTGACATGGTTGGCGTTGGGGGTGCCGAGCGCGTGGGCCGCCAATGCCACCAGCGCGGGCCGCAACTGCTTGCCGTTCCCACTCAGCGTGTATTCGGCGTAGCCGGCCAGGGCCGGATCAAAGGCCGTCACCTGCTGCAATAAACATTGGGAAACCGCGTCAAGAAAAGGCTCGACCGGCTCCACGAACTGCCTCCAGGCGGCAGGCGGTTTGCCCCGCGGTCCCGCAATGGCGTCAGCGGCGGGGATTTTAGACTCAACGGCCACCATGCAGCGCCAATTTAAGTTTCATCCGGAAGTGAGTCAAACCCGATTCCCGCTGCCCGGACGTTCGTCGCCCGGTCGCGTCGAAAACGGATCAACGCCCGAACATTTGTCGGATGACGTCCTCGATGGGCGCCTCCTCGATGTCAATGTCACGCACCGGAAATTGATCCAGCAACTCCTGGCAGACGGCAATGACGCGGGCGCGCTTCACCTTGAGTTTGATGCGACCGGTGGTTTGTTCAATGACCTCGCCAAACCGCTGCAGATTCTCCCCGACCCGACCCGGGGCGGGATCGTACTCAATGGTGATCAGCTTGAAATCGGCAAACCGGTCCACCACCTCCTCCAGGCGGCCATCAAACGAAATGCGGCCATGGTCAATGATGATGACGCGTTCACAGAGGGCGTGGATGTCCTCCATGTAATGGCTCGTGAGCAGGATGGTGGTTTTTTGTGTGGCATTGTGATGGCGCAGAAATTCACGCACCGTCTGCTGGGACACGACATCCAGACCAATGGTGGGTTCATCGAGAAACAAAATTTGGGGGCGGTGCAGCAGTGACGCTATCAGTTCCATCTTCATCCGCTCCCCCAGGGAGAGCTCACGCACGCTGACGCTGAGTTTCTCGCGGACGTCGAGCATCTCGGTCAATTCGGCAACCGTCCGGTCAAAGCGCGCTTGCGGGATGCCATAGATCCGCGCGTTCAGTTCCAGGGATTCGCGCGCCGGCAAGTCCCACCACAACTGATTCTTCTGCCCCATGACCAGCGCAAACTGCCGGCGGTACGCGTCCGCCCGCTCCCAAGGCACATGCCCCAGCACGCGCGCCTGCCCAGCGGTCGGATACAACAGCCCCGCCAGCATTTTGAGGGTCGTGGTTTTGCCGGCCCCGTTGGGACCGAGAAAGCCAACCAGTTCCCCGCGGGCGACCTGAAAGCTGACGCCGTCCACCGCCGCGACGGTTTCGTATTCGCGATGAAGCAGGCCCCGCAACGCGCCCTGGAATCCCGGACGTTTTTTGTAAACGCGAAAGGTCCTGGTCAGCTGGCTGACCTCAATCGCCGGGGCATCGGAGGGGTTACTTTCCAATTTAACGATTCAACCCAGGTCTGTTTTCGTTGCCCCGGTTCAAGGGCCCATCAGCGCACCAGCAACTTCTGCAAATAGTTCACCACCTGCCGGACGTTGTCATCAATGGTCATCCGTCCCTCCACCAGCCGGCAGGCGTGAAGCACCGTTCCGTGATCGCGCCCGCCAAAGGCCTCCCCGATGCTGCTCAACGACTGCTCCGTAAGCTGGCGCGAGAGATACATGGCCACCTGCCGCGGAAAGGCAATGTTTTCGGGACGCCGCTTGCTCGTCATGTCGGCCAGGCGAATGTCATAGTGTTCCGCGACCTTTTTCTGAATGACCTCAATCGTGACCGCGTGCTGCCCTTCTTCATTCAGGATCTCCCGCAGCAACCCTTCAACGACGTCAATCCCCAGCTTCTTCCCCACCAACGCGCCGTAGGAGGCCACCCGAATCAACGCCCCCTCCAGCCGCCGGATGTTGCTGCGGATGCGCTGCGCCAGAAACGTGATGATTTCATCGGGCAGTTCCACCTGCATCAGGCTCGCCTTTTTCTTCAAGATGGCCTGCCGGATTTCCACGTCCGGCGGCAACAAGTCGGTGACCAGCCCCCACTCGAACCGGGATTGCAGCCGGTTTTCCAGCCCTTGAATTTCGCCGGCGGGGCGATCACAACTGAGCACGATCTGCTTGTGCGCTTCGTGCAACGCATTGAAGGTGTGGAAAAATTCCTCCTGAATCCGCTCCTTGCCGGCCAGAAACTGAATGTCATCAATCAGCAGCACGTCCAGTTGGCGGTACTTCCTCCGGAATTTCATCAGCGAATTGTTCTGGATCGCATCAATGTACTCGTTGGTGAATTTTTCGCAGGAAACGTAACCGACCCTGCCGTTTTTCCTGGTCTTGACCACTTGATGCCCGATGGCGTGCAGCAGGTGGGTTTTTCCCAACCCCACTCCGCCGTAAAGAAACAACGGATTGTACGCCTTGCCCGGCGCCTCGGCGACCGCTTTTGCGGCCGCCCAGGCAAAGTTGTTGCTGTCGCCGACCACGAAGGTTTCAAACGTGTTTTTGGGATTGAAAACCGAATCACCATTCCCCGAATTCCGCTCGGCGACGGAGGTTGCAGTTTGGGAGGGTGACAGCGACAATTTGTTTCTGGACAACGATCCGGATGCGGCTGCGGATTTCCCCTCCTTCGCGGTTTCAAAGCGCACGCGCATTTCTTGTGCGGAAGCCAGGCTCAAGACTTGTTGCAGAAGTTTTTGATGATTGTCTTTCAGCCACATGCCGCAGAAATCGTTGGCCACTTCCAGGACCAGGCAATCCCCATCCAACGCGCGGGCGCGCAGCGGTGCAAACCACAGCTTGAACATCTCGGGACTGGTCATGGACCGCAATTGTTGTTGCGCAGAAGCCCAGATTTTGTCCGCCGTCGCTTGCTGTGTTTCTCCGCCGTTTAGATTGAAATTCTGAGGTTTATTCACTTTGCTTTAAATTTCGTTGCCGCGGGTCACTGGCGCCGCCAGTTTTAACACGCCTCAAGCTCTCCGTCAGTAAAAACTCCGGGCGAACTCAAAAACCCGGCTCCCGTGCAGCATGAAACATCGTTCATGTCATTGATAACCAGTCGTTTACACCCACCAATAAATTAGCCCGCGGTACATCTTGAGTTACTGCGGGCCATCGTACAGAAATTTCTGGTTCGCAGGAGAGATTTTTATGAAATGAATCTACCGGTTGCGAGGACAATATATTACCACTTATTCCCGAGTTATTCACAACGGATTTTCCCAATGAAATCCGGGTATTTTTCCACTTTTCCTCCGAAGCCGAGACCGTCGGGAACAAATTTGTCGGCAGCGATGTGCAAAAGTTGTCCGAGCAAAAAATTTTGTTCGCTTCCATCAGAGCTGCAGAGATTCAGTTGCGCCTCCACCAGGTGTTCCGGACAGATTTCCGAAGCGGATCTGGTGGATGGTTTTCCGGGTCGTGCCGCGGACGACGCTTGAAAATCGGAATGATGTTGGAACAGGGACGGCGCCGAATCGCTCGACTTCGTGGCCGTGGTTCCACACAATCTGCGCATGGCAAGAACTCCTTCCACCATGCTGCCTCTCGGCACCCTGGCCCCCGACTTTCAGCTGCCGGACACCGCTGGAAAAACGATCGCCCTGCGGGATTTCGCCGGTGCGCCCGCATTGCTCGTCATGTTCATTTGCAACCATTGTCCATTCGTGCGTCATGTGCGGGCGGAACTGGCGCAGCTGGGTCGCGATTACGGCGGGCGACAGGTAGCCGTGGTGGCGATCAATTCCAACGACGCCACCGCCTATCCGGAGGACAGTCCACAGGCAATGGTGGAGGAGACACAAGCGGCGGGCTATACGTTCCCCTATCTCTTCGACGCGTCGCAAACGGTGGCGCGTGCCTACCGGGCGGCCTGCACACCGGATTTTTTTCTGTTCGATGCCCGACAGCGCCTGGTGTATCGCGGTCAGCTGGATGACAGCCGCCCGGGTAACGGGCTCCCGGTAACCGGGAAGGATCTGCGGGCGGCGTTGGAGGCGGTCCTGGCCGGAGCACCCGTGGCTACGGCACAAAAACCGAGTCTCGGTTGCAACATCAAGTGGAAGGCCGGCAACGAGCCGGATTATTTTCTGCACTGACACGGTGACGGTTCTCGAAGTCATCACCAGGAGTACGGACTTTCTCGCCAAAAGGGGGGTGGAAGCGCCCCGTCTCCAGACCGAGCTGCTGCTGGCGCACGTTCTGCAACTTCCACGGATGCAGATTTATTTGCAGTTTGAACGCCGGTTGACGGAATCCGAACTGAGCCGGCTGCGCGGACTCGTGCAGCGACGCGGCCAGCGTGAACCTTTGCAGCATCTGACCGGTTCAACATCCTTCTGCGGTTTGGAAATTGCGGTGAACCGGAGCGTGTTGATCCCGCGTCCCGAGACCGAACTGCTCGCGGAAGCCGGATGGCAATTTCTATGCACCCGGAGTTGTGCAGCCGTCAGCGCGTTGGATGTCGGCACCGGCAGCGGTTGTATTGCCATCGCCCTTGCGGCAAAATGCGCCACCGCCCGGATCGTGGCCACCGATATTTCCCGCGACGCCCTGGAGCTGGCCCGCCTGAACGCCGCGAAAAACCAGGTACGCGCCGCCATTGAATTCCGCCAAGGCAATGGATTGGAGGTCCTGCAGCCCGGGGAAGCTTTCGACCTCGTGATCAGCAACCCGCCTTACATTCCCACGCAGGAAATTGTCACGTTGCAGACGGAGGTCCGCGAGTATGATCCGCACCCCGCCCTGGACGGAGGCGCGGATGGATTGGATTTTTACCGGCGCCTCGCCACACAGGCCGGCTCGTTTCTGCATCCAGACGGACGTCTCATGGTCGAGTTTGGTGCGGGGCAGGCGGCGGCGCTGCGGGAGATCTTCAGCTCGCAACAGTGGAGCATTGTTGCCATCCACAAGGATTACTCCGGTCACGAGCGAATCCTGGTTGCGGATCGCGGCGGAAGCGGGCCGTCGGAGGGGATTGAAGTTCGTGATTGAATCGCTGTGGCAGGATTCTTAGTCTCTGGGCGGACTTCGGTCCGGTTTCCGGTCGGGGCGTAGCGTAGCCTGGCTAGCGCGCTTGCTTGGGGTGCAAGAGGTCGCGAGTTCAAATCTCGCCGCCCCGACCATTTCGTTTTCTCTGTCTCCAATCCCGCCACGACCGCCACACCCGCCGCGGAGTGGCCGCTTGCGGCTCAGAGCCCGTGATTGGCACGCCACAGCAGAATCGTTCCGACGGTTTGGAACAGCAGATTGGGCAGCCACACAAGCAGGTGGGGCTGCAGTTCCGGACGATTCTGCAGGGACAACGCCGCGAGGATGAGTCCGTAGTAAACCAGCACCAGAGCAACGGCGATGGCGAAGCCAATATTGGTTTCACGTCGCTGCACCCGGATGCCCAGCGGAATCCCGATCAGGGCAAATCCAAACGGAGCGAACGAAAACGCCCATTGCCGGTTCATTTCCACCAGCAAACTCATTTCAGAGCCCGCCAGCGACTTGCGGATTTCCGGGTTGGTTTCCGAGGCAACCGGCGGGCCCTGTGCGCGGACTTGTCGCAGCTCGGCGCGTAATTCGGCGAAGCTCGCGTACATTCCCGGGCGGCGCTCCCAGTTGCGCCCGAATTTGTCGAGGTCGTACTCCAGGCGCATTTCGCGCGCCGCGCCCGGGCTGGCCTGGTCGCCCTCGAAAGTCAGCCCGCGCACGTCCGTCAGATTCAACACCACCAGGTGGTTTGTGCCCCGGGTTTCCTTCTGGATGGTCCCCCGTGCCGCGAACAAACTCTTCGGTTGTTGATCCGCCCCCTGTCCCAGATCGTACACCAGCACATCCTTCAGATGCCCGTTCTGGTTGTGGCCAATATAAATGAGGTAGCCGGGCACGTCCTGGAGGTGCTGGCCGGAGGGGATTTGCGCCACGGAGAATTCGGTGGTAAACGTGAAAACGATTTTTTTGAAGGCGCGGCGCGCCTCGGGCGCGAGCTTCAGGTTGGCCCACCCACTCAATCCGCACAAGACCAGGCTGAGCAGCAAAATGGGCGCGGTCAACGAAACCAGACTGATGCCGCTGGCGCGGCTGGCGGTCAATTCCAGATCGGCGCTGAAGCGCCCAAACACCAGCAGCACCGCCGTCAGCATGCCCATGGGCAGCGCATAGGCCACCGCGTAGGGCACGAGCAACGCGATGGATTTCAAGATCACCCCGAGGGAGGCCTGGCCGTTGACCAGGAGGACCAGCACCTCTTTCAAGATGTTGCCAACGATCAGCACGAAGGTGAACACCAGCACGGTCATCAGCAGCGTGGCGACGACCTGACGCAACAGATAGCGAGGCAGCGTTTTCAAGCGAAGCCCGGACCAGGATGCCGGTGGTGCCCGCGCGCCGGACGCGGAACCCATTTCCCGTCGGAGGCTGGCCGTTGGACGCCCCGCACCGGAGTCCCGTTAGTACACCTTCCGCAGGTTGGAAGGCAGGATGTTCAATTCCATGCGATATTTCGCCACCGTGCGGCGCGCAATAACGATGCCCTTGTCTTTGAGCAGCTTGACCACTTCCTGGTCGGACAACGGCTTGCCGGCGTCCTCGGATTTGAAAATTTCCGCAATCATGTCCTTGACGCTGGTGTTGGACACATTGGCGCCGGAATCGGTCTGCAAACCGGCGGTGAAGAAGTATTTCATCTCGAAGACGCCCTGCGGCGTTTCCATGTATTTGCCCGAGACGGCCCGGCTCACGGTGGTTTCATGCACGCCCACCACTTCCGCCACCTGCACCATGGTCAACGGCTTGAGAAACGCCACGCCCTTCTCCATAAACTCGCGCTGCCGTTTGACGATTTCGCGCGCAATGTTGCCGATGGTGCTTTGTCGCTGGTGCAGGCTTTTGATCAGAAACTTTCCCGCGCGGATCTTCTCGCGGATGTAGTTCTTCACTTCGGCGCTGTTGGCGCTCTGGCTCATCAAGTCCTTGTAAACATTGCTGATGCGCAAATGGGGAATGTGCTCGTTGTTCGTGGTGACGGTGAAATCACCGCCACTGCGTTTGACGAAAACTTCCGGCAGCACAAAATGGTCGGCCTGCGCGAGGAAGGCGCGCCCGGGGCGGGGTTCGAGTTGCGCAATCGAGGCCATGGCCTCCTGCACCTCTTCAAGGGTGGCGCCGGTGCCCCGGGCGATTTCCGGCACCCGCCGCTTGCCCAGGGCATCCATGTGATCGCGGATGATCCGGTATTCAAGCGAGTCCTGCTGCTGTGCATGTTCCAGCTGCAACAGGAGGCATTCCCGCAGGTCCCGCGCGCCGACCCCGGCCGGTTCAAAAGTCTGAATCACCTTGAGCACCTCGAGGATTTTCTCTCCCGCCACGTTGGCAATGGCGGCGACTTCCTCGATCGAGGCCTTCAGATAGCCGTAGTCATCAATGTTCCCAATGATTGCCTCGGCCACCTGGAGGTCGGCGGGCGTCAAGTTTGTGTCGCGCACCTGCTCCAGCAAACTTTCCGCGAGAGTGGTGGCGGCGACCAGCGAATCGAACATGAACTGTCGTTTTTCCTCATCCTCCGCCGAAGCGCGCGTGGGCACATTGGTTTGCGCAAAATGATCGCGCCAGTCCTGGTCCAACTGCACCAGCCGGTCAAATTCCGCCTGAAAATCGTCCACGCTCTCGCCGCCTTCCCCCGCCTCGGAGGGCTCCGCCGGGTCCCCCGTTTCACTCGCGCTCCCGCTCTCCACTTCGCGATCCGTCAGGTCGGTGTCGCCGTCGGCGTCAATTTCCTCCAACACTGGATTCTGCTGCAGTTCCGCTTCCACCAGGGCTTTGAGTTCCAACGTCGGCGCCTGCAACAACGCCAGGGACTGCTGAAGTTGGGGGGCCAAAACCAGCGACTGCGTCAACCGTTGCGACAGATGTAAACCTTGCGCCATAGTGGCTCCGATTTTACCGGCGCATGTCGCTGACACAAGGAGAACTTAACCCGCCCCGCTTTGCGGGCACGTCCCCGCTCAGGTCTGGTCCGGGCTGCCGCAACGCTCCTCCACGCGGACGAACAAACCATTTTGTTTTTTGCTTCCGTGCGCCGTTGTGGTTAAAACGACGGGAATGCAAACGCGGTTTCTTCTCGGACCAGCGGGCAGCGGCAAAACCTTCCGCTGCCTCGCGGAAATCCGCCAGGAACTGCTCCGCGCGCCGGACGGCCCGCCGCTGCTCTTGCTGTCCCCGAAACAGGCCACCTTTCAGCTTGAACGACAGTTGCTCAGCTCGAACGACCTGAAGGGTTTCACGCGGCTGCAAATCCTGTCCCTGGACCGCCTCGCGCAATTCGCGCTTCGAGATGCGGGCACTGAACCCCGGTGGCTGGACGATGAAGGGCGCATCATGGTTCTGCGGGCCCTGCTGAACCGCCATGCCGGTGAGCTGCGCGTCTTTCACGCCACCGCGCGACTGCCGGGCTTCGCCAGACGGCTCAGTGGCCTGTTCCGGGAACTGCAACGGCAGCAGCTTTCCGCCGACAAGCTGCGCGCCTTGGCGGAGCGAATGACCGAGCCGGTGCAGCTCGCCGACAAGTTGCGCGATCTGGCGCGGCTGCTCGCCGCTTATCGGCGGTGGCTGGAAAACCACCAACTGGAGGACCTCGACGGCCTGCAGACGGCGGCCGCGGAACTGTTATCGCAGCAGTTCCCGACCGGCCGGAAGTTGCCCGCGGGCCGCATTGGAGGTCTGTGGCTGGACGGATTCGCCGAGCTGACGGCACAGGAGCTGGATTTGCTCGCGGCGGTAGTGCCGCTGGCGGAGCGCGCGACGCTGGCTTTTTGCCTGCCGGGAACTTTGCCCCACGACCCGGGTTGGCTGTCTCCCTGGAGCGTCATTGGGCAGACGGTGTTCCGTTGCCGTGAACGCCTCGCGCAGCTGCCCAATGTGGAAATTTCCGTCGAAGAAATTCCCCCTTCCCGCGCCTGCTCACGCTTTGCCGGCGCGCCGGATCTGGCGCATCTGGCCGCGGCCTGGCCCTGCCGCGCCAGCCCCCCTTCCCTGCCGGAAATTCCGCCGCGCCTCCGTGCCGCCGTCTGCGCCAATCCGGAAGCGGAGGCGACGCTGGCCGCGCGCGAGATCCGGCGGTTCGTACGCAACGGCGGACGCTACCGTGAGGCGGCGGTTCTGCTGCGCTCCCTGACCGGCTACGATCATCTCTTGCGCCGTGTTTTCACCCGATACGAAATTCCGTTTTTTCTCGACCGGCGGGAACCGGTGTCCCACCACCCGCTGGCGGAACTGACCCGGTATGCCCTGCGCACGATCGCCTTTCGCTGGCGTCATGAGGACTGGTTCGGCGCCCTGAAAACCGGGTTCATGCCGGCCACGGAAGCCAGGATTGACGAGCTGGAAAACTGGGCGCTGCAGCATGGCTGGACGGGAGAGATCTGGCTGCGCCCCCTGCCGCTGGCGCACCCGCCCGGCCACCTCGCCGACGCCGAGCCGCTGCGCCGACATCTGCTGCCGCCTTTTCAAACTTTGGACAGCCGGATCGCCGAACCGCTTTCCGGAACAGCCCTGGCGCAGGCGTTGCGGGATTTCTGGCAGGCGCTCGACGTGGAACGCACCTTGCACGAATGGAACGAGGCCGCGACCCGACTGGCCGCACCGACGCTTCGGGGTGCGGTGCATTTGACTGTGCTGGAACAACTGGACCAGTGGCTCGACAACCTCGTGCTGGCGTTCCCCTCGGAATCACTTTCCCTGCGCGAGTGGCTGCCCATTCTCGAAGCCGGACTGGCGCACCTCACGGTCGGCGCAATTCCGCCCACGCTGGATCAGGTGCTGATTGGGACGGTGGACCGTTCCCGTAATCCGGAGCTGAAACTGGCGTTGGTGCTGGGGCTCAATGAGGGGCGTTTCCCGGCGCCTCCGGCCGAGGATCCGCTGCTCAACGAACTGGAGCGGAGCGCGCTCCAGTCGCACGGGGCGGCACTCGGCACGGCGTTTCGCCCGCGTTTGGGGCACGAATGGTTTTATGGTTACATTGCCTGCACCCGCGCCCGGGAGCGGCTGGTCCTGACTTGCGCGCGCACTGATGACGACGGGAGGAAACTGAACCCCTCCCCGTTCTTCGATCACCTCCAGAAAATTTTCCCGACGCTGGCCATTGAATCCTGGCAGGCTCCGCCAGCGTTCCACGAAGTCGAGCATGCGAGCGAAATCATCGTGCCGTGCCTGCAACTTCCAGCCGCCCCGGACTTCGCGCTGCCGCTGCTGACCGGGCTTCGTGCGCGTGCGGCGCAGCTGGTCGAAGCCAATCAAGCCCGCTTGTCCCCGGCCACCCTGGCCCAGTTGTACGGCAATGAACTGAGCACCTCGATCAGCCAGCTCGAAGCCTACGCCGCCTGCCCCTTCAAGTTCTTCGTCCAACACGCGCTGCGCGCGCAGGAGCGGCAGGAATACGAGTTCGACGCGCGCGAGCGCGGGTCATTCCAGCACCTGGTCCTCACCACCTTCCACGAAAGCCTCGCGCGCGAAAACCTCCGCTGGCGGGACGTGTCACCCGCACAGGCGGCGGCGCGGGTGCGGCGCATCGGCACGGAGTTGTTGCCGGCCTATCGCGACGGCCTGCTGGTGAGTGACGCGGCCCGTCGCTTCGACGCCGAACAGCTTTTACTTTCCTTGCAAACCTTGATCCGCGTCTTGATCGGTTGGGCGCAGGATTACCGATTCGATCCCGTTCGTGTGGAAGCGGGTTTCGGTTCGAGCCGGAACAGTCTCTGGCCCGCCTGCCGCTTTCCGCTGGGGACGCAGCGCGCCCTGTCACTGCACGGTCGGATTGACCGGATTGATCTTTACCGCGATGCGTCCGCGGATGCGGCGCTGGTCGTAGTGATGGATTACAAGTCGAGCGATCACCGGTTGAACGACGTGCAGCTTTATCACGGATTGCAGTTGCAACTGCCAACCTACCTGCTTGCACTGGAGCGCATGCCCGAAGTGCCCGGCACCTTTGGAGTAAGCCGGCTCACCGCCGCGGGCGCGTTCTACATCAACCTCCAGGGAAGCTTTGAATCGTCGCCCCATCGCGGAAACGCCCTGGGCGATCCCGCCCAGGTCCTCCGCAAAGCATTTCAGCACGCGGGGCGCTTCGACACCTCCCAGCTGGAAAAGTTTGATCCCAAAAACTCGGGCGAACAGTTCAAAATCTCGCCGCAAGCCCGGCAGGGAATGAAGGCCGAGGCCTTCCGCGCCCTCCTGGAGCAAACCGCGGCCACCTTGCTCCGGTTCGGCGTCGAAATCTACGGCGGCAACATTGCCCCCGCTCCATACCGTCTGGGCACAAGGACCGCCTGCGATTTATGCGAATTTGCCGCAATCTGCCGGTTCGACCGCTGGACGCAACCCTTTCGAATTTTGGAAAAACCCAAACCTGCCCGCGGATGAAGCACCCCCGCCGTCCTCCACCAGTCCGAAGCCTGCCCGCCGGCCCCGCCGCCCCGAACCTGCCGTGCGAACGGCGTCCCGACTCCCGCACCCGCTCATGAACCAATTGACCGAGCAACAGCATGCCGCCTGCGTCGCCCGAGGAAACGTGCTGGTGGCGGCTGGAGCGGGCACCGGAAAAACCAGCACCGTCACGGAGCGCTGCTTGGAACTGATCCTTCACGAACAGGTGAACGGAACACGATGCGGCATTGACCAGATCCTGATGGTGACGTTCACCGATGCCGCCGCCGCGGAAATGCGGCAGCGTCTCCGCGAACGCCTCCGGCAGGTGGTGGCCGCCTCGAGCCCTGCCGCCCCCTCCGCGTCCCGGTCCGCCGCGCCGGCCGTCGAACCGGCGGCTTCCGCAACCAGCGACGCGCGTCATTTGACCGA
The DNA here is from genome assembly GCA_029573725.1 of Verrucomicrobiota bacterium. GTDB lineage: Bacteria > Verrucomicrobiota > Verrucomicrobiia > Limisphaerales > JADLHS01 > JADLHS01. Next base: position 236,171 of record JAKQDQ010000028.1, read on the forward strand.
ACAGCTCGCCCTGTTGGAGACGGCAAACATCTCGACGCTGCACGGCTTCTGCCTGGAACTGGTGCGTCGAAATTTCCATCAACTCGGCCTGGACCCCGCGTGCGTGGTTTTGGACGAGACACAGACCGCCCCGCTGATTCACTCCCTGCTTGACCAGCTGTTTCTCGAACATTACGCAGCGACCAGCGAAGCCTCCGAGAGGGTGCGGGAACTGGTGCGGACGTACGGACGTGGAAGCGATCGAAAAATTCGCGAATGGATCGTGAAGTTGCACCGCTACAGCCAGACGCTTCCAGATCCCGCGGCCTGGTTCTCGGCGCAAACGGCGGCCTTCTCCGCCCTGGCGCCAACGGCCTGGCAGGAACAATTCATTCCCGCCGTTGCCGACTGGTCCCGGGTGTGGAACTCGCCCATCAGCGAATCGGCGGAGGCGTGCACGAATCTGGCCATCTGCCAGGCCGCCCTGCACCGGCTTCTGCACAACCCGCTGACCCTGCCGCAGATCGCCGACGAACTCGAAGCCATCAACCAGGCAAACACATCCTGGGCACGCGGCACCGCCAGCCGCTATCGCGACCCTCTGAAGCCGTTTTTCGAGGACGCCAAATTCCTCTCGCTGCTGGCGCAGAATCGCGGCGCGGCCTTTGACGAGGATTGGGAATGGGCGCGCCACCCGATGCTGGTGCTGCTGGGATTGGCGCAGGAATTCAGCCGGCGTTTTGCGCAAGCCAAGCGCGAACTCGGCGGAATCGATTTTGCCGATCAGGAGCAGTTTGCCTTGCGGCTCTTGCTGACGGACACGGGGCAGCCCACCCCCATTGCCCGGGCGTGCCGGGAAAAATTCGCCTTCGTCTTTGTGGATGAATGTCAGGACATCAACGCGGCGCAGGACGCCATCCTGCGCGCAGTCAGCCGGGAGGGCGCCGCCGCAAACCGGTTTCTCGTTGGTGACGTCAAGCAAAGCATCTATCGCTTCCGTCTCGCCGACCCGCGCATCTTCCAAAACTATGAACGGACCTGGGCGGCGGCGCAGCCGACCCCGAATCAAGTTCTGCCGTTGACGGAAAACTTTCGCAGCGCTGAAGGGTTGTTGAATTTCGTCAACTCGGTCTTTACGGACTTGATGGGCCCGGCGATTGGCGGCCTGACCTATGAACGGGAAGCGCAGTTGCGATTTGGCGCCGCGGCGGCGCGGGCGGCCATGGCGGCCCGGGCCGATCCCGGTCCGCGCGTGGACCTCCATGTGCTCACCCGGGACGACCTGGCCGACGACAATTTCGAAGCCGCCCCGACCACCGCCGATCCCAATGCGGAGGATTTGCGCGCGGTCGAACGCGAGGCCCGGGTCATTGCCATGGAGTTCCAACGCCTCAAGGCATCCGGATATCAAATCGCGACTTCGCACCATGGCCAGCCGGGCTTTCGCCCGGTCGAATATGCGGACATGGTCGTCCTGTTGCGCGCCGCCACGGGGAAGGCCGAAATCTTTGCCCGGGCGTTCCATCAATGCGGCATTCCCCTGCAGGCGAACCGCGCGGGATTCCTGGACGCGCAGGAAATCGCCGACGTCTTGAATCTGTTGCGTCTCCTCGACAATCCGCTGCAGGACCTTCCCCTGCTGGCCGTGCTGCGTTCCCCCTTTGCCGGATTGACCGTCGAAGAACTCGCGCAGATGCGCATCGCCGCTCCGAAGGGGCTTCTCTGGACCGCCATGCAACAATTGCGGGCATCCGCTGATTTCGCCTCCACCGGATGGCACGTCAAGCTGGTCGCGTTTCACGACCGCTTCCACCGCTGGCGCGAATTGATCCGGCACGCCCCGCTGACCCATTGCCTGGAAACGGCCCTGCTGGACACGCACTACGAAATTTTGCTGCGCACCCGCGAGCGCGGCGCGGAACGGGTAGCCAACGTGCGGCGTTTGGTTGAGCTGGCCCGCCGGTTTGACCCTTATCAGCGCGAGGGCCTGTTCCGTTTTCTGCGCTTCGTTGCCGACCAGGAAGCCGCCGGAGTGGAGCATCAGCCCGCCGAGGTGGTTCCGCCCGACGCCGTGCGCTTGATGACGATTCATGCCAGCAAGGGCCTGGAGTTTCCGATCGTGGCGGTGGCCGGACTGGGCTCGCGCTTCAACCTCAGCGATCTCAACGAGGACATTTTGTTAAGTGAAACCATTGGCCTCGCGCCCCGGATCGTGCCCCCGCATTCCCGCAGCAAATATCCCAGTTTCGCGCACTGGCAGGCCCGGCGGCAGGAACAGCGCGCGAGGTGGGGCGAGGAATTGCGACTCCTCTACGTGGCGCTAACGCGCGCCCGTGATCGGCTGTTGCTCGTGGGCAGCACCGCGCAAAAGAAGGAAATCGAGCAATGGCGCACTCCCGTCAAAATCACGGATTACGCCCGGCTGAGAGCCAACAGCTGCCTGGCCTGGTTGCGCCTCTGGTTTGCGCAGCATTGCGCCGCCGGGCAATGGACTCACGAAACCCGCGGCCAAAATTCGCTGCTGTCCTGGCACTTTCATGGAGCGGACGCGGCGGCCGTTCTGCCGCCCGAAACCCAGGAAGTCCCCCCGGACGCAGTGCCGGCCATGCCGTCGGCCGCACAGCGGCAGGAAATTCAAGCCCGCATCCACTGCCCGTATCCACACGCCGCGGCAACGGTTGAACCGGCCAAAACCACCGTCACGACCCTGCGGCGGCGGATCGTGGATGCCGACACGGAGGAGACCCGACCACTATTCTTCGGCCCTGCCGCACTGCGGCGCGGCGACCGCAGCGCCACGCTCTCCGCAGCGGAAATCGGCACGGCCCACCACCTCTTCCTGGAATTCGTCAACCTTGCCAGAACCCAGACCGAACTGGATCTGCGCAACGAAGCGACGCGGCTGCTTGCGTCCGGTCACCTGAGTGCGGCGCAGGTGGCGGAGCTGAATTTCGCCGGCCTGAGCCGGTTCTGGTCCTCGGAGCTTGGGGAGCGTCTGCGCCAGGCGCCACCAGAACGGATCAACCGTGAGCTGCCTTTCACGATCCGTCTGGATCAGCAGACATTGCGGGCCCTTGGGCAGCTGCCCTTCCTCCCGACCGGGCTGTCGGATGAATTCATGGTGGTGCAGGGCCAGATAGATATCGCGGTGATTTCACCGGAACAAATCTGGGTGGTGGACTTCAAAACGGATGCCGTGGATCACGCAAGCTTGCCGCAAAAAATTGACCAGTACCGTCCCCAATTGACGATTTATGCCACGGCCCTGGAAGCCATCTACCGTCGTCCCGTGACGGAGCGGTGGTTGCACTTTTTCGGGTTGGACCACAGCGTGCGCCTGCCCTAGCCGGAGGGTGTTCCCCGGCGGAACCGGGAGGCAGGCTTCCGGGCAGGCGGGTGGGGATTTCCACGTCTTGAAATTTCGGCTGTTACCCCGTAGCTTCACGCCGTGCAGTTTCCAGCGTTTGTACGTCGCTTGTTGGGCTGGCTATTGGCGGGAGCGATCAGTGGCGTGGCCGTTAAAGCAGCAGGCAACCCCATTCGTCTGCGCACTCCCCTCCCCCCGCCCATCGAGCCGGCCACCGCGGTTGCCGCCCGAGGTTTCGCCGCGCCGGACGCCCCCCCCGATCTGTTCCTGATCCAATTTAACCAGACGTTATCGCCAGATGAACAGGCGCTGCTGAAACAGCGCGGCGTCGCCTTGCTGCGTTACATCCCCGACGATGCGTTTGTGGCCAGGCTGCGTGCGGCGTCCCTCCCGGAGTTGCAAGCGCTGGGTTTCGTCAAATTCATCGGGCACTATAATGCCGAGCAAAAAATCGAACCTCGTCTGGCGCAAATTTTGGCCGCCACCACCACCAATGAATTGACGGTGGCGGCGGTGCTTGCCGAGGCCGATGCGGTACAGCTTCAGCAGGCCCGCAGTCAATTCCAGCACCTGCAGCACGAAACCGGACTGCCCGCAGGACGCATTTTGCAGGGCACCATTTCGCGCGCCCAATTCCAGGCTTTCGCCGCATCCAGCGCCGTACTGTGGATTGAGCCCGCGCCGCGGATGCGACTCTACGATGAGGTGGCCTCACGCCTCGTGGCCGGCGACGGCCCGCCGCATCAAACCCTGACGCAATCCCTCGGCTACACGGGCGCCGGTGTGACCGTGGCGGTGGCGGACAGCGGGCTCGACAGTGGCGACACTAATTTCATGCACCCGGACATTCAAGGCCGGGTGCGGGCGTTGTTTTATTACGGGGCGCCCGGACAACTGGCAGACGGTGCTGACGAACACAGCCACGGCACGCATTGCGCCGGCATCATTGCGGGCAACGGCGCCACCGGCGAAGCGGATGAGAACGGCATGCTCTACGGATTGGGCGTGGCGCCCGGCGCCAGTCTGATCGGGCAGCGCATCTTTGACGGCGCCGGCGGCTATGCGCCGCCGCCCAGTTTTGAAACACTCACCCGCGATGCCAAACGTGCCGGAGCCGACATCGGCTCGAACAGTTGGGGAGATGACACGCAGGGCCAGTACGACATCAGCGCCATGGAATTTGACGCGCTGGTGCGCGATGCCGATGCGCTGACGCTGGGCGATCAGCCGTACATTCTGGAATTTTCGGCCGGCAACGCCGGGCCCAACCGCCAAACGGTGGGCAGCCCGGCCGTCGCAAAAAATGTCATCGCCACCGGAGCCGCGCAAAATGACCGCTTCAACCTGCCCATTGAAGAGTTCGCGATCTATGCGGACGGGGCCGACGCCATGGCCGATTTTTCCAGCCGCGGCCCCTGCGCGGACGGACGGATCAAACCGGACCTGACCGCGCCGGGAAGCTGGATCGCTTCGCTCCGCTCGGTTTACGCGAACGACGATTATGCCTGGTGGCCAATTTCGGACCGTTACCTGTATCAAGGCGGCACGAGCCAGGCCGGGCCGCACGTCTCGGGCGCGGCTGCCGTGTTCGTGCAATACTGGCGCGCGACGCACGGGGGCGCGACGCCCTCCCCCGCCCTGGTCAAGGCCGCGCTCATCAATTCCGCCACCGACATGGACGACGGAATCACCACCGATCCCGTGCCGAACAACGACGAAGGCTGGGGCCGCGTGGATTTGCCGGCCTTGATTGGCTCCACGCGGAATTACGAATTCATTGACCAGACCGTGTTGCTGACCAACGGGGCGGTTTTTGAAAAGCGGATTTTGGTGGGGAGCGCCGATGAACCATTGAAAATCACCCTCGCCTATACGGACGTTCCGGGATTGCCGGCAGCAGCGGTGGCGCTGGTCAACGATCTGGACCTGGAAGTCATCGCCCCGAACGGAGCCCTCTACCGCGGCAATCAATTCAGTGCCGGTGAATCCCTGCCCGACGCCCCGTTGCCGGATTCGATCAACAATGTGGAAGCGGTGCATCTGGCGACCCCCATCCCGGGCGAGTATGTCATTCGCCTGCGCGGCACACGCGTGGTGGAGGACGCCCGCCGGGAGACCGTGCCCCTGGATCAGGATTTCGCCCTGGTGGCCTCGGGCAACTTCGCAGCGCCCGGGCTGGGGATCATCACCCTGGATCGTTCGTTTTACCGCGCCCCGGACCAGGTCAAAATCTCGTTGGTGGATTATGATCTGGCTGGACAGCCGGCGGTGACGGTGCAACTGCGCAGCACCAGCGAGCCTGCCGGTGAGACCATCACGCTGCTGGCGCAGGGACCAAACGGCAAGTTCACCAATTCCGTGGCCACCGCGGCGGGCACCGCAACCGGGGATGGGCGGCTCCAGGTGGCGCATGCCGACACCATTGAAACCGTGTATGGAGATGCCGCCCCGCCCGGGGAGCGAACCGCCACGGCGCAGGCCGATCTGCTGGCCCCGGTGATTTCCAATTTGCATTCCGGCCAGGAATTCGGGCAGTTGTTCATCCAATGGAACACCGACGAGCCGGCGCGCGGGGAGGTTTATTTTGGCGCGCCCCTTCCGAATCTGGCGGCCACCAATGGTGTGTGGGATGAGCAAACGACCGTTCATCTGCCCGGGGTCGCGCCGGGCACAGCCATCAAGTTTTTCGTCGTGGCGAGTGACCTGGCCGGCAATCGGGCCACCAATGACAACCTGGGGGCGCTTTTCATGGTCACCAACCAGCCGCCGCCCGCGGTATTGCTGCTGGATTCCTACGCGGACAACGGCTTCATCGCCGTGCCTCCGCTTTCGGGTTACACCAATGCGCTCACGGCGATCGGGGCGGACTTCCAGATTTTCGATGCCACCGGAAACCAGCTGCCGACGCTGCAACAGCTGCAAGCGTTCCGTTGTGTCCTCTGGCGGCTGGATGAAATTTCTGCTCCCAACCCTGCGCTCGTGTCCGTGGTGGCCAACTATGTCACCAACGGCGGTTCGGTTTTCATCTCCGGGATGGATACGATCACACGGTTGAACGAAGCCGGGGCGACGTACTTCGTCAGCGATATTCTGCAGGTGCAGGCGCACGTCGAAGACCAGCCTGTAGACGCAATCAACGGCTATCCCGGCGACCCCATTGGCGCGGGCAGCGACACGACGTTGGATTACCAGGAAAATTATGCTGATCTGATGGCCTTTTTGGCGCTGGTCGGCATCAGCGATCCGTCCGACTGGATCACGCCGGGCACCAATGCCGCGCCGGTGCTGCTTGCGGACGGCCAGATCGTGGGTTTGCGCGCCCCCAGAACTGGTGTGGACCTGCCGGGGCGGGTCGTGTTTTTCTCCTTTCCGCTGGATGCCGTACCGTTGGGCAACGGCATCGGAAACAACCGCGCAGGCCTGTTGCGGAACGTGCTGAGCTTCCTGGCCCCGGACGTCCACACCAGCCGCGTCACGCTCGATAGCGATGTGTATTCCACGCCCGGTCGGGCCATCATCGAAGTGGAGGACGTCGCGCGCGCCGGTCAGGGTTCTGTGCGGGCCACGGTCGGCACCATGGAGCACACCAACCGGTTCGACGCGACCTTGCTGGAAACAGCACGGCCCGGCTTGTTCCGGGGCAGCGTGTTGTTTGCCCCGGTGTACAGCGAAGTGCCCGGAGTCCTCCTGGCGCAGGCCGAAAACACCGTGGTGGTAAATTATTTTGACGCTGCGGCCAATCGCACCAACTCCACCACTGCCGTCATCGATACCAACGCACCCGTCATCACCGGCGTGACCATCGAACCCGGTTATCTCGAAGCCGCTGTTGCGTGGACCACCAGCAAGGATTCCGATTCCCTCGTCCAATACAGCGAAGCTCCCAGCAGTTTCCCCAACAACTTCATCAGCTACGACCCCTTGCCCACCACCGCGCACGAGGTTTTCCTGAGTGGCCTCAAACCCAGCACCACCTATTATCTGCGCGTTACCAGTCGGGATCGGGCGGGCAACACCACCATTGATGACAACAACGGGCAACTTTATTCCTTCACCACGTTGCAACCGCTCACGCCGCCCTGGTTCGATAACTTGGAAACCAACAATACCGATTGGTCCGTGATTACAGCGGACGAATCCGAAAGCGGCTGGACGCGCGGAATGCCGGGTTATGGTGAAACAGCCCACTCCGGCACGAACGTCTGGGGCACAATTCGGAACGGCGCCGCCGTCAGTCAATTTGAATCCTATCTCATCAGTCCCGGAATCCTCCTGACTGGCGGCAACCAGGCGACGCTCCATTTCTGGCAAAATTACGATTTCATGTCTCAGGGTGATTTCGACATCCAACTCGCCGCCATTGAAATCATCACCAATGTGTTGAGCGACCCGATCGTACTGTATCAATACGGTGAAGATTATTCCGGGGGCTGGGAAGAAATGGAACTCGATCTGACGCCGTTTCTGGGCAATGTCGTTTATGTCGTCTGGTATCACTTCCTGTTCTCCTTCGACGCTCCGCCACGACTGGGTTGGTTGATTGACGACGTTTCCATCACCACCAGCACCGTTGTACCCGGCACCATCGCGATTACGAACAACCTCTGGCAAAGTGTCTTTGCCCTGGCTGGCCCGAGCGGTCGCACTGCCAGCGGTCGCACGTTGCTGATCACCAACGCGGCGCCGGGCACTTACACCATGCAGTACGGCGACGTCCCGTATTATGCGACCCCGCCCAGTCAGACCCAAACGCTCAGCGCCGGCGGCAGCATCAGTTTCATTGGCGACTATACGTTTACGGACGCCAACACCAATGGCGTTCCAGACGCCTATGAACTGGAAAAGTTCGGCACGGTGGATCCGCTGCGGACGCAGCACACGGACACCGATCAGGACGGCCTGAGTGATTGGGCCGAGTTTGTCGCGGGCACTGATCCGAACAATCCGCCACCGCCGTTTCGCTTGCGGGCCGAGTCTCTGGGCGATCAACTGGTTCAACTTTCGTGGCCTTCGGTTGCCACTCACCTCTATCGCGTGCATGGCAGCACCAACGGCACTGCCTGGCAACCCGTTACCGGGTGGTTCGAGGGGACGGGGACGAATACCAGTTATGTCCTTAGCAGCACGACGAACGGTGCGATGCGCTTTTTTCGCGTGGAGGCGAACGCTGGTGACGGCAACATCGCCGGCCTCTTCAAGCTGACGGCCACGCCGCTGCCGAATCAGCAAATTCATCTCGACTGGCCGACGGCACCGGGACATGCCTATCGCGTGCTGGGCAGCACGAATCTTTCGACCTGGGTTTCCTACACCGACTGGATCCGGGCTTCCGGCTACACGTTGAATCAGACCGTGTCGCCTTCAACCAATGACACTCCCGTCTTCTTCCGGCTGGAGGCCGCACCGTAAGCGCAATCACAGCGTACGCACAGACCACTGGACCGGCAACAGCACCGGTGCGTCGCGACAACTCTCCGTCCCCGCACCTCAACCATCGTCTCCAGTCTGGCCAGCGCCACCAGACAGTGTGCCCACCAATTGGACAGACCGGACGGTGCATGGGGCATCCTCAGTGCCTGGTCGGAACATTTCCGGCCTGATCCGCTGGTAACAACCCCTGTACATGGGATGGACAGAAGCTGGCCGGGGAATTGCTGATCCGAAGCGGTCGAAAAGGAGAAATGACATGCATCCGCCAAAAGCCTTATGGCTACCTCTCGCGCTGATCTTGGGACTAAGTCAGCCCAGTAAAGCCGCTTGGTACGACATCACCTTTGACCTCGGTTCCGGCAATACGGGCACGGGCCAGTTTGAGGTGTTTACCAATTCGCCGAGCCAATTTTATGCGGCCAGCGGCTTCCTCACCATTTCCGGTGGACCCGCGGCAGGCAATTGGACGCTTTACACCGACGATGGATTTACGGCATATCCGGGGCGTCTGACCTCCCCAGCCGGAGCGTATTGGTATAATAATTCCGTCTATCCGGAGGGCAACAATCCCCAGTTCCCCCTTACCAATCCCTTGCTGGATCAATACGGACTCCTGTTTCGGTTGACTGGCAATCCGGCCAGCGAGTTGAATCTCTGGGGCAACGCGGACGGCAGTTATACCCTGGGCGGCACGGTGGGCGGGGGCTGGCAGAATTTCAACGTCATCCTCAACGTGGGGAACGGTGGCGGTCCCGGCATCGTGATTGAGCCGGCGCCCGAACCGACTGCGGCCGCCTTGTTCGTTCTGGGTGGGCTGATGATGGTGGCGACAGCAACCCACAGACGCAAGCAGATGGGACGAACGCGTTCTTCGCTCCCCCCGAACCTCTCCGCCCCTTCCAGCCCGCAGGCCCGATAAACGCTGCAACCCGCAGGGCGCAGATCCCTTCGTCGCTTCAGTGCGACTTTGGAGATTCCCAAACGCCTTGAAGCCGATGCGGCCGCCCACGCAGGGTTGAAACGCGCAACGGACGGCAGGCATCCTTGGCAAGCCTGGCCTTCGGCGACCAGCCTCACCCGCTTCGCGCCGGACCGCCCAACTTCTCCGGAACAATTTCCACCTCCAGGGCATCCCACCCGAATGTGGGATAGTCGGCATTCGCAAAGCCATTACAATCATGGCCAGTTGAGCTTGGCCAGCCCGGAATCGCACTGCACGCCAGCGAACGGGTTGGCCCGGCCCAATTCGCATCTCCATCGTCCGGCGCGAAGCAAGACGACGCTTCGTCCAGGACAACCAGGCGGGTGCGAAACAAATACAAACGTCGAGTATCAGGCCAAACAACAACTGAACACATAAGATGAAGCGAAAACTGTTACCCTATTCCCTTCGGCAATCCCTGCTGGCCGTGCCAGCCGCCGCGTTGATGCTCGGCGCGGCGCAAGCGGGCACGACGATTGGGCTGAACTTCCAATCATGGTATTACGATTCCGGCACCACCCCGCAAACCATCGGATTCGGTCAGGGCTATCAAACCACCGGGTTTCCCGTGACCGCCCGCGCGTTTGGCGTGGAGGTCGCCAATTGGGTCAACACCGATCCCCTGCCCTGCTCCTCCCCGGTGGATACGGTGATCCCGCTCGGATCCATCAGTGCGCACCTGACCACCGTAAACATGTGGGGAAGCGACATTGGCAACCTCGTGGATCCGGCCAACGAATGGACCCCGGGCTATGTTTCCTCCGTGGCGCCAGGCAATGATGAAGTGACCTGGAGCTTCGAAGACAACACGGGCTGGACGAATACCTTGTCGGGGTTGAGCGGGACGTTTCCCAACGGCTACGTGATCCAGTTGATTGGGGTCACCAAATGCACCCCCAACTCGCGGGTGGTGGTCACCGATGGCGTGACCACGACCACCAACGCGTTCGAGACAATTTACACCGCCGGCAACGCCAACTTCAACGGTCCGGTCGGTCTGATGACCTTGCCGGCCTCGACCAGTGATTCGCTGACCTTCGGCGCGGTTTCGCGCAACATCAGCTCGGCGCAGAGTTGCGCGATTGGCGGTTTCATCATCACGGATCAGCCGGTCATCAGCCGTGATCCTGCCGACACCGCGGTGAATTTCGGGGCGACGCTGAATCTGTCTGCAGTAAGCTTCGGGCTGCCCAGCGGATTAAGTTATCAATGGCGCCATTACGGCACCAATCTCCCGGGCGCCAACAGTGCGACTTACAGCAAGAGCAATGTGACGCTCGAGGACGCGGGCCCCTATGATCTGGTGGTCGTCAATGCTTACGGTTCGGCCACTAGCGCTCAAGCGAACGTCACGGTGGTGGCAATTCCCACTCTCACCAGGGATTTGGACGGGGTCAGCGGCACCGTTTATGCCGGAGCCAACTTCGCCGCCTGGTCCGTGGCCGCCCAGGGCGGCGAGCCGTTCCAGTATCAGTGGGTCCGCAACGGCAGCATCCCGGTCGGGGGCAACAGTCCCGTCCTGACGTTGAACAATTTGAGCGTGGGCGACAGCGGTGATTATTCAGTGACCGTGCTGAACGCCTTCGGCAGCGTGAAGAGCCAAACCAACCATTTGACCGTCGTGGCCTCTCCCGATCTTTATACGACCGATGTGGCCCAGGATGGCCCGGTCAGCTACTGGCCGTTGAATGAAACCACCGGCACCGACGTTTTCGATTACTCAGGCAACAACCATTACGGCACGAATCTCGGGTTTATCAATCTGGGGGTGCCCGGACCGCGTCCGCCTGCTTACCAGGGATTCAGCGCCAGCAAGACCGCGTATGAGTTTGATGGTTTCAGTGGGGTCATTGATTGCGGCCTGCAGGCGGCCCTCCTCGGCACCACGGACTTCACCCTCGAGGCCTGGGTCAACACCACCGCGACGACCACGGGCCAAATCCTGCAACAGCGGGACGAAAACGGCTTTAACGGCGAATACATGCTCAGCGTCAACAGCGGTGGGCAGGTCAATTTCGTGGTCTATGGCGGCGGTTATCAGTTCAACCTGACTTCCCCCAACGTCATCAATGACGGCCAGTGGCACCACATCGCCGCAGTACGACGCAACGGCACGGAAGGCGCCCTGTATATTGATGGAGCGCTGGCGGCCTCAGCGACCTCGAGCACGATCGCGCCCTTGATTCCGTTGCGCGTGGGGATCGGTGGCGATCTGCGGGATCAAACCAGCTATTTCGCCGGCACGATTGCCGACGTGGCAATTTACGACTACGCCTTGTCGGCCAGCCGCATCGGCCTGCACGCAGCCCACGGCCTGCTCGGCACGGGCAACATCGTCCTCTCGGTCGTGCCCGGCGGCTTTGTCACGGATTCCAAACCGGTCGGCCTCCTGCACCCCGGAGTGAATCGCGGCAGCACCTGGGAGGCGTCGGTCACGGACGATGCCCAGTTGGTCACCCGCACGGGAGTGGCGAACTTCAATGGTTCGGGCCAAATCGTCATCCCGGCCAGTGCCGACTTCGAGGTCGTTCGTGGCACCGTCATGTTCTGGCTGCGCGCCAACGCCCCCCTGCCCGGACCGGGCAATGAGGCTGCGATGCTGTTCGACTTCCGCACCGCAACCGGCGCCGTCATCGCGTTGCGCGACGAGGGCGACATTTTCTGGCAGGGACAGGTGGGGGCCCGCAACCAGTTTTCGGCGGGTTACGTCCCGGATAACAACTGGCATCACATCGCCGTCACCTTCAGTCAGGTGGTCAATGACACGATCTCCATCTACATTGACGGAGTGCTCGCCGGTTCCACCACGGTGGCTCAAGGATGGACATGGCCCAGCGGACAACCCATCGAACTCGGCAAGTCGCACGACGGCTATTGGAAAAAGCTGAACGGTCAAATGGATGACTTCCGCATTTACAACCGCATTCTTGAGCCGGAGGAAATCGGTCAAGCCTTCAGCAGCGCTGCCCTGGTGGACACCAACGCGCTGCAGGTGCGGTTTAACTTCGACACGGCCGGCGCCGGCACCAGCCTGAGTTGGCCGACGGGTTCGCTGCAGAGTTCCCCCACTCTCGGCCCCACGGCGGTGTGGACAACGGTGAGCGGCGCCACCTCGCCCTACCCGTTTCTGCCTCCGGCCCCGGCAACACCCGCGGGCACGTCCTTGTTCTACCGGGTCGGGTTCTGATCACGCGGCATTCTGAATCCCGGGCGGTCGAAGCTGGCTTCGACCGCCCTTTTCATTGCCGGGGACAGGCCCCGGCAAATTGCCCCCGTACGCCGCTTACGGTTGATCATAGAGTTGCCGTCCCACCTCCCGGCTGGCGGCAATCGTCTCCGCGTAGGGCGTGTCGGCAATATCCACAAAGCCGATCTGGTAATTCTCCTCGTCATACACCCGCCCCGTCGTCGGTTCATCCATGTATTGGAACCAGTGCGTGCCGACAAATTGCGGATGTCGCAACGCTCCAAGAACGTATTCCTTATAGCTGGTCGCCCGCGCCGCCTGATTCTCCACGGGCACCAGTCCGGTATGGAAGAGGCCCCGATCCAGCGCGCCAAAGTGGAATTCCCCGATGATGAGCGGTTTGTCGTGACTTGGATTTTTGAAATCGGCCACACTGCGTTCGTACAGATTGTAACTGATCACGTCGCAATACTTGCCGGCGGCCAAGTCAGCCAACCGATTCACCCAGGCGAACCGGCAACCAAGATAGAGTTGCTGCGGAGCGACTGCCTTGATCGCCTCGCGCACGACGCGAAAATAAGTTTCCGCCGTATGCGAGTAAAACGCGGTTAAATCCGCGCGCGCTTTGTAGGCATCCGGAGTCTCCCGGGTCGCGAGCAACGCGTCCCACGAGTCATGAGTCGTTCCCCACACCTGATTCAGCTTCTCGATCTCCGCATACTTCGCCTTCAGATCGGCCAGCAAAGCCAGCTTCGCAGGCTGGTCCGCGGGAGATTTCAATGCCGCCAGCGCCAGCGACGTTTCATCGCCCCAGGACATTTCGTTATCGGAAAAGTAGCCAAGGCACCAGGGGTCATTCGCGCTCGTCTTGCGTTTGCCCGCCATGGCGCGACGCAGGCTGTTGGCAAAACTGGCATCGAACACGTCCGGGAATTTTCCCCAATAACCCTCGCTGCCTTCAATCATCCGGGCGCCGTGCGAGCCTACATTATCGGTGTACGGCGTGCGCCGCTTCAGGAACACGTCACCCGCTGACCAGTTGGCGATGGTGTTAAGCCCCCAACTGCGCAGGCGTTGATGGATGACCTCGGTGTAAACCGCCCTCCAATCCGGTCCGTACTTGCGCTGCAAGTTGACGGACGCGAAGGGAAAACATTCCGGAGAACGGTCCGCATAATGACCTTTCAAAGCGTAGGCTTTGGTGCGGAACCGCCGGAATGGCTCCTGATCGCCGGGAAAATCCTCAAACCACGACGCGCGTTCCGCGATGGGCGTAACGTCAATCGCCAGCACGCAATCAATTCCGTGCGAAAAAAACAGATGCCCTTCCGGGTCCACCAACCACCATTTGCCGTTGTGTTTGGCCGTGCGAAAAAATCCCGTGGCTTCGAGTTTCGGACCATCGGCCCAGCCGCCATATTGGTCCCAATTTCCCGGCCCTCGTTGTGCGGCGAGTTCGCGCGCCTCGGTTTCGCGCCGCTGCTGCAGTTCTGCCAGCGAATGAACCTTGCCCGGCCAGTCCTTATGTTTGTATTGACCAAAGAGGTCAATGAACGGGAAGAAGGGATCGGCATCCGTGACCCAGGCCGTGGGCGGCGTGTAATCGCCCGTGGCGCTGACCGACAGGATATCGAATTGATGTGGAGCCTGGGGTTCGGAAACAAACAGCAGAATCTGCGTAATATGGTTTGGTTTGATGGTTTCCGGCCCACCAAGGACCACCGGATAACCGCGCAAACCAAACAGCTTGCCGTCCAGGGTGTCGCCGCTCGCCCGCCGCAATAGCACCCGCAGCGAGCCGTTTTCACCAGGGTTCAGCGTGATGGCGCCGTTGACGCAATTAAGTCTGCCATCGGCTCCGGGATTATCCACGCGACAATTCAGCGTGGCACGATTGGTGCCGGTGTTGCGCACCGCAACGATCACATTGGCGAAGGGCGACAAGTCCCAATGCCCATCCGGCGCGGGCAACGTCACGCCCGGCCAACGTTGCCGAATCCCGGTAATGAGTCGCAGCGCGCTGGCTGGTGCTGACCCCGCCCGTTCCAGCACGGCATCGGTGGTGACAAATTTCGTCAGGTCAGTCTGGGAATCCGGGCGCAACAATACCTTTCCGGCGGCAGAGGGGACGGGCGCCGTCGCCAAACCGAGCAACAGCGGGACCAGGATTTTGTGAGCGTTCATATTTTGGCGGAATCTGAGTGAAGTTCAACCTGATGCGGTTAGCAAGTTTCTCCTGTGCGCTGGGATTGAGTTGCGGAGGATTGACCACAACTCCATCCGCGTCGGCAACGGCCCCAAAGGCGACGGACGGCGGGATGAAGTCAAAAATCCCGGTGCGGCTTAACGCGAGGTTGACAACATGCCGGCCCCGCCGTTTTTCTCCATCACGTCACTGATTTTCACCGGCTGGCCGCCTTGCCGCTTGCTTTCATCCGCCGCTTCCATGAACGCATAAATTTCCAAACTTTCCTCGGGGGATACGGGAGCGATTCCGGTTTGGAAAAACTTCATGATTTCCACCACCAACGGCGCGTAGGAGTCACCCCCCTCCTTCTGTTCCAACACCCCCTTCTCGCCAAAAACGATCACCTTGTGCGCCCAACTGTTGCGCACGCCGTACAACACTCCCGTGCGGCCGTCCGCCCAAATGCCCGTGGCGACATCAGTATCCGCCGTGTTCACGCGCACCACGGATTGACAACCCGCACCCATGATGGTGAACAGCGCCTCAGTCGGATGAATGCCATACCAGAAGAAATCGGGATGATGCGGCTCCAATTCGCATGGGCCATAAGAAATGGCGCCTTTGATTTTTTGCGCCTGGGTCTGTTGCCGCAAGTCCGTCAGACTGCGGTAGTAGCGATAGGCGGAAGACGTAAAAACCGGCACGCGATTCGCCTGGGCCAGTCGGTAGAGTTCAATTGCGTCACGCAATGTCCCCGCCACCGGTTTATCCACAAACAACGGCTTGCCCGCCTGGATCACCGGCCGGGCTTGTTCCAGATGTGGTCGCCCGTCCACGCTTTCCAAAAGCACGACGTCCACCTCTTTGCAAAGCGCCGCCACGGAATCCACCAGCCGCACGCCAAATTTTTCCTGAACCTCCGTGGCGTATTGGTCCACGCGACTCCAGCTCGATTCAATATCCCGGCTGCCGCTTTTGAACAGCACCGTCACCCGGCCGCCGGGCACGTGATTGGGATCCGTCGGATCATTGATCAACTTGGTAAACGCGGGCACGTGCGAAGTGTCCGAACCAATGATGCCAATGCGCAAATCGGCCGACCACCCGGCAGTGATGGCCAGCACGCAGAAGAGGAGAAGCAGGCAGGATTTCATAATGTCATTTGCTCAATTTACAATTGGGCGTCACCCTATTCCTTTTGATTTCTGCAATACAAGTCAAATAGGTGGGCCGGCCCCCGCCGCCAACGCGAAGCTCCGGCGCATCTCCAAGCTCCGCCCGCAAAATCAAGCTGCGCCGTCTTTCCGGCCGTCCCGCGCCTTCCGCCCGGGAGTCATCTGCGCCACACTGCATCGCCCGGCCGGCGGTGTCGCCTCCGGAACTTTACGATCCAGCCGGGAACGGACGGAGCGTTAACGATCGGCGGTTTTGGGAACGATGTCCGTTTGCAACTGCGGGTCCGCCGCCGGAATGTAGGTGGTCGGCAACCCCAGTTCCTGGCGGACAAGGTTCGTGCCTTGCGCAATCGCCACGGTCTTGAAGAAGGCGATGTCCCGATTGCACCCCTGCCGGCCAAAGCCGCAGTCGCTCGAAACGATGAGTTGCTCCGGAGCTATGTGTTTGAGCGCGGTGCGCACCGAATTGGCCACCTGATCCGCCAGTTCCACCTGCAACGTGCGATGGCTGACCACGCCGACGGCGATCTTCTTTTTGAGCTGGCCCTTGAGGGGCGCGAACAATTCGATCTCGCGCAGGTTGCGATCGCGCATTTCCACCGTCCATACATCGCCCCGCAGGGCTTCGAGGTACAATTGGAACGATTCACGGTAGCTGTCGTTTTCAATCACCCGCTGCATGTTCGGGTTGCCCCAGCAGGTGTGGATCCAAAGTTCCACGTCATCAAGTCCTTGCACCTCGCGATTGAACGCCTCGATCATGAATTTGACGTTGTCGTGATCCTTGCCGTAGGTGTTGGCCCAGAAGTGCAATGTGGGTTCTTCGATCTGAATGCACTTGCAACCCGCGTCACGCAGCGCCAGCAGCTCCTTGTTCATGGCCACCGCCATATCCCAGATGACTTCCCGGTTGTCCTTGTACTTCTTGGTGTGAATATCCAGAAACAACCCCATGACCTGCGAGCAACAAGTACCAAACCGCACCGGCTTGCTGGCTTTCGCCTGCGCCATGCGCCAGATTTTCGCGTAGTCGAGCGGCCGATGCTCAATTTTATCCACCACGCGCGGCCAGCGCCAGCCCGTGTAGATTTCGTTGAGCAATGTTCCGGCGGGATAGCGCAACCAGGGTGACCGGGTCTCCTCCGATTGCAAATAATCGCCGCTGAAACCGGACCAGCGTTGGATGGGATAATGATGCCACGAACGCCCGGCCATGTCGTCGTCGCAATGCAGATCACCGTGGGTCAAAATATCAATGCCGGCGCGCGCCTGATCGCTCAACACCGTCGCCAGCGCGTCCTGGAAACGCTCGCGATAACGCACGTCCATCATGCAGGTGTCGAGCGGGCGGCCCCACATGCTCATGTCGAACCAATGCGGGCGCGGCCAGGAGCCGGTGATGGTGCAGGGAAGAATTTTATCAGCGGTAATGGTAAGCATGGTGATTCGATTGTGTCGGTTTAGATCATTCGCGTGCGGAGCAGCTTGACGCAGACAACGGCGGAACAAAAGCAAATTTCTCAAGTATTATCAGCTTGAATCTGCCCGCACGCCGGACCGGCAACCCGTCCCGGCTCTCCCGGACTCCGGGACCGAACGCCGGGGATGCTACATCGAGGAATGGCCGGCCCCGCGCGGGACCGGTGCTGCGCGGGCGCTATTGGCTGCCGGCCCGTTGCAAGGGATCCCAATAGCGGGAGTTGATCAGCGCCCGGGCCGAACGATCGGCGGGATTGGCGGGCGGATTGATCTGCTGGCTTTTCCGCACTTCCGCATGACCGTCGTTGAACACCATTGCGGCCCCGCCCAGATGGCGTTTGGGCTCCACCCCTTCGTAGGTGGGAAACGAGCTGCTGGCCACCACCGCTGGATCCATGCAGGCCGAAACCCACCACAGGCTGCTGCTCCATAACGGCGGGTAACCGTAAGGCTGCTTGTCCGCGATCAACAAGTTTTCGGACGGCTTGTGAATGGCGCTCCGCTTGAACGTCGGTTGCGTGTCAAACCGGATGCCCCCCACCGTGATCGAGCTCGCTCCGTACGGGTGGCTTCCGAGAAAATATCCATTGTATCCGTAACCGACCAGGTGGCAGTCAAAATTCCATTTCCAAGTCACACCATTGTCCTGCCGGACCCCCTTGAAAGCGGGATCATGAAACAGATTGCTGCGACCGCCGCCATACCGGACGATGGTCGTTCCCCACCAATTATTGATGGAAGCCCGCGCGTCCGCCGTGTTCAAACCCTGATTACGGTGTGCCGGAAAGACATCGTTGTTTTCATCCGTATAAAACTGCATGAACAGGCTGATTTGCCGCAGGTTGTTCAAGCAGGAAATTTGCAGGCTTTTGGCCTTGGCCCGGGCCAACGCGGGCAGAATCATGGCGGCGAGAATGGCAATAATGGCAATCACCACCAGCAACTCGATGAGCGTGAAGCCTTTCCATCGGATTGAAGCATGACCCAATTTCACGTCTCCAGTTTGCGTCGTGAATGTTGCTTTCGTCTTCATGGTTCGTGGTGTCCGGAAAAATCATAGGCGCAAAATCGGGGGCGACAAGACTTTTTCCATGCCCTCAGGCATGAACAGCAGCGCTGTCGGGTCTCACACCCGCCAGCCGGGTGCGATGAGGAGCGCTAACTCCGCCCTGTACAGGGCTGCCAGCTGTACGCGGGCGGCGCAGGCATGCTCGGACCGAAAAATGGCTTTCCGGCTGGATTCTCCCCCAAATGTGGGATTTATTTCAAACGGATTCTTGCGAAGATAACCCGGTCGTTCATAATTAACCTGTACCCAGTCGAATAATGATTGCGCCCAATCAACCGAAACGGTCCTACCAAGACCGTCCCCACGGATTCACCTTGATTGAATTGCTGGTAGTCATCGCCATCATCGCGATTCTAGCGGCCATGTTGCTTCCGGCGCTGGCCAGCGCCAAGGACAAGGCGCTGCGCACCAAATGCGTGGGCAACTGCAAACAGATCATTCTGGCGGAACACCTCTACGCCAATGAAAATCGTGACGCCCTCCCCCACCCCAATTGGAATCCGCCTTGGACTCTTCCCGACGGCCGGACCCCCTTGCCGGGCTGGTTGTACACCCCGGTGGGAGGCGCGCCACCAAACATGACCGCCGCCCCCTACAATATGTTTCCTGAGCGCGCTTACGAGACCGGTCTGTTGTGGCCGACCTTGAAAAATCACGCCATTTATCGGTGCCCCACCGATCTGGCCACCAACACCCCGGGATATCGGGTACGGAACAACAAAATGTCCACTTATATCATGAATGGCGCCGTCTGTGGCTTCGGCGCCAATAAAAGCGAAGGGTACAAAATCACCAGCTTCCGTCAGGATGCCTATGTTTCCTGGGAACCAAATGAATTCAACCCCAGCGGCGGCACTGCCTACAATGATGGCAGCAGTTATCCCTCGCCGACTGCCGATGGCGGCTTGGGCCGGCGGCACGGTAAAAGCGGCGGCGTGGTCATGGTCGTGAGCGGCAGCGTGGAATTCGTGAAATACGATCAGTGGCTGAAGATTTCCGCCTCCCCCACCAAGAACAGTCTGTGGTGCAATCCGGTGACTCCGGACGGACACTAAGGATCACCATGTTCAAGTCCACACTCTGCATTGGATTGCTGATGGGCGTCTTCAGCCTGGCGCTCAGCGGATGCAACCGGGACCCCTACGCCTTAAGCGCCAGCGATCAGGCCGCCTTCCAAAGCGCCACTCCGGAACTGCAACGACTGTGGGAAACGGCGCGCAAGGCGGATCAGGCGAATGACTTCCTCGCCGCCAGCACCAACTACCGGAGTTTGCTCCACCAAAACCTTACCACGGAACAGTTGATGGCGGTGCAAAATGCCGTGGGCGGATTCAACTACCGGTTGAATGATGCGGCGGCCAGGGGAAACCCGGCCGCGCAACAGGCCTTGGAAGCCGCCAAAGCCGCCGGGCCGCACCGCTGAGAGGTGTTTCCCCTTTGCTGACCGTTCCACGAGCGAGCCTTCGCATCCGGACGCCGGCGATCACTGGAAATCGCACGGCCCAACGCCGATCGCCGCCAGACCAGCCCGAACCGGCCGGCCTTCGCAAACGGCAATCCCCCGAATGTGTGATGGAGCATCCTGCCGGGTTCGCTTACGCTGACGCCGCTGATTATGAAAGCGTTAGTCAAAAAGCTGCGTCAACCCGGCCTCTGGCTCGAGGAGGTGCCTGAGCCAACCATCGGCATCAACGACGTGTTGATCCGCATCAACCGGACCGGCATCTGCGGAACAGATCTCCACATCTACAAGTGGGATGCCTGGGCGCAAAAAACCATCCCGGTGCCCATGGTGGTGGGTCATGAATTCGTCGGTGAAATCGTCGAAGTCGGCGCCAACGTGAACGACTTTCGGATCGGCGACGTGGTGAGCGGCGAGGGCCACGTGGTTTGCGGGCGCTGCCGCAACTGCATGGCGGGCCGCCGGCATTTATGCAAGGCCACCCAGGGCGTCGGCGTCAACCGGCCCGGAGCCTTCGCCGAGTACCTTTCGCTGCCGATGACCAACGTCTGGCATCACTCGCCGGGCGTGGACCTCGATGTGGCTTCGATCTTCGATCCGTTCGGCAACGCCGTTCACACCGCGCTGTCGTTTCCCGTGCTGGGCGAAGACGTGTTGATCACCGGCGCCGGCCCCATCGGCATCATGGCGGTGGCCATCGTCAAACACGCGGGTGCCCGCCACGTGGTCATCACGGACGTGAACGATTACCGCCTTGATCTGGCCAAAAAGCTTGGCGTCACGCGCGCGGTGAACGTGAAGCACCAAAACCTTCGCGATGTGCAAAAGGAACTCGGCATGAAGGAGGGGTTCGACGTCGGGCTCGAAATGTCCGGCAACCCGGCCGCCTTCCGCGACATGATTGACAACATGTGTCACGGAGGAAAAATCGCCATGCTGGGCATCCCTTCGGAACCCATTGCCATTGACTGGAACCAGGTGGTCTTCAACATGATCACCATCAAGGGCATCTACGGTCGCGAAATGTATGAAACCTGGTACAAGATGACCGTGATGCTGGAGAGCGGGCTGAATCTGACCCCGGTGATCACCCATCGCCTGCCCTACACGGAATTCGAGCAGGGTTTTGCCGCCATGTCGAAGGGGGAATGTGGGAAGGTGGTCTTGAACTGGCGTTAACCAGCCGGAACCACCGCATGCACCCTGCCGCCGCCCCTTCCGCGCTCCCTGCTCCGGTGCTGAACCTCATCGGTAACACGCCGCTCATCCCATTGTGCTTCGCACCGGAAGGCGTGACCCTCCATGCCAAATGTGAGTTCCTCAATCCCAGCGGCAGCATCAAGGACCGGCTGGCAAAGATGGTGTTGATGGACGCCAAGCAGCGCGGCCTGCTCAAGCCGGATTCGATCATCCTCGAATGCACCAGCGGCAACACCGGCATCGCCCTGTCCATGGTCGGCGCGGCGATGGGTTATCGCGTCGCCATCCTGATGTCCGCCAGCGCCAGCGAGGAGCGCCGCCGCCTCATCCGCCGGCTCGGCGCGGAACTCATTCTCTTCGACAGCGGCGGCATGTATCAGACCGGCATCAAATTGTCGCAGCAGATGGCCGCGGAAGACCCGCGCTACTTCCTGCCGCGCCAGTTTGAAAACCCGCTCAACGCGGAAGATCACGAACACACCACCGGCCCGGAGATCCTGCGGCAAATTGGCGGACCGATTCACGCGTTCGTCACCGGATTTGGGACGGGCGGCACCCTGGCCGGGTGTGGCAAAGCCATCAAGAAGCGCTGGCCCAATGCCCGCATTCTCGCCATGGAGCCCGCGGAGCAGGCGTTGCTCGCCGGCGAATGTCCGTGCTGCCATTTCATCGAAGGTGTGGCCGATGGCTTTGTTCCCGCCCTGCTGCGCGACGCACCCCTCGACGGATCAATCAAGGTCCGCAGCGCCGATGCCCTCACGATGGCGCGACGGTTGCACCGCGAGTTCGGCCTGCTGGTCGGCACCAGTTCCGGCGCGAACCTCGTGGCCGCATTGCAGACCGCGCGCGAGCTGGGGCCGCAAGCCACCGTCGTCACCCTGCTCTGCGACCGCGCGGAACGCTATTTCAGCACGGCGTTGTTCGACGATAAATCACCAACCACCACAGCGACTCCAACGCCACCCGCCACTGCCAAATGAAACCATGCCTCCTGTTCATCCTCGCCGTGTGCTGCGGCCTGCGCGCCAGCGCGGCATTGCAGATCCCCGCCTTCACCGCGTACCTCGATCCCGATCCCGATGGCGCCCGCGTCTCGGAACGTTCCGGCATCACGCGCTGGCGGGACCCGGACTTGAAGGTTTCGTGGTTCGGCGAGTTCAAGACCCCGGGCAAATTGGAGGCCGCCATCGAACTGCGCTTGCCGGCGGGCGCGACTTCCAAGTTGCGGCTGACCGTTGCCGGCCAGGCGCACGAGGCCACCGCCCACGGCGACGACACCCATCCGGTCACAGTGAAATTTGGCAGCTTCGAGCTTGCCACCGCTGGCTACCAGCGATTCACCCTCGAATCGTTGAATCCCGCCGGACAGAGCGCCGGGGATTTGAAGACGCTCATCCTCGATGGCCCGGCCACCGCAGACGCGCATTTCAATCTCAAGGAACGCCGCAATGCCGCCTCCGTGCATCTCGTCTATCCCGTCGGCAAAGGAACGAATGTGCAGGCCTTCTATTGCGAGATGACCGGAGTGGAAGACCCGATCTGGACTTATTACATGGCCTGCGGCTGGCATCGCGGCTATTTCGGGATGCAGGTGAACAGCCCGACGGAACGGCGCATCATCTTCAGCGTCTGGGACAGTGGCAACGAAGCCGTCAGCCGCGACAAAGTCGGGCATGAAGACCGCGTGACCTTGGTCGCCAAAGGCGAAGGAGTTTATTCCGGGGACTTCGGCAACGAAGGCACGGGCGGCCACAGCCATCTCAAATTTCACTGGAAGACCGGCGAGAAACAGCGCTTCCTCGTCACCGCCAGACCGGTGGATGCCACGCACACGATCTTCTCGGGTTACTATTTCCGGCCGGATCAGAAAAAGTGGATGTTGATTTCGAGCTGGAAGGCCCCGAAAGACGGCGGCTGGCTGCGCGGGCTTTACAGTTTCAGCGAAAATTTCGTTGGCGACAACGGGCAGTTGCGCCGCAAGGCGCTTTACGGCAATCAATGGCTCCAGACCGATGAGGGGCAATGGATCGAGGTGACACAAGCCAGTTTCAGCCATGATCCGACCGGAAATGCCGACCGGCTGGATCGGTTCATGGGTGTCGAGGACGACGCGTTCTTTCTGAGTCAGGGCGGATTCGTCCCGGGCTTCACCCGGTTCGGCGAAACATTCTTCCGGCCCGCCACCGGCCGGCCGCCCACCGATCTTGAGTTGCCTCCGCTGCCCGTGCTAAAGACCGCCGCGCGCGCCGCCAACCTGCTGCCGGAGCCATCCACGGCGGTCCACTGAATCGCATGAGCCCGTTGACCACGAAACAAATCGCCCATCTGCGGGCACAGGGGCAGCGCTTGGAGCCGATGGCCCACATCGGCCAGGCGGGATTAAGCGACGCCGTGCTCGCGAGTGTCAACCAGGCCCTGGACGCGCATGAACTGGTGAAGGTGAAATTTCATGCCTTTAAAGAAAAAAGAAAGCCCCTCGCCGCGGAACTGGCCGGACGCACCGGCAGCGTGCTGGTGCAACAGGTCGGCCATGTGGTGGTACTCTATCGCGCGGCCGCCGACCCGGCCGCGCGCAAAATTCAGTTGAGTTAACCACCCTTCGCGCAACAGCCTGAACCCATTCCCCATGAACGCCGATGTCCACCAATCCCCTCGTTGCCGACCCGGCCTGGCGACCGTGCTTGCCTTCATCCTGCTGGGCATCGCCAGCGCCCCGGCCGCGCCTCGTCATCAGTTCGCGCTCGGCACCAACGATTTTCTCCTGGATGGCAAACCGTTTCAGATGCGGGCGGGCGAGATGCACCCGAACCGCATCCCACGCGAGTACTGGCAGCAGCGGATTCGCATGGCCAAGGCGATGGGCTTGAACACCATCGCGGTTTATATTTTTTGGAACTACCACGAGCCGACCGAGGGGAAGTTCGATTTCAAGACCGGCAATCGCGATCTGGCGGAGTTTTTCCGCCTGGTGCAGGCGGAGGGCCTGTGGCTGCTGGTGCGGCCCGGCCCGTATTGCTGTGCCGAATGGGATTTTGGCGGCATCCCGAGCTACCTGCTGCGCGAACCGGACCTCAAGGTGCGCTGCCGCGACCCGCGTTATCTGCGCGCGGCGGAACGGTATCTCAAGCAACTGGCCCGGGTGATCCGCCCGTTTCAAATCACCCGCGGCGGCCCGATCCTTCTGCTCCAGATTGAAAATGAATACGGCAGCTACGGGAACGACCGCGAGTATCTCGAATGGTTGCGAAAGCTCTGGCGCAAACAGGGCATTGACATTCCGTTCTCCACCGGCGATGGCCCGACCCCGTACATGCTCGAAGCGGGCTCGTTGCCGGGCTGCGCGGTGGGACTGGACTCCGGTTCGGCGGAATCCCACTGGGAACTGGCGCGGCGCATCAACCCCGGCGTGCCCGTCTTCAGCAGTGAAACCTATCCCGGCTGGCTCACGCACTGGGGTGAATCCTGGGCGACGGTTTCCACCGCCGGCATCAGCAAGGAAGTCACCTTCCTCATGGACCATCACAAATCGTTCAGTCTTTACGTCGTGCATGGCGGCACGAGCTTTGGCTTCACCGCCGGCGCGAATGCGGATCGCCTGCGCGTCTCCACCAACGGCGTCGCCTCGAGTTTTCAGCCGGACGTGACCAGTTATGATTACGACGCCCCGATCAATGAACAGGGCCGGCCCACGCCGAAGTTTTATGCCCTGCGCGAACTCATCGGCGCGCGCCTGCCGGCGGGCGAATCCTTGCCGCCGGTCCCCGACGTCATCCCGGCGATGATGCTGCCGCCCATTTCACTGGAGCGCTGGAGCACGCTTTGGGACGCGCTGCCCCAGCCGGTCACCGCGCCCCAGCCGGTTACTTTCGAGCAACTCGGCCAGAACCAGGGCCTGGTGCTCTATCGCACCCGGCTGATTGGCCACAAGGGAGGACAACTGATTCTCCGCAACCTGCACGATTACGCGCTGGTGTTTCTGGACGGCAAATTCGTTGGCACGGTGGATCGGCGGTTGAACCAGACGGAGATTCACCTGCCCCGCTCCAGCGAGCCGGTGCCCGTGCTGGAGGTGCTGGTGGAAGGCTTGGGGCACATCAACTTTGGCGAGTTCATCATTGATCCGAAAGGCATCACCGACCGCGCGGTGCTCAACGGCATGACGCTGATGAATTGGAAAATGTTCTGCTTCCCCTTGCAGGATGATTGGGTCACCCGGCTGCCGTCGGCTGCCGCCAAGTCCGATCGGCCGGGCGCATTCTTTCGCGGCCATTTCCAGGTCGCGACACCGGCGGACACCTATTTCGACCTGAGCCAGTATCGCAAGGGCGTGGTCTGGGTGAACGGCCACAATCTGGGGCGTTATTGGGAAATCGGCCCGCAGACGCGGCTGTATTGTCCCGCCAACTGGTTGCGGCGCGGCGACAACGTAATCACCATCCTCGACCTGCTCGCCACCGAACCCAAACCCGTGAGCGGACACGAAACCCTGAAGGACTAACATGAATTCATTTGTTCGCGCCCTGCCCGTCGTGACGGGAATGTTTTTGTTGAGCAGTGCCAGGCTGCTCGCGGCGGCCGAAACGACCAATGCCTTGCCGCCTCAGCCCTGGCATCTGGCCGACGTGTGGTGGACCTTCGAGCAGCCCACGACCAATTTCCAATCGCTCGCAGTGGACGTCACGATTGATCGCGACGTGCCGGACACCGTCAATCTTTACGTCTCGCCCTGCGGCATCGCGAAGATCAACGGCCTGGATTTCTACGGCGGCCTGCAATCCAACATCAACGGCTGGGCCAACGCCACCAATCACACGCGACTGCATCCGGGCAAAGGCGCCATCTTCTCGCGCTGGTCGAGCGACAAACAAACACCGGTCGGGCTGGAAAACGTGCGCGTCGCCGGCACCAACTGCCTGGTGGAAAGCGCCGGTTACGAAGGCGAGTTCGCCAGCGTGCGCCGGCCGCTCCAGTGGACGAAGGGCACTTACACCTACCAGATCACCAAGGCGCAAACCGAGATCACGGATGGCAAAACCAACACCTGGTTCACCTGCCGCGTGAAGGATCCCGCCGGCCACGAGCACGAAATCGGCAGCCTGCGGTTTGAGGGCGCGGACTTCACCTTCTGGGCCCGGCACGCGGCGTTCGTCGAAGTTTATTCCACCGCGAAAATTCCGCGCAGCGCGATTCCCGAAGTCACCGTGACGTTCGGCTACCCTCGCGTCAACGGCATCGCTCCGAAGTTGAAAGCCGCGTCCGTGGTGCATCCCGGCCCGGGCGAACGTTCAGGCTCGCCCGATGCGGCGCGCGCGGTCGCCGAGGGGTCCTCCGTGGTGGTGACCGTTGGGCCGATTTTTCCGCGGGACGCCAAGGACCGGCGACATCCGCTTGCATTGAAAATGCCCGGCGTGTAAGGCTGCGGTAACAATGAAAACATTTCTGACCATCCTGGGGTGCGCCGTCGCCGCCCTCGGCGCAACGGAGGCTGCCGCCCCAACTCCCTCCGTGCCGCCGCCCCGGCCGTTCGGACCGGTGCCGACCGAGCGCCAATTGCGCTGGCACGAAATGGAGTTCTACGGCTTCCTGCATTTCACCGTGAACACGTTCACGGACAAGGAATGGGGTTACGGCGATGAGAGTGAGGCGGTGTTCAACCCCACGGATTTCGATGCCGACGCCATTGTCACCGTCGCCAAGTCCGCCGGCATGAAAGGCCTGATCCTGACGGCAAAGCATCACGACGGATTCTGCCTCTGGCCGAGCCAGTACACCGAGCACTCGGTCAAGAACAGTCCCTGGCGCGGCGGCCACGGCGACGTCGTGAAGGAACTCGCCACCGCCTGCCACCGGCAAGGCCTCAAGTTCGGCGTCTATCTTTCCCCCTGGGACCGCAACCACGCGCAATACGGCCGGCCCGAATATGTGACCTATTATCGCAACCAGCTCCGCGAATTGCTGACGCACTACGGCGACATCTTCATGGTGTGGTTCGACGGCGCCAACGGCGGGGACGGTTTCTATGGCGGCACCCGTGAGAAGCGCACCATTGACAACCGCACCTATTACGACTGGCCGGACACCTGGAAAATCGTCCGCGAGTTGATGCCGCAGGCCGTGATGTTCAGCGATGCCGGGCCGGATGTGCGCTGGGTCGGCAACGAGCGCGGCATTGCGGGCGATCCCTGCTGGGCGACGCTGAATATCGCCGGGCGGCGCCCCGGTGGCAGCAGCGAAGGCTTGAATTCCGGCGAGCGTCCGGGCACGGATTGGATTCCCGCCGAATGCGACGTCTCGATCCGCCCCGGCTGGTTCTATCACGCCCGCGAAGACCGCAAGGTGAAAACCCCGGCGCAACTGCTCGACATCTATTACGCGTCAGTCGGGCGCGGCGCGGACCTCAATTTGAACATTCCCCCGGATCGCCGTGGCCGCATTCCCGATCCGGATGCGCAATCCCTTCGGGAATTTCGGAAGGTGCTGGACGCTACGTTTGCCCGCAACCTCGCCGCCACTCCGCGGACTATCGTCCACGCCAGCAACGTGCGCGGCCACGCGCAAACTTTCGCGGCCGCCAAGGTGCTCGACGAGCGACGTGACACCTACTGGGCGACGGATGACGGCGTGACCACCGCGGAACTGACCCTCGAACTGCCCGCGCCCGTCACCTTCAACGTGGTCAACCTCCGCGAGTTCCTGCCGCTGGGGCAGCGCGTGGACGCCTTCGCGCTGGACCGCTGGCAGGACGGCAACTGGATCGAGTTCGCCACCGGCACGAGCATCGGCAATCGCCGCTTGCTGCGCGTCGCCCCCGTGACCACCGACAAGGTCCGCCTGCGCATCACCCACGCCGCCGCGTGTCCTGCCCTCTCCGAGTTCGGGTTGTATGCCGAACCCGCCGCCGCACGGTCGCCGCAGCCGAAATGATTTTATGACCTCCCAATTCCAGGATCATCTGCAGTCCCAACTCGCCGCGGTGCGGGCGGCCGGCACGTACAAGCACGAGCGCGTGATCATGACGCCGCAGGGCACAACCATCCGCGTGGCCGACGGCCAGCCGGTGCTCAATCTGTGCGCGAACAATTATCTCGGGCTGGCGCAGCATCCCGCGGTGGCGGCGGCGGCTCATGCGGCGCTCGACCGGTGGGGTTACGGCTGCGCCAGCGTCCGGTTCATCTGCGGCACCCAGGGTGTTCACAAGCAACTGGAGCAAAAGCTCAGCGAGTTTCTCGGCACGGACGACACCATTCTTTACTCCTCGTGCTTCGATGCCAACGGCGGTTTGTTCGAGACGCTGCTGGGCGAGTCGGACGCGATCATCTCGGATGAATTGAATCACGCCAGCATCATTGACGGCATCCGGCTCTGCAAAGCGCAGCGGTATCGCTATAAAAACAACGACATGGCCGACCTCGAGGCGAAGTTGCGCGAGGCCGACGCGAAACAGGCGCGCTTCAAGCTGATCGCCACCGACGGCGTGTTTTCCATGGACGGTTACCTCGCGAATCTCAAGGCGATCTGCGACCTGGCGGACCAGTATCATGCGCTCGTGATGGTGGACGACTCGCACGCGGTCGGTTTCGTCGGCAAAACCGGTCGCGGCACGCACGAGCATTGCGGCGTGATGGGTCGCGTGGACATCATCACCGGCACGCTGGGCAAGGCCCTTGGCGGCGCGAGCGGCGGCTACACCAGCGGTCGCCAGGAAATCGTGGAATACCTGCGACAGCGCTCGCGACCCTATTTGTTTTCCAACACGCTCGCGCCTAGCATTGCCGGCGCGTCGTTGAAAGTGCTGGAGTTGTTGAGTGAGTCCACCGCCTTGCGCGACCAGTTGGAAGCGAACACGCAGTTCTTCCGCGAAGGCATGGAAAAGCTCGGCTTCACCATTCTGCCGGGCACGCATCCCATCTGTCCCGTGATGCTCGGCGACGCCGCGCTCGCCGCGAAGTTTGCGGATGCCATGCTGCAACAGGGCGTGTACGTGATCGGCTTCAGTTATCCGGTCGTGCCCCAGGGGAAGGCGCGCATCCGCACGCAGATTTCCGCCGCCCACTCGCGCGCGGATTTGGAACGAGCCTTGAACGCGTTTGCGGCCGTCAAGAAGGACCTCGGCGTGTGACCCGTGGTCCGCGCATCCGAAACTGGCAACGCCTCGTTTGGCTGCTGACGCTGACTGCCCGTCTGACGCGGGCGGGCCTTGTCTGACATCAAAGGGCTGCTCCGGATGGATTGACGCTCTGCGAGCTCAGGACGAATTCCATCTCGGAACCGATGAACATGCTGGTGAGTGCAGCAGACGGGAATCCCCAACAAACCCGGCGCGCGCTTACAGTGTCCATGGCGCGCGCTTGGGCCGGTCCAGCCAGGTGTTGGCCTCCGCGTCGCCGACGAATTGTTCCGTTTTCGGATTCCAGCGCAACCGACGATGATTCCAGTAGGCCAGGTTGCCCAGGTGACACACCGTCACCGAGCGACAGCCGATCTCGACGTCGCAGATGGGCAGCTTGCGGCTGCGCGTGCAATTCAACCAGTCCTGCAAATGATCCGAACTCGCGTACAGCCGGATGGCCTTGTCGCCCAGCGGCGCTTCCGCCAGCGACTCGGGATGGGCTTCAAACCGGCCCCGATCCACATGGATGCTGCCCTCCGTGCCATTGAAGGTGACGCCGCCTTTGCTGGAGTCGTGAATCATCTCGACTCCGTTGGCGTACCGGTAGCGCAGGCCGGTGGTGGCGTTGGGATCCTCCGGCGGAATGATTTCGACCGGACCGCTGTCATCCATGCCGAGTCCCCACTGGGCAATGTCAAAATGATGCGCGCCCCAGTCGGTCATCGCGCCGCCGGAATACTCGCGATAGCTGCGCCAGTTTGGGAAAAAATCATGTACGCCGCGCGGGCTGAGCACGGAATTGTAGGGCCGCAGTGGCGCGGGTCCCAGCCACAGATTCCAGTCCAGTCCGGGCTCCATCTTTTCCTCGGGCAGATCGCACCACTTGCTCGGTCCGCCCACGCCCACCACCACCGTTTGAATTTTTCCGAGCCGCCCGTTGCGGACCAGTTCGCA
The DNA here is from genome assembly GCA_029573725.1 of Verrucomicrobiota bacterium. Lineage (GTDB taxonomy): Bacteria > Verrucomicrobiota > Verrucomicrobiia > Limisphaerales > JADLHS01 > JADLHS01. The sequence continues at coordinate 266,753 of JAKQDQ010000028.1, forward strand.
CGCCTTGAGAAATTCACGCGACGAGCGCTGCATGCTGCCGGTCTGACAAATGCGCCCGTTCTTGCGCACCGCGTTCACCATCGCGCGCGCCTCATGAATGGTCAGCGACAAGGGCTTCTCGCAGTAGATGTCCTTTCCGGCGTTGGCGGCCGCCACCACGATCAGGGCGTGCCAGTGATCCGGCGTGGCGACCACCACCGCGTCAATATCCTTGCGCGCCAGCAAGGCGCGAAAATCCGCGTAGGCCTCGCAGCCATGGAACGCGCCGTTGCCTGACTGCTGCGCGTAGTATTTCTCCACGGTTTGTTTCGCGTGCTCGCGCCGCGTGGTGTCCACGTCGCAAACCGCCACCACCTGCGTGCCTGGCTTGTGGATGAACCCGTTCAGCAACCCGCGATTCTGTTTGCCCACTCCGATAAATCCGAGCGTGATCCGGTCGTTGGGCCCGGTTGTCGCGCCCCAGACCGAGGACGGCAGAATGGCCGGCGCGGCGACGGCCAGCGTGGTTGTGGTTTGCAGGAATTTACGACGGGTGAAGCGATTTGCAGTAGTCATGGTTTGCGTGCCAGAGTGAACCCAACTGTTGTTACTCCGATGGCCAGCCTCCCGCAAGCAAACATATCGCGCCGTGGTTTTTGACCGCCCAACGTGGAGCGCGTCTCCACCCAACCGCCAGCGGTCCTGGCTTCGGGTGCGGGAGGCACTTCCACAACGGCGAAAAACCCTGCAACTCCGCCCCCTGCCCGTTCGCCCGGTCTGACGCAACACAGAGCCGCGTCAGTTGACGAATTTCTGTCGCAGATAATCGAGATGATGCCGGCTTCGGGTCGGCTCGCCGGTCGCCTGTGTCATCAACTCCTGGGGACGATAGCGTGATCCGTGGGCATGCACCCTGGCGCGCAGCCAGCCCAGCAGGCCGCCGTACTCGCCCCGCGCCAGTTCCGCGGCGAGATTCTCCCGCTCCTGACGGGCGCGGTGCATGAGTTGCGCCGCGTTGAGATTGCCCAGGGTGTAGGTCGGGAAATAGCCCAGCAGGCCGATGGACCAATGTATGTCCTGCAAACAACCGTCGGCGTCCCGCGTGACCTTCAGCCCGGTCAGCTTTTCAAACTCCTCATTCCAGCGCGCGGGGACATCGGCAACTTTGAGCCGGCCCTCGACCAGGGCCACCTCCAATTCAAAGCGCAGCATGATGTGCAAATCATACGTCACCTGATCGGCTTCCACCCGGATGAACGAGGGCGCCACCCGGTTCACTCCGGCGTGAATCTGCTCGGGCGTGAACCGTCGCAGGTCCGGCAGATGTTCACAGGCCACGGGATGCCAGTGCTGCCAGAAGACGGCATCGCGCCCGACGTGATTTTCCCACAAACGCGACTGCGACTCGTGAATGCCCAGGGACACCGCCGTGCCCAGCGGACGGCCGAACTGTTCCCCGGGCAACCCCTGCTCGTACAGCCCGTGCCCGGCTTCGTGCAGGACGCCATAGAGCGACTGCGCGAAATTCGATTCATCGTAGCGGGTCGTAAGGCGGCAATCCCGCGGGCCGAGAGTTTCGCAAAACGGATGCGTGGTCGTGTCAATGCGACCGGCCGCGAAGTCGAAACCGATCGCCGCCGCCACCTGGCGGTTGAAGGCCTGTTGCGCCGCGACGGGATAATGTCCCCGCAAAAAATTCTCCGGCAGCGCGGCGGATTTCTCCCGCGCCGGCCCCAACACCGCGCCCAGTGCCGGACGCAATTCCGCAAACAGCGCGCGCAGTTCGCGGGTTTTCGCCCCAGGCTCGTAGCCTTCCAGCAGCGCGTCGTACACCGATTCCTGAAATCCCCAGCATTCCGCGAACTGCCGCGAAAGCCCGAGCACCTTTTGCAAATGCGGCTGGAAGAGCCGGAACTTGGATTGTTCGCGGGCGCGCTTCCAAGCCTCGCGGGCATGGGTGCGCGTCCGCTCCATTTTCTCGACCAGGCGGGGCGGCACTTTGGTGGCTCGATCGTAACTGCGCCGCCATTCCCGCACGTTCGCCGCCTCGGCGGAGTCCGCCGGAAAACCGTGCTGCTCGCATTGGGCGATCAGGTCGCCGACTTTTCCGGAGGTGAACTTGCGATGGGCCGCGCCGCCGAGATACGCGAGTTGTTCCGCGCGAAAGTTCACGGCCTCGGCCGGCGCGTACGTCTCCAAATCCCAGGTGAGCATCGAGGCGGAACTGGTCAGCAGCGCAATCTCCCGGGTTCGTTTCAGGAGCTGGCGATAGGGGGTGAAGGCAACCGGTGTCATGTCGCCGCGGAGTAAACCCGTTCCCGCGCCCATTCACAAGCCGGCACTCGGCAAGAGAGGCGATCACCCATTCCCGCCAGCTCCTGATCCGCAGGGGCGGGCAGGCTTGTGGAGCGTGATCGAACCCGGAATCCAGACCAACGCCGGCGATAATCCGTCCCCCAATATGCGGGGTTGAGTTGCGCGGCCCGGTTCGGTCTAATCAAACCGGGACAGGGAAAGCGACCATTATGAATGACCAGGCAGGTTTTCAGCATGCCGCCGGGAGACGGCGGGGCTTGACACGCCAGACGGGGCACCCGGAACCGGACGGAATGTCATCAGGACGTCTTGCCGGCTGTCGCCGCGGCAAAAGAACCGCTCGCCATTTGAACTGGATTACGCCATAAAGAGTCCCAATAAAACAAAACACACTCATCATCTATGAACAACTCAACCTCTCCTGGCTCCACCCGTCGTGAATTTCTCGGTCAATCGGCGCTCATCGCCGGCGCACTGGCCGCTCCGGCCATCCTCACCTCGAAGGCGTTCGCCGCCGATGATACTCCGCTCCGGGTCGGCCTGGTGGGGTGTGGCGGACGCGGCACCGGTGCGGCGGGACAGGCTTTGCAGGCGGACCCGCACGTGCATCTGGTGGCCATGGGGGATGCCTTCGCGGAAAAGATACAACCTTCCCTGCAGACTTTGCGCGCGGAAGCCGGCCAGCACGGTTTTACCGAACGCATCAAAGTCACCCCCGACACCTGTTTCGCCGGCCTGGACGCCTTCCAAAAAGTCATTGATAGCGGGGTGGACGTCGTGCTGCTCTGTTCCCCGCCCGGTTTCCGCCCCCAGCACTTCAAAGCCGCAGTGGCTGCCGGCAAGCACGTCTTCTGCGAAAAACCCATGGCCACCGACGCCACGGGGGTGCGGTCAGTGATGGAAACCGCCAAGCTGGCCAGACAGAAAAACCTTTCGGTGCTGGCCGGGTTCTGCTGGCGTTACGATTATCCCCGCCGCGAACTGTTCCAGAAACTTCACGAGGGGGCGATTGGCGAAATCCGCTCCATCTACGCGGATTACTACACCAGCCCGGTCAAACCCATGCCGCCCGCCAGTACCCGGCCCAAGGAGATGGGCGACGTCGAGTGGCAGGTGCGGAACTGGTATAATTTCGTCTGGCTCTCCGGCGACGGCCTGGTGGAACAGGCCTGTCACAGCGTGGATAAAATTGCCTGGGCCATGAAAGATGTGCCCCCCTTGAAGGCCGTGGCCGTGGGCGGCCGGCAGATTCCCAACCACGAAGGCAATATCTACGACCACATGTTTGTGGTTTACGAATTCGAGAACGAGGTGCGCGGCTTCCTCGGCCAGCGCCAGATCAGCAATTGTTTCTCGGAAAACTCGGACTACATCATGGGTACCACGGGTTCGGCCAAGATCACCTGGGGCGCCGGTCCGGTGATTCACGGCAAGGAAAACTGGCGGTTCCGCGGTCCAAAAACCGACATGTACCAAAACGAACACAACGAGTTCTTTGCCGGCATCCGCAGCGGCAAACACATCTTCGACGCCGACTGGATGGCGCAAAGCACATTGATGGGCATCATGGGCCGCATGGCCGCATACACCGGACAGGAGGTCACCTGGGAGGAGGCTTTGAACTCCAAAGAATCGCTCGTGCCGGAACACCTGGATTGGAAAATGCCCCTGGCGATTGCGCCCATGGCGGTCCCCGGTCAGACCAAATTGATTTAACCCCTGCAACCCCAGCCACTCTGCCATTATGAAGCTGAACGCCAGCCGACGCCGCTTCCTCAAAACCACGGGGGCAGCACTCGCCTGGGCCGGGCTGACTCCCGCCTGGTCCTTCGCCGCGAACCACCCGGCCCGAAAACGCGCCAACCTCAAGGCAATCATGTGGGACACCATTGATGTGAAAGGCAGCGTGCTGGAACGGATGAAAGCGGTGAAGGCCGCGGGTTTCCAGGCCGTGGAAATGGCCAGCCACCTGGATCAGGCGGAAGTGCTGCAGGCGCGGGACGCCACCGGATTGTCCATCGTCAGCGTATGCGGAGCCAGGCACTGGAGCGAACCGTTGTCCAGTCCGGACGCCAACACCCGCGCCGCAGGATTGGCCGCCTTGGAACAAACCATACGTGATGCCAGGGCGTACGGAGCCACTTCCATCCTGCTGGTGCCGGGCGTGGTCAACCAGGACGTCACCTATGAGCAATGCTGGGAGCGATCCATCGCCGAAATCCGCAAAGCCCTGCCGCTGGCCCAGGACTCCGGCGTCACCATCTCCATTGAAAACGTCTGGAACAACTTCATCACCGAAGTGGACCAGGCGGTCAAGTATCTCGACGCCATCCACTCGCCGCAGGTCGGCTGGCACTTCGACGTGGGCAACATCATCCGTTACGGGGATCCCATTAAGTGGATCCAAACCCTGGGCAAACGCATCATCCGCGTTCACATCAAGGAATACAGTCGCGACCGCGCCATGCGCGCGGGCGACGTCTGGAAGGGTTTTGGCGTGCCACTGCTGGAAGGCGCCAACAACTGGCCCGGCATCATGAAAGCGCTCGATGCCGTCGGCTACACCGGACCGCTCATTACCGAACAGGGCGCCAGTCTGCCGGAGTTGTCGCACGCACTGGATCGCATCCTCGACGCCTGAGTCACAACTGCCCCGGGAGCCGGCCCACGCCGCAACGCCCGGCGAAGCGATGCGGGCGGAATGCATCATGGATGCGGCCTGGCTCCGGTCCGTCCCAACGCGGCTCTTCACTATGCCGGGGTGGTGCAGCCTGCGAGCAAATCCACTTGCGGACGGCCGGGTTTCCCGCATAATGCCGCGCCACTGAGCGGAGTGCGTCTTGCGCCGGCGCCCATCCACCCGCAAGGCAGCGGGCGGATGCCCCGGACGGCTCACCCGCAAACGGAAGGGTGGCTGAGTGGTTAAAGGCATCTGACTCGAAATCAGAAGTAGGGGCAACTCTACCGTGGGTTCGAATCCCACCCCTTCCGCCAGTGCGTCGTCCCCACTGGTGATCGGCGGCGGCCCGGCGCTGTGTTTTTGCTTGTTCCCAACCGGGAATTCGCGGCACACTGCCGCCGCGTTGCCGGTGGATGCCCCGGCAACGATTTATTTACGGCACCGGAATACCGACGATTTGACCTCCGGGGTCTTCCACCAACAATTGATGAAAACTGCAGATCAAAATCTCCCGCAGGATGCCACCATCCGGCACTGGGTCCGCGACATGGCGGCCCTGTGTCAGCCCGACCAGATCCATTGGTGTGACGGTTCGGAAGCCGAAGACCAGCAGATGCGCCGCCTGATCATTGCCTCCGGCGCCGGCGTGCAGCTCAACGAAAACCTGCGCCCCAACTCCATCCTGGTGCGCAGCGACCCGCGCGATGTCGCCCGCGTCGAACAGCGCACCTTCATCTGTTCACAGTCCCCGAAGGACGCCGGGCCCACCAACAACTGGGAAGCCCCTGCCGCCATGAAGGCGCGGTTGAAGGCCCTTTTCAACGGCTGCATGAAGGGCCGGACCCTTTATGTCATTCCTTTCAGCATGGGGCCCATCGGCTCCCCCATCGCGCAATACGGCATCGAACTTTCGGACAGCCCGTACGTCGTCGCCAACATGCGGATCATGACCCGCATGGGAACCGCGGTGTACCGGGAAATCGAGCGCGTCGGACAGTTCGTCAAATGCCTCCATTCGGTGGGCGTGCCGTTGGCGCCCGGAGCGAAGGACGTGCCCTGGCCCTGCAATCCCGAGCAGACGTACATCAGCCACTTCCCCGAAGAACGGCTCATCATGAGTTTCGGTTCCGGCTACGGTGGCAACGCCTTGCTGGGCAAGAAATGCTTTGCGCTGCGTATCGCCTCGGCCATGGCGCGGGACGAGGGCTGGATGGCCGAACACATGTTGATCCTCGGCGTCAAGGATCCCTCCGGCAACAAGACCTACGTGACCGCGGCGTTTCCCAGCGCGTGCGGCAAAACCAATTTCGCCATGCTCGTGCCGCCGCCGCACCTCAAACAGCAGGGGTGGGAAGTCACCTGCGTGGGCGACGACATTGCCTGGATCAAGCCCGGCCCCGACGGCCATTTCCGCGCCATTAATCCGGAGGCCGGCTTCTTCGGAGTCGCGCCCGGCACGTCCTACACCAGCAATCCCATGGCCATGGATTCCATCAAGCGCGACACGATTTTTACCAACGTGGCGCTGACGGACGAGGGCGATGTCTGGTGGGAGGGGATGACGCCGGCCCCTCCGGCGCATTTGATTGACTGGAAAGGCCGCGACTGGACCCCGGCCTCCCGGGACGCTGATGGCAAGCCCGTGTTGTCGAGCCACCCGAACAGCCGGTTCACCGCTCCCGCCCGGAATTGTCCCATCATTGACCCGGATTGGGAAAATCCTGAAGGCGTGCAGGTCAGTGCCATCATTTTTGGCGGCCGCCGGGCCACCACCATGCCGCTGATCTTTCAAGCGTTCAACTGGGTGCATGGCGTCTATCTGGGCGCCACTGTCGGCTCGGAAATGACCGCCGCCGCCGCCGGCACGATCGGTCAGGTCCGGCGCGATCCCATGGCCATGCTGCCGTTCTGCGGTTACAACATGGGCGATTACTTTTCCCACTGGCTCGAAATGCGGCGCCACGTCAAGCACCTGCCCCGCATGTTCCACGTCAATTGGTTCCGAAAAAACGCGGAGGGAAAATTCCTCTGGCCGGGCTACGGGGAAAACATGCGGGTGCTCAAATGGGTCGTGCAACGCTGCCGCCTCGGCGCCCGCGCGATCGAGACCGCCATTGGCTGGGTGCCCGAATACCAGGACCTGGACATGCACGGGCTGGAACAGGAAATCACCGCGGAGAAATTCGCCGCGGTGCAAAATATTGACCGTGCGGAATGGCATCGGGAACTGGTGATGCAGGACGAGTTGTTCTTCAAGCTGTACTCGCAACTGCCCAAGGAACTGGTCTTCCAGCGGGAATTGCTGGTCTCCCGTTTGTGACCGCGCCCTCATTTTGCCTTCCGGGAACGCCGGTCCGCAGCATCCCTCCGGGCGGCGTTTTCCGGCGGCGCTGAACGCACATGAAGAAAATTAAGATTGCCCAGTTTGGGCTGGGCCCCATCGGCATTGAAACACTGAAACTGGCCGCCACCAAGCCCTGGATTGAGATCGTGGGCGGCATTGACATTGACCCGGCCAAAGTCGGCAAACCGCTCGCCCGGCTGGCCGGCGAGCCCCGTGTCGGTCGCGCCCGGGTCCATCGGTCGCTGGAGGCCCTGCTGGCAACCGCGCAACCCGAGGTGATTTTTCACACCGCCGTCTCCAGGGTGAAACTGGCGTATCCTCAAATCGAACCGATGCTGCAACGGGGGATCAGCGTAATTTCCTCGTGCGAAGAGCTGCTCTATCCCGCCCTGCGCGAGCCCCGGCTTGCGGCCCGGCTCGATGCCCGCGCCAAGGCCGCGGGCGCCCGCCTGCTGGGCACCGGCGTCAATCCCGGCTTCGTGATGGATGTGCTGCCGGTTTGCCTCACCGGCGTCTGCCGCGAGGTTCAGGCCGTCCATGTCCAGCGCGTCGTGAATGCCTCCACCCGGCGCGGGCCCTTGCAGCGCAAAATTGGCAGCGGTTGGACGCCTGCCGAATTTGAGCGCCGCTTCCAGCGCGGTCAGGCCGGGCACGCCGGACTCAAGGAATCGGCGGCCCTGATTGCCCATGCACTCGGCTGGAAACTCGACGCCCTGGAGGAGACCGGCAAGGCCATGGTCGCCCTGGCGGACATCAAGACTCCGCACGTCACCGTCCAGCGCGGCCAATGTTGCGGCCTGCACCAGCTCGCCGTCGGGCGGATGCGGGGCGCGGTCAAAATCACCCTCGACATCAAGATGTACCTCGACGCGCCCAACCCGCACGACGCCGTGGAAATCGTCGGTGATCCGGGTCTGAAAAACATCGTCACCACGGGTGTCGCCGGCGACGGCGCCACCGTGGCTTCGCTCGTCCACGCGGCGCCGCGGCTGCTCAAGGCCCCGCCCGGCCTCGTGTTGATGACCGATCTGGGGGTGCCCAGCTTTGCCTGAGCGAACCCGGCCCGGGCGGACCGGCCCGCGGGCACGCGCCCTTCGCGCTCTCCCGCAAGGGCATGACCTCCCGGGTGAGGGAGGAGGGCTTCATGCCATTTTGGGATTGGTGGTATGGAAACCCCAATTCCTGCAGCAGATGATTCAAGAGCCACCTCTGGCGCGACAACTCATGAAAGCGCAACTGCACCATTCCGTCGAAATCACAGATGGGCTTGGGGAAATCAAATTCGGGTTTACCACCGGAGATGTGGAGCGTCGCCTCGGTGCGCCTGACGAAGCAGAAACGTTAGACCCCGGCACTGAATCGGCGGCGATGTGGTTCTACGCTGAGGAGAGGCTGCAAATCACCTTCCAAAAGTCAGCGACCGATGAGGCCATGCGCATCACTCAACTCACCACAAGCCATCCGGCGGCTACGCTGTGGGGCAGTCGAATTATCGCTCGTCGCGAAAGCGAGGTGCTTGCACTGTTCAAGACGCATGGCTATGAGGACTTCACTGCATCGGACGAATCAGTCGGCACACAAAGTTACAAATCATTTCGGATCGAGAACTTGCGTGTCACCCTCGATTTTCGGGATGGACTCCTTCAGCACATTCTTTGGGGAGAAGTCGAATCCCAACCGGCTGTCCCGCACAAACGGTGTAAGGAATCTGGCTCGCCTCAGGCCGGCTCGATAGCAGGTCGGCCACCCGCCTGTCTGCGTGCGGCACGCACAGGCAGGCGACTGCCGCCCCAAAGACACCCCCGGCGGGCCAACCGGAACTTTGTGGCGCTCGCCGACTCGCGCCAGAGCTTCGCCAGTTCGTGAGCCGTGGTTGCAATCGTGGCGTCCTGGAAGTTCTGCGCGTTCCGGCCCTGCGTTCGCGAGTGAGCGCTCGCACCTTCGGCGCTTCGGGAACGCCATCCCTTCACGACGATGCGGCGGATCAGAACGGAGCCCGTTCCGTTAACGCAGGGGTTCGCGCGGAGAAGGCGTTCATTTGTAGAGCAGGTACCGCTCGCGGCGCTGCTGGAAGTCCACCAAATCCATCTTCCAACTGGCGCGGATGTCATCAAGGGATTTGTCCTCCTTGACGGCGTTCAGGGTGGCGGCATGCAGCAGGAGATTCTTCGGCTTCTCCACGGGAAAATCCTTTGGATAGAGCCGATACGCGGTCTTCATGATGAGCAATCCCACGTCCACCACGTTGCACGTTTTGCGATCGTTCAACATGATGTAAACGCCGCCACATTCCTTGCCCTGGTGAACACTGTAGGTGGGGGTGAACCGGATCGGCACAAAGCCCACCCCCGGTAACGCGGCGCGATTCAGCTCCGCCGCCAGTTTCACGTCGTCAATATAGGGCGCGCCCACGACTTCAAACGGCGTGTCCGTCCCCCGCCCCACCGACAGCGCGCTTTCCAACAAACCGACGCCGGGATAAAGAATCGCCTGCTTCAAATTGCGCATGTTGGGCGAGGGATTGGTCCAAGGCAGATCCGTTTCATCGAAATACGTGTGGCGCGACCAGTTTTCAAGCGGGATGACGGTTAATTTGGCGTGCGTCCGGCGTTCTTCATTGTACATGAGCGCCAGTTCGCCCATGGTCATGGCGTAGCGCAATGGCGTGGGATGGAAACCGACAAAACTCGTCGGTTCAGTGAGCACCGGACCGTCAATCGTCACCCCGTCAATCGGGTTGACCCGGTCCAGCACGAAGTATTCGATGCCGGCCTCGGCGGCGGCCTCCATGCCCAGCCCCATGGTGGAGGTGTAGGTATAGAACCGGCAGCCCACGTCCTGAATGTCGAACACCAGCGCGTCGAGGCCCTGCAGTTGTTCCGGAGCGGGTTTGCGGCGCTGTCCATACAGGCTGTATATCGGCAGGCCGGTTTTGGCGTCGGTGCCGTCGCCTACCTGCTCGTCGGCCACGCCGCGGATGCCGTGTTCCGGACTGAACAGGGCGACCAGCCTGACGTCAGGCGCGTGGAACAGCAGGTCAATCGTGCTACGCCGGGCGCGGTCGTGTCCGGTGTGGTTGGTGATCAATCCGATCCGCTTGCCCCGGAGCGGCGCAAAGTTGCGTTGCACCAAAACGTCAATGCCGTCCAACACCGGCCCCTTTCGCCCTGCTTGACGGAGCGGGGCGGGGCTGCTGCCGCTGCGCGCGTGATCCGAGGAGGTCCGCGGCGGCAACGCCCCGGTCACATGGGTGAAATCGAAGTCCTTGATGGCGGCGGCCGCCAGGGTGCCCAGCTGGCGGCGCAACGCCAACACACTGCCCTGCTCGGTGGGATGATTCCGGTTCGACAAAAAAATGACGAAGGACTTGGAAAAGGGGTCAATCCAGAGGGAGGTCCCCGTCCAGCCGGTGTGGCCATAAGATCCGAGGGGGAAGATGTCTCCGCGCGGTCCGCTGAAACCGGTGTCAATGTCCCAGCCGATGCCGCGCCGGCCATTCACATTGGGCGGCGTCTGCACGCTGGTCATGAGTTGGACCGTTTCCGGCCGGAAAATCCGCACGCCATCGAGCTCGCCGCCATTGAGCAGCATTTGCGCATAGCGCGCCAGATCGGAGGCGGTGAAAAACAAGCCGGCATGACCCGCCACCCCGCCCATCCGGCGCGCGCGTGGATCATGCACCACTCCGCGCACCGGCACCCCGTTCTCCACTTCCGTGGGCGCAATCCGCGCCAATTTGGACGGGGGCGGATTGAAGCCCGTGTCCTTCATGCCGAGCGGCCCATATACTTCACGTTGCAAGAACTGATCCAGCGGCTGGCCGGCCACGCGATGCACAATCTCGCCCACCAAGATTGGCCCGGTGTCGCTGTACACAATTTTCTCACCCGGCCGGCTGGCCAGTTTCTCGGCGCAGGCCAGTTTGATGGCGGCGGCGGTGCCGTTCCAGTCCGGCTTCAAACTGATGTCGGGACGCAACCCCGAAGTGTGGGTCATCAACTGGCGCAGGGTCACCTCCTCCTTGCCGCCGCCGGTGAAGTCGGGCAAATATTTCGCCACGCGATCCTCCAGGCTCAACTGGCCGCGTTCCACCAGCAACATGAGCGCCGGGGTGCAGGCCACCACCTTCGTCAGGCTGGCGGCATCGAAGAGGGTATCCTCGGTCATCGGCTCAACCGCCGGCACGACCGCTCGCTGGCCGTAGGCCCGGTGATACGTTGCGCCATCATGCTGCAGCCACAGCACCCCGCCCGGACATTTCCGGTCCGCAATGGCGGCGTTAATGGCCTGATCCATCTCCGCCAATTTCTCTGGGCGGAAGCTGGCGCCCGGCTGGGCCAGGCTGTTGAGTCCGAAGGTCAGCGCCAGCAATCCGGCGGCGCCGGCCCTGGACCAGACGGAATACGTGCCGCGACCGGCGGGAGTTATAGTCGATGACATCAGGGTGGAGGGGTCTTGGTTCATGATTTAATCCATTCGTTGCGCACGGCGGTGATCCCGTTGATCATGAACTGAATGGCCACGGTGGCCAGCAGCAGGCCCATGATCCGCGTCGTGACTTTCATGGCGATGGGATTGAGCCAGGCGGCGCCGCGCGCCGAGAGGCGCAAAATCAGATAACTGAGGCACGCCACCAGCAAAATGCAGGCGTACAACGCCACATGCTGGGCCACGTTGATCGCCCGGGATTGCATGACAATGGCCGTGGAAATGGCCCCCGGGCCGGCCAGCATGGGCACCGCCAGCGGCGTGATGGCGATGTCGGCCTTTTCCGAGCCGGCCAGGGTTTCCTCGGTGGTTTCGACCACCCGGGAGCGTTGCGCCTGCAACATGTCCAGCGCCACGATGAACAACACGATGCTGGCGGCGATCTGGAACGCCGGCATGGTGATTCCGAGGAAGTGAAAAATAACTTTCCCGGCCACGGCAAAGACCAACAGGATCGTTGCCATCACAACGCAAGCCAGGCGCGCCATCCGGATGCGTTGTTCCGGGGTGTCCCGCGGTGTCATGGCGATGAAAGCCGGCACCGTGGCCAGCGGATCCACAATCACGAACAGCGAACCAAAGGTCAGCAGCGTGTATTCGAGCAGCGCGTGAAGATTCATGCCGAACAGGGCGCCAGCACGGCGTCACTCATGCCGTGAACAATTTTTTTGTCCGCCGGAACCACCGTCGCCAGAACCCCACCCAGACGCGCCTGGGCCGAGTCCCCTTCACCGGTCACAAAATAATATGGGCACAGCCGGGCCCGCCCCCTCACCGGCACCGCTGCATTGCGTGTGAAATCATACCAGGAGGTCTCCACCAGCGCCGGCTTGTGAAACCGCTGCAGGACGCGTGGGGAGCGTGAAAATTCCGTCAACGCCGCATCCACCGCCCTGGCCCAGGCCTCATGCGACAGATCACTGCCCAGGAAAACGCCGCGCGCGCCCCAGGCGCGCTCCGAAAAACCGGAAACCTTCAAAATCAGTTCCCGCTCCTTTTGCGACAGGGATTTCAACTGCTGCCAGTCGGTGAGATTCAATTCGGGAATGGCCGCATGCGGCGGCATCGGACTGGGATCCACCAGCCAGGTGTAAGGCATCAATTTCCGCAACCGCGCAAAAAAACCATCGCCCAGCTCCAGCCGCCAGAAACCCTGCAAATGACGATTCCAGAGCAACGCAAAGAGCATTTTTTCCTCGAAAATCGGTTTGAACGGCGGCGTGACGCGGATGTCCCCCTGCTGCGCCTGCATCATGATTTGCTGGGCGGCAGGCACATTGGGCAGATCAAACAGCTCGAAAAAGCGATAGACCGCGTCTCCCGTGCGGAACGTGGAAAAACTGGCGTCGTGCACGGCAAACCGCGGCCCCAGCTGTTCCGCCAACCATTGCATTTCGGGACGATAAGTGGCGGCTTCGTCCGAAACAATCACATGAACGTGTGGCGCATCTCCGAAGAGACTTGCAAACCCGCGCAGCATCCCCTCGGCCCCGCCCAGCACCGGCGCTGCAGGCGAACCGGCATCCAGCGCGGCGTAGGTCTGGTTCAACCAGCCGGTCAACCCCATGCCACCCGGTACCGAGTCCAATTCCGTGCAACGCAACCCTTCGGCGGTGATTAACAAGTCCGGGCGGATCACCCGGGGCAGGTCCTGCTTGAAAACCGCCGCACGCTGCCAGGCGATCAGCTGGGGCGGTTTGCCCAGGTCGAGCCAGTGGGCCACCCAGGCGGGCAGCTTGCCCGCGACGCTCTTGCGGTACAACAAATTAACGGCGCGGTAAAACTGCAGCAAAATACGGCCGAGCGCCTCAATTTCCCGGGCTGTGGATTGGCCCAGGCGAAACGGCGCGGGCGCGATGCGCCATTGCATGCCCGCAAACAGACCGTGGGGGGGCATGGCAGCGCGAATCGCCCGGGCGCGCTGGGCAGTTGCATTGGGTGAATCCGCTGTCGGAGTTTGCACGTGCGTCCACCGTAGAATAACCATGCCGCAGCGTCAAAAACGGAATCGGCCGCATTGCCGCCGCTCCCGCAGCCCGTTTGCCTCCCTCCCCCGCGCCCTTGGCCCCCCCGGAATCGGGTACAGTCCGGAACGAAAAGGAGTTGCGCGCCGCCGCCGGCCAGTTTAATAACGGACATGATGACCAACCCAATGATTCGTCCCTCCTGCTGGGCTGTCGGCGCCCTGGCCCTGAGCTGGCTCATACCCCTGGCCCGTGCGGAGCAGGTGGCCTTCGTGGTGAACAGCAACCAATCCGCCCTCACGATCAGTGGCAGTTTTCAAGGCGTGGCCATGCAACCCCAGGGGCCCGGCGGGCTGACCACGAAATATGCCGGCACCCTCCTGGCCGACATCAACGCGGACACCATTACCTTTGGCGGCGGCTCCACCATCCAGGCATTGAACAACGGCAATTGGACGCCGCTGCCCGGCGGGGCCGGCGGCACCGCCCCCGCCAATTATGGCGGCAAGGTTTACATCATCTTCGTGGTGGACGGCAAGGCGGCCATTCGGAATTTGGAGCTGGATCTGCTCAGCGATCCGTTGACGTTGACGGCCGGCGCGTTCCCCGCTTCGGGAATCACCTACTTGCCTTCGTCCACCAGCACGGCCACGGTGGATTACACTTATTCAGGTCTGGTGGGGAGCGACAGCGGCAGCAATCCGTTGACCGGCACCCTGGCCAACACCGTCAGCGCCAACGCCACGCTCGCTGTTCAGGGCGCGGAATGGGTGCTGACAATTCCAGTGGCGGTGAGCGGCACCGGCAGTGACTTTGCTTACCAGGTCCAAGGCCAGATTGAAGCCCGGGCGCCCATCTCCATCCCGCTGGCAATCACGGATTTTCAGGTCGGCGCAGAACAACTCACCTTCACCATCGCCACGACTCCGGGGAAATCCTACGAAATCGTGGCCTCCACGGACCTGAGTTCGTGGCCGACGGTGGTGGACAATTTTGCCGCCGGGACGAACCCCACCATCCGGAGCATCGCGCGCGCGGCCGCGCCCGCGGCCCGGTTCTTCCGCGTGCGGGAGGTGACTCCGTAGCGGCGGCACGATCCGCCGGCGGGCGTCAGCGTTGGAGTTCCCGGGCGACGCGTTCCGCTTCGCGCAACACGCGCAAGATATTCTGCCCGGCCACCTTTCCCACCTCCTGGCGCGACCAACCGCGCCGCAACAGTTCGGCGATCAAATCCGGATACTTGGACACATCCTCCAAACCCTTGGGCGCGCCGCTGAACCCATCAAAGTCCGCGCCGATCCCCACATGATCCACCCCGGCGATTTTCCGGATGTGCTCAAGATGATCCGCCACATCACTCAACGTCGCCGCTTGCGGATCGGGATGGGTTTTCCGCCATTCGGCAATGGCCGCTTGAATGGCGCGGGGGTCGTCACCGTGCCGTTGCCGCAAGCGCTGGCGTTCCCGGGTCACGAGTTCTTCATCCAGACGATCCGCCTCGGCGAGGAAATTGGGCACAAACGCCACCATCACCACGCCGCCATTGGCCGCCGTCAGCCGCAGCACATCGTCCGGCACATTGCGCAAATGATGACACCGGGCGCGCGCGGACGAATGGGAGAAGATCACCGGAGCGCGCGCAACCCGCAACGCGGCGCGCATCGTGGCATCGCTGACGTGCGATAAATCCACCAGCATGCCCAGCCGGTTCATTTCACGGACCACCTCCTCGCCAAAAGCCGTCAAGCCGTGATGCACGGGGACGGCGCCCGCCGCATCGGCCCAATCGGTGTTCTCCGTATGGGTCAGGGTCATGTAGCGTGCGCCCAGACGATACATCATGCGGAGCGTCGCCAGGGAATTGTTGATGGAATGCCCGCCTTCCATCCCGATGAGGGAGGCGATTTTGCCCCGACGGAAAATGCGTTCCACGTCCGCCGCCGTGAGGGCCAGTTCCAGCGTCTCCGGATGACGCGCACACATCCGGTAAACCACGTCAATTTGTTCCAGGGTCGCCTGGACGGCCGCGGCCCCGCCGGGCTGTGCGGGCACGTAAACCGACCAAAATTGTGCCCCCACCAGGCCGGCGCGCAGCCGGAGCAGGTCCGTGTGCATGGGCGGACGCAGGCCGGCCGTGCTTCGGCCCAGATCCAGCGCCGCAAAATTGTTGTGCACGCGGTCGAGGTATTCCCACGGCGTGTCATTGTGTCCGTCAATCAGCGGGGTGCGTTTGAGCAGGCGCCGGGCTTCCGCGAGGTAACGATCCGGCGGCTGCCCGGTTGCGGGCCGGATCCCCGTGATCAGGATCCCCAGGGTGGCGGTCACGATGATAAACAGCCGCTTGATCATGCGATTATTGTGCCAATGGATTGAGCCCCGCGCATCTCCAATTCTGCGGACACGGTAAACATGCGCATTGAACCACGTGCCGCGAACGCGTACGCTGGGCGCGATGAATTTGCCACCCCGATGTCTGGCCTTGGCTGTGACGCTGCCGCTGCTGGTCCATGCCCAAAATCCGCAAAGCTTTCCGCTCTGGCCCGGGGGCGCCCCGGATGCGCGCGGCCAGGCGGACCAGGACATTCCGACGCTGACCGTTTATTTGCCGGCCCCGGAACACGCCACCGGCGCGGCCATGGTCGTATGCCCCGGTGGCGGCTACGCGGGGCTGGCCGACCATGAGGGGAGCATTTACGCCCGCTGGTTGAATGACCTGGGGATCACCAGCTTCGTCCTGAAATACCGGCTGGGCCCGAATGGTTATCATCATCCCGCCATGTGGCACGATGCCGCACGCGCCCTCCGCACCGTGCGGGCCCGCGCGGCGGAATGGCGGGTGGACCCGCACCGCGTCGGCATCATTGGCTCGTCGGCCGGGGGGCATCTCGCCTCCACGACAATGACGCACTGGGACGCCGGCCATCCGGACGCAACCTCCGCCATTGAACGGCAAAGCTCGCGCCCCGATCTGGCCATCTTGTGTTATCCGGTCGTTTCGATGAGCAACGAATTCACACACAAAGGTTCGCGCAACAATTTATTGGGCACGAATCCGCCCGCCGCCCTGCTGCGCGAACTGTCCGCCGAGTTGCACGTCAACAAGGACACCCCGCCCTGTTTTCTCTGGAGCACGCTGGAGGACAAAACCGTGCCGGTGGAGAACACCCTGCTGCTGGCGCAGGCGCTGCGGCGGGCCGGTGTGCCGTTTGATCTGCATGTTTATGAACGCGGCCCGCACGGAATCGGGCTCGGGGTCCGGACCTACAGCCCCGGGGTCAAGCTCCACCCGTGGGCGGAGGATTGCAGATTCTGGTTGCGCGAACATCAATTCGTCCGCTAAACCTCTTCCCGCAGCGCCATGGGTGTACGGATTTCCAGGCCAGGTCACCCCGGGCGGGGCATTCGGTAATGCCCCGGAGGAACGTAGGGTGTCATTCCGGTTTGCTTGCGAAACGCGGCCGCTTAGTTTTTTCAAGCTGCTTTTCCCGCCACCGGAGGGGGCGCACGAACATTGTCATTCACAGTACCAAGAGCCAATGCACATGAAGAAGCGTTTAGTCATTCTGGGCGGGGTCCTGCTGCTCGCGATCACGCGGCCAACGCCAGCCGCTGACGAACCCCGGTTTTCGCCGCCCCCCGCCGACCCGGCGAAGCCCGCCGTCAAGGCCCGAGGCGCGCTGACGGCGGCGGATCCCGGCCAGCGCGCCGAGTGGCAGAAACGGTTGACCCTGGGACCGGGAGACACGCTGAACTTCGTGTTGTTTGATCGCCCGGACAGCGCACGGCGCGACGTTGCGATCGGCCCCGACGGCCGGGTTTCCTTTCTGCAAGCTGAAGACCTCCTCGCCACCGGCCTGACGATTGACGAACTCCGCGCGGCTTTTGATGCGGAGCTTGGCAAGTTTTACAACACGCCGCGCACGATCATCACCCCCGCCAGCTACAACAGCAAGAAATTCTACCTGCTGGGCGCCGTCAGCCAAAAAGGAGTGTTTACCCTCAACCGCCCCACGACGCTGATTGAAGCCATCGCGCGGGCGGGCGGCCTGGAGACGGGCTTGTTCGATCAAACCACTGTGGAACTGGCGGACCTGTCCCACAGTTTCATGGTCCGGCACGGAGAACGGCTCGCCGTGGATTTTGAAAGTCTGTTTCAGCGCGGCGACCTGTCGCAGAACATCGCCATCGAGCCGGACGATTACATCTTCTTCGCCTCGGCCGCCGCCAATCAGATCTTCGTGGTCGGCGCGGTGGGACGCGGCCTCGGCGAAGGCACCGGGGTGGTGCCCTACAGCCCCAACGCCAGCCTCATCTCGGCCATCACCGCCCGCGGCGGATTTGCGGACAAAGCCTATCAAAGCCGCGTGCTCGTCGTCCGCGGTTCGCTGAACAAACCGGAATGCATCGTCGTGAACGCCAAGGCCATTTTGGCCGGAGAAGCGCCCGACTTCCGCCTGGAGCCGAAGGATATCGTCTATGTTTCGCGCCGCCCGTGGGCGCGGGCCGAGGAAATTCTCGACAACGCCACGATCGCCTTCATCCAGTCCGCCGTCGTGACCTACACCGGATTCCTCCACCCGTTGATTCAACACCCCTGGGTCAATCCCTGACGCAAACTGCTGATGCATCGGCCCCGACATTTCACATGAAAAAGGTTCTCGCTCTCCACTTGCTGCTGGCCGGGTTGATCCTGCTGGTTGGCTGCCAAATTCCCCGGCAAAGTTCGGCGCCGCGGTTCGATCCACGGGCCACCGGCACCTTCTCCAACGCCGTGGCCGGACTCGTGCCGGCGCAACCCTTGGACGCCGCCCTGCTCGCCGCCCCGCAGGAACATTTCCGCCTCGGGCCGGGGGATGAACTTCAAATCGAAGTCATTGATCAGCTGGCGACGCGGTCCGACGTGACGGTGGGCCCGGACGGCAAAATTTATTTCTACCTGCTGCCGGGCATTGACGTCTGGGGAATGACACTGGCGGAGACCAAGCGCGCGCTCGAGAAGGATCTGGAGAAATACATTGCCGGTCCGCAGGTCGCCATCAGCTTGCGCGCCGTCGGCAGCAAGCAGATCTGGGTGCTCGGGGCGGTGGCGCATCCCGGCGTCTATCCGGCCCCGGCTCCGATGACCTTGTTGGAGGCCATGGCGCTGGCCGGCGGCACCCGCAATGCCGTCGCCGGCACCACCACCGTGGACATGGCGGATCTGCGCCATGCCTTCGTGGTCCGCAATGGCAATGCGCTCCCGGTGGATTTTCAGCGCCTGCTCGAGCAAGGAGACATGTCCCAGAACATTTATCTGCAGTCGGGAGATTTTGTTTATGTGCCCTCGGGGGCGGCCCGGGAGATCTACCTGTTCGGCGCCGTGCGCATGCCGCGCGCCATCGCGCTCTCCGAGACCCCGACGCTGGTGGCGGCGATTACGGCCGGAGGCGGCCCCCTGCGTGACGCCTACTTGTCGCAGGTGGCCATCGTCCGCGGCTCGCTGACCCACCCGGAAATGGCCGTGGTTAATTACCGGGACATCCTCGAGGGGCGCGCCGGGGACATACCACTTGAACCCCGGGACATCATTTTCGTTCCGAACAGTCCCTATCGTTTCCTGCGGAATTACGTTGATGCCGTGATCAACACGTTTGTGTTCTCGGCCGCGGCCAATGAAGGCGCCGCCGCCTTCGGCGGCACCCCGGCCGGAGTTGGCGTCTCGGTCGGCAACCGCTAAAGCCGCTCAACGCCGGCCTCCGGCTGGCAGACCGGAAATTTTGAGCGACGGCGCGGGCGCGGCGGGTGGATGCAGTGGCGCGGGCGGAATCCCTTCCCCCGCACGGTTGAGCGCCGCGGAGCGTGCCGTCGCGAACGCCGCCAATTCGGAACGACCGCCGCCGGGACCGGCCCAGGCCTCCGAAGCGGGTTGGCGTGATGAAAAGTCATCGGGTTCGCCGCTTGACGCTCCGGGGACAACGCTGCATATTCCTCCGCCGTACACCCAAACCAACCGGCCATTCAGTCACAACGATATGCGCAAACCGAGGGTTCGTAGTTCCAGAGTCAGAGGTTTCCATTCCGCACAACCGGTCATTCAAGATCCCGGCCGGCCCGCCGCCGGCCGAAGCCGCCCCATCGCGTCCCCGCCGCCCAGGATCATTCCGATCGACACCGTGATTTCGCGAACGCAAAACGAGGCCCCCTTGAATGCCTCCATGGGGCGCATCGCCGACAAGTTCAAAGAATTGATCCATCTCGCCCAGGAACAGGGGCATCTGACCCACAGTGACATTTCCGAAGTGCTGCCGGAGGACACCCTCTCGCCAGAGGCCCTGGACGAGGTCTATGCGCAGTTGCGCAATCTGGAGATCCACATCGTGGACACCGCCGAGTTGGACCAGACCAGTCCGCCGGCCTGGGGGCCGCACGGGAAAGACCAGCTCGACGGACTGGATGACCCGGTGCGCATGTACCTGAAGCAGATGGGACGGGTGCCGTTGCTGACGCGTGAACAGGAGGTGGAAATCTCCAAACGGATCGAGGCCGCCGAGCGGGACCTGCAAGCCATCGTGTACCGCCTCGGCAACACGCCCAAGGAGTATCTGGCCATCGCCGACAAATTGATGTCCGAACCCCCGCGCGAACGCTTTGACCGGGTGGTGTTGAATCAGAAATCATCCGTCCGGACCAGATATTTCAAGGCCTTGCAACAGACCATGCAGGCGACGCGTGAACTGGACCGCCAGGCGGATGCACTGTTCCGCCGCAGCCGGAACGCCCCCACCAAAACACAGCGCGCGCGCGCACTCGCCGACCTGAAAAGCGTCCATCAAAAGTTGCCAGCCTGTCTGGGAAAGTTCTTTTACAAACAGACCGTCATCGAAGACCTGATGGTCATTGCGGAGAACGTTTACGAAAAACTCGTCACCGGGCAGCAGCAGCTGGCCACCGCCCGGCGCGCCGGACGCAACGCCCCTCCCGTGCCGGCCAGTCATCCCGCCCGCGCGTCCATCGCCGCGTTGGAAGAGTTCGTCCGCATGCCCACCGCCGAATTCCTCGCCGCCTACCGCGACATGAAACAGGCGGCCATCCGCGCCCATCAAGCCAAGGCGGAAATGGTGGAGGCCAATCTGCGGCTCGTCATTTCCATCGCCAAAAAATACACCAATCGCGGCCTGTCCTTCCTGGATCTCATCCAGGAGGGCAACGTGGGCCTGATGCGGGCGGTGGAAAAGTTCGAGTACCGCCGCGGCTACAAGTTTTCCACCTACGCCATCTGGTGGATCCGGCAGGCGGTCACGCGCGCGCTGGCCGATCAGTCCCGCACCATCCGCATCCCGGTCCACATGATCGAAATCATCAACCGGTTGATGCGCGTGCAGAAACAACTGCGGCAGGACTTCGGCCGCGAGCCTGCCGCAGAGGAAATTGCCGACGAACTGCAGTATCCGGTGGACCGGGTTCGCGCCCTGCTGCGGATGGCGCAGCAGCCCATTTCCCTGCAATCGCCGGTCAACGACGAGGAGGAGGCCAATGTCGGCGATTTCATCGAGGACAAGAATTCGGAGAACCCCGTGGACATCACCAGCTTTGCCCTGCTGAAGGACAAGCTGACGGCGGTGCTCGCGAGCCTCAACGCCCGGGAGCGCAAGGTTCTCGAGCTGCGGTTTGGCATTGGCGATGGCCACGCCCGCACCTTGGAGGAGGTGGGAAAGCAATTCTGTGTCACCCGCGAACGCATCCGGCAAATCGAAGCCAAGGCGCTCCGGAAGATGCGGCATCCCACGCGCATCCGGCAGCTGCAGGGCTTTCTGGATATCGAAAATCTCGAAGGCTTGCTGGCCCGCCGCTCCCTCGCCTGAGCGGATCAATCCTGCCGGCCGGCTGATTTGACTTGTTCCCCGGCGCCATCCCCGCAAACCTCTTCCGGTCATGGGCCCATAGCTCAGCGGTCAGAGCAGGCGACTCATAATCGCTTGGTCCTCGGTTCAAATCCGAGTGGGCCCACCAATCCGCCCTGCGCCCCCCGGCCTTCACGGTCGTGGGACTCCGGCCGCCAGCCGGGTTTCGGGCCGCGGCTGAAGCAGCGAACGGTAGTAATCGTAATGCTTCAACAACCCCGCCTGGAACGCGTCAAACTGCCCAAAATCGGGAACGCTCGCCTCCGGATCCCGCAACTCCGGATATTGCGATTCCGCGCCGGAATTCTGGATGGAATACGAGCGGAAATGCGATTTGCCGCGTTCGCCAAAATGCATCCGCCTGCCTTCCAGAACGGCGTATTGGGAAAAGCTGTTCAAGTAAATGGTCCGCGCCCTGGCGGCCGCCGGCGAGTACAACGAAACCCCCTGATACAGCTGGTTGTGTGGAAGGGGCACCCCCAGCTTGTCGAGGATGGTGGGCAGCAAATCCACCTGCGACCCCACCGTATAATTGATCGCCCGCTCCGGTCGGGTCGGGTCCATGATGATCAACGGGACATTAGCCAGCTCGGGAGTCAAGCGCCACCCGTGCCCGATCGGACCGCCGTTCTCCCCCAGCATTTCCCCATGATCACCGGTGATCACCACCAGCGTCCGGTCCAGCAACCCGGTGGCCTTCAATTCATCCAGTAAACTCGCCACCACCCAGTCCATGTAGAGCAGATCATTCAGGTAGCGCGGAGTGAAATCCTTGTATTCCACATCCGGGAATTTTTTGAATCGTTCCGGCGTGCCGTCGTAGGGATAATGCGGTGCGGCGGGAATATAGCTCATGAAAAAGCGTTGCGAGGATTGCGCGTGTTGCCGAAGAAAGGCCCGCATTGCCGCCAACCACGGTTAGGTGCGGCATCTTTGTAGAAATGGCCACAACAGAATCCCAAGCTCCGCAGGAGCGATATATCCGCCGCACCCTATGTCGCCTCCACAGAGCTTGCGGTTTATTTTTCCGCGCGTAACTACAACTATGTCGCGCCTAACGGTGCTGGCCGTGGGCATCGGCCCACGATAATGGGTTCAAAATAGATTCGCCCCCGTAGAGGTCGCACATTTCTTCAACGCCTGACCGCGGATTCCCACCCACGATTGTTCACGTCGGGCCGCGTTGCGGTCTGAAAGGGGGAAGCACTTCCCGTTTGCGGCGCACTCCGAACCATAAGCAGCCAAACAAAGTTACTCCAGAGATAATTGCTCCGATCTTGAAGTTCGGATCGCTATAAGTAAGAATGACTTCGTGCTGCCCCGCTGGGACCTCCAGCGCCTGAAAGGCCAGGTTCGCTTGAAATAATGGAGTGCAATTCCCACTTACATTAGCCTTCCAGTGATGATAATAAGTCTGCGACAAGACCACCATGCTCGGCGCCGTGGTCTCTGTTGTGAAGCTGACTTGGTTCCGCTTGAACTTGAGCCCCGTCACCGTACACTCAGTTTGGTTAGTGACTGTGATCATCTTTGCCGCCTGTTCTGGCAAATAAACAACATTCAAGGGTACAAAATCGTTGCCTTTCATTGCTTGCCAACTCTGATCTGCTGTGGCGAATATTGGCCGTTGCCCAGCAGTAACAAGAGGCAAGGCGGTCGCTCGCCACTCCCATTCCGTTGGATTATTTGACGATGAAATCCATGCGATCGAAAGAAAGTCCAATAACGGTTGGCCGAATGTTTGCTTGGTGTAGTACAACTGTCGTTCTATAAAGTCGAAATGGCTTGGGCGTAATGTAATTGCTCCGTTTACCTTCGGAATTTGATCCAGCAAATTCAGATTGTACCACTCGGCAAGACGTTTTCCCGTCAGATCCAATGCAAAATTCTTTATGGGACTATAAGTTAATAATCTCTCAGCCTCCGGACTAATCATTATTCGACCTTGGCCTAGCGCCGGGGGCAGAGGTTTATCGGAAAGTTGCCAGAGATTCCGCGTCAAACTAGCAGTTGGCAAAGTAGGAGCCTGCTGTTCGTTGTGGGTGAATGCATCCAACGGGAATACCGCGAGTACAAGTAATTGCAGCCCTAATTTGTATTTGCCTGCTGGAAGTTTAGTCGCAAGCCAGACGCCGCCAACCGTAAGCAGCATCAAGCCACTACGCAGCGCCGCATTAGCCGCGGTGGCAGGCCAGTCGTCATAAGGGAACGGATATAACTTTGCGATAAGAACAAATAGCGCAACCAAACACAACGCACTCATGCCTATAAACACCAGCTTCCGATTGCTGCGCCAATCAGTCGGTTGAATCCCACTAATTCCCCACGCCATCAACAGCGGCAAGAAAAACGCCGTCGGAATGGCATACTTCACTGGAAATCTGGCGATACTAATCAACGGGAAAACTTTGTTTAGCCACCCAAACAAAACGCCATCGTTGCCCAATGCAAGAATCCAGCAGAGAAGGGTCAGACCCCCAATGGTCAAAAATTTCCGTTCAGGCCTGATGAGCAAGCCGAAAGCCGCCAACACAATTGCACTGATCCCTAAATAATATGAAACAAGAAATTCCTGGCCGTACTGAAACCACTGCCCCTGTGGTGAATGATAAGTGTGGAACAAAGGCACAAATAAATTCGCCCACCCCCAACCAGGCATTGCCCATGCCGCGCTTTCCCTTCCGGCAATTTCACGCTGCGAATGCACCAATAAGTCCAGAAACGGAAGCATTTGCACCATCGTCAAAGCCGATGCGATGGCTACTACCAAGCCAACGCGAAGAACCACTTTCGTCGGCTTCATTTCTCGCTTGAAAACGGCACCCGCTAAGAGAGCAATCAATCCTATCCAAAATACCAGAGTGATTTCTGGTGTTCCCGTCAAGACTTGCAATGCACTAAATACTGCAGCAAGGACGGTATATTGCCGCCCATATTGACATGCCATCTTAACGGTGATGACCACCCACGGCATCCAGGCCAGCGAAGCAATATAATTCCCCCAGACAAGGCAGGACAAGGTCACGCCATTGAAAACGAACGCAAGCCCCGCGGCCTGTGCGGCGAACTTTTCCACGTCCCACTGGCGACACAAACAATAAACCCCGGTGCCGCCCCAGATTAAATGCAGCAGCTCAAAAAAATTTACTGCCCAAGGAATGGGAAGCAACGAAGCTAACAATGCAGGTGGGTACCAAACACCCATCTGAGCCATGAACGGCACACCAGCATGACTGAATGGATTCCAAAGCGGTAACTCTCCACCCCAGAGAGAATCATGCAGATAAACGGCATACGGGTAGCCAAGCGCGGCAAAATCACGAAAAAAAAATGTTTCAGAGCCTAGTGCAACTTTGAGAAACAAAGCAAAAACGGCCCCCGCGAGAAGCAAGGTGAAATGTACACCTTCATTCCACATGCTGGAGTGGGTATTGCGTATGGCCATGATTGGTTTATGGATCGTTTTATCAGGCGGCTCGATTCTCTCTCATCCGGGTCTGACTTCCATTAGTCGCCTTTCTTGATGATTTTTGATGCCATGTTCAAGATCGAGTACAGCTTGAGACTAGAGGTATAGAAATGATCATGCCAGAATCAAGACCGTAACCCGTGAAGGTAACTACAACTATGTCGGGCCCTGCGCCCCCCGGTCTTCACGGTCGTGGGACTCCGGCCGCCAGCCGGGTTTCGGGCCGCGGCTGAAGCAGCGAACGGTAGTAATCGTAATGCTTCAACAACCCCGCCTGGAACGCGTCAAACTGTCCAAAATCGGGAACGCTCGCCTCCGGATCCCGCAACTCCGGATATTGCGATTCCGCGCCGGAATTCTGGATGGAATACGAGCGGAAATGCGATTTGCCGCGTTCGCCAAAATGCATCCGCCTGCCTTCCAGCACGGCGTATTGGGAAAAGCTGTTCAAGTAAATGGTCCGCGCCCTGGCGGCCGCGGGCGAGTACAACGAACCCCCCTGATACAGCTGGTTGTACGGAAGAGGCACCCCCAGCTTGTCGAGGATGGTGGGCAGCAAATCCACCTGCGACCCCACCGTGTAATTGATCGTGCCCTCCGGCCGGGCCAGAGCCGGAATGAGTTGCTCCGGCGACATTTTTCAGACCACTTTGGTCGGACAACCCCAACGGTACGGAGGCAATTCAATTCATTGGCTTCCATCCCAGTCAGAAAGCCGGTTTCCCTCGTGGCAAAAAAGGCCCGGAATTGCTTCCGAGCCTTTTTTGCTTATCTATTGCAGATTATTGATTCGGCAGGACGTGGTTCGCGACAGTACATGTGGGAGCATTCGCTAGACTGCCAATGGCATACGTTCCACTAGCCGGGCACGCCGGCTCCGTTTTAATATAGAGCCCGGCCCCATACAGGTCGTTATCTGTCGGGGTCGCAGTCGGAGCGGCCTTGATTTCCAGCGCCCACTGCTGTTTGGCTCCATCAATCTGTCGGAGGTTGTTGATACACGCGTTCATTCGCGAGGTTTCGCGCGCTTTCACGAAATTCGGAATCGCGATCGCAGCCAGGAGGCCGATGATGGCCACCACGATCATGATTTCGACCAGGGTGAAGCCCGCTTTACGGGAGGTATTGATCTTCATAGTTGTTCTGTTCTTTCTGTTAGCGGCGTGAACACAGCAGCAGGCGGGTTATTCAATTGCGGTTGGTGTCCACTTGATTGCCTGCTGCAACCGCGTGCTCCTGGTTTAGCACCGCCAATGCCAATCCAATTTGCCCCGGGTTTCACCGGGATTTCACCCGGGTTTGGCTTCAGAATACATTCGCGCCCTTCCTCACGGGAAAGACCGTTTCCTCCCGCGCACTGGGCAGCGGCCGTTCCCCCGATCCGCCCGCTCAATTTCTGCTCCCGCAGCTCGCACGCAGTGGAAATTGTGGGGACATCCCGGGAAACCACGCACCTCCGGGACAGGCGGAGAAACCGGATTGGGTGACCAGGATGCGCAGGGCCCAACCACGGGAGGAGTATCTCCTGGTCCAGGACGCTGTCTTGAATTGAGTCAGTTGTCTCGTTCAACTGGACACGCGGCCGTCCGCCGCACTTCTCCTCTCCTCCGGGCGGTACGGAATGGCATGGAGGGCCGGAACGCAGCGCGGCAGCAGTGCGCGGAGGGAAATTCAATTCGCGGTTCGCAATTTTCCAGTCATCTTCGGAATGGAGAGAAGACGACAATTCCCTTGCCAGTTCGTTAAGTGGTTCAAACCGCGAAGACTCCGGGGTCACACCGCGCCATCTCCATTGGAAATTTGGCCGCCCCGCCCATGAGAAGCAGGACGAAGCCCAAGCGCCGGGTCGGCTTCCGCCAGTGATGCAACGCTCTGCCGCCGTTGCCGGGATCAATGGGGAAGGGGCGCTTGGAGCCGGTCAACCTGCCCTGCCCTGTTCACGTGACCGGTCCGGTTCGCAATTCGCCGTCAGGGGCGGGTCACGCGGCGCCGGTCCGGACATTCCCGGAGCCGCAAAACCAAGGTCAGGGATTGGTCCGGCGCCCCAGCCGATGCGGCGGGGTGCTATTTTCATTGGGACAGGTGACACTGGGCACCGAGGCCACGGTGCCGCCCAAAACGTAGTCCACATTTCCCGCCGGACACACCGGCATGATTTTGTCTTTGATGTATTCCCGCACGTTGTCCGCCGTCACCGGATCGGCATCGCGCTTGTTGTTTTCCAGGGCGTACTGCTGAATGGCGTTGTCAATCTGCCGCATGTTGGCAATGCAGGCATTGGCCTGGGCGGTGTTGCGGGCTTTGATCATGTTGGGGATGGCGATCGCCGCCAACATCCCGATGATCGCCACCACGATCATGATTTCCACCAAGGTGAAACCAGCGTTTTGATTCGTCTTAATTTTCATCGCTACATGTCCTTTTGCTTGCCCGCCAGCCATTCCGGCCTTGCCTTCGTTCCCGGCCCCGGATTTTTCCATCCTAGCCGACTTTCACCGCATTGCAACGCGTAACCTGACGCGACACCCGCAGTGATCCGACCAGCGTGCTTTCCCCGATTGCCCAGGCTTCCTGCCAATCCGCCGCTCCGAACCCGCCGCCCGCCACAAAACGCAATCACCGCACGGGGGAAAAAGTTGCGCGGGGCGGGACATTTTCGCTTCCATCCGGGGTGAATTCCTGTGGAAGCCGGTTCTAGCCGGCGATTGCTTGCCCGCCGCACGGCGACCATCGGGGAACTTGCCCGTTTGCCGCGGACCGGGCCATTCGCTGAATGGGATGTGGCGCGAGGACGGCTCAGGGTGCGACGCCCCGGAACGACGGAACCCCGCTTAAATTCGACGTGCCCGCGAGGTGATTTTGAGGCGATTTCCCATTTGCCTCCGGACGTGACTCCGTTAAGCTGTCAAGCGGTGGCCCAGAAGGCCCGCAACGGCGGACCTTCCGCATAGGCGTCCCGGGGACGCACATGCGCCGAAGAAGTGCAAGGTCACCCGTTCCAAACAACCAACAACCATTGCAACCATGAAAAAATTACTGGCCCTGTTTACTGTTCTGCTGGGGGTGACGGCTGGTCTGGCCGGCGAATTTGCCGATCTCACCGTCAAGGAAGTCAAGGCACTCGTCGAAGCGAAGCAAGCGGTGCTCATTGACGTCAATGGCACGGCGTCCTTCAAGCGCGGGCGCGTTCCGGGAGCTTTGAATTTCGCGGAAATCGAAAACAAACTCGCCACCGTGTTACCGGCGGACAAGAGCACCCTGATAGTCGCGTATTGCGGTCATCCCAAGTGCCTCGCGTACAAAGAAGCGGCGGAAGCCGCCGTTAAATTGGGTTATACCAACGTCAAATTCATGTCCGCCGGAATCCAGGGCTGGAAGGCCGCCGGCGAAAAGGTCGAGAAATCGAAGTAGTGCCACGACGCCCCCCTTCTGTCGTCGCCCGAACGGCAGGTCGCGCCATTCAATCCCGGGCCTGACGAATGGCGGGCGGCCGCAGGCGCACGGCGGCGCCGATCGGCCAACGCGCCCGCGCTGCCAGTGGACGGGGTGTGCCAACCGAATGGGCGTTTGACAGCCCCGGCGCATCTGTTCATGCTGTAACCGGTTCAAGAATGGTTTTGAACATTAAATCGTAAATTGAAAAGGATACAACTATGCCAATCGCAGTAGGAAGCAAAGCGCCCGATTTCACCTTGAAATCCAAATCCCCCACGGACGCGGAGGTCAAGCTGAGCAATAATTTCGGAAAAAAGAACACCGTGCTGTTATTCTTTCCGCTGGCCTTCACCGGGGTATGCACCTCGGAAATGTGTGGAGTGACCGCCGGATTAAATGCCTACAAGGACCTGAATGCGGAGGTGGTGGCCATCAGTGTGGACAGTCCGTTTGCCCAGCAGGCGTGGGCGCAGAAGGAAAACATTGGCATCACCCTGGCCAGCGATTTGAACAAGGAAACGACGAAGGCTTACGGGGTGTTGTTTCCCAACCTGCTGGGATTGGGCGATACGGCGGCGCGCGCGGCGTTTGTCATCGACAAGCAAGGCACGGTGCAATACGCCGAACAAACCGCCACACCGCATGATCTGCCCAACTTCGACCATATCAAGGCCACGCTGGCGAGGCTGAAGTAAGGCCGTTGGGGATGGGACGGCCACGACGCCTGGAGCAGTAATCCCGGTCACGCCAGGAAATCCTGTGTTTTCGGGAAAAGCGGACTTGACGCGTGCAGAATCCTTTCCTACGGTTGAGCTTAACGGTAAAGTTTGACGCCGACGCAAGTTGGCATGCGAAGTCGGAAGAATAACCTCTACCGACTTTTTTGTTCCCCCCGTGGGAAGAAACATGAGAGCGAGAAACGGGCGATGAATGCTGAGATTTTAGCTGGACTGGAATATTACGAACGCGAGAAAGGCATCAGCCGGGAGGTGCTGGTAACCGCGGTGGAAGAGGCGTTATTGTCGGCCGCCAAAAAGGCCGTCGGCCCCGCGCGCGAACTCCGCGTCACCGTGGACTCCAAGAGCGGCAGCATCAAGGCCTGGGCCAAATTGATCGTCGTGGAGAAAGTGGTTTCCAACCACGACCAGATTTCGCAATTCGACGCGCGCCGGATCAAACCGGATGCGGTCCTGGGGGATGAACTGGAGGTCGAGGTCACGCCGGCCGGGTTTGGCCGCATCGCCGCCCAGTACGCGAAGCAAGCGCTGATGCAGCAGGTGCGTCGCGCGGAAAAAGCGATGATTTTCACGGAGTTCAAGGACCGGGTGGGCGACATCATCAGCGGATCGGTACGGCGGTTTGAGCGTTCGGACGTGTTCGTGGATTTGGGCAAGTATGAGGCGCTGCTGCCCAACAAGGAGCGGGTGCCGACCGAGGAATATCAGATCGGCGAACGCATTCGTTGTTATGTCAAAGCGGTCGAGCAGGGCCCGCATGGACCGGAGATCATCCTTTCCCGGGCCGACCCGCGGTTTGTCATCAAGCTGTTTCAGGTGGAGGTTTCAGAGATCAGCGACGGCACAATTGAGATCAAGGGCATCGCCCGCGAAGCCGGTTTCCGGACCAAACTGGCGGTTTACACCCGGGACGAAAAGGTCGATCCCGTCGGCGCGTGCGTGGGTTTGCGCGGGCAACGCGTCAAAAACATCGTGCGCGAGTTGAACAACGAAAAGGTGGACATCATCAAGTGGTCGCCCAACATCCGCGACTACGTGACCAACGCCCTGGCACCCGCCAAGTTGAAGTCGTTTGAAATCGACGAAGCGAACAAGCGCGTGAAAATCCTGGTCAGCGAGGATCAACTATCGCTGGCGATCGGCAAGCGCGGCCAAAATGCGCGGCTCACCTCCAAGCTGACCGGCTGGCAGGTGGACATCGAAGCGGAAGTGGTCGTGAGCAAGGGATTTGAGGAAAAGGTGGCCGAGGCGGTGGAACAACTGGCGGCCATTGAGGGGATCAGTCGCGAACAAGCCGATGCCTTGGTGCATGCCGGGCTGACGCGCCTGGAGGATTTGTTGCAGGCGGAAGAGGAGGATTTGCTGGAGATTCCGCAGATTGGCGACCAGGCGGAGGCCATTTTGAACGCCGCCCGCGCCGAATCCTTGCGCCGCACCCTGAATGTTTGATATGCCGTATCCGCATAAATCAGCCGGTCAACGGTCTGGCTTATGAAAACGACAAACGCAGATTGGCGGTTCGTGTTGAAAAATTATGCCCGTACGTATTTACGAAATCTCGAAGAAGCTCGGCCTGGAAAACAAGCAAATCCTCGCCAAAGCGAAGGAATTGGGCATTACCGCCAAAGCCGCTTCGAGCTCTCTCGACAAGATCACGGCGGAATATCTTGAAGACCAGTTGTGCCAGGCCTTCCCCGAAGTTGCCGCAAAACTGAGACCGGTCACCACCACAACCCCGGAACCCTCGCCGGCACCCGTAGAACCCAGAATCGAGATCATCAAGGCGCCGGAGCCGCCCCCGGCTGACTCCCAGCCCGCCCCCGAACCCGCCCCCCCCACCGCCGCGCAACCGGAAACCACACCGGCAACTGGGGAAGAATCAACCACGTCGGCGTCCGCGCCGGCCGCCGCGCCCGACGCAACTGCCGGAGTCGTCGCGCCCCCGGAGGCCGCTCCCGCACCGGCGGCTCCCCCGCCCCCTTCCGAGCCTCCCAAGCCCCAAATCGGGCAAAAAGTCGGTTTCATTCAATTGGCGCCGCGACCGCAACCGCGCTCATTCGAGCGTGGCGGGCGGGGACACGGCCGTACCGCCGGGGCGGGAGCCACCGAGTTCACCCGGCGGGGTGGTGGCGCGCGCGGTGGCGGCCCCGAATCCTTCCGGCGCAGCGCGCCGGGCGGAAAACTGACCGACGGCTCGAGCCCTGCCGCAACCAGACCCGCGCTGCCGGGCGATGCCCCCGTAATCACCCTCAAGCCGCCGATTGTGGTGCGGGAACTGGCGGAAGCCCTCAAGCAAAAACCTTTCAAGATCATCGCGGACCTCATGGAGGCGGGCGTTTTCGCCAACGTCAACCAGGCGATTGAAGAAAAAACAGCGGTCCAGATCTGCGCCAAATACGGGATCAAATTCGAAGTCGAAAAGCGGGCCCGGGGCGAAGGTCAGGTCCATGCCCCCGTCAAGAAGATTGAAATCGACGTCGAAGACAAACCCGAACAACTGAAACCGCGCCCGCCCGTGGTGACCATCATGGGGCATGTGGATCACGGCAAGACCTCGCTGCTCGACGTCATTCGCAAGGCGAATGTGGCCGCCGGCGAAGCGGGCGGAATCACCCAGCGCATCGGCGCCTACACGATTTCCTTCCCGCATCCGGAACGCAAAAACGAGCTGCAGCAAATCACCTTTCTGGACACCCCGGGCCACGCCGCCTTCAGCTCCATGCGCGCCCGCGGCGCGAACGTCACCGACATCGTCGTCCTGGTGGTCGCCGCCAATGACGGGGTGATGCCCCAGACCCTGGAGGCCCTGAACCACGCCCGCGCAGCCAAGGTGCCGATCCTGGTCGCGGTCAACAAATGCGATCATCCGAACGCCAACCCCCTGAAAGTGCGGCAACAACTGCAGGAAAAAGGCCTGACGCCCGATGACTGGGGCGGGGAAACCATCTTCGTGGATTGCTCGGCGCTGACCAAGCAGGGGGTGGACAAACTGCTGGAAATGATATTGTTGCAGGCGGATCTGTTGGAACTGAAGGCCAACCCCGATCGCAACGCCAAGGGCAATGTGATTGAATCCGGGATTGAACCCGGCGGACCGATGGCCACCGTGCTCGTGCGCAAGGGCACGCTGCACCGGGGCGATGTCATCATTTGTGACGAGTTTTACGGCAAAGTGCGCGCCCTCATCAATGACGAAGGCAAGCGGCTGGACGAAGCCACGCCTTCCGTGGCGGTGCGCGTGCTGGGGTTGAACGGCGTGCCCGAAGCGGGCGCGGAGTTCAGCGTGGTGGATGACGAACGAACCGCGCGCGACCTGGCGGAGGAACGACGCCTGGCCGGACGCGCGGAGGACCTGGAAGCCCGGGCCAAGGTCACGCTGGAAAACCTCTTCGCCACCCTGGACGAGCAACAGAGCAAGATCTTGAAGGTCGTCGTCAAGGCGGACACGCAGGGTTCTGTCGAAGCCATTGTGGATGCCTTGAACAAAATCGAAAGCGACAAGGTCTCCCTCGAAGTCATTCACAGCGACGTGGGAGCGATCACCGAAAGCGACGTCGCACTCGCGTCCGCCTCCAAGGGCATCATCCTCGGCTTTCACACGCGCGTGAGCAGTTCCGCCGCGGAGAAGGCGAAACACGCCAACGTACAGATCAAACTGTACGCGATCATTTATGAGTTGATTGACGAGGTGAAGGCGGGCATGGCCGGCCTGCTGGATCCCTTGAGCAAGGAGGTGGTCATCGGGGCCGCGGAAGTGCGGCAGGTGTTCCACCTCTCCAAGGGCGTGCCGGTGGCGGGTTCGATGGTCACCAGCGGCCGCATTGCCCGCGGCAAAGTCCGGGTGCGCCGGCGGAAGGACGTCATTTACGAGGGGGTCACCCAGTCGCTCCGGCGCTTTCAAGACGAGGTCAACGAAGTCCGTGCAGGACTGGAGTGCGGCATCCGCATCGAGGGGTTTGGCGAGATCGCCGAGGGCGACATCATCGAGTGTTACACGGTGGAAAAGGTGGCGCAAAAGCTCTAAACCAGTCCGCCGGAAGGGTTCTTGTTATGCCTAGTCTGCGACACCAGCGAGTCCGCGAACTGTTAAAACGCGCCATTGGCGAGGTCGTGCGCCGCGAGTTCAGCCTGGAGGACGTTGGTCTGGTATCGGTGAACGATGTTGAATGCGCGGGCGATCTGAAATCCGCCGTGGTGTATCTCAGCGTTCTGGGCACTGCCGAGCAGCAACAACGCGGACTGCTCCGGTTGGAGGAACGGCGCGCCCGCATCCAGGAACTCCTGGGGGCCGCAGTCGTCCTCAAATACACTCCCAAACTTAAATTTGTGATGGACGACACCATCGCCCGCGGGGATCGCGTCATGCAAATCCTCAATGAACTTGAACCCCATGCGGCTTCCGGCGGCCCGCTGCCGGAAAATCAGCCGTCCGACCGTTAATGAAATCGCAGGCGCAGCTCATCCAGGAAATCCTCACCGCCATCCAGAACGCCCGGACGATCTGCATCGTCGGGCACATGCGCCCGGACGGGGACTGCATTGGTTCGCAGTTGGGATTGATGCTGGCGCTGCGGGCGATTGGCAAGCAGGTCGTTTGTTGGAATCAGGATGCGATGCCGCTGAAATACCGGTTTCTGGACCCGGGCCACAACTTTGTCAAACCCAAATCCGGACAGGAGTTTGACCTGGTCATTGCGGTGGATTGCGCGAGCCTGGAACGGCTGGGCACGGTGGCGCGCCGGGTCACCCGACGGCGGCAATTAATCAACATTGATCACCACGAAAGCAACACCCGCTATGGCGACATCAACTGGGTTTCCGCGCGCGAACCTTCCACGGGGGAACTGATCTACCACTTGATGAAAGCCGCCGGCTGGCCCGTGACCAAGCCCATTGCCGACTGCCTGTTCACCGCCGTCAGCACCGACACCGGCTCGTTCCAGTATGCCAGCACGCGTCCGGGCACGTTTCACGTCGGCGCGGAGCTGGTGACCCACGGCGCCAATCTGGCGCGGATTTGCCATGAGGTTTACCAGTCCTTCCCGCTGGCGCGGGTGCGATTGCTCAAGCACGTGTACAACAAATTCAAACTGACGCATAATGATCGCATCGCCTATTTTTGGCTGAAGAAGGCGGATCTGGCACGCACGGGCGCCGGGAGCAGCGATACTGAAGGATTGATTGATCACATCCGGGCGATCGAACCGGTCGTGGTCGCCTGTGTCTTCGAGGAAATCGAGCCGGAAACCATACGCATCAGCCTGCGGTCCAAGTGCAGGAGCGTCAACGTGAATGACATTTGCCGGCAATTTGGCGGCGGCGGTCATGGCGCCGCGGCCGGGGCGATGATTGCCGGCCGGCCCATGACCATTCAACGCCGCGTCATTGGCGCCATTAGAAAAGCGATCAACTCCGCGAACTGACTGCGCATGCAAGACTTCACCGCGCTCGATGGCGCCCTTCTCGTTGACAAACCCGCCGGGCCCACCTCGCATGATGTCGTGGATGCCATCCGGCGCAGGTTCGGCATCAAAAAAGTTGGGCATTGCGGCACCCTGGACCCCAATGCCACCGGTCTGCTGATCATCGTGCTGGGCCGTGGCACCAAGCTCTCCGAACGCCTGATGAGCGACGACAAGGTGTACGCCGGCACGATCAAATTTGGCGAAAGCACCGACAGCCATGACGCTGACGGACAGTTGATGGCCGCCCGGCCTGTCCCGCCGCTCACGCTGGCCCGGTTGAATGCCGTCGCGGAAAGCTTCATCGGCGACCAGCTGCAGACGCCGCCGATGGTTTCGGCAATCAAAAAAGCCGGCGTGCCACTCTACAAACTCGCGCGCAAGGGCGTGGAGGTGGAGCGCGAAGCGCGGCTCATTCATCTCTATCAGTTCCGGTTCACCGAATATGCCGAACCGCTGGGGACGTTTCAGCTGGCCTGCACGAAGGGCACGTACGTGCGAAAAATCGCGCATGACCTCGGGGAAAAGCTTGGTTGCGGGGCGCATTTGACGAAGTTGCGGCGCACCGCCTCCGGCAAATTTGACGTTGCTGAAGCCACGCCGCTCGAGACGCTCCTGAATCTCTCCACCGCCGCACTGGAACAACGGGTGCTCCCGTTCCTGAAACTGGTCGCCGCCTGATCCGGCCGGACGGCGGGCCGCCGCGTTCCCCTGATGTGCCGCACAAACGCAACTTCGTTCTTAATTTGCCTCCGCCTTTCCGCCATACTGCGCCACGCTGTTGATGAAGCTCATTCACACCGCCAGAGACCTTGCGCCGGGCCGGCAAAAAATCTGCCTGGCCATCGGAGTTTTTGATGGCGTGCATCTGGGCCATCAGCAAATCATCCGGCAGACCGTCAGTGATGCACAGCAACACGGCGCCCTGGCGCTGGTGGTGACTTTTGACCAACACCCCAACGCCATCGTCGCTCCCGGCCGCCTGCCGCCCCGCATCTATTCACGCGCGCAAAAACTGCGGGTGATTGCGGAATTCGGGGTCGCCGCGCTGCTGGAAATCCACTTCGACCGCGAATTCAGCCATTTGACGGGCGAGGCCTTCATACGCCAGCTGGTCCGGGAGCTGGGCCGGATCCAGAGCATCTGTGTCGGCGCTGATTTTCAATTCGGCCACCGGCGCAGCGGGGATGTTCCCCTGCTCCGTCGCCTGGGCCGTGAGCTGCATTTTCAAGTACACGGCTTGTCCGCCGTGGCGCTGGACGGCCAGGTGGTCAGCAGCACGCGCATCCGCAAAGCCATTCGCGCGGGGCACTTCGATGCCGCGAGCCAAATGCTGGGACGCCCCTATTCCCTCGCCGGACGGGTCATGCGCGGCGACCGGGTGGGGCACAAAATTGGATTCCCCACCGCGAATCTCGACACCACCGGAATGTTGTTGCCGCCATCGGGCGTGTATGCCGCCTCCGCCCGGCTGGAGGCACGAACCTGGCGCGCGGCCGTCAACATCGGCGTCCGGCCGACCCTCTCCACGCCGACACCCGTACCGCGGGTTGAAGCCCACCTGCTGGATTTCGCGGGGGAACTTTACGGTCAGGAACTGGAAATCACGTTCCTCAATAAAATCCGTGGCGAACTGAAGTTCCCCTCTCTCGCCGCGCTGCGCGAGCAAATCCGGAAGGACGTGCTGACCGCACGGGCGCAGTTTTGATTTTCAGCAGTCCGTCCAATGAAGAAATCCTCCTCCCCCAGTTTGTCCTCCAGCCTCCGGCGGCGGCCCTCCGGTCGGACGCCCGGGGCGATGCCCCATTTCCGCCCTCATGTTTGATCTGCACACGCTCAATCCCCCGCAGCGCCTGGCCGTGGAGACCCTCAATGGTCCGGTCCTGATTCTGGCAGGCGCGGGCACCGGAAAAACGCGGGTGATCACGCACCGCATTGCGTATTTGGTGCGGCGCAAAATCGCGCCGGAAAACATTCTGGCCGTCACGTTCACCAACAAAGCCGCGCGCGAAATGCAGGAACGCATTCGCGCCCTGCTCCCCAAACCGCTCCCGGCCGGACCGGCCGCGGACGCGCCCCGTTCCTCGGCGACCCGGCGTCCCACCATTTGCACCTTCCACTCGTTATGTGTGCGGATTCTGCGGCGGCACATCGAGAAGCTGGGTTACAAGCGCGACTTTGTCATCTACGACGAGGCGGAGCAACTGGGAGCGATCCGGAAAATTCTTGCCAGCGTTTCAACCAGGGGGGAAAAGGCCGATCCGGGGGCCGTGCTTGCCTGGTTGAGCCGATTCAAAAACAGTGGCGGACGCTCCATCGCCGGCGCGGCGTCAGAGACGCAGGCGCTGGCGGAACACATTGCCGGACGTTACGCATCCGCACTCCGGGCCTGCAACGCGGTGGATTTTGACGACCTGATTTTGTTGACGCTGCGGTTGTTCCGCGACCATCCGGAGGCGCTCGAAGCGTGTCGCCAGCAATATCGTTACGTCATGGTGGACGAGTATCAGGACACCAACGCAGCGCAATTTGAACTGGTCCATGCCTTGACGCGGGTGCATCGCAATTTTTGCGTGGTTGGCGATGATGACCAGAGCATTTATGGCTGGCGCGGTGCGGAAATCGCCAACCTGCTCAACCTGGAAGAGCATTTTCCCGAGGTGAAAGTCATCAAGCTCGAACAAAACTATCGTTCGACAACGACCATTCTCACCGCGGCCAATGCGCTCATTCAAAACAACCTCCGCCGTCGCGTCAAAAAGCTCTGGTCCACGAAGGGCACGGGCAAAAAAATTTCCCTTCGCCAGTTCGCGACCGATGAGGAGGAGGCGCGCGAAACCGTCGCCGCCATCGAGTTCCAGCGCCTGGCCCACCGCACCCCCTGGGCGCAACACGCCATTCTCTTCCGCACCAACCAACAATCGCGACCGCTTGAAACCGCCCTGCGGGCGGCCGGAGTGCGTTACCACCTCATCGGAGGGCAAAGCTTTTTCGACCGACGCGAAATCCGGGATTTACTGGCCTATCTCAAAACCCTCCTCAACCCCCACGACGACATCAGTCTGCTGCGGATTGCCAACACGCCGGCACGAGGCTTGAGCGACGTCACCATGGAACGGTTATTGAGCGCCAGTCAGGAACGCGGCACCTCGGTTTTCGCCACCATGAAAAATCCGCTGGTCACCAGCACGCTGCCGTCGCGGACCCGGAATGCGATGGCGTCTTTTGTGCAGTGGGTGGAGCAAAACCAGGGAGATTTGCAGCTTGCGATTCCACCGGCCTCCCCCTGCCCCGACATTCCAACGCGCCCCGGACCACCCCCGCCCCCGCCCTCGCTGGCCGCCTGGACGGACCACCTGTTGACCGGCCTGGGTTATTACACCGAGTTGCGGCGACTGGAAAAGGAGCCGGAGACGGCGGAGAACCGGGTACGCAACCTCAAGGATTTCATTGCCACCATGGAGGAACGGGAGACGTCCGCCGCCACCCTGGCGGACCGCCTGCTGGAGTTTCTGGAAACGGTGACCCTGGACAACGATCGGGACGACGAAAAGGAAAACACCGGCGACGCCGTCACCTTGATCACCATTCACTCGTGCAAAGGCCTGGAGTTTCCGCACGTTTACCTGGTCGGAATGGAGGAGGGATTGCTGCCTCATTCCCGTTCCAAAACGGAAGGCACGCTGGATGAAGAACGGCGTTTGCTCTACGTCGCGGTGACCCGTGCCATGACCACCCTGACCATGAGCCATTGCGCTGGGCGCAAAAAATACGGCCAGCTGCTGCCCTGTCATCCGTCCCAGTTTCTCAAGGAATTCCCCCCCGAGTTGATCGAAGTCGAAACCGAGAAAAATGCGAAACCGGTTTCACAGGCCGCCGGCAAAGATCTTTTTGCCGCCCTGCGCAACGCCGTTCGCTGAGGCTGCGACGTGTTTTGGCGACCGCCGGTGGAAACGCCCGGCAGCGCCCCGGGGGGGGCCGCGGGTTTGCCGGTGACTGGAATCGGGCATCTTCTCATGGCAAATCCGCCCCTCCAGGATGAGGTTCAGGCGCAATTTTATTATGGACGCTGATCAGACTCTCATCTGCCAATACCTGAAACAGTCACCGGAGGAATTTGTCTCGCGCAAGGAAATATGCCGGCGCGCGGGCGGCAAGTGGCGCTACCGGGAAGATGAAACCTGGGCTGTCCCCGCGCTCCGCCAGCTGGTTGAGCGAAAGGTCGTGGAATCGAATGACACCGGGCACTTTCGTCTGATCAAGGAAGGCAGCAAACCCACTACCGGCAAGCAGCGCTTCTGGCTCTCACCGGCCATTCGCGCGACACTCAAACGCAATGCCCAGAATTTTGAAACCATTGATCTGGACCGCGAACCGGAAACTGCCGAGCAGTTGGCCAGCCCCGGTCCGTTGTTGGAATACCAGAGTCGCGCCCCGTTCGGCCATTCCGCTGCCGGCGGCAACAAGGTGGATTAGCGCCAGCCTGGCACGCATCCGGCTGGAATCCGCCCATGGCGGCAAAACCATGGAACCACGTCACACGCGGGCGGTTAATCGGATTTGGCATCGGTTCGGGGTTGTTTTTTCTGCTGATCCTCGTTTCCGAACCGGGCTTCGTCTTCCTTGTGGATCACGCAAATCTCCTGTTCCACGAAGCCGGACATCCGCTGATGGGCCTCTTGAGCGCCCGCTTGGAGACCTACGGAGGCACCCTCGGTCAATTGCTGTTTCCGGTCGTGCTGGCGGTGCATTTCTGGCGGGGAAATCAAACCCTCTCCTTTGCGGGCGCGTGGATTTGGTTCTTCGAAAACTGGCTGAACATCGCGCGTTACCTGGCGGATGCCCGGGCCCAGACACTGCCTCTGGTCGGTGGCGGAGATCACGATTGGCACCGCATCCTCAGCCGCTGGGATTTATTGCCGCATGACACGGCGATTGCCGCCGCGGTCCAGCTCGGAGGCTGGATCGGCATGCTGGCGGCCGTCGCCTGGGTGGGCTGGCGCGCCTGGCAGGATCGCGGTCGTCCGGCGTCCGATCCCTTCGCTTCACTCGCTACACTGTCCTGATGACCCCTGGTGCGATGCGGAATACACGGCCGGCTAGGAACGCGCCCGCGTTGCCCGTGTCGGGCCATCCGTCTGGTTCTCTCCGCGTGAACGCTGGGCTTGGAGTGGCGGGGAGGGGCCACCTTGGTCCCGCCGGATCGCTTTCAGACCGGCTTCGCCCGCCCCAGCGCCAGCAGTCGCCTGGCCTGAGCTGCGCCGACGGGAGAGACGGACAGGCGTGATTGTTTCACCAGCGGCATGGCGCGCAAAATCCGGTCGGTTTTAATCTGATCCAGGCGGACCGGCTGAGCAAAGCCCTGAACGGGCACAAGGTCCACACAGGACCACTCGCCTTCCCGGGCCGTGGGGTCGGGATAAAATTCCTTCACGACTCTGGCCTCGCCCACCACCTCCCGTCCGGTGACACTGTGATAAAAGAACACGCGATCGTTGCCCTTCATGGCGCGCAGGTTGTTGCGCGCCTGATAATTGCGCACTCCAGTCCACGCGGCGCGCCCGTCCTGGACGAATTGTTGCCAGGAGTAATCTTCCGGTTCCGACTTTACGAGCCAGTATTGCATGTCCGGAATTTACGTTCGCTGAATTTCACCGTAAAGTGGGATCGTGAGTTTGATCGAGAATTTGGCTCTGGTTCGATCCCGGATGCAGGAGGCGTGTTGTCGCGCAGGACGCGAGGCCAACTCGGTCCGTTTACTGGCGGTTTCCAAAACGCATCCCGCTGAAACAATCCGGGAGGCCGTCGCCGCCGGTTTGACGGATTTCGGGGAAAACAAGGTTCAGGAAGCCAGGGTAAAAATTCCTAACGCGCCCCGCCAGGCGCACTGGCATTTCATCGGACATTTGCAATCCAACAAGTGCCGTGACGCCGTCGAACTGTTTGAAATGATTCACAGCGTGGACAGCCTGGGGCTGGCGCAGGAAATCAATAAACGCGCCGCACAACTGGGCAAAACGATGCCGATTCTGCTGGAAGTCAACGTTGCCGGGGAGCGCAGCAAATTCGGCTATCCGCCGGAACAGATGCTGGCGGAGCTCAAAGCCATCAACGCCCTGCCGCGCCTGGAAATCCACGGGCTGATGACCATTCCCCCATTTACGCTCGTGGCGGAAAAATCGCGCCCGTACTTTCGCCAGCTGCGGGAACTCAAGGCGCGGGCCGAGGCGATTTTGGGCGCGCCCTTGTTGCATTTGAGCATGGGGATGAGCGGTGACTTTGAAGTGGCCATTGAGGAGGGCGCGACCCTCGTGCGCATCGGCACGGCCCTGTTCGGTGAACGGCGTTCCCTCCGGCCGGCAACCACTTGAGCCGGCAGATTTTTGCTTCACCAAAACCAGTTTCACGCTAGGCTAATTCCGGTGACAATCGAGACTTTCAAAAAGGAAATTGGAGCGGCCGTCAAGGCGTACGACAAATTCATTGTTTGCCTTGAGAAAGCGCCGGCAGACTTTGAAGTGGCCTTGAAATCCCTGATGGCCAAGGCAATTGATGCCTATCAAAACCGCGCACCGGGCATGCGCCACGGCATTGCCCTGGACA
The DNA here is from genome assembly GCA_029573725.1 of Verrucomicrobiota bacterium. Lineage (GTDB taxonomy): Bacteria > Verrucomicrobiota > Verrucomicrobiia > Limisphaerales > JADLHS01 > JADLHS01. The sequence continues at coordinate 308,110 of JAKQDQ010000028.1, forward strand.
AGCAGGTCACGATCATCGTGAGCCAGAGCGATACGGCACGCCCGCTTTGCGGCATCTATTTCAATTTACACTCTCCCTACCAGAAACATGCCCTGCCCAGCACGGTCAAAGCCATGGGCCAGAAGGCCTCCCAGGAAGACCCCGTTTGATGCTGCCATCCCCCCGGGACGGCCGATCATTTGTCGCGCACGACGTCGCCCTTGAGGGCCTCACCGGAAACCAGATCCGCCACGGTGTTGTGATCGCGCTGCGGACCGGTAACCCGCACTTCCCCAACTTTCAAGCCTTGCCGGTAAACGAACAAGGTCTGGTCCACTGCCGGCATCTTCCCGGGGGCAAAGTCGAGCACTACGAAGCGCCCGGCCTGATTGAAGGTTACCACCGTGCCCGCCAGCCCCTGTTCCGCAGTTACCAGCAGCTTGGATGACGCAGGCGCGCCCGAGTCTCCGTCCCCCACCGGCCGGCCGGTCTCCGGAGAGGTTGCATTCGTTTCCGTCGCGGATACGGTCGCCGGGTCAGCAAACTTTCCCGCAGTCTGATGCGTGGCACAACCGGCCATGATTCCACCAACCGTCACCAGAACGAGGTAACCGAATTTCATGACGACAGTAAAACCGGAGCGGTCTGGCGGGTCAATTCACGTTTCGCGGAAATGAACACCGGCAGGTTTTGAACTCGCGCCCGGTTCCAGAGACGGCTCCGGTCCATTGGCCGTTGCCCGCCCTTTGCCGCCGTTCATGCGGCGGTCATCCCGCCGCAACGAGGCTGGCTCTGCCCCAGCAACACCCCCGTTCCAATCAGGCCAAGAGCGCCAAGAAAGGTCGGGGTGATGGGTTCCCCCAAACAAAAGTGGGCCCAGAGCAGAGTGGTCACCGGGATCAGGTTGTTGAACAACAACACACGGCCGGTGGGCCAGCGGGTCAGAGCCCGGTTCCACAGACCATAGGCCAGCGCCCCTCCGGCGATGATGCAAAACGCCTGGACTCCGAGCAAATTCAGGGTCACGGACAGGTGCCGCCGGGTCAGTTCCGCCAGGCCGACCGGGAGCAACAGCACTCCGGCGCGCCACATGGTGTGTGCCGAGATTTCGGCACTGTGGAGGTGGACGGAAAATCGGCGGCTCTGCCAGCCATAATTCGCCCATAAAACACTGGCAAGAATCCCCAGCAACTCACCCGGCAAACTGAGCCGAAAACCATCGCCGGCAAGGGAAGGCCAGAGCAATACCCCCACGCCGCCGACCGCCAGCAGCGCCGAAATCCACCGGATCCAATTGATCCGTGCCCCTTCTGCATGCGCTTCCCAGAGCAGGGCCCACACCGGCGCCGTGCCGAGGTAGAGCGCAACGTGCGAAGCGGAGGTAAACCGCAGCGCGTAATTGAACGTCGCAGTATAGAGGGCCAGGCTGCATCCCCCCCGCCACCATAAAGCCCGGTCCGCCGCGCGGCTTAACGGAGTCAGCTTCCCCAGCCAGGCAGTCCGGCGCATGACCAGCAACAACAGGAGTCCCGCAAGGAAGAACCGGGTGCTTCCGGTAAAGATCGGTGGCCAGAAAGCCATCAGCCACTTTGTCCCGACGTTGGTCCCGCCCCACAACGTGACGGCCAGCGCAAGTCCGAATCCCAGATTGGAATGGCAGGTGTTCCTCAGTGGCGACGAGACTAACCCCGCGGCCAGCCATGTTGCCAGCCAACAATTGGGAATCGGGACGCTGGAATCGTCACCGTCCGGCACGAGACGGGCCGGACGGGGCAACTTTGATTTTGCACCCGGGGGCGGGGTTTGGTTTCCTGTTTCCATGGCAGCCAACGCGTTGGCGGGCAAACCTGCTCCCGCAAACATACTGATCGATGTCGCGCGACTGGAACGCGACTACTACGAAAAGAAACCCGACCTCGAGAACCCCAACCAGCTCGTGAGCTTTGGCACGAGCGGACATCGCGGCTCACCGTTGCACGGCACCTTCACGGAGGCGCACATTCTCGCCATCACCCAGGCCATCGCCGAGCATCGAAAACGCCAGCACATCAGCGGTCCCCTGTACCTGGGCAAGGACACGCACGCGGCCTCGGGTTGGGCGGAGCGCACGGCACTGGAGGTCCTGGCGGCCAACGACGTGGAAGTTTTTGCGCAGCCGAACGACGGTTTCACCCCGACGCCGGCCATCTCCCACGCCATCCTCACCCACAATCGAGGGCGCAGCAGCGGGTTCGCCGACGGCATCGTGATCACCCCGTCGCATAATCCGCCCGAGGACGGCGGATTCAAATACAATCCGCCCAATGGCGGTCCGGCGGATACGGACATCACCCGCTGGGTGCAGAACCGGGCCAACGAAATTCTGCGCGGGCACAACCAGGCGGTACGGCGGCTCGATTGCGACACGGCACGCCGGACGGGAAAGGTGCATGCCTACGATTTTGTTGCGCCCTACGTCGCCACGTTAAGCGAGGTGATTGACATGGCGGCAATCCGGCGGGCCGGGATCCGCATGGGAATTGATCCGCTCGGGGGCGCGGCGCTGGCCTACTGGCAGCCGGTCATGGAGACGTACGGGTTGGACATCACCGTGGTAAACACCCGGGTGGATCCCCAGTTCGGCTTCATGACGGTGGATCACGACGGCAAAATCCGGATGGATTGCTCGAGCCCAGATGCCATGGCGGGGCTCGTGCGGTTGAAAGACAAATTCGACGTGGCCTTTGGCAACGACCCGGATGCTGACCGGCACGGAATCGTCACTCCTTCCAGTGGCTTGTTGAACCCCAACCATTATCTTGCGGTGGCCATTGACTACTTGCTCACACACCGTCCGCACTGGAGTTCCACCGCCGCCGTCGGCAAGACCCTGGTCAGCAGCAGCCTGCTGGACCGGGTGGTCCGGGCGCGCGAACGGCGACTCATGGAAGTGCCGGTCGGCTTCAAGTGGTTTGCGCCGGGTCTGGCGGACGGTTCGGTGTGCTTCGGTGGCGAGGAAAGCGCCGGGGCCAGTTTTCTGCGCCTGGAGGGGAGCGTCTGGAGCACAGACAAGGACGGTTTGATCCTTGGGTTGTTGGCGGCGGAAATTTGCGCGACAACCGGTCAGGACCCCGGCGCACATTATGCCGCACTGACCCGCCAGTTCGGGTCTCCGAGCTATCAGCGCATTGATGTTCCCACGACTCCAGAACAGAAAGCCGCCTTCAAGCGGCTGACGCCGGCAGTCGTCACCTCCCCCACGCTGGCGGGGGAAGTCATCACTCAAAAACTCACCCGTGCCCCCGGGAATCAGGCGGAGATTGGCGGGCTGAAGGTTTGCACTGAAAACGGATGGTTTGCGGCGCGTCCATCGGGCACGGAAAATTTATACAAAATCTACGCCGAAAGTTTCCGGGGCCCCGCACACCTCGAACATATCATCGCGGACGCACAACAAATCCTCCAGCAAGCCCTGCATTGAGGGGGCGCTGTTTCCGGCCGGCAGCTGGTTGGGTGCGACGATTCACCCGGTTGTTCCGCCGCCTGTCAGGCCGGATCATGCTTCCCAGCCGGACCGGTTTTTCCGGGTGAGCCAAGCGTTCAATTCCGGCAGATTCGTCACCTTCATGCCCGGACCGTCCCACATGACCTTCCGGCCCGGACCGGCGCGCATGGCCAGATTGGCCAGCAACACAAATTCGGTCAGGCGCGTGCCGTAGTCGAAGTTGGAGGCGGTCTCCGCCGTCCCTGCCCTGATGGCGTCCAGGAAATCCACAAACACGCCCTTGGGCCGCGGCAGCATCCGAGGCGGCTCCGGAGTTTCTTTCATCTTCGCGTAGGGAACAATGTGCATGCGGTTGCCGTAGGTGCCGGTGAAAATGATGCCTTTTTCTCCCACGTAAATCGAGCCGCTGTCGCCACTGTCGAGCTCCTCATCCGGATATTGCTTCACCAGATCCAGCAGCGGTTGCGGCAGGTAACGGTCTGCGCCCTTGGCCGCGCGCAACACGCCATCCGCAGATCCAAGGCTGTTTGGGTTCAGGCCTTCATACCAGTAGGCCTTGAAGGCGGGCAGCTCGCCCCGGGCGGGTATGTCCCAACGGATGCGGGCGCCGGTGGGACAGCGCTCGTCACTTCCCCCGCGCATCTGCTCAACTTCAATGCTTGTGGGATGATCCACCCGCAACGCCCAGTACACACCGTCCAGCACATGGCAGCCCATGTTGCCGATCGAGCCGTTGCCAAAGTCATACCAGCCGTGCCACTCGTGCGGGTGCAAATCCCCATGAAAATCCCGGTACGGCGCCGGGCCGATCCAGGCATCCCAATGCAGCCCCGTCGGCACCGGTTCGGTGGCCGGCCGCGGCCCCACTCCGCCGTTGGAACGGTTGGTCCAGCTATGCGTCTCCGTGACCCGGCCAATCGCCCCGCTCCAAATATATTCGCACAGCTTGCGGTACCCGTCCTCGCAGTGCCCTTGCGCGCCCATTTGCGTTGCCACCTTCGTGCGGGCGGCCATGGCGCGCATGGCGCGCGCCTCGCCGATGTCGTGACAGACCGGCTTTTCACAATACACATGCTTGCCCAGTTGCATGGCAATCAGGGCTGGCAGCGCGTGATGGTGGTTCGGGCTGGCGATGAAAACGGCGTCGAAATCCTTGCCGAGCGCGTCAAACATGCGCCGGTAGTCGGTGAAGGTTTTGATGGCTGCGGGGTCGTAATTCTTGCCCTGCAACGCCTTCTTGGCCGCGGCGTGCCGCGCTTCATCCACATCCACCAGGGCCACGATGTTTTCCTTCAACACCGCGTTGAGATGTGACAGGCCGCGCGAGCCGCAGCCGATCTGGACACAGCGGACTTTTTCCCCGGCATTGGCCGCCGTCAAAATGTTGAACGGGGCCGCCGACAGGATTCCCGCGGTGACCGCGGAGCGCTGCAGAAATGAACGTCTGGTTAATGGCCGGCCCACGGGCGCCGGGCGGTTTCGCTTGCTGGCAGTCATATTTGCTTTTCCTGATAACCGGCACTGACGGCCTCCATCAGTGCGCTTATTCAATTAAATGTGTTCCGCAGCATATTGGCAATCGCGAGAGGAAGCCAATCAAACTTTTCCAAAGTTTCGCGGCCACGACCGCTTCCAGGTTGAAGCGCCCGCGGAAAATTGCTAATTCTGGAGTGTGCAACTCCGGTCCCACGGCCGCTGGCTGGGTTCAATCCTGTTGAGCGGAATACTTTTGCCGTCCCCGCCGTTCGCCGCCCGGGCGGAGGTCGCGGCGCGTCCCCCGGAACTGCGCCGCGAATTCCGCGGTGTCTGGGTGGCGAGTGTCGGCAACATTGACTGGCCGTCCCGACCCGGATTGAGCGTTGCGGAACAGCAAGCGGAATTGCTGGCGTTGTTGGACCAGGCCGCCGGGCTGAAAATGAACGCCATCCTCCTGCAAGTGCGGCCGGCTTGTGATGCTTTGTACGCCTCCAAGTTTGAACCATGGTCGGAATACCTCACCGGCCGGATGGGCCAGCCGCCGGCGCCATTTTATGATCCCCTGGCCTTTGCGATCGACGCCGCACACCAGCGCGGTCTGGAGTTGCATGCCTGGTTCAATCCGTACCGGGCTCATCATTTCAACGCCATCTCGCCCATTGCCCCGGGTCACGTCAGCCGAACCCGTCCGGAGCTGGTGCGGAAATACGGGCGCTATCTCTGGTTGGACCCGGGCGAGCCTGCCGTGCAGGATTATTCCCTCAGCGTGGTGCTGGACGTGGTCCGCCGCTACGACGTGGATGGCATTCACTTTGACGATTATTTCTATCCCTACGAAGAAAAGGACGCCAAGGGTGGCAATCTGCCCTTTCCTGACGAAGCCACCTGGCAAAAATACGGGGTGCGCACCGGACTGAGCCGGGGGGATTGGCGGCGTGAAAACGTAAATCGGTTCATCCAGCGCGTGGACCATTCCATCCACACGATCAAGCCCTGGGTCAAATTCGGCGTCAGCCCGTTTGGGATCTGGCGTCCGGGTCATCCGCCCTCCATCAAAGGGTTTGACGCGTATGCGCGGCTCTATGCGGACGCGCGGAAATGGCTGATGAATGGCTGGATGGATTACTGCGTGCCCCAGCTCTACTGGAGCATTGATGCCAGGGAGCAAAGTTTTCCCGTGCTGTTGGACTGGTGGAACCAACAAAATCCGCTGCAGCGCCACATCTGGCCGGGAATGGACACGACGAAAACCGCCCGACAGTGGAAGGCGGAGGAAATCCTCGCGCAAATTCGTCTGGCCGCCCGGCAACCGGTCAGTGCCGGGCACGTTCATTGGAATGCGAAGAGTCTGATGAAAAATTCCGACCTGAAAACCAAGCTGGTCCGGACGAGTTATGCCGAACCCGCACTGATTCCCGCCATGCCCTGGCTCGGGGGCGATGTCCCGCCGCCGCCCCTCCCGGCGGTAAGCGCGCATCACCCGCGGCAGATCAGCTGGAGTTACGGAACCAATGCGCCGCCGGCACTCTGGATCGTGCAGGCGCGCCGCGACCACCGTTGGCGCGCGGAAATTTTCTCCGGGAAAATCCACGCGGTGGACATCAAATCCCCGGAAGTGGAGGCGATCGCCATCACCGCCGTCGGGCGGACGGGCAAGCTGAGCACCCCGGCGGTGCTCCGCCTGCACCCCGCCAAATAAAAACTCCAATCCGCTGACCGGACTGGAGCTGAAAACCGAAGAGACCGCGACGGCTTACTCTTTTGACTTCTGCGCATCGGCAGCCGCCTTGGACTTGGCGGGGGCGCTCACACTCTTCCATTTCCGGGCGTCCTCCTCGCTCATCTTGGCGCGTTCGGCTTTGTTCAGACGGCGGTTTTTATCGGTGTCGTATTTCTCGATCAACTGCTTTCGCAGCGCCTGCTGCTCGGCTGTCAGCTTGGGACGTTTTGATCGCTCGCTTTTCTTGGCCGCGTCCTCTCCGGCATGAACGGTGGACATCAATCCGAACACCAGTACGCTAATAATCAATAATGTTTTTTTCATGATTGCGGATGTTGGTTGTGACGTAACTTAGTTATCTGCCGCAAACGGCCAGCAGCCCGTAAACGTGCGTGAGATTAAACAATCTTCAGAAAACTAGCAAGCTCATTAATGCTGCTTGGCTGGCGGAGCGGAATCATTCCGGCATCGCCCGGTGCCACCGCCGGCACGGCTCGAGCAGTCGGCCCCGGTCTGGGCCATTCGATGCGGCGGCTTGCCTTGGGCGCGCGAATCGTTAACATGACCGTCATGAAATTGACCGCCGCGTTCGTGGTGCATTTGGCGCTGATCACTGCCTTCATCTGGGGGATTCTGTTGCTGGGGCAAGGCAAACCGGCCTTGTTGCTGGGCGCGATTGCAGTTTACGCCGTGCTCTTCGGCAAAATCGGCTGCGCCGCACACTGAGTTCCTGCTGACAACAGGCGGCTAATTCCCCACTCGTGGCGCCGCCCAGGTTGTTTCCAGCGAGGAAATTATTTTGCTCCAGGGGTCTCGCGTCACCTCCGCCATGCCGGCGGCCATGCCCGCGGCCATTGCGGAGGAAACCGACGTGCCTTGCGACCCGAAATACCCGCCGTTGTAGCCGAAAAGCACCAGCCCCGGCGCTGCCAGGTCGGCAGTCGTGCCCTTGTTGGCGTACGGAGCCACTCCCCCGCCCCGCGGCTGGAGTGCCGTCACCGCAACCACTTCCGGATAGGCCGCGGGATAGAACGGCACCAGACTGGCATCATTGCCCATCGCCGCGAAAATCGGAATGCCGTGCCGGGCCAATTGCTGGACGGCATCCCGCAAGACCGGGCTGTCTCCATATCCGCCCAGGCTGGCGTTAATCAGATTGGCGCCCTTGTTGCCGGCGGTGATCAATCCCCACGCCACATTGAACGTGTTGGCCGATCCCGTCGGACCAAACACATCCACGGAGATGATCGGCACCGAGGTGCTGCGGCGTCCGGATTCTCCGATGGCCTGATACAAGGCATTCGCCATCGCCGTGGCGTGGGTTGGAAGGCCGGAGTCCGGTTGCGATTCACCCGCCACCGAAAGGCGCTCTTTTACGAATGGTTCCAACGGCCCCAATGGTTGCAGCGCCGTATCCACCAAGCCCACCACCACATTCTTGCCGTCCGCAGGTGGCGGCGCCAAACTCAGGCGCAGCGCAGGGACACCTCCGCCTGCCAACGGCTGGGGGACTTGCGGCAGATCCACGAAATAATTGTCCTCCACGCTGGTGACTTCGGGATTCCCCGCCAACTTCTGGCGGGCTGCTTCGGTCGAGGCTTCGTCTGCAAATTGCAACCGATACGCGGCCAATTCCGGGATGGCGCCGACGACTTTGCCGCCCAGCAGTTTGGCCAGTGCCTCCACATCCGCGCCAGCTTGCAAGCGTAGAATCAATTCCTTCGGCACTTTCCGGGCCTCCGGTCGTTTTGCGCTCTTGCCGTGCTGCACGGATTGGACGGCATGCTGCAGGGTGGTGCGGAAAACGTAGAGGCGTTGCCCGCCATCGGGCTGGGGCACCATCGCGTAATTCAACGCGCCCAGCATGCGGCGCAGCGCTTCTCCGGGCGGCAGGTTTTCGAATTTGGCCGAAGCCCGAAAGGTTTCGTCCGGCTCCACGAAGACCTGCCAGCCGGATTGACCGGCAATGTCTTCCAGCAGGTCCAACAGGCGCACGCGTTCGAGGTTGGCGCTGACCCTGCCATTCATGCGATCCCAGGTCAACGAAGCGGTGCCGGTCCCGGCCGGAGCCAGCGTCATGCCGCACCAGCACCACAGGATGCATCCGCACCACTGCAACGCGCGCGCGCTCCGTTGGAAAATCTTCGATCGCCAGGGCCGCATCTCCGTTCCAAAATACGCCTTAAGGCGCGCTGACCAAATAAAATCGCTGCCGGTTCAGCGGCCCCGGGTCAAACCACCGGCCGAGGGAATTGGTGGGGGTGACCGTTGCCACCAAGGCAAAGGGTTCAGCCAGATTGGTGGTGGCGAGAATCTGGTAATTTCGGCCGGCGGCCGCCTCCCAGGTCAGGGTGGGCAGCGGGTCCGTCACCGTCAGTTCAAACGCCTCTTCCGGCCCGACGATCCGTGTCCAGAAGGTGTCCGTGCGGTATTGTTCTCCGCCGGCGCGCGTGACGACCGCATAAATTGGATGTCGGCCGGCTCCCAGAAAATTTGCCGGCACCGTGAACACCGCGGGGTTCGCCGCCTGGGAAATCCCGAGCGACCCCCCGCTCCCGAACAGCTCCATGGAAGTGATTCCGTTTGTGCTCGCAACCACCTCGAACTCCAGCGTCGCCTCGCACGCCGTTTTGCTTCCGCCAAGCAGCGGCGTCAACGTCGCGGTCCACCCGGTATTGGCCACGTGGATGCGCTGTGTCGCCCGGGTTTGGGTCCGGACATGACTTCCTTCATAGGCCACCGCTGTCAGTTCATGCCAGCCCCCGGAGAGACGGTGCGTATCCAGCGGGAGGAGGAGGTCCCAATTCGTCCGACCGGCGGTGACGTAGAGGTGATTTCGCGGGCGCAGATCGTTGACATTATCCTCCAAACGGCGGGGAGCGGCTGGCGACAGCGTAAACGTGCCCAGCAACTGCGCCTCTATTTGCGCAGCCGGCCATCCCCGTTGGCGCGCGCGGAGATTGAATTGCGCCTGGGGAGCCGCGCCCAGCTGCGCCACGCTCAAATCCTCCGCCTGCACCCCCGTCCCGCCAGTCAACGCCGGATGAGCATTGACGGCGGCCAGCAGATTTCCCACCAGGCCTTGGAGATCCGCGGCCGGATTTCCACTGGGCGGGGTTTGGTTGGTGACGACAAGGGTGGTGACCGCGCCGTTCGTCAACGTAACGGTCAATCCCAGGTAATCTCCCTCGACAACCTGCCCCGTTACCTGCAGGTGGAGCAACCCGGCCGCCGCCGGGTCCAGCAACGTATTCCGGCTCGCGGAAACAAAAGTGGTCAGGGGCTCCTGCGCCTGCGCGCTGGTTTCCACCTGGAGCGTCACGTCGGCCCCGCTGACCCCGCGATCCAGATTCTGCAACTCGATCCGGTCGCCGTGCGCCACGGCCCGGACCTTGGTGACATTGGTGATCGCATTCAACTGGGCGACCACTCCGTTGACCACCGTCTGCATCGTCGCCATCGGGGCAACCACGTAATCGGTTGAATAGCCGTTGATCGTCACCGAGACGTGGTTGCCCGCCTGGGGCGGCAGGTTGGTAACCGTCGCGAACCAGGTGCCGTCCACAAATAAATCCACTTGCTCGAGCGGCCGCGCCGACTCCAGGTGAAGCGTCAGATTGGTGGTGCCGCGCAGTTCGGCCCCGTCGGGCAACCCGATCCAGTTCCCGGTTCCCGGAACGGCAAACGGCGCCGACAAGGGTTCGCCCACCAGGATGCCCTGGTAGGGGTTCGTCAAGCTTTGGTAATAACACTCGGCAATGGAAAAACCGCGCGCTTGATAAAAATAGCTTTGCGCGGCCGGAAATTTTTCCGCGTAGGCGCACGGTTCCACAATCGTGCCGTAACTGGCCGTGGCTCCGTGACGGATGAAGTCCATCGCGGTGGTGTGCTCCGTATAGTTAAACAGGATTCCGCCGTACGAAGTCAGGTTGTCGATCATTGCGCCCGGAGCTGCGGCGAGGTCGCCCACGGTGAACACCTGTTTGCCGATTTGCATTCCCGCCATGGCCCCCAGACCCAGCGGGCTTGAGGCATTGGTCAGCAGCACCGTGCGATTCCCGAGAATCTGTGTGTTGAGAATGACATCGTCCGCTTGCAAATAACGCAGATTCCGGACGGGATCGGAACTTTTGGTCAGGAAAACCGGCTGGCCGGGAAAGGCGGCGTCTCCCAACACGCCCAGATCCACCACGGCCTTGGCCCGCGCGAGATCGGGAGCGGTCAATAAAAACGCCAGCCAGGAATTGCCGGGCTGATCAACGGGCGGGGTGCGACGGAAAATTCCCTCGCTGCCGGCGTACCGATTGGTGGTTTCAGCCGGCAAATTGCACGAGGACAGGCCGCCCGGGCAATTGGTCGCGCACCCATCCGGATGAAACCCGTAAAACAGAACTGATGTGGTGCTGTTCACTCCGCTGGTGGCCGGATCGCCCGTTGTCTCGGTCACCTGGTACGGGATGTCCATGCAGAGAACGAGATAGTCAATCTGGTTGGTCAATTGCCGCAACGTCAGCGCATTCTGCAACGGCACACCGAGCGTGTTTTCAAACTCGCTCCGGGTCCAGGTGGTGTTTCCGCCCTCCCAATTAATCCGCAGAAGATTTTGCGCCGGCACGCCGCGCCGCTCGCAATAGTAGTTACCCAGGGCGACGGAATTTGCGCTGTTTTGATTGACGACCACGAGGGTGTTCAAACCACTTCCGCCCCCCCAGGCCGGCGGCCCGGGCCAGCCCCCCAACAGCCCGGCCAGTGCCACCGCCCATCCCGCGGCGCGGCCGCCCCGTTTACCGGTCCGGACCTTCATGCCAAAAAGCGCCAGTTGGAGGAAACTGGCGCTGGTCGAAGTTGACGGGATCAACTCGGCAACGCATCCGCGGCGGGGGCGCTTTGGTTGAAAATCAGCTTTTCGGTGTCGCTGCTGACCTGGATCGGTTCGCCTTCGTGCAGATGCCCGCGCAGGATCTCCTCCGCCAGCGGGTCTTCGAGATACCGTTCCACCGCCCGGCGCATGGGGCGGGCTCCGTATTGGGGATCGTAGCCTTTCTCCACCAGGAAACTCTTGGCCGGTTCGTCCAGCTCGATTTTCAGGTTCTTCCCCTTCAACCGCTTCGCCACCTTGCTGATCTCCAGCTCGAGGATCTGGATCAAATCCGGACGCGTCAACGTGCGGAAGACGATCACGTCATCCAAACGGTTGAGGAATTCCGGTCGGAACACCTTTTTCGCCTCATCCAAAATGCGTTCCCGCATTTTTTCATACGAATGCTCGTCCGACACGGGCGAAAAGCCCAGGGTCGCTCCGCGCTTGATCGTGTCCGAGCCCACATTTGACGTCATGAGGATGATCGTGTTGCGGAAATTGACCACGCGGCCGAGACTGTCCGTCAATTTGCCTTCCTCCAAAATCTGCAACAGCATGTTCCAGACGTCCGGATGCGCCTTTTCGATTTCATCGAACAGGACCACGGAGTAGGGCTTGCGGCGCACCTGTTCGGTCAACTGCCCCCCCTCCTCGTAACCCACGTACCCGGGCGGGGAGCCGACCAGGCGGGACACGTTGAACTTCTCCATGTACTCGCTCATGTCGAGCTGGATGAGGGACTTGCTGTCGCCGAACATCTGTTCGGCCAGCGTCCGGGCGAGCAATGTTTTGCCCACGCCGGTTGGACCGAGCAGCAGGAACGTGCCGATGGGGCGCCGCGGGTCCTTCAAATCGGCCCGCGAACGGCGCAGGGCCTTGCAAATGGCGGAAACGCCCTCGCGCTGGCCGATCACCACCTTCTCCATCTCGTCCTCCACCGCCAGCAGTCGCGCCATTTCATCCTGGCCCATGCGCTTCAACGGAATGCCGGTCCACTTGGACACGACCGTCAGGATGTCCTCCTCGTCCACCACCACCCGCTTCTCCTCCCGGGCCGTGCGCCAGTCGCTCAGGATTTTTTCGAGCTTTTCCTTGGCCTGCTTCTCCTGGTCGCGCACCCTGGCGGCGCCTTCAAAATCCTGGTTCTTGATCGCCTTTTCCTTCTGGCTCTTGAGCGTCTCGATTTCCGCCTCGATATGTTTCACCTCGGGCGGACGTGTCATCGTGCTGATCCGGGCGCGCGAGCCGGCCTCGTCCAGCACGTCAATGGCCTTGTCGGGCAAAAACCGGTCGGTGATGTAGCGGTCGGAAAGCCGCACCGCGGCGGTGACCGCATCCTCGGTGAATTCCGCCTTGTGATGCTCCTCGTACTTGGAGCGCAGCCCCTTTAAAATTTCCACCGCGTCCTCCACCGAGGGCGCCTCCACTTTCACCGATTGAAAGCGCCGCTCCAGGGCCGCGTCCTTCTCGATGTATTTGCGGTACTCATTCAACGTGGTGGCGCCGACGCATTGCAACTCGCCGCGGCTCAATGCGGGTTTGATGATGTTCGAGGCATCCATCGTGCCTTCCGCCGAACCCGCCCCCACGATGGTGTGCAATTCGTCAATGAACAAAATGATGTTTTTGGCCCGGCGGATTTCGTCCATGACCGCCTTGATCCGCTCTTCAAACTGGCCGCGGTATTTGGTGCCCGCAACCATCAGGGCGAGATCCAGGGTCACCACGCGTTTGTCCCGCAAAATCTCCGGGACGTTGCCCCGCGCGATTTCCTGCGCCAGTCCCTCCACAATGGCGGTCTTGCCCACGCCCGCCTCCCCCAGCAACACCGGATTGTTCTTGGTGCGCCGGCAGAGGATCTGGATGACACGCTCAATCTCGTCTTTCCGGCCAATGACCGGATCCATGTCGCCCTTGCGGGCAATTTCCGTCAAATCCCGCCCAAACGCCTTGAGGGCGGGAGTCTTGATCTCGCCCTTCTTTTCCGTGCTCCCTGCCGCCGTGAGCGCGGATTTTTCGGGTTCCTCACCCAGGCCGGATTCCTCCTGCCCGGTGAAATTCGGGTCCAATTCCTTGAGAATTTCCTGCCGGGTCTGTTCTATGTCCACTTCCAGATTCTTGAGCACCCGCGCGGCCACTCCGTCGCCCTCGCGCAGCAACCCGAGTAAAATGTGTTCCGTGCCGACGTAGGTGTGGTTCAGCGCCTTGGCCTCCTTCGAGGCCAGCGCCAGCACCTTCTTCACGCGCGGGGTATAGGGGATGTTCCCGATCATTTTTTGGTCCGGCCCGGTGCCCACCTGCTTCTCGACTTCCATGCGCACCGTCTCCAGATCGAGGCCCATTTTCTCCAACACGTTGACCGCCACGCCCTGCCCCAGCTTGATCAGGCCCAGCAACAAATGTTCGGTCCCGACGAAATTATGATTGAACCGGTCCGCCTCCTTGCGGGCCAGGGCCAGGACCTGCTGTGCGCGCGGCGTGAAATTGTTCATGGCTTCTTCGCTCATAGGTGTTGCAAGGTGTTATGCTTTCTCGTTCTTGTCCAATCCCGCAGCCCCTTCGGACTTGATGACCGGCCGGTTGACCGGCTTCAACTGTTCCCGCAGCATATCTGCACGGAGCAGGTCACGTGCCTCCGCGGAGAGCTTGTCCTTGTGTGATTTCTGCAGGTGCGCCGGCTGGGTCAGAATAAACAACTCATCCACGATCAATCCGGCACTGGCAGGAAACAGCTTCATTTCCACCCCAAGGCGCATCAACGACAGCAGATTCATGGTTTCCTTTGAGGAAATGCTGTGGGCATTGGCCAGAATTCCGTAGGCGCGACCAATATGGTTGTAAACCGTCTTGGCCTTGCGCTCCAGCAGCGTCGCCCGCGCGTTCTCCTCGTGCTCCAGAATCTGCGCCAGCACCTTTTCCAATCGTTCGACGATCTCCGTCTCCGTCTCCCCCAGCGTCATCTGGTTGGAAACCTGGAATATGTTGCCGAGGGCTTCCGTGCCTTCGCCATACAATCCCCGGACGGCCAGGCCCAGTTTGTTGACCGAAGTGATGATCGGATTGATCTGCTCGGCCAGTACCAGTCCGGGCAGGTGCAGCATGGCGCTGACGCGGATTCCGGTGCCCAGATTGGTCGGACAGGCCGTCAGGTAGCCCAGGTCGTTGTTGAACGCGTAATCGAGCTTTTCCTCCAGTTCGGAATCCAGCCGGTCCACCAACTCCCACGCCTGCCGGATCTGCAGCCCCGGATACAGCGCTTGAATCCGCAGATGATCCTCCTCGTTGATCATCACCGACAGGGTTTCGCCGACGTTGATGACCAGCCCGCTGCCAGCGCTCTTGATGGCATGTTCGCGGCTCACCAGGTGCCGCTCCACCAAAATCTGTTTGTCCAGCACCGACAGGTTGTCCATCGTTTCCGAAAATCCGCCCGCCATCTCGGGCAGGCTCTCGACCGCCGGCCGGATGATGTCCAAGACCCGCAGCCGCTCCGGTTTCTTCGCCCAGCCGGGGAAGGCGCCGTCCTGAATGTTCCGCGCCAGCCGCACCCGGCTGGAGAGCACAATGCGGTCGTGCGGCCCCTTGCGGTGCACGCTTTTCGATGCGGGCTCCAAAAATTCGTCCAGTTTCATCACGTCACTTGGCCGGGGCGGTCACCGGGGGCGCCTTCAGTTGCTTGATCTCGTCACGCAGCTGCGCCGCCAGCTCGAAGTCCTCCGCCTCAATCGCGGCCTCCAGCTTTTTCCGCAGGGTGGCCTGTTGCATTTCAAAACTGCGCTGCGCGCGCAGCCGTTCGGGCACCTTGCCCCGGTGCTGGGTCCGCTTTTGGGTGGATTCGATCAACATCTCCAGCCCGCTCGCAAACGTCTGGTAGCATTGCGGGCAGCCCAGACGCCCGGTCTTCTTGAAATCGCCCTGCGTGAAGCCGCACTTCGGACACTTCACCGTCGCGCTGCCGGTCGCCTGTTCCAGTTCCTGCGACGCGCCCAGCCCCAGCAACAAATCCGCCAGCGAAAAACCCGCCGGATCATTGACCCCCTTTTCCTTGGCGCAAGCTTCGCACAAATCAATCTTGTGCAGCTTGTCACCGGCGATTTGGGTCAGATGCACCGTCGCCGTTTTTTCCTTGCAGATGTGACAAAGCATAACGATCAATCCTTGCGTTTATATTGGCTCGCCGGTCGAATTCGTCAAGTTGCGGTAATCCGCCACCAGCCGCCGCGTCCAGCGCCCCGGTTTGCCGTTCCCGATCATCCGCCCGTCAATCTTCACCACCGGCATGATCTCCGCGCCGGACCCGGTGAGGAAACACTCGTCCGCATTGAACAAATCGTACCGGGTGAGGTTGGGCTCGCCGACGCGCAGTCCCGCCGTCCCGGCCAGTTCCATCACCGTCTGGCGCGTGATCCCATACAACGCCCCCGCCGCCAGGGGCGGCGTCAGCAAGGCGTCCCCCTTGACGATGAACAAATTATCCGCCGTGCCTTCGGCGACGTACCCCTCCGCATTCAACATCACCGCCTCCTCCACGCCGGAATTGTTCGCCTCGATTTTCGCCAGAATGTTGTTCAGATAATTCAACGACTTGATGGCCGGATTCAGGGCGCTGTGCAGGTTGCGCGTCGTCGGCACGGTGATGATGTCCATGCCCCGGGCATACAGCTCCGGCGGATACACCTGGATTTTCCCGGCGATGATGATGACCACCGGTCGCTTGCATTTCAGCGGGTTCAACCCCAGCGTGCCCACCCCCCGGGTCACCACCAGGCGGATGTAACCGTCGCGGATTTGGTTCTTGCGACACGCCGCCACCGTGGCCTGCATGAATTCCGCGTGGGACAGCGGCAGATCCAGCAAGATCGCCTTCGCCGAACAGAACAGCCGGTCAATGTGCTCCTTCAACTTGAAAATGCGCCCGTTATACGCCCGGATTCCCTCAAAAATCCCGTCGCCGTACAGCAGTCCGTGATCGAACACCGACACGCAGGCCTTGTGTTCGTCATAGTATTTCCCGTCAATATAAACTTTCATCTTGCTGCCCTGCACACTAGGAAAAAGCCCCGGTCAGCGCAATCGAACAATCTGCCCCGCGCCCGGACCGCCGGCCGCCGTTTCCGCGCGGAATTTTGCTTTCCAATCCGGGCGCGCGGCCTAGAATCCCGGCCAGCAACAGCCGGACGACGCCGGTTCGCTCCGGCCTCCGATACCCGATTTATGAGTCATCCAGTGGTCGGCATTATCATGGGCAGCGATTCCGACTGGCCCATCATGAAGGCCGCAGTCGAAGCGTTGAAGGAATTTGACCTGGCTGCGGAAGCCCGCGTGATCTCCGCGCATCGCGACCCGCAGGGACTGGAGGAATACGTCCGTCAGTCCCCCGCCCGCGGGCTGCGGGTCTTCATCTGTGGCGCGGGCGGGGCGGCGCACCTGGCCGGCGTCACCGCCGCCCTGACCACGCTGCCGGTCATCGGTGTGCCCATCCTCGGCAAAGCCACCGACGGCCTGGATGCCCTGCTCTCCATGGTCCAAATGCCTCCCGGCGTTCCCGTCGCCACCGTCGCCATCAACGGCGCGCGCAATGCCGGCGTGCTGGCGGCGCAAATTCTCGCCACCGCCGATCCGCGCCTGCAGCAGGCATTGCAGCAATTCAAGGTCCGGCTGCAGGAAGCCTCCCGCGCCAAAAACCAGAACCTCACCTCCTGATTCCGTTTGATGGAAAAACTCCTCGCCGGCGTCCGCAAATTCCACGACCACGAACAACGCCAATACACCGGGCTCTTCCGCCGGCTCTCCCGGGACGGACAGGACCCGCACACGCTGTTCATCACCTGCGCGGATTCCCGCGTCATTGCCGAACTCATCACCCAAAGCCAGCCGGGCGACCTCTTCGTGGTGAAAAACATCGGCAACATCGTGCCGCCCGCCAACGTCACCGGCAGCACCAACTCCACCGCGGCCGCCATTGAATTTGCCGTGTCCCTGTTGCGCGTGCAGGACGTCGTGGTGTGCGGTCATTCCCAATGTGGCGCCATCGCCGCCCTGCTCCACGGACTGCCCCCGGAAGTCCCCGAAACCTCCAGCCTGCACGCGTGGCTGGCCCTTGCCGCACCGGTGCATGCCGCCCTCCAAACCCGCCACTCGCCCCTGCAAAGCCAGGCCGAACGCACCGCCGCCGCCACGGAAGAAAACGTCCTGCTGGCCCTGGAAAACCTCCGCACCTACCCCAGTGTGCAGAAACGTCTGCGCGACGGCACCCTGCGGTTGCATGGTTGGATCTTTCATATCGCCACCGCCACCGTCCACGCCTACGACCCGGCCAGCGACCGCTTTCTCCCGCTCACCTTCCCCCAGCACACCCCGCCAACCGGCGCCTGAACCGACCGCTCCTGCTCTTGCACCTTTCGGCGGTGAGGGCATTTCGCCCATGATCGACTGGGTGGATTCCCATCAGGGAACCGCGAGTCTCCAATGCCTTTCGGCGGTGAGGGCATTTCGCCCATAAAGGCTAAAAACTTAGAGTCTTGTCGACAAGAATGTCTCCAATGCCTTTCGGCGGTGAGGGCATTTCGCCCCTGTGTAGCCATGTCGGCAAACATCGGGTCTCCCGGTCTCCAATGCCTTTCGGCGGTGAGGGCATTTCGCCAAAGAAGCCAAACTGGTCAGTCAGCGATGCACTCCAGTCTCCAATGCCTTTCGGCGGTGAGGGCATTTCGCCTCCGGTTAATAAACTCCCTGTCTGGGTTGATTGCAAGAGTGGGTCAGGTCACGAGTGCATTTTTTTCTGGCATGGATCCTGTCTGCGCCCTTTTCCAGTGGGTGGTTTTGGAGCAACTCCCTGAGTCTCAAGGCCGGTCGGCCAGGTCGGGAGTCCCGGGTGGGAGAGGAGTTGATGCTCATGACCTGTGCGAGGTTAGATCAGGTAGCAGCAGACTTTTTCGGAGCAGCTCATGGCTCCGGCGGTGAGGGTTTCCCGGGCATTGCGCGCGTCCAGGCGGTAGGCCACCAGGCGGTCTTCATCCTCGTGAATGAGGTCCAGCAGCCGCAACCAGAGAGTATCGAAGCCCTCCTGGGTGAGTCGGCATTCAAACAGGGAATACTGGACGCGCACGCCGAAATCCTCACAGGTTCTGGCGACCTTGGCGAGGCGTTTTGGTTCGGTGATGTCGTAGGCGATCAGGATGAGCATGTGATTTTGAGCGGGAGGCGGCTTTTCGTAGGGGACACTGGCAAAGGCCTGGTACCACCAGTCGTCGGGCGGGCGGGCGGGAAGGCGGCCCTGGTTGGAGGCGGCACGGGGAACAAAGCCGGAATTGACGACTGAAGCAGCCACTGAGGGGTTTGGACCGGGAGCGGGCATTGGGGTTTGGGGGTGGAGGTTTAATTCATGAGGAAGGGTTCGAATTTTTCCGGTTGATTCAGGGCACTTTTGAATTGGACGGCTTGATGTTCGAGTTGCTGGCGCAGGGTGGTGCGATGGCCAACGCATTCACTGAGGAACTGCCGTTCCATGCGCCGTTCGTATTGGAGGAAGAATTTTTTGCGCCCAGTCTCATTGAGGTAACAGCCGCCGTCGCGGGTCTCGAAATGCGTCTCGTTGAGGATTTGATGGCTGAACAGGTCCAGTGCGAGTGCT
Organism: Verrucomicrobiota bacterium; assembly: GCA_029573725.1. GTDB lineage: Bacteria > Verrucomicrobiota > Verrucomicrobiia > Limisphaerales > JADLHS01 > JADLHS01. The sequence continues at coordinate 327,263 of JAKQDQ010000028.1, forward strand.
TCCACCAGGACGGGGCGGAAGGGTTCGATGAGGTCGAGAGCCAGGGACCAGCGCCCATTTTCGGTGGTGTGCAGCAGTCCCAGGGCGGGATCCAAACCGTGCGCGTGAATCAGGGCCACGGTTTCGTGATACAGCACGGTGGCGCCAAAGGAGATGCAGGCGTTGACCGGATTTTGCGGCGGCCGGGTGCTGCGTTGGCTGAAGGGGAAGGCGGCGGGCAAACAGGCCGCCCAGGCTTGAAAATAGCGGGCGGTGGCCGCGCCTTCATGTCCCCGCAGTTCCTCCAGGGAACGCGCCCGCGCGGCTTGCGCCAGACTGGTGTCCAACCACACAAGGGTGCGATCACCGGAAGCCGGCTCCGGCGCCGCGCCCGGCGCCGACGGGGAGGCAGCGCGACTGGCCCGGAGGCGCTGGAGCACGCGGCGCTGGTTGTAAATTTTGGCGGCGACAATGCGACCGGCCATTTGCAGGGCGAAGGCGGGCTGCGCAGTGCGTTGATATTGGCGGAGGCGGGAGAGGCCATGGTGGTTTTGGGCGGGTAGAAAGCCGCCGAGGAAACGCCCGTTTGCGGCGAACAGTTGGATCGGAATGTGGCGGCGCAGGATTCCGGCCCAGGCGGCGGGAGTGAAATGAGTGTGCATCCCGGCCACCACGCGTTCCACCTCCAGGAGGGGCACGGTGCGGCACATCGGCTTGGCGTCCAGATCGTCCAGCGACCGGCTGTGGATTTCGAGCCGCTCGGAAACCAGGCCAACCCGGCAGAGCGCTTGGTTGAGGATGAGAGTGGCCATGACGTGGAGCGGTTCACGGGAACAGTTGCCTCAGCTCCCGCAGAAGCAGGGAAACGGCGCCCGCGACCAGCCCCAGCAACACCAAGTGCAACATCAGTTGAAAGGTGGACAACCAGAGCAGTTTGACCAGCAACACCGCCAGCAGGACCAATATGACCGTGCGCAGGATGGATTCACCAGAGACGGTGCGACGGCGACGATTTCTTTGGTATCTAATTTTCATGCCGGCAGTTTACTTCCGCATGGAGAATTTGTCGCGGTTGCGGACGTCCGGGGACGGCGGGGCGAGGGGGTGGTCGAATCGGCGACAAGGCAAGGGCGATTCGGACGAGAGCAAGGGGTGAGACACGCCGGGAGGGGCCGCGAGACAAGCGGCGCTGACCAACCGGGGCTGCGAACGAATTGCACTTTGAGCTTCATGGGTTGAAGCTCGCTGGTGCTGTTGCGCTCTTTCCTACTTTCGGGGGAGCTGGCGAGTTCGCCGCTGCTGGCGCGACTTGGCGAAACCCAGAATTTGATCATGGTCCTGTTTTACCACAGGACCATGTGAAGCGTGGCGGCGCGGACGTCCATCTCCGTCCACACTCGCAGCGACTCACCTGAAGTTCACGTTTTTACCGTAATCGAGGAAGCTGGGAGATTCAGATGAAAGTGTCCTCTCCGCGGTAGCAGCTTCACCAACTCGTTACCTTCTGAACCAGCATGATTGAGCGCGCCAATCAGTGTATCGCGTAGCCGACGAAGCCACTGGTCATCGTTGTTGGCGATTTGTTCGAGGATCGTATCGTTGAGTTGAGCCTCATGGCGCCAGTCCGAGTAATCTTTGGCAGCCGCCTCACTATGAACGGTCTGGCAAAACTCTTGAAGCGGTTTCATCGCACTGGTGTTACGCGGCAAAGGCGGCAGCCCTTTCATAACTCGCTCGGCGAGAAACAACATGAGGACATGTGGAAGTGGGTTTAGCGTCAGAACCCTGGAGTTTATTTTAATCTGAGGTTTTGAACGCCAAAGCGTGAGACGCACGTTTTGACGGGCGTACTCCTCCACCTTGACCTGACACAACTGAACGAGCCGGCTGTAGCTCTGTTTCTTTTTCAGGTCACGCTCAAACAGGTTGCGCAAGGCGACAAAGGGGATTTTGCCCAGTTGAACGTTCGCTTTCTCGCTGCTGATCGAGATGGGGTTCCCTTTGCGATCGGTCCCGTGGTGGATCACCGGATTGACGGGGCGGAAGTAAAACCGGGGCTTGAGGCCGCCCGACTCGAAGGGTTCGTTGACGATGATGTGCGTGATGAGGTCGTCTTCCTTCCCCAGCAGCGTCATCACGGATAACAGCAGCGCACTCATGGTCTTGCGCCCGCCGGCAATGGAAGCAACCAACCGAACCCCATCGTCCATCGCCAGGCCGCGGACGACTTCCATAATGATGTCCGCAGCGGCCAAGTTTTCCTCCTCTGAAGTAATGTCCATGAGAGGGCGATTTCGTTTAAGCTTCGGATCGAAAATGGTGAAGAGTCGGATGTCCTGGGATGTGTCCCCGAAATGAAGCCGACCCGTCAAATCATGGCCCAGCCCTTCCAGGCGACAGCGCAGTTGGTCCCAAACACAATTCTCCGTCGGTGAAAGCAACTCTTCGATGAGGGCGTCGCGCCCTTTGGTGGTGGTGATGACCACAACTCGGTGCGGGATGATTGGCGGTTTTTCGTGGGCGAGCGCCCACACCGTTTCAGTCAGGACACCGGGCGACTCTCCCGTGACGCTGAGAAGGACGATCTGGCCGCCTTGGGCGGCTTCGGATGCAGGATTTCGAGCAGGTTTGGATTTGCGTTCAGCCTTCATAATTCAATGCGGGTTGTGGTTGAAGATTTCGACGGGGCCGGTGACGGGGCTTTCGTAGGTGAGGATGCGGGCGCGACCATGGAGCAGGTGGGCAAGACGCAAGTAAAGCCAGACCGGGCCGGGGCCGGTCAGAGTCACGTCAGCGCCGGCAGGCACGATCTCGCGAACGCGAGCTTCGTAGCCCGGCAAGTCGGCCAACTTGGCCGTGCCGGTGGCGGCGTAGAGGGTGGAAAGGTCGAGGGTCATAGGGCCATTTTTCCCTCATTCAAAAAACCACCAACCAAAACCGGGAAATCGGCCAAGTCGTCGTGCCAGAGCAGGTGGCCACCAAAGTCCTTGGCGCGCTCTTCCTGGCTGGCGATGATTGCCCGCGCATTCGGCGCATCGAACTCCGCTCTGAATTGGTGGACGTAGAGAATCCACTGACCGAAGAGTCGTCCAACGCGACGGGTGCGGGCGTTTTGTTCCTCGATGAGATTCGCCAGATCGCCAAGGTCAATGCGGCCCTTCGATTCAATCACTACGAAGCGCCCGTCCGAAACAACGGCCACGTCCAGTTCTGCGCTGCGCCCTTTTGGGCCGGGGTTAAGCCTCACATGCCACGCCACGTCATCAAATGCGCCACGGTTCTTGAGTTGCGACCAAAGAAAAACTTCCAGATAGCCGCCCCTGATAAATTTGGAATTTTCTTCCTGGGCGCTATTGCGATGAAAGGGGCGGCCCAAAGACTCGCCGCATAAGACGTAGGCTCCGCGTTGGCCTGACTTTTGGATTATTTTTGCGGTTTCGAGCGTCTGGAGAAAAGCCGGGGGAAGCTTGCGCGGGATAACCGGTCTGTCCACCGCTTCGGAAAGCTTGAACAATTCAGGCCAATAAAAGCCCGGCGCATCTACAATCATCTCGGCTGCGGCCTGCAATTCCGTTGCGGGAGTGTGCGCGGTGCGAAACTCGGTGAGGGATGAACCGCGCTCAACCTTGTGGCCGGCAGCCAGAATATGGACCAACGTGTTCAGGCCCAGCCTGGTCGAATCAAGCAACTCTGAACGAACCGCGCCGGTTTGGGGGTTGTCCTCGATGAGCAATTGGCGGTCAGCGGTGTTGACGTAGATGGCTCGCGCGGGCTTGGTTTCCGCGATGCGGCGAGCCGCGTAACTCATAATCTTCGTGCCTCCGGTCCAGTTGATGGTGAGGTCGTCAATCGAAGAGGTGGCTCGTCCGATCGTTTTTCCACAGTCGGCCAGATCGTAAGGCAAAACGGTTATTGGGTCTTGAAGCCGGGCTTGACATCCGGCGGCCCGCAGCGCCGCCTCGAGGTGTTTAACCTGTTGAGAGGATTGGTCCGTGACAATTGGGATGACGAGTTCGGGGCGTTCGTGAAGAATGCCGATGACGTTCGGCATCAATTCCCCACTGAGGAGGCAAAGTTGGGTCTTCATTGTAAAGAATCGGTTTTCGGTGGAACTGGCGGAGCAGATAGCGGGTCTTTAAGAGAGGGTAATGCTGGCGATGCAGAGGGGGCGGGATGGGCAAGTATGCGAGCTTGCGGAACCTCGAAAGCAATAACATCCAAGGCGCCATCCTTTACCGGAAGAAGACGGAAGTAAATTGCACTCGCCTGGCGAGGATCAGGGCTGCCCAGGACGCTGGGTTTTTTCGCAGGCCAGCCATCATCCTTGTTTCGCCAACGCTTGAGTGCCTGCTCCACAAAATTCATGGCGGAATGCAACTGGGCGTGTGGGTTCTCCTTCGCCGTCATCTTGGCAATAGACTTTATCTTCCGAAAAGCGAACCCGCGTTTCTCCAACTCCTTCTGGAGTTCGGATTCCCAGCAAGAATCCTCTGGCTTCTCCGCGCACACCCACGCACCAAACCCGCGGGTCAAACGGAAGCCGATACCACCGTAGGCCAGCAATGCTCGGAGTGAGAGCTCCGCCAATTCGTGAACCCCACCTTGCAGCAGATCCAAACCGGTTACTTCCAAACGAAAGGAACTACCCGGAGCGATTTGAGATTGGACGCGAGCCTTGCCTGAGGTTGGTGGTCTATCGGTCGGAGGGGTTTCCCACATCCTCGATTGACCCTGGTTGGGCGCGGTTAACCAATAGTGCAAGTAATCTCCCTTTTTCTCGTTGCCATCCGCGACGAAATCTGGCGACCAAATTTGTGAGGAACGCGTTAGCCGGCTTAGACCTGAGACCCTGACACGAACGCGGCTGCGGAGACATTTGGGCGTAATACCGCCGAAAACTTCGGTCTCCTGGATCTTGTTGCCCCCAAGAGCGCGAAACCACCAGCGCCACCGGCCGACGATGGCTTCGCCACGAATTTCCGCTTCAATCGGTTTACGGCCAGCCGCGAAGCAAGGCGTGAGAAAAGTGAGTGTGAAAGGTTGTCTATCCCTGAGGGGAATCCCTAATTTGGAGACGGGGGTGACGATTGGAACGGTCGGGAGCAACGATTCCCCACTGGCTCGGGCGGCATCATCCAGAGCAAAAACTCCGAAACCATGAGTTGTTCGGGAACCGATTCCCAAGTTTTCCAGACCATATTTCAACCATGCGGCAACCTGAGGACGAAGGTCTAAACCAGATCGTCGAGCGAATATCAGCCCAAAAGCATAGAGAGTATCCCGGGCTTGTCCGATTGCCGGAAAGAGCACAGGGATTGGATTGTCATCATCGGTTGCGACTGCCGCAGCGCTCTTGCTCGCGTAGTATTTCTGGTGATGTGGCGTGATTAGCACCTTGGTTACTGGTGGCGATCCATTGACCAGAAAGCCATCGAGGAAATTTACTCCTCCAGCGAAACAGGGAATTTGTTTCCATGGTTCTTTGCCAAATTCAGCTTTGGGTCGAAGCCGCGACAGAAGTTCCAACCATACTTCCTCGCGCACGGCATCCCACTGTTCCCCGCACGCCCAAGCGAAATCGGAATGAAAATCTCCGGGGGCTTCATCTTCACGTTGTTTCCGACCGGAACGCCAGTCGCTCTCGGTCCAGCCGAAGGCGAGCGCAATCCGAGTTAGAATCACTGCCTTTGGGGATGCGGTGGATGCCGCTTGGAGTTCCAAAAGCGCCGAGCGGCGAGCACAACCCTTCACCGCACTGGCTGGGATGTAAGGCAAGCCGCTATTCCTGTCCAAGCAGAGTCCGCCATTCTCCATAACGCTGCCTGAAGCGTTAAGAATCATTCTCTCTGCGGCGCGACCGTAGAGCACCTGCAAGCCATGAACATTTCGTAGGAGGGCGCGCCAGCAATCAATCTTTCCAAGCCAAGTGTCTCCTTCCGTAATCGCGTCGCAATTCCGGCTGCGCCACTCTTTGTCGTTCTCGCTCCCGGCAACCGTCAGGTAACGAGAAGAAAGAAGTGAGCGGGACAGCCCCTTACCACTATGTTGGCCGTTGGGAAAGAGTGTGTCACGAGTTTGTTTTGGAAGAGCGTGCATAAATTAAAAATGGGAATGCGGATGGTCCACTCAGACTTCCGCGCCATCACCTTGTTTGGCAGCGAAACGCTTTACGTAGCCAATCAAGGCGAGAGCCTCGGCGGTTGCGCGTTGCGCGTCGGACGAATCAGGACATTCGGACAATGCGCGAATCATATCTCCCGCGTTTTCGCAACCGGCAAGTGATCTGATCGCAAACACGTCATTCGATAAATGTTTTGCTACTCCATTCATCACCACGGCCATCGCCGGACGTTTTGAGCCATCGTTTTCGCTGGCAAATGAAGCCGCGGCCAATAGGCCGTTAGCAATTATCAACGCAGGCAGTCTGCTTGCATCAGCCTTGTTGGTCTGCTCCGCGATGCCGACGGCTGCTGCCGCTCGGATTTGTTCGAGGTTCTTCATGGTTCAAGCTCCTTTCACGCCGTTGAGTTTGACGGTACAATAGCCAAGTCCGGTGGAGGCGTCGCCGCCGAACTGGAAGACCGAGCCGTCGCGGACGCCGGGCTTGTCGGATTGGTCATGGCCTTCCTTGTCCTTACCCTGGAATGCATTGATTGCCTCGTTGGCCTTGCGGCGTTCACCATTTGCCTTGTTGGCGGTTCGCTCGTCGAAGGCATGGAGGATCGAGTAGAACAACGTTTCGCTGGGAACGTTCTCCTGGTTGAACAGTGCGCCGCCTTCGGCGGTGCCGGTTTCGTCGCTGATGCGGACATGCTGGGCAACCTCACAGGCGTTTTGAGCGAAGAAACTCATCATCCCATCGCTCAACACCACGAGCCGGCTGGTGACCTCCTGCCAAACAGGGTCATCGGTCAGCAACTGCGCGAGGGCGGCTGCTAATCCTTCCGGCAATTCACCAGTGTGGGTAAAGGTGTATTCTTCCAGCACGATCTTGTTTCCCAGGGCCAGCGGACCATTGGCGGCGAAGAACGCGTGTTCGTCGCACTGGTCAAGTTGCCCGGCGGCGGGTTTGGGGAATTGAGGAACGAGAGTCTTGTTCACCACGCCATCCCGTGAGGCTCGTTCCAATATCAGGGGGCAGGTGATCCAAGCAAAGCTGCCTTTGGCGGAGCGGATGGGGAAGGCCAGCAGGCGGGCTTCGCAGAATTGCAGCGCGCCGGTGAAGGCAACCTTGTCATTGTTCGAGCCGAAGAGCCAAGCGGCATCCTTCATCTCGTCGGGCACGTACTGATCCATTTCGTTCTTCTTGGCGGTGACGCGAAGGAATTTCTTCCCCTCCTGTTCCAGTTCTGCGTCCCACGCATCGGCAAACGTTCCTTTTAAGGACGAGGCGGGAATGATGGGAAATCCGGTGTGGCGTTCGCGGATGATGGGTTGGTCAATGGGGCCGACGCTGTCACCGGCGCCGACGTGGAGCGGGGTGCGGGTGAACAGGTAGAGCAACCGGGTTTGCATTGCCGATTGCCGATTGCCGATTTTAGATGGTGATTCGTTGCTCATGGTCCAGTTGTAGTTCAGTGGTTGGTTAGAGTCATTCGGGCGGACGTCTGGTCACGTCCCAAAGAATTTCCAGGTGCCGCAGACGCCGAGGCCGAAGCCTTTCTCACCCATCAGGGTGCTGCGGCGGTTCTTGACTTCCTTGCCGTCCCTTGCTCCGTGCCAGTTGAGGGCGGTGGCCAGCTTGCCGGCGTCCTCGAGGGTGTCGGCTTCAAAATAGTACATCGCGCCCGCCGGAACGGCGAGGTGGGTGGTCTTGGCGCCGCCCCTGGCACGGTCGCCCTCCGGGTGAACCGCCGCCCATCCGGTGACAGGGATTGGTTTGGGTACCAAGGCGGCCACGAGTTTCGCAGCGATGGGGAGCGCTCCGCCTTCATCGGTAGCATAGCCAACACCCTGATGGTTCAGGCCGCGACGGTTGTGGCGTTGTTCTTCACTGATGACACGTAGTAAAACGCTGCTGTCTTCTGGATCAATCCAATTGGGCAGCCAGCCACCGGGATGAGACTGGCGGGCGATGGTGCTTTTCCGTCGCTGCGGTAGCCCGCCTTCGATTTCCGGCCAAATGGCGGGTGAGAGGAGGACCCATTTGACGAGGTATTTGCCGTTGTGGGTGTTGAAGCCAGGCGTCGCACGGCGTGGCAAGGGAATCTCCCCGCCATTGAGGAGGGTGGCGGTGCATAGGCGTTGTTGCCCACCAACCAGCAACCGGTCTTTTTCATTGATGAGCTTGGGAATCAGATCCCGCCGGCCAGCGTCGCCATTTTTCTCCCTGGTTCGGGCGAGGACACCGAGGCGCCAGTCGTCCCGGAGGCGGAGGTAGTGCGGGGAGTAGATTTTTCCGGCAGCCTCGCCCTGACCGGTGGTGCCGGTTTCGGGGTCAATGGCAATGCCGATGGTGGCTTCGGCATCACTGAAATCGGAATCGTTGCAGGCGTTAGGAGAATCCACGCAGCCATTGTTGCCATTGAGGTAGCGTTGGTAGGCGGCTGTGCTGAACCAGGCCTTGGCCGCCGAGTTTTTGGAGGGCGGCAGGCGATTGGCAACGGCGTATTCAAGCGGGTCGGGAAGGTTGGATGAGGTGGAATCGAACGAATCCGTCGGCAGCAACGCGGGCTGCAGTGTGTCATCCATCAGATCCAGCGGCCGTGGGAAAAACCAGGTGCCGGGAGCGTCCGGGGTAGGTTGATACACGGGAAACGGTCCGGCGGTGACAAGAGAACCGAACTCACGAGCGTCTTTCAAAGCGCGGTTGCCGTTGCGTATCTGGTCATGTTTGTGCCCGTCAAGCCCGGAACGATGAAGGGCGGCGTGCAAGGCCGAGTTCGTGATGTGGGGCATTGGCCAGGCGGCGCCGTGGCCGGCAAGCGAGCCGGCCATGGGCCGACCATCGCGGAAGAACAACACGTCGGCGGGTTGCAGCAGGATGATGTTCATACGGGTTGCCTTTCGGCTGGCGGTTGTGCTGGGGCGGCATCGGCGGTGCGATGAGTGAAAGCGACAGTCTGACAGAGGCCGATCAGGGCGCGGACTTTGCGGGCAGTGCCGGGAATCGAATCGAGATAATCTCCGATGGCCTGCTGAACAATGCTTACCCGCGGTTGGGAGTAGTTCGGCCCTTTCTGGCGTCCGGCCACCGTGCCGATCTCGGATTTCAAGATCTGCGTCACGACCAGGTCGAAGCCGCTGGCGGGTGAGGTGCCGCCCAGTTTTCCCGGCTCGTCCGTCTGGTAGCGTGCCACCAGTTCAATGATGCGATGCGGAAACTTGCCGCTGACAACTCCGGTTCGCAGGGCGGCGAGCATGGCAAAGAAGGCCTCCGGCCCGCGTTGCTCCCACTTGCAGCCCCATTCGGAGATTTCGCCACTGCGTTTCATGAGGGTAATCGCGACGGCAGAACGGTCGAGTTCCTTGGGGTGCTTGGCGCGCCGCTCGGCTGCCTGGGCCTCGTGGACGACGTCCTGCAGAGGGGATTTGAAATGGGCGATGGCGATGCCGACGGACACGTCCAACGGGCTGCCGGCAAGAAAATGGGCGGGGAGCTTGCCGGGCATGTCCAGGGCGGAAGTGGCTGCGAAGGCTGCGGAGATTTTTGCAGCCAAGCCCGGCAGAGAACCGGAAGTCTCGCCACGGAAAGCCTGTCTCAAGGCGTACGCACAACCCAGCGCCTGGTCGGCCGGCAGCAACGCGAGAACGTCGTCACCCCCGGCATAAATCAGATGGCCGTCGAATTCAGCGATCAACTTCCCAGCGACACGCAGGGCGAAGTTGCTCAAGCGCCGGCTGATTTCCTGATGATAATCTGCCGATAGCGGCTTCGCGATCTTCTCGCCACCAATCCATTTTCCCATCTCGTCGCCATCCATCGCCAGCACCGCGAAATAGCTCCGGCCGCGGCGGTCTTCCGGGAGACCCTCCACGGCATCATCCAAATCCGCTGCTTCATCTTTGTGCGGATCATGGCGGGCTATGTGCCAGGTGCTGGGAATAATCATGTGGCCTTTCCGGTGGCTCGCCGGAAGTCCGAGTTTTTCCGTGAGCCACGCGATATGCCACGTGCGTTTCACCAGGGAGGTGGCGCCAAGGATGTCGGCTTTGTGTCGCTCACGCAGCAAAGCGCGGATCAGTTCACCATCCTTTTTAATGTCTTTGACTTGTGCGTCCCACCACGCCCGTCCACCCAGGATGCGCTCCTCTCGTCCGTTCAGAAAATCCTTGTCGCAGTCGTCGCCCGTAAACCAACGGCCGGAATTCCACCCCCGGAAATTCCTGGTCTGGCGGATGGCATCAAGTTGCCAGGCGTTCAATCCGGTGGTCAGGGCGTAAGCACATTCTTCGGCCGACCGTCCATCCTGCCGGGCGGCCTTCAATTCCTCCTCATGTTCGTGCAAGCGGTCGGCAACTTTTTCCCAATTGGTCCTTGGCCATTTCGTTGGTGCGATCAGATCGGAAATTCTGCCCAGGTCTTCGGGAAGGCTGAGTGCCGGCGTGAACTGCCAACTGATGGTCAGGAACCGGTCTCGTTGGGCCTCAAACCTTGGCTCCTCGGCAGTCGTAACCAGTCCGTGATCCAAGGCGAACTGCCAACAAACCGTGGAAATGGCCTTCCATTCCCGGCCGATCGCTGACTCGACTGCATTGGCGATGGACCGGGCAGGATCCCCACCGCCCGGGAGGGAGGCAAGGGCGAGATTCGGCAGGTCCGTGGATGGCGTCCGGGCCGGGTCATGTGGCACCCGGGCGAGGAAGAGATTGGGAATATTCGGTGTTAACAGCCCCGAGGTTTCCCCTTCGAGGATGCGACATCGGCTGAGTCCACCACGGTCGCCAACGCCAACCAGGTTGTCCAGCAGCCCGGCATTCTGGGAGCGCCATCGGAGAAGCGGCTGGTTCACTACGGCAGGAAACATGATTGATTCCCAAGGGTTCTCGATGCCGTATTTTGCGAGTTCGGCGGCCAGTGCGTGCAATCCGGACGCCACCAGCCAGGAGAGCAGATAGCTGCCGCTCCAGAGGTCGCGGGTGCTGCGCGCCTGGGCGATGAAATCCTGCACCGGACCAATCTGAATTTTGAGCAGCGCGTGGTTCATGGATGCTGTTCAGTGCGTGTTCGGGAGCATCGTGAGGTGCGCCATGGCGGGCATGGCATCGTGAATCGAACGTCCAATTATATCAAACATGGCCCCAAGGTTTGGCTCCTGATTATGCATGTGAAAATCGAGCGGCAATTACGTCAGTTTAAAATCAAAACCAGCAGGCTCCAGGCCAATCCGTTGACACGCCGTGGCGCGCCCGTGTCCTACCGCCGCATCTCTGCGCAAAACAGCTGATTTGCCGCGCAGTCTGAATGGTCTCGTCCGCTGCCATACCGCGGCACATTCTGCATACGGGTTTCGCAATTGTCCCGAAGTCGGACGTCCGTGGACGTGCCGGATCAGCGGACAACTGGGCGGGGAAATTTTGCCCGTTCTTGTTCCCACGCTCGTGCAGGGAGCACACGTCCTTTCCTGGCCAGATCCAGGTAGCCGGTCGGGGCGTGGCGCACAGCGGCTTATCTTGATCATGCGCGCCTCTCCCGACCGCCACACGATCAAGGATGACCAGCTGTGGCGAAGCGCTCCAGCAGGCGATTGGATCTCCGGGTAACTCCGGCGGGAACGAACCGCTTTCTTGCGGAGCGTCTGCAGGCTTGCACCCATGAGCCCTCGCGTTGCGTCCTTCCGCCATCGGCAGTGGCCGGCTGCGCCCGTTCGCAAGGCCGGGCCGGGCCCGCCCGCGCCGCCGCGCTTGATTGTTTCTCCTTCCGGTGGCAGGCTCGGAGGCCCGGAATGTTGACGAACGGATTTGCTTTGATCTTTAAATTTCCCGCGCCACCAGCCGGGAGAAACACGCGCCATGAATGCTGAGGCCCGCCGCCTCCGGGAGGCCAACTCCGGCATCGCCAACTGGCGGGCGTGGGGCCCGTACCTGTCCGATCGTCAGTGGGGCACGGTGCGCGAGGACTATTCTGCCGACGGGAGCGCGTGGGAGTACTTCCCGCATGACCATGCGCGCAGCCGCGCCTACCGGTGGGGCGAAGACGGCATCGCAGGCGTGAGCGACGAAAACTGTCGTCTCTGTCTGGCGCTGGCGTTGTGGAACGGAAAAGATCCCATCATCAAGGAACGGCTGTTCGGGCTGGGCAATCATGAGGGCAATCACGGCGAAGACGTCAAGGAGCTGTATTACCATCTCGACGCGACGCCCACGCACTCCTACTTGAAGCTGCTCTACAAGTACCCGCAACGCGCGTTTCCCTATGCGGAACTGGTGCGGGAAAATGCGCGGCGCAAATGCGATCCCCAATCGCCGGAATTCGAACTGCTGGACACCGGCATCTTTGACGATGACCGCTACTGGGATGTCTTCGTGGTATACGCCAAGGCCGCCCCCGAGGATCTGCTCATGCAGGTCACGGCGCACAACCGCGGGCCGGATGTGGCCGTGCTGTATTTGCTGCCGCAATTGTGGTTTCGCAACACTTGGTCTTGGGGGCGGTCCTCCTCCCGGCCGGTGCTGCGGTTGAGCCCCCGCGGGACCCTCCTGGCGCGCCACCCCGAACTCGGCGAATTTCAACTGCACCGGGAGGGTCAACCGGAGCTCCTGTTTTGCGCCAATGAAACCAATCCGCGGCGGCACCACGGCCAGCCGGAAGTGTCCGGCGCCTTCAAGGACGCCTTCAACGCCTATCTCGTGCAGGGCGACCGGGCCGCGGCCGGGGCCGCCCAGACTGGCACGAAAGCCGGAATGCTCTATCCGCTTTCGGTTGCGCCCGGTGAGTCGGCAACGATCCGTCTCCGCCTCGTCGCCGCGGGTTCCCGATCCGCCCCGGCTTCGCGCCGGAATGTCTTCGCCGACTTTGACCGCGTCCTGGCGCAACGCCAGCAGGAGGCGGATGCCTTTTACGCGGAGTTGCAACGGGAACTTCCGGATGCCGACCAGCGGCGGGTGCAACGGCAGGCGTTTGCGGGGCTGATCTGGTCGAAGCAGTTTTATTCTTACGATGTGCGCGCATGGCTGGCGGGCGACCCCGGCCTGCCACCGCCGCCGGCCCGGCGCCAACAGGGTCGAAACGCCGAATGGACACATCTGAACAACGCCACCGTCATGTCCATGCCGGACAAATGGGAATACCCCTGGTACGCCACCTGGGATCTGGCGTTTCATTGTCTGCCCCTGGCCCTGGTGGACGCCGAGTTCGCCAAGCAGCAGCTCATTCTCATCACGCGGGAGTGGTACATGCACCCCAACGGCCAGTTTCCCGCCTACGAATGGGAGTTTGGCAACGTCAATCCGCCCGTTCACGCCTGGGCGGCGTGGCGGGTTTTTCAAATCGACCGCAAACAACGTCGTCGCCGGCACCCGGCGGACCCCGGCGACCTGGAGTTTCTCGAGCGGGTTTACCACAAGCTGCTGTTGAATTTCACCTGGTGGGTGAATCGCAAGGACGCGCAGGGGCGCAACATTTTCCATGGCGGCTTTCTCGGCCTGGACAACATCAGCGTGTTTGACCGCAGCGCGCCACTGCCCAACGGCGGCACGATCAATCAGGCCGACGGCACAAGCTGGATGGCGATGTATTCGTTGAACCTCCTGCGCATTGCCCTGGAATTGGCGCAACACAACCGGGTGTATGAAGACATCGCCACCAAGTTCTTCGAACACTTCCTGGCCATCGCCGAAGCCATCAACGCCACCGCCGCCGGCTCCGGGTTGTGGGACGAAACCGACGCCTTTTATTACGACGAATTGCGCACTCCGGAAGGCCGGGAAATTCCCCTCAAGGTGCGTTCCATGGTGGGTCTGATTCCACTGTTTGCCGTCGAAACCCTGGAACCGGAGCTGCTGGCCAGACTGCCGGATTTCACGGCGCGCATGGAATGGTATCTCCAGTACCGGCCGGACCTGGCGCGGCTGGTTTCCCGCTGGCAGGAACCCGGACTGGGGCGGCGCAATTTGTTGTCGCTCCTGCGGGGGCATCGCATGAAATGCCTGCTGCGCCGCATGCTCGATGAAACGGAGTTCCTCTCCGATTACGGGATTCGCGCGCTGTCCAAAGTGCATGCGCAGCAGCCCTTCCGGCTCGATTGCGGCGGCATGACACATGAAATCACCTACTGGCCCGGGGAATCCCGCGGCACCCTCTTTGGTGGCAACTCCAACTGGCGCGGCCCGGTGTGGATGCCGGTGAACTACCTGCTGATCGAGTCGCTGCAGAAATTCCACCATTACTATGGCGATGATTTCACCGTCGAATGTCCCACCGGCTCGGGCCACTGCCTCACGCTGGAGGGCGTGGCCGACGAAATCACCCGCCGTCTCTGCCGGCTGCTGCTGCGGGACGCCCGGGGCCAACGAGCCGCCATGAACAGTCATCCCAAGCTGCAGCACGACCCGCACTTCAAGGATTACCTGCTCTTCCACGAATATTTTCACGGGGACACGGGGCGGGGTTTGGGGGCGTCTCATCAGACGGGCTGGACCGGGCTGGTGGCGAAGCTGCTCCAGCCCCGTCGCAGCGAAGCATCCGCCGCCGCCCGCGCCGGGGCGGTGCCGGCCAGAAAACCGCGCCGGCGCAGCCTCCCGGCGCAGGGCTGACCGCGGTTATTCCTGGAAATAAAACGTCGCGACCTTTCGGGCCAGCGTGGTCGCGATTTGTTCATCCGTGTTGGTAAGGACAATGACGACGAGGTCGTCATCCGGAAAACGCTGGTGGCTCGCCGAGAAGCCGGAAGTGGAGCCGCCATGCCCAATGACACGGTGCCCGGCCACCCGGTCGAGCGACCAGCCAAAGCCGTATTGCGTGGCGCGCGCTTTTGTATTGGCGCCGGCCGTCCACATGGCGGTCTTGCTCGTTGCGCTCAGCAGTTGCTCCCCATCCAGCGCCACACTCCATCGCGCCAGATCGCCCAGCGTCGAGACGATGGCGCCGGCGGCAAAAATGTCCGTGAGGTCGTAGTCCCGATTGATCCAGACCCGGTTCGTCTGCTCATAGCCATGCGCCCGGTGGGGAATGATGGTGCGCGGCAGCCGGTCCGTCGTGGCGTGCATCTCGAGCGGCTGGAAAATCCGGGTCCGCATGAAACTCCAATAATTCGTGCCGCTTACGTTCTCGATGATGTAACCGAGCAGGCTGTAACCACTGTTGCAATAGGCGTACGCCGTGCCGGGAACAAAGTCCAGGGGGAGATCGCGCAGGGCGGCGATAAACTGCGTTTGCGTAAGGTGACGGGTGAGTTCAAAGCCGGTCAAGCCCGTGTAACTCCTGATGCCCGAGCCATGGGTCAGCAGATGCCGGATGGTGATGGCCGACCAGGACGGGGGCGGGTCCGGCAAATACAGGTTGATCCGGTCATCCACGGAGAGCTGGTGATCCTGGACGAGCAGCAAAATTCCCGCGGCGGTGAATTGTTTGGTCAGCGAGCCGATTTCAAACACCGTCTCGGGGCGCACCGGCACCTGCTGTTCCACATCCGCCCACCCATAGGTCAGCGTGCGGATCCGTTCCCCGTGTCGCAGCACGGTCAGCGCCAGACCGGGAATCCGGTGCTCGGCCATTTGCGCCTGCAGATAATCCGCCACCGGATCCGCCGGAAGCCGCCCGCCGACAAACAGCAACACGGAACAGAACAACCGGACGGAAATGAATCGCTGCATGGCCGAGCTTAACCCGCCGCCCGCCGCCCTTCAAAAAAAATCCGGAGCTCAGCGACCGCGCCGCTTCACCTTGAGCTGCGTGGCCGCATGCGTCAGGGCGGCGTTCACCCGCGCGATTTCCTCGGCATCCAGCTTTTCCGCCAGCCGGGCTTCGGCCCGCTGGCGCGCTTCTTCGGCCCGGGCTTCGTCAATGTTCTCCGCCCGGATCGCCATGTCGGTGAGGATGACCACCTTTTCGCCGGTGATTTCCACAAAGCCTTCGCCGACGGCCAGAAAGAAGTTCTGCGCTCCCCGGCGCGCGTGAACTTCACCGTGCGTCAGCCGGGTCATGTAGGGAATATGCAGCGGAAAAATTCCCAGTTCCCCCTCGCTGCCGGGCAACGTCACCATCTCCACTTCTTCCGAGAAGATTTTCGCTTCCGGCGTCACGATTTCCAGTTTCAGCGTGGCCATGGTTGCGTATCTAAAGAGTTATATCCCCGACGGTGACGGTTCGTCCGGCGCCACGATCAGGCTTCGTTGATTTCGTCAATGCCGCCCTTCATGTAGAAGTTCACTTCCGGCACTTCATCGTGCTTGCCTTCCAGGATTTCCTTGAATCCGCGCACCGTCTCCGCCACCGGCACCTGTTTGCCTTCACGCCCGGTGAACACCTGGGCCACGGAGAACGGCTGCGACAAAAAGCGCTGGATTTTCCGCGCGCGAAACACGGTCAATTTGTCATCGGGCGACAGTTCATCCATGCCCAGGATGGCAATGATGTCCTGCAGATCCTTGTAGCGTTGCAGCACCTTTTGCACGCCGCGCGCCACGTCGTAGTGTTCCTGGCCGACAATGTCCGCCGACAGGGCGCGGGAGTTGGAGGCCAGCGGGTCCACGGCGGGGTAAATGCCCAGCTCCGCAATCGAGCGTTCCAGCACGATGGTCGCGTCCAGGTGCGCAAACGTCGTGGCCGGCGCGGGGTCGGTCAGGTCGTCCGCCGGCACATACACGGCCTGGAACGAAGTGATCGAGCCCTTCTTGGTCGAGGTGATCCGTTCTTGCAGGTTGCCCATTTCCGCCGCCAGCGTGGGTTGATAGCCCACCGCGGAAGGAGTGCGGCCCAGCAGCGCCGAGACTTCCGAACCGGCCTGCGAGAAGCGGAACACGTTGTCCACGAACAGGAGCACATCCTGATTTTTCTCGTCGCGGAAATACTCCGTCACCGCCAGCGCCGACAAGGCCACGCGCAGACGCGCGCCGGGCGGTTCGTTCATCTGGCCATACACCAGTCCGATCCGGGAGCCGGGTTCGAGCACGGGCAGGCCATTTTCGCCGACAAGCGGGTGTCCCTGGGCGTCCTTTTTGGTTTTAATCACGCCGGCCTCAATCATTTCGTTGTACAGGTCGTTGCCCTCACGGGTGCGCTCGCCGACGCCCGCGAACATCGAAATGCCCCCGTGCAACTTGGCGATGTTGTTGATCAGCTCCATGATGACGACCGTCTTGCCGACCCCCGCGCCGCCAAACGCCCCCACCTTGCCGCCCTTCAGGAACGGGCAGATCAGATCAATCACCTTGATGCCGGTCGTCAGGATCTGCGGACTGGTGGACTGCTCCACCAAGGCGGGCGCCTGCCGGTGGATGGGCAAAAACTTGTCGGCCCGAACCGGCCCCTGCTCGTCCACCGCCTGGCCGGTCACGTCGAACACCCGTCCCATGACCGCCTCGCCCACGGGCATGGAAATCGGCGCGCCGGAGTCCACAATCTCCATGCCGCGCTTCAATCCCTCCGTGCTGCTCATGGCCACGGCCCGGATCCAATTGTCTCCCAGATGCTGTTGCACTTCGAGGGTGAGCCGGGTCCGGCCCGCGCTGCCCGGCACGGTGAACTCGACCGTCAACGCGTTGTAAATGGCCGGCAGCCTGTCGGGGAATTCGATGTCCACGACCGGACCGATGATTTGAACGATTTTACCTTTGTTCATGGCTTGAATTTTTAAACTCCGGGTTGCGCGGCGATCACCCCAGCGCCATTTGCGCGGTGGTGATTTCCAAAAGTTCCTTGGTGATGTTGGCCTGGCGCAATTTGTTGTATTCCAGCGTCAGGTCCTTGATCAATTGCTTGGCATTGTCCGTGGCGTTCTTCATGGCCACCATGCGCGAGCTGTGCTCGGAGGCCTTGGCTTCCAGCAGAATCTGATAAATCTCGAAGTTCAACGCGTGCGGCAACAGCTCCCCCAACACCTGCTGCGCCGTCGGCTCGAACTGGAATTCCATGCCGGAATTTTGCAGGACCGCCGGCGACTCTCCGGGGCCGACCCCGGCCTGCACTCCTTTGATGACTCCAACCGGCAACAGGGTGCGCCACTCGGGCTTTTGCACCAGCGTGCTGACAAAATCCGTGAACAGAACGTCCACACGGTCCACCTCGCCTTTCAGGAACAACTCGCGCACAAACCGGGAGAGGGCCCGCGCCTCGGAAAACAACGGCGCATCCTTGTAGGTGAATTCAGCGACCAGCTTGCGGCGCGTCCGGGTGATGAACTGCGCCCCCTTTTTGCCCGCGCAGACAAATACGGTTGATTCGGTCGCCAGTTTGCCCGCCTCCCGGAACAGATTGGAGTTCAGCGCGCCGCACAACCCTTTGTCGGTGCTGACCAGGATGACGGCGGTCCGATGGCCGCTGCGGGATTCCATCAGCGGGTGGGTAAAATCGCCGGCCTTGGCGGTGGCATCCGCCAGCATCGAGTTCATCTGCTGCGCATAGGGGCGTCCCGCCAGTGCGGCCAGCTGGGCCTTGCGCATCTTGGACGAGGCCACCATCTGCATGGCCTTCGTGATCTGGGCCGTGTTTTTGACCGACCGGATGCGGCGGCGAATATCGCGGGTACTAGGCATGGAATGTTAATGGGTCGGCCATGGGCGTGCCGCGGGCAATTCAGCGATACGTCTGCTTGAATTCCGTGACCGCGGCTTTCAACTCCGCGGCGATCCCGTCGCTGACCGCTTTTTCATTGCGGATTTTCGTGAGCAGATCCACCTTCCGTGTGGAGAAGTAATCCATCAACTTGTCCTGACAGTCCTTCACCTTCTCCACCGGCACATCGTCAAAAAAGTTGTTTTGCACCGCCCAAAGGACCGCCACCTGCATCTCCACGGCGATCGGGTTGAACTGCGGTTGCTTGAAAATTTCCACCACCCGCTTGCCGCGTTCGAGAATGGCCTGCGTTTTGGCGTCGAGATCCGAACCAAACTGGGCGAACGCCGCCAGCTCCCGGTACTGGGCCAGGTCCCCCTTGATGCGGCCGGCCACTTGTTTCATCGCCTTAATTTGCGCGGCGGAACCGACGCGGCTCACGGACAAACCGACGGAAACCGCCGGGCGTACGCCCTGGTAAAACAAGTCGGTTTCCAGATAAATTTGCCCATCCGTGATGGAAATTACGTTGGTGGGAATGTAGGCCGACACGTCCCCCGCCTGGGTTTCGATGATCGGCAGCGCCGTCAACGAGCCATTGCCGTATTTTTCCGACACCCGCGCCGAGCGCTCCAGCAGGCGGCTGTGCAGATAGAACACGTCCCCCGGATACGCTTCGCGTCCGGACGGGCGCTTCAACACCAGCGAAACCTGCCGGTACGCCACTGCCTGTTTGGAGAGATCATCGTAGATGATGAGCGCATCCATGCCGTGATCCATGAACCATTCGCCAATCGCGGCCCCCGCAAACGGCGCCAAATACTGGTTCGCCGCGGAGTCCGAGGCCGCCGCGACCACGACGATCGTGTCCTCCATTGCCCCCGCCTTCTCCAGCTCGGCAATCACCCGCGCAATGTTCGACTGCTTCTGGCCGACCGCCACGTAGATGTTGTACATGGGACGAAAGTTTTTGTCGCCGGACTCGCGCCCCACCTTGTTGATGCGCGATTGGTTGATCATCGCGTCCACGCCGATGGTGGTTTTCCCCGTCGAGCGGTCGCCGATGATCAATTCGCGCTGGCCGCGGCCAATGGGGATCATCGCGTCAATGGCCATGATGCCGGTCTGCACCGGCTGGCTGACGGATTTGCGTTTGACGATGCCCGGCGCGATTTTCTCAACGGGGTAAAAAGCGTCCTCCTTGATCGCCCCCTTGCCATCCACGGGCCGGCCCAGACAATCCACCACGCGCCCGAGCAATCCTTTGCCGACGGGCACCGACAATAATTTGCCGGTGGTCTTGACCTCCGTCCCTTCGTGGATGCCCAGGTAATCGCCGAGCACGATGGCGCCCACCTCGGTTTCTTCGAGGTTCAGGGCCAATCCGATGACGCCTTGGCCGAAGTCCAGCATCTCGTTGGCCATGCAGTCGGTCAGGCCTTCGATTTTGGCCACCCCGTCGGAGATCTCGCGAACCACGCCGACGTTTTGCCGGCTCACCTGGGTTTTCACCCCGGCAATCTGCGCTTCAATTTCTTGCAATAAATTGCTCATAGTTTCGTTACCCGTGCTTCGTTACTTCATTGAATCGTTTTCCGCGCTCCGCCGCAGGGCCGGCGGCGGGTTCCAGTCCGCCTAAAATCCGGCCGCCAGATCCGCCAGTCGCGCCTTCACACTGCCGTCATACACATCGCTCCCCACCTGCACCCGCAGCCCGCCAATGAGCGCGGGATTCACCGCAAATTTCACGGTCAGGCCCGCGCCGTAGCGGGCTGCCAGATTCGCAGTCACCGCCGCCTGCAGGGCGGCGGCCAGCGGAGCGGCGCTTTCCACCTCGGCGGTGCGGCGGGCGATCTCCAGTTTCACCAGCCGCTGGAAGTGGGACAAAATTGCGATGTACCCGCGGGGCTTCTGCGCAATCACCGCGCGGACGGTCGCGCGCACCCGCGGCTCATCCAGCCCCGCGGGAGTCTTGCACAGATTGAACAACGCCTTGCCGTCGCGCCGCGCCTGTTTGCTGATTTTCACGGTGGGTAAACTTGATCACTCCGGACCGGACCGGTCAATTCATCGTCAACTGGCGGTTCGTTGCCTCCGCCAGGCGGTGTTGCTGCTCGGCGGTCAGGAGGTCGCCGGTCACCTTGGCGCTGGTCGCCACCACCAACCGGCCGATCTCCTGGCGCAGCTCCGCCTTCATGCGCGCCAGTTCGGCTTCGCTGGCCTGCCGCGCTTTCGCAATGATGTCATTCGCCGTCGCGATGGCCTTTTGGGTTTCCTGTTCCTGCACCTTGGCGGCCGCGGCGCGGGCTTCTTCGATGGCTTTGTTCGCCTGAACGCCCGCGGCCGCAATGATTTCCTGGGCCCTGGCCTGCGCCCGGGCGAGTTCCTCGCGGGTTTTTCTGGCGTTCTCCAGGCCTTCGGAAATCTGCGCCTTGCGCATTTCCAGCATGCCCAGCAACGGCTTGTAGGCGAACTTGGCCAGCACCACGGCCACGATGACAAACAGCACCAGCTGGGAGAGGAGCAGACGCGGTTCGAGGGCAAACTCGCGCGCCAGCTGCGTCATCGGATTGTCTGCGTCGGCTCCCGCCGCCGCCAGCATCAGGTAATTCATAGGAGTGGCAAAGTGATGCGGGCGCGGACCAGCCGCGCCCGCGATGAATCAGCGGCCAAACTTCTCGAGGAAGATGGCGAAGAAGGTGATGCCTTCCGCCAGGGCCGCCAGAATGATGGCAATGTTCCGGATTTGTCCGGCCGCCCCGGGGTTGCGTCCCGTGGCTTCTGCCGCCTTCATTCCAATCAGACCGACGCCGATGGCGGAACCAATCGCCGCCAGACCGACATGAATACTACCCATCATTGCATTACCTTTCGTTTGTTGTTGCTTTAATCGCCCCGGCAGTCCGGCCACCGTCTGACGATCAAATTCATCCTCAGTGGGCGGCGGTCGCGGCCGCGTCATCACCGTGCGCTTCGTCCGGATCATGTTCGCAGATCAACAGCGTGAACACTGCCGTCAACAACATGAACACCAGCGCCTGAATCAAACCCACCAGCATTTCCAAAAAGTAAAACGGCAGCGGAATCAGCCAGCCCAGCCACGGAATCAGGTTCATCATGGATTCGAGCATGTTTTCCCCGGCGAAAATGTTGCCGTAAAGCCGGAAGCTCAGCGACACGGGGCGGAAGAGGATGGAAACCACTTCCAGCACCCCCACGATCAGGAAGATGGCGATCATGAAGTACTTCATGAACCCTTCGCTCTTCCCCTTGGGCGCAAAGAGATGCCTGGCAAAACCCACCAGGCCGTTCTCCCGGATCGCCCACACCGTCCACAAAAAGAAAAACAGCAGCGCCATGGCCGTCGTCATGTTCAAGTCCGCGTTGCCCCCGCGCAGCCAGGGGTGAAAATCCTCCGTGCCGTCGGGGTGCGTCACCTTCCAGCCCACCGTGCCGACGCCCGGCACCAGCCCGAACCAGTTCGTGAACAAAATGAAGAAGAAAATGCCGCCGAAAAACCAGAAGGTCTTCTTGTTCAGGCGTTCCCCCAGAATGTCCCCCATGAAGTTGTACATGGATTCCACCATCCATTCGCTGAAATTCTGCAGACCGGAGGGGACCGGCTTCACGTTGCGGCTGACCACCTGCGCAAAAATCACCAGGCCCAACGTCACCAGGATCGTGACCACCATGGAATTGGTCACCACGAACGGCCCGATGCTGAACACCTTGATCGCATACGCCGGCAGCCCGTGATGCCCGCCATGCCCGGCGGCCGCCCCCGTCGCCGATTCGGCCGCATAACCGGAGCAGGCCAATATCCCGGCCATCAACAACACCAGCCAACTGACTTTGAGCAATCGCATCGAGTTTAGAAATCTTTGCTGCCCGGGTGAAATATCGCGCTCACCGTCCGACAACGAAAGGACGCGCAGACTGCCTGAGTGTGAAAAAAATCACAAGGCATTTTTTCGCTTTTTTGGCCGGACCTGCATTCTAAAGCAATCGTAATGCTTCAGTTAAGCCGGCCGCCGCATTTCCCATCCGGGACCGGGATCCGGGGCGCCTCCGCCGGCGTCCACGAGGGGCGAGCGTGCGGGCTGCGCGCCGGGCTTTGAAGCCCCGGCATGTTTCACCTGGTTTCCTCCCCGCAAATCATCACGGCGCACCCACGCTTCCGCACAGGCGGTCCACGCGCCCAAGCTGGTTTCCGAATCTGAATTCCACCCCGTCAATTGACGATTTCGCCGCGATGGCTCGTAGCGAGGTTTCGCCACATCGATCGCCGGTTTCAGGCCGGGGCATTTGCGTTTGTCTTTTGTCCCGCGTACGGGGAATCTTGAGCATGCGCGCCTCCCGAATCGTTTCCCGTGTCAGCCGTGGCGTCTGGTTCACGTGCGTGCTGGTGGCGGCTGGCCGGCTGGGCGGGGCTGTGGTGGCCCGTGCCCAGGGAGACGGCGTACCGATTTACACCCGCCCCGGCTCGGAGGCGGTGGCGATCAAACTCGCGGCGGAAAAAATGCGGGACGCGGGGAGGTTGGTGCGGGAGACGGTATTGACCAATCAATTCATCCGTCGGAGCTGTGCGCTGACGCTGCCGGAGCCGCGGCGCCAACCACTGACCAGCCGGGATTTGTGGGCAATCGCCCACGCCGCGCACCTGCGGGTCGGCTGGTATTTCCAGTGCTCCAAGTGCCGGCATTGGCACCTCGAACTGGCCGCCGGCTACCCCTTGACCGCCGACGGTGTGGTCGCCACCTGCTTTCATGTCATTGAACCGCCGCGCCTCCTCAGCCGGGGGTACTTGATTGCTGCGGCCGCGGGGGGTGCCGTTTATCCCGTGCAGGAAATCCTTGCCGCCAACCCGCCGGCGGATGTGGCCATCCTGCGCATCGCCGGCGACCAACTGACACCGCTGCCATTGAGCACCAATGTGTATCCCGGCGACCGGTGCGTGTGTCTGAGTGATCCGCTGGGGGAGGAAGGGTATTACAGCGAGGGCATCGTCAGCCGGTTTCTGCATCCGCACAATCATGACCAGCGCAACCCGTCCGTCCTGCGCCTGAACGTGACCACCGATTGGGCGAAAGGTTCCAGTGGCGCGGCGGTGCTCGATGCGTTCGGAAACGCCGTGGGTCACGTCACCTCCATCGCCGCGTTGAGCGACCGCCAGGGGAACCACGAGGGGGAAGCTCCCCGGCCGGTCCTCATCACGCTCCACGAAGCGGTAAGCGCCCGGGACGTCCTCGCGCTTATCCGGCCGGGCGGGCCTTCCCACGACCACCGGCCCGCCACCGCCCGGGGCGCAACCGCCGTCCCCGACCCCGCCGGCGTTTCGCCGTGACCGGCCGCGCGCCGCGCAAATGCAACCCCCCGATGCCCGCCCCCTCCCGCCCCCTCCCGCGCACGCCAAGCGGCGGCGGATTTCGGGCCGGGAGAACTTGTGCTATAATGGCATCGCTTGGTTAAATGACTTCGCGAGTTTCAAATTCAACGCCACATTTGACCTGCATGATATGAAAGCGACTCAAACTCTCCACGATCGGGGCCAGAGCCTCTGGCTCGATAACATCACGCGCGACTTGCTCGATCAGGGCACACTCCAACAGTATCGCGATGAATTCTCCATTTCCGGATTGACCTCGAATCCGTCCATTTTCGATCACGCCATCAGGAACAGCAAGGCCTACGATGCGGCCATTCTCAAGGATCTACGGGACGGACGCACGGGAGAAGACCTGTTCTTCGACCTGGCGCTGGACGATCTGACCCGCGCGGCGGATTTGTTCCGGCCCATCCACGATCGCACCAATGGCGTGGATGGCTGGGTTTCGCTGGAGGTTTCGCCGTTGCTGGCTTACGACCCCCAGCGCACATTGACCGCGGCCAGGGAACTTTTCGCGCGCTCCGGCCGGCCGAACCTGTTCATCAAAATTCCCGGCACGAAGGAGGGCCTGCCCGCCATCGAGGAGGCCATCTTTGCCGGCGTGCCGATCAATGTGACGCTGTTGTTCTCACGTGAACAATACCTGGCCGCGGCGGAGGCATACTTGCGCGGCATTGAACGGCGCATTGCGGCCGGACTCAATCCGCGCGTCTGGTCGGTGGCTTCGGTGTTCATCAGCCGCTGGGACGTGGCCGTGGCCGACCGGGTCCCCGGCGAACTGAAGAATCAACTGGGCATCGCCATTGCGCGACGCACCTACAAGGCTTATTTGGAACTGTTGGTGGCGCCGCGCTGGCAGCGCGTGTTCAACGCCGGCGCGCAGCCGCAACGGCTGCTCTGGGCCAGCACCGGCACGAAAGATCCGGCCGCCTCGGACATCCTGTACGTCAATGCCCTGGCCGCGCCCTTCACCATCAATACCATTCCGGAAAAGACCCTGAAAGCCTACGCCGATCACGGCCGGCGCGGGCGCCTCATGCCGCACGGCGGCGGGGATTGCGAAAAAGTGCTGGCGCGCTGCACCCAGGCGGGAATCGATCTGAAACAACTCGCCACCGAATTGCAGGACCACGGCGCGCAGGCGTTTGTCAAATCCTGGAATGACATGCTGGGCGTGATCGCCGCCAAGGGCAGCACGCTCCGGCAGGCCGCCTGAAAACCGCAATGGAAGCTAATTTAGCAAGGCAAAGGCAATGAGCACCCAAACACCAAGTCACAAATATCAAGTAACCCTCAAAAACCGCAGCACGGTCGCGGAACGCACCATGGCGTTTCAGTTCGAGAAACCACCCGGCTTCACGTTTCGTCCGGGACAATATCTCGAAGTCACGTTGTTGAATCCGGCGGAGACGGACGCCGAGGGCAACGGCCGCGCCCTTTCCATCGCCAGCGCGCCGCATGAGGATTCACTGATGGTCGCCACGCGGATGCGCGACACGGCCTTCAAGCGCGTGCTCGCGAACCTCCCCCTGGGCGCCCCCGTGCAAATCGAAGGTCCGAACGGCAGCCTGACCCTGCACAACAACACCGCACGCCCCGCCGTTTTCATCGTGGGCGGCATCGGCATCACGCCCGTGCGCAGCATCCTGGCGCGGGCGGCCCATGAGCATCTGCCCCATAAATTGCTCCTGCTCTATCTGAACCGCCGCCCGCAAGACGCCGCGTTCCTGGAGGAATTAACCGGGTTGCAAAAGCAGAACGCCAACTTCCACCTGGTGCCCATCATGACCGCGGCGACCGGCTGGTCCGGTGAGAAGGGGCATCTGACCCCGGACCTGCTCAAGAAATATGCCGACCCGGCAACGTCACCCCTCTACTACCTGGTCGGGCCGCCCGGCATGGTCAACGGCGTGCATGAACTGCTCAACCAAGCCGGCGTGGACGACGACGATATCCGGCTGGAAGATTTCGGCGGGTATTAACCCCCGCCGTAGACGGAGGAAATATGCTTCAAATTAAACGGGTTTACGACGCGCCCGCCAAAAGTGACGGGAAACGCTTCCTTGTCGAACGGCTCTGGCCGCGCGGCATGACGAAGGAGGCCGCTCAACTGGATGGCTGGTTTCGTGAGGTTGCGCCCAGCACCGAGCTGCGCAAGTGGTTCAGCCACGATCCCGCCAAGTGGCCCGAGTTCCAGAAACGTTATCGCGCTGAACTGGAGGCCAACAAAGCCGCCTGGCAACCGCTGCTCGACGCGGTGAAGCAGACCAATGCAACCCTGCTGTTCAGCTCCCACGACGCCGAACACAACAACGTCGTCGCGCTGAAAGCTTACCTGGAGGCGAAACTCAGAAAAAAGTAGGCGCGCGGCATTGCGGTGGTTGAAAACGCAGAGGTGATCGGCCGCGATCCGGGAAGATTTTTTCCCGGGGCCGGGCGGCGGCGCGGATTCTCCGTGATTTCCGCGAGCCTTTTGCGCAGGCTGACACCGCCGGCAGCCAACGCCCTGACCGGCACGCAGCATTTTGATGAAAACCACTTGCAAACGGAACACACCGGCCAACCCGCAGGCCACGTCACCCTCCGCCCGCCGGGTGCTGGTCATTGATATTGGCGGCACACACGTCAAACTCCTGCTCTCCGGTCACACGCTGCACCGACAGTTTGATTCCGGCCCGGCACTCACCCCCAGGCAACTGGTGACGCAGGTTCGCAAGCTGACGACCGATTGGCCGTTTGACGCCGTCTCCATCGGTTATCCCGGACCAGTCCAACACGACCGCCCCACGGAAGAGCCGTGGAATCTTGGCCAGGGCTGGATGCGCTTCAACTTCCACGCCGCTTTTCGACGTCCCGTGAAAATGATCAACGACGCCGCCATGCAGGCACTGGGCAGCTATCGCGGCGGCAAGATGCTCTTCCTCGGGCTGGGCACCGGCATGGGTTCGGCGATGGTTGTGGACCACATCGTTATTCCGATGGAACTGGCGCATCTCACCTATCGCGACGCAACCTTTGAGGATTACCTGGGCATTCGCGGTTTGAAAAAATGTGGCGAACATAAATGGCGGCAGCACGTCAACCGCGTGGTCAAACTGTTAACCGCCGCGCTGCTGCCCGACGACGTGGTGCTTGGCGGCGGCAATGTGCATCGCTTGCAACAACTTCCGCCCGGGTGTCGCGCCGGCGACAACGCCAACGCCTTTCTGGGCGGCTTCCGCTTGTGGGCCGACGCGCGTCCGGTCAGAAAAATTTCCTCGCGCTCCCGATAAGCAAGCTGTCAGCAAAACATCCCCGTCGTCAGCCCGTTGTAAGGCATGTGGCTCGTCGGCGCGCTGTCGCACCCGCACGTCCTCTGTTTGTTTACGGAAACCATCGCCGCCCCTCCGCCCCCCTACCCGTCCAACGGACTCCTC
Source organism: Verrucomicrobiota bacterium (assembly GCA_029573725.1). Taxonomy (GTDB): domain Bacteria; phylum Verrucomicrobiota; class Verrucomicrobiia; order Limisphaerales; family JADLHS01; genus JADLHS01. Next base: position 354,696 of record JAKQDQ010000028.1, read on the forward strand.
GCTCCCACTCCCGGCTTCGCCATCACATGCGTGTAAATCTGCGTCGTCGTCACATGCCGGTGACCCAGTAAATCCTGCACTGTCCGGATGTCCGTCCCGCCCTCCAGCAAATGCGTCGCAAACGAATGTCGCAACGTGTGCGGCGTCGCCCGCTTGTTCACTTTGGCTCGCGCACAGGCCTGCCTCATTGCCCGCTGCAAATTCTCCGGCGTTTGATGATCCCGCCACCGTCCCGACCCCGGGGCCGGCGCATCCGGCCGCACCTGCCCTTGGGTCAGCGACCAACCCGGAAACACCCATTGCCACGGCCACTCCTTGGGCGCGCTCGGATACTTCCGCGCCAGTGCCTCCGGCAGCCACACCCCCGCATAACCCGACGCCACATCCGCCTCCCATTGCGCCCGTACCGCGGCCAAGTGTTGTTGCAGTTCAACCTGGAGCTTCTCGGGCACCATCGTCACCCGGTCCTTTCCACCCTTGCCTCCGCGCACCGTCACCGACAGCAGCTTGAAATCTATATCCTTCACGCGCAAGCGCAGTGCCTCCATCAGCCGCAGTCCGCTCCCGTAAATGAACTTCACCACCAATTGCGGCACACCGTCCATCAAGGCGATTACCCGCCGCGCCTCCTCCGGTGACAACACCTCCGGCACGCGCGGTTTACGCTCTGCTCGATACGCA
>JAKQDQ010000052.1 GCA_029573725.1 Verrucomicrobiota bacterium
AACCATTCCCCCCACTGCGCATTTTGGTTTTTTCATTTTTCGTTCCTTTTCCACGTTGACCGTAGCAGTGACTTCTAACCCAACGGTGCAGGCGACCTTGCGCAAACACCCGCGCAAGGCTCCTGACCTAGTGCGTTGTGCGTCAAAATCCGCCATGCTGCCGCTGCCACTCGCGGGTCCTGTCCGTTTCCAATGGCGCGGTTCCGGTCCATCCGATCACCCATCCCATCAGGTTTTCCCAGAAATCCGGGTTCACATACAGTTTCCCCGTTGGTGTTCCGCGTAACTTGTTTTTGCTCCCTCCAACTTCCTGGAACGTGCCACCCCATCGGCTGGAGCCATGGCATGGAGTCGGCCACAATCCAACACCTTTCGCGGCAGTGGTCGGCGCCCACGTCGTCAGATCCAAGCACTCCCCACCTAGCATCAAACCCCATCTCGGCCAGGTCTCCGAGAACTCGTCCAAGCCCTCGATGAGTGAGTGCTGCCGCGTTTTCCACGAACGCAAAGCGGGGCTGTACCTCGCGAATGATTCGCACCATTTCCACCCAGAGTCCGCTTGCGTCGCCTTCAATTCCTGCTTTTTTGCCGGCCTGACTGATGTCGGTACAAGGAAATCCTCCCGAAACCACATCAACAAAGCCTCGCCAGGTGCGTCCGTCGAAGGTACGAACATCGTCCCAAATGGGGAACGGTGGCAGGTGCCCTTCATTTTGTCGCTGCATGAGTCGTCTGGCGCAGTAGGCATTGATTTCCACGGCGCACACGGGTCTCCACCCGAGCAACTTGCCCGCGAGTATTCCGCCTCCAGCGCCTGCGAAAAGTGCCAACTCATTCATTCGTTCTCCGTGGAACCGTCTTGACGCCCAACAGTTCCATTACCGCATCCTGTGGCTCACGCCATCCGCCGTGCGCACTGCGACACCGGTGGCTGTCTGGTGCTTGCCGTTCAACGGCTCCGGCGCTTCGAGCTGGGGCACGAAGCCGGTTCCGCCTTTGCCGGTCTGCTTCATGTATTCGACTTCGAGCTTGCCGGTGTTGATGATGGTCTGCGACAGGTCGCTGACGGCCTTGGCGCGCTCCAGGTCCACGCTGCCGTCCTTGAGACCGGCCAGGGTATCGAACAGGACGGCGCGGAGGTCTTCGATGGTCTTCACAGTTCGTGCCTTTCTTCTCGGTTGTACCAGTGGGGGCGGTACCAGCCCTGCGCCTTGGTCCACATCCAGACGACCTTGTTGGCGTAGAGGATCCGGTCGTCGAGGATCCGCATGCCGCCGGCATTCGGGTAGGTCGCAGGTCCCAGCTTCAAAAGGTGGGCTTCGGAGCCGCCGTTATGCTCTGGCAGTTTTTTCCAGGCGCCGTGCAAATTGGCTTGCAGTCTCATGCCTTGCTCCTCTTGTTGATCTGCCGCTTCACGGCGCCCTGCAGTTGCACGAGCTGGGCGAGGGGCTTGGGCAGGTTGTGGACGGTGTTCTTGGCCATGTTCTCGCGCCGGGTGATGCACTCCAGGCGGTCGAGGGTGATTTCCGACTCATCGAGGGTGTGCTGGCCTGGCTTGAACACCACCAGGTGACCCGCCGGCACGGGGCCGTGGGCGGCTTCCCACACCAGGCGGTGATAGGCCACCCAGCGGCGGGCGGGGTAAAGGCTTGGATCGTCTGTGATCTTGACTTCCAGGTAGCCATCCCGGCTGGCGCGGGTTGATCCGATGGGGCGGTAGTTGTGGGCTTCCCGGGGCGGGCGGCCGGCCTTGAAACGGGTTTCCACGCTGCGCCCGCCGGCCTGCCAGTCCAGGCCGGCGTTCCAGGGTTTTTGCCCGGGCCGGAAGCGGTACTCGGCGCCCACGCCGCCGCCCCGGCGCAGTCGACAGGCGTGGGGCCCGGCCAGGTAGGCGGCGGACTTCTTCAGGCCGAGCGCCGTGGCCTTGGCGTAGATGGCGCGCACCGGGCGGCCCAGGGTGGTGGCCAGGGCGGCGGTGGGCGTGTCGGGGTAGGCGGCCATGAGCAGATCAATCTCCAGGGCGTTCCAGAACTTGCGGCGTTTAATCATGGGTTGACTCCATCTCATCCGCCCATTCCCGCGCCATGCCCGCGGCGTTGACCATCTCGCGGCCGTGCTGGCCCCACGGGGCCAGACCGCCGAAGTAATCCATGTCGGCGCCCAGGGTTTCCATGGCCTCCGCCAGGACGCGCAGGCGCGCGGCCATCGAGGCGATAAAGGCCGGGGTGGGTTTCATGCCGCGTCCCGCCTGTTCAGCACCGCCACCACCGCGCTTTCCAGCGCCTCCAGAGCCAGGCGCAGGCGCTCCTTGTGCTGGGGGTCGGCCACGTGCCAGCCGCCGGCGCGATGGATGGCGTTGAGCACGGCGGCGGCGGCGCCGGTGAGTTCGGTGAGGCCCAACAGGCGGCGGCGCAGGCGGTCAATCTCGACCAGGGCGTCTTCCACGTCCATGGTGATGCGGATCAGATCGGCATCGTCGGTCACAGCGCGCCTCCCAGCATCAGGCCGGCGACGAAGATCGCCATGGCGGCGAGGACGTGGCCGACCAGGCGGTCTGGATCGCGGCCCTCGAAGCGACAGTCGTGGCCGAAGGCTTCGCGGCCGGTGCGGGGGAAGCGCAGGGTGTAGTTGCTGGGCAGCATGTCAGTCTCCCGAGTAGCGGTGCAGGATGGCGCGGACATCGACCTGGTCGCCCAGGGGCGGCTCGTCGGCGTCGGCGGGCGGGATGATGGCCGTGTCGTCGGCCTGGTCGTCGCCATTGAGGCGGGCGATGATGGCCAGGAAGATGAGCGCCAGGGCCAGGGCGGCGGCCAGGATGGAGAGGAATGCGGCCAGGCTCATGCCGCCACCTTGGGGGCGGCGTCGCCCAGTTGCCGCGCCACGGCGGCCAGGGCCTCGCAGCCGGTGCGGGCCAGGACGGTGATTTCGCGGCGCTTGCCGTTGAGGCGGGTGACGATGCGGTAACCGTGCAAGTCGCCGCGGCCATGGTTGGGTAGAAGTTTGACGATGGTGAAGGCGTCGATCACGACAGGCTCCTCGGGATCAGGCACAACTCGCCAGCCTTGAGGCGGCCCAGGGCGAGGCGCTGCAGGGTGACGGCCATGAGGCCGGGGCAGGCGACGATGGCGCGGGTGGTGCGCCGGTCGGGCGCGGCGATGGGCAGCAGCTCGGCCACCGGCACCCGGGCCAGGGCGTCGCGTTCGGCGTCGGTGATGCGGTGGGGGGTCATAGCGCCCCCAGCAGCACGGCATAGGTGCCGACAAAGAAGCCCACCACCAGCAGGACGGTGAAGACAAAGCATCCGGCCTGGCCGCTCATGACGTCCTCCGCTGCATGGACTGGCGCAGGATGTGCCTGGCCAGGCCCAGGGCGAGGCCCTGGTCGCGCAGGTATTCGGCGGCGAGGCGGATGTCCTGGCGGGCCATGGTGCGGGCCAGGCTGACAACGGTTTTGAGGCGTTCGGTTTTCATGTGCGGCTCCCGTTGATGCGCGGTGGATTGCGCTGACGGTTTCATTATCGGAAGCCCGAATTCATAAGTCAATAGGATTTCCGAATTTTTTTCGGAAAGCGAATTCTTGATGGTGCGGCGCTAGTCCAGACGTTTTGCGTCCATGCCGCAGGCGGGGCAGGTGAGCACGGTTTCCGAATGCTTGCCGGTGCGATAAATCACCACGCCCAGGAGGATGGAGATCATGCCTGCCAGCCAGTTCACCGCGATGAGGGCAATCAAGCCGCCAAGGATGAAAAGCCAGGCGATCAACTGCGCCGCCAGGCTGTTGGATTGCCGTTGTACGGCTAGCAGGCGGGTCTGGCAACGGCCGCATATCGGCTCTTTCGTGCCGTGGCCGTTGTCCGCCAAGCGCATGGGCGGGCGGTTTTCGTCCTGATATCCGCGCCAGAGGATATGGGCGATCCAGGCCCCGACGATGAGGAAAAGGATGATCCCGAGGCCCGTGTCCATGTTCACTCCGTTTTTTTCATGCTGTCGATGATCTGGTAAATCGCCCGCTGCTGTTCGGCGGTGAGTGTTCGGATGGCGCGGACCATGGACTCCTCGTCCTGGCTGATCTGTTCTATCTCGCCATCCTTGCCGGTGATGATCCAGGCTTGCGTGACGTTCAAGGCTTTCGCCAATCCCATCAAGGATTCTGCGTTTGGCATCTTGGTATCTCCCTTTTCCAGTTCGCATAGCGCGGGCTGAGAGATGCCGGCCAGTTTGGCAAGTTGTCCTTGCTTGAGTCCTAGCTCTTTCCGTTTGGCGCGGATGCGCATGCCTGGGGTCATCCATCAATCCTCGCAAAATTATAATTCGTTCTGCCGAAAAAAAGACGTTGACAGTTATCTTCGGCATGCCGAAAATGAAAGCATGAAACCCGAACAAGCAATCGAACACTTTGGATCAAAGGCGCAGTTGGCTCTGGTCTTAGGAGCGTCGCTACCGACGATCTACGACTGGGTGAAGGCCGGAGAGATACCAGAGGCGCGCCAGTATCAGATCGAGCTGGCCACCGGCGGCGCGCTCAAGGCCGATAAACCTGCTCTGCGTGTGCCATTGCAGGAAGCCGCCTGATGCCCGCCACCACCCCGACCTCCCTGAGCGTGCGCATCGCGCGCTTTTGCCCGTCCGTGTGCATCCCGGACGGGCTTTTTTATTCAAGTGCCCCCCACGCCTCTCAACGAAGCGCACCCGGGTGGGCCTCTTTTTCGCACCCGACCCGCCGGGCAATGCGGGACGCAAGCTCCTCGTTCCCTCCCCAAGCCGTATCGGCTGGCCGGGCCCCCGGGCCCGGTCCCTCTTTTCGCCCGAAAGGCGTGGCATGGATTTGTGCAAAACCTGCGTGCGGTTCGAGAGCATGACCGAGAAGCTCCTGGACGAGATGACCTTCAAATTGACCGGCGACGCCAAGCGGCGGCTGCAAGGTCTGGCCGAGGCCGATGGCCTGACGGCGTCGGAACTGGTGCGGCGCCTGATCGAGGCGCATCTGGACGAGCGGGAGCGCCATTACCGCGCCCTCGTTTCCATCTTCGGCGAGCAATCGCCATCCCACAAGGAGTGACCGGATGTCACGCAAACATGCCAATAACGGCGCCATGGGGCGCGTGTGGGCGGCGGTGCTGGGGTTGGACAAGGGGGTGGTGTTCACCGCGCGGGCGTTGCTGGCGGCGCATCCCGAGCTT
>JAKQDQ010000067.1 GCA_029573725.1 Verrucomicrobiota bacterium
TGCCAGAAGGCGCCCTCGCGGCCCCAGTGTTTGTTGACGGCGGTGGCGAGGCAGCCCTGGAAGTAGTCCATGAACGCGGCGAGTTCGCCTTTTGTGTCGCGCAGCAGCAGGTGAAAATGGTTGGAGAGCACGACGAACGCGAAGATTTCGATGCCGCGTCCCTTTTCTTCCCTGGCGCGGGCGAGCCACTTGAGCACGAGGTCGTTGATGGCCTTGGTGGGCAGCAGCAGGAACATCTGGTGCTCGGTGCGGTTGGTGACAAAGTGGATGGCGTCTTTTTCGTGGATGCGCAGGGTGCCCAAGGGATGCTCCTTTGTGGAAAAAGTTTCACACCCTTCTTCGGCCGCTGCGGGTCGGATTGTGCCAAAAAAATTCCGGCGGGTTCACTTTTTCAAATTCCCGAATGATTCCGCACACCGCGGAAGGGGTGCGCGCGAATGGAAAAAAAATGGAAAGCGAAAGGGGCAGCCGACGTCCGCGGTTGACACCTGACGATACTTCTCTGTAGGGTCGGCGGGTGATATCCCGCCCTGTACTTCAGATGGCAGTGACCCTCCTGGCGCTGGCGTGCCGCCCGCAGGTGGCAACACAACCCGCGCCCTCTTCGTCGGCAGGCGGGTCCAACCGGGTATCCGTCCCGCTGTCCGCGCCGCCCCCGGGCACCCCATTTGCAGAAGGACATGGACCCCGGACGGCGCCGCCGTTCCTCGTGACCGGCAGTCCGCTGCCCATCGGGCCCGGCAACGACGTGCACATCGTCGTGCGGGCGGATCGGCCCGTCGCCCCGATTCCCCGCACCCTCTTCGGCAATAACGCGGCCGTATGGCTGGACCGGTCATTCCTGTTCCATCCCACCTTTGAAGAACGACTGCGGAATGCCGGAACCGCCATCCTCCGCTGGCCCGGCGGCAGCATTTCCGACCATTTCCACTGGGACAACAACGTTCCCCCCAAGGGTCCGGCAGGGGAGTGGCCCGAACTCCACGATCCGGTCATGGCGCCATCCACCGGCGCGTTCCTCACGCTGGCG
>JAKQDQ010000090.1 GCA_029573725.1 Verrucomicrobiota bacterium
TGCCAGAGGATGCGCGCCAGGTGGACTCGCTCGCTCCCGCTCGCTCGGCCCTGCGGGCCTTCGGCTCGGCCGAATTCCTTTCGCGGCTTCCCAAGCCGCTCAAGTATGCGCCATGGCGGTGATGGCCTTGGGTGCGCCCAGTCGGACCTTCCCTCTCCGGTAGAGTTCGCCAAAGTAGTTCTTGGCCTGCCACAGGGTTTGGGCCGTCAGCCGCAACGCTTCGGCCACGCGGCTCTTCACGTCGCGCGTGCGCACGCTGTAAATCTTCCCGCCCGTGATCCGGTTGTCGGGACAGAGCCACAGCCCTTGCGAGCACCAACAGTTTGTTCAGTGTGCCTTTGCAGCTTTGCACCTTGTCGCCTTTGCGTTTCATTTTTTACCGCCAAGACGCCAAGACGCGAAGGCGCAGAGAGGATTGGGCGAATGCTTGAGGCTGGCTTCGACTTCTGGGTCCGGACTTGCCTCAATGCCGGGAATCGAAGACATGGCAGGGGAATGTTCGGCAAGGGAATGAGTTCCATTCCTCTGACAATCATTGTGCTGACGATCCGGTGGTTTGGGAGGTAGCTCTTGAAACGCCTCGCCTCACAAAGCGGTGATAAATCCACCGCACTCCAGACGCTTCGCGAAGGTCGCCGGCGGTCGAAGCTCGCGGAGCGTCTGGACTGCGCGCGTCTTCAACGCCGCTCTCCGCACGTACAGATCGCCAGAGTAGTTCTTGGGTAGGCCACGAGTTTGGCGCGGGTGAACTTGCGGGGCGCCTGCGGCTGGGCGTGATCTTTCTGCGCCACGGCCATGGTGAACTCCAGATGGACATCCAGGCCGGGCTTGAGCGCGGGCCGGGTGGGGTCCAGCACCGCGGTTGGCAAGGGCTGGCGCGGCGGCATCGGCCGGGCCACTGCGGACTTGACGGCGTGCGGGTTGAGGTTTAGGGTCGCGGGTGTCATGATGGGCTTGAGGATGTATTCTTTCATTGATTTAAGCGTTGGTGAATGGAACTGCGTTCCCAGCGTGGCACCTCGGGGCGCTACGTTCAACCCATCATGGCATCTAACCCGGCGGGGGCGTCGCGGTTGCAATCGTTACCTCCGGTGCGCCGGGTCGTTAGGCCACTTCGCCCCTCAGCACTCGTGACGCCCAAACAGTCATCTTGTCTAAGTGACATGCACAAGCATGTTCGTGACGGATTTACGTTGGTTGAGCTGCTCGTTGTTGTCACCATCATCGGCATCCTTGCGGCAATCCTGCTCCCCGCGCTCACTAAGGCCAAGGCACGCGGCCGTGCTGCCGCCTGCCAAAACAATTTGCGGCAGGTTGGCTTGCTGATGGCCGCGTATGTGCAGGAGCATGGTCATTACCCTGACCGCAAGCCCAATTCCAGTTGGCCTTGGTTGGGTTTTGGCGATGACTGGCGCGAGCACGCGCGGATTTTGCAGTGCCCATCCATTCCAGACGCAGCCTACCGTCCCAACTTTTTCGGCAGCGGTGGGTCTGCCTACCAGCCTTGCCTTGGCTTGGCCGCTGATCCGACCAACGGCCCGATACGCGAGTCAGTCATCAAAGCGCCCGGCGATATGATTGGCATCCTCGACTTTTACTATCCACTGCTTCCACCACTGGTTCAGTTTGGCGGCCCATACGTCGGGTTGCCACATTCCGGCGGCATCCAGTTCTTGTTGTGCGATGGTCACGTCGAGCACGCGACCGCCGCTCGCTTCGCAGAGGCACAGACGCGCAGGCGATGGAACAACGACAATCAGCCACATGACGAGACTTGGTGAGAGTATGACGCGGCCTAACCCCTATTAAGCCCGTTTGCGTCAATAGAAAAAACGTCCCCGATCGGAAGTATTTTTGCTTCCGTTGTCTGCCCTCAGAACTGGCTCTCCGACTTCGTTTTCCGTGCGCAGTCTTGAGTGGTTGGGTGGCGCGCAAGGTCGCACCCGAACCATCCAGCTAAACACCTATTCGTGACTCAGTCGGGCGCGGCGGAGTCGTCGCCAACCGCGACGGCCTGCCAGCACCGCAATCCAACGCTGCGGTACGATCCAGAAACGCATGTCGTCCACCCTGGGACTTTCCATTCAAGTTGAAGGTGGGTTGTGAACCCAGTTTTTGGCGGACTTGTCGCAGGGGCGGATGATCCAAATCCAAGGTCTGTCGGGGGCCGGTCTGGGGACCGGATAACCGAGCCGGGGACGAGCCTTCGCTTTCGCTCGTCGTCCCCGGCGGTCGAACTCCAGCCATCGTCCGACGGCGGTATGACCGCTGGCCGCCGTCCCATTCAATGCGACCGGAGTGCTGGCGGGCCCAACGCAGCGGGCGGCGGTCGCTGCGCCAGTCAACGGAGCTGCGGCTCGTGTGGGTCTCGCGGTGCATGCGCCTCCAGTTAGGCTTCCGGGTGACGGGGCCAGGGTCAGATCAGTTTCGGCTCAAGGCCAGCACCAGGCGTTCGGGATCGAACACGGTTTGGTTTTTGAGCATGAAATAGACGGCGCGGGCCAGCTTGAGGGCCAGCACGGTGTTGGCTTTGAATTTGTTGCCGTTGAACCGCGCTTCCAATCCCTGGGCCAGCGGACCGAGGGCCTGGTGATCGCGTTTGGCGATGACCGCCGCTTCGCCGAAGGCCCAGCGCAGATAGGGATTGCCCAGCTTGGCCCCGCGCAGGCCCTTGATCTTGCCGGCGCTGGCCACGGTGCTTTTGACCAGGCGGCAGCAGGCGACGAAATCCTTGACGGTGGGGAAACGCTCGATGTCGCTGATCTCGTAGAGGGTCGTCAGGTCCAGCTGTTCGCCGATGCCGGGCAGGGTTTGGAGCAGGGCATACTGGCGGGGCAGCGTTCTTTTGGTAAGCCGCTGGAGTTGTTCTTCCAGGGCGGTGATCTGGGAATCGTAATGGCGGACCATGGCCAGTTCGTTCTGGAGGGCCAACTGGCGGAGGGGATGATCTTCGGCGGCGAGCAGTTGGGTGGCCCAGGGATCGCGGATGCGGCGGGTTTGTTTGATCGGCGGACGATTGTGGGCCAGTTGATGGGAGTGGATGCGGGCCAGCAGATCGGCGCGTGGCCAGACGAAGAACAGGCGTTGTCGCAGGAGGGCGCGCCGGGGGCGCTGGGCGGCGGGATAGACATAGGCCGGGGGGATCAAGTTGGGGCGCAGCAGGTGGGCGATCTTTTCGGAATCAATGCGGTCGTTCTTGTTCTTGCCGCCGTGGGTGGCGTTGAGATAGAGCGTGTGGGCCAGCACGAAGGTCAGCCCGGCGGCCTGGCAGGCGTCGGCCAGCCAATACCAGCCGAACATGCACTCACAACAGACGGTCAGGTCGTGCTTATAGGGCGCGATGCGTTTGAGAAAGAAATCGAAGTCGTTGTTCTGGATGTTGGTGTGAACCAGGGTTTTGCCCTGGCGATCCATGAGGCAGACGTACAGCTGCCGGGCATGGAGATCAATTCCGCAGTTGAATTCGGTCGTCGAGGTATAATACTTCATGCAGACCTTTCGAAACGGGGCGTACGCCCCCGGTTAACACGATTGGTGCCGCGGGGAAGTGTTAATGCACTTCCCCGCCCCTTGACCCGTATGCTACCAAACCAACAAAGGGCTTTGAGCGGCAAAAAGGAGAATTTGTGGAGTACGTTGCGAAGTTCGAGAAGATCGATGGTGTGGTCTGCCGGTTCGACACACGAATCTATCTAGGTTCTTTCCATAGGAGCGAACGCAGCATTTGCGTCGGCGCAATAGTGGGCAAGAACCCCGGCTCGGCGTCGCCAGCTCAGCTGGGCGTATTGACGCAGCTCGAGTTGCGCGGCGACAAGATGCTCCCAACTGTAGGCAACCGCTTCCGCACAGCATATGAGCTCGCAGACAAACCGGTCCCCCGCAACGCTTTTGTACGAGTCTGGAATTTATTCTACGTGTGTGACAAAGATTTGCGCCAAGCTGCTGAGCGAGCCTCTCAGTTAGGTAGCCCTCCAGTTTGCAGTTCTGAGCAGGACACCGTTCCCCTTGTCTGGTTTGGCTGGGGCGGCGACGATGCCAAGCTCAACCTGTTCAAGCAACGCTTCATCAAGCGAGCCTACCCGGTCGCATTCTTCTACGACCACAGGGTACGCAAGGTCGTTGGCCATGCGCCAACGCAGACGGATTTCGCAAAGCATACGCAAGGCATGCCCGAGGCTCCAATTACAGGCCATCTGTCGAGGCTTCTACGAGCGCATTTGCCGCTAACAACTCAATCCAGCGGACGCGCTACGCGCGCCGCTGTTTTCGGGTGTTATGCCCGTGTGCGAACGTCGCGGGCGTGTTCGGTCACTCAGCACCCATCAAAAGTCACACCATGAAACGAATCCTGCTTGTCCTTCTGTTCACGGTCGGCTCGCACGCGGCGCGGTCCCAAAGCACCATCGCCTATACCGACGGCCCGCCTTTTCAAATTCCTTGGGAGTTTGCACCCGCCACCGTTGACCTGGACCGCGACGGCTCGCCGGACTTCAGTTTGATCAGCGGTTTCGTCAACTGCACCATGGATATTCCTACCAGCATGTGCACTTGGTCTTTTCACGTCACGGCTTTGAACACCAATGCCTTCTTGATCCAGACCAACTACGCGGCCGTGCGGTTAGCCGGCGACTGGATTGGCCCGGATACCGCGACAAACGATGTCTGGTGGGGCGGTGGCCACGTCACTTTGCTGACTTGGTGGTGGAGTGAGCGCTTGGGCACTTCCGGTGCCAGAGGCCCACTCGGGACGCTGGGCGAGGGCTACTTGGGTGTGCGTTTTTCCAGCGCCGATGGAATCCACTATGGGTGGGTTCACGTCCGCGACACGCTTGTAATGGACTGGGCTTACGAGACACGCCCTGGCGTGCCCATCAGGGCGGGAGCGAGACCGGTGCTCGTGCCGCTTGCCTCCCCACGGGTGGTGCGTCCCGGCTACTTGCGGCTCAACGCAGCGACGGAAGTCGGCAAGGCTTACCAAGTTCAGGTCAAGGGCCACTTGGACGCCTTCCCCTGGACGAATCTGCCCTTCATCATTCCCGCCACTACCACAAATACGACGCTCGATTTGCCGATGACCGCACCGGCTCAGTTCTTTCGCGTGGTTGAGGCCGATTGATGTGCTGGTTCTATGAACGACCGAAACAAATGGCATAACTCTGAGGTAATCCGTCAACGGGTTTTTTAGTTTTTCTTCGCGGGATTTTTCCACGGGCTTTTGCCCAGGTCCACCCGGTCGAACCGCGCCACCACCGGACTGTCCGCCTGCCGCAACGCCGCTTCATACCGCGCTGCGTCATACGGCTGCCGGTCCTGCCAGCAGCGCCAGATCACCCGCTGCCACTTGTACGCCAGCGCCCGCACCGCCGGGTGATGCGCACAACCCTTCTCCCGTTGTTGCAGATAAAACGCCCCCGCCCACCGACTCCACAAGAGGCTTTCCTTCGCGTACTCGTGGAAGCTTTGCCGGTGGAACTTCCGACAGCAATAGCGCCGGTGAATCCGCTCGCTCCCGCCGCTGCGTTTGGTCACGGGGGCCACGCCCGTGTCGCATTGCAGTTGCGCCGCGCTCGCGGCGAAGCGCTCCCGGTCGGCGCCCAGGCTGGCCAGCAGTCGCGGCCCCAGCACCGGCCCGGCCCCGGGCAGACTGGCGAAGATCCCGTGGTCCGGATGCGCCGCATACGCCGCCGTATTGTTTCCTGCCGCTCTGCGTGTTTTGCGGCGAGCAGTTGCTGGTGTTGTATTTGCGCCCGGGCAACGTGGGCGCGGCCCATCACGCCTGGGCGGGGCTAAAGCTGCTGGTGCGGCAGTGGCGGCAAGTCTGGCCCGCGGTGAAGATTATTATCCGCGACGATTCGGGTTTCCGCCGCTGGCGCTTGCCGCGTTGGTGCGAGCAACACAATGTTCATTACATCGTCGGGCTGTGCCCGCAACGCGCGCGTGCAGACGCTGGCGCAAGGTTGGATTGAACAATCGGAAAAAGATTTTGCACAGAAGAAAGAAAAGCAGCGGCTCTTTGGCGAAATCCATTACGCTGCCGACACCTGGGACAAGGAGCGGCGCGTGCCGGTCAAAGCCGGGCACACCGACAGGGGGAGCAACCCGCGCTTTGTGGGGACGAATCTGGAAGGCGACGCCCAGAAACTTTACGACCAAGTTCACTGCGCGCGAGGCAAGATGGAGAATCGGATCAAGGAACAACAGTTGGGATTGTTTGTCGACCGGACCAGTTGCTGCGGCGGGTGGGCCAATCAGTTCCGGCTGCTCTGAAGCAGCGGCGGGTATGTGCTGCTGGAGCAGCGGCGGGCGCCGGGCTTGACGAAGACGGAACTGGCGCGGGCGCAAGCGGGCGCGATTCGATTGAAACTCTTGAAGATTGGCGCGGTGGTGTTGCGCGACACGCGACGGGTGAAATTGCTTTTGAGGAGCACCGATCCGTATCGGATAATCTTCGCGCAGGCGTGCGACGCCTTGGGCAGTGGTTGAAGCACAGTGAGTGCTGTCCCCGGCACGCCGACCAACAACGGGGGCAAGGGGACGTGTGCCCGCGTGTGGAAAAAATCAGCAATTCGAGCGCTTCAAAGCCAATCCACTTCCGCTTTGCTCCTCAAATCCGCATCGCCCCGCTCTGATGAAATTTGCGGGCTACCGCAACCGCCGCCAAAAGGGGACATTCTCAAAGAGTCGGAACAGTCAAAACTTCCCCTTGCCGAAAGTCCGCGCCTCCCCGAAGCTGGGCGCTCGAAAAATCCATTCGGGTTTTTCTGACCGTGACGATTTCATGACCAATCAATCCGGCAGCCCATGAAGGAACCCAGCGTTGGCAAAGAAAACCTGGGCGCCGTGCTGGGCGCCGTGCTGGGCGCCTTCGGCGGTCTGATCGCCATTGCCATCCCCTATGCCATCTTGACGCGAAACATCCAGAATCTTTCGGTCGCCCGGAACTTCGGCCTGATCAGCTTCGTCATTTGCACCCCTTTCGGTTGGTTTGCCGGCGGCTACCTGAGCCACCTGCTGGCCAAGTTCCTGCCCCGCCGCCCGGCCAACATCATCGGCGGCATCCTGGGCGGATGCCTGCCGGTCGCCGGCGTCGCCCTCTATGGCTGGTATCTCACCACCAGCTGAATGTTGCCGGCGCCGCTGCGCGGGCGGCGAATTCAAATTTGCCCGCGTGCCCATTTCTGGTAACCTCCGCCCGCCATGACCTCTCGTTTGCAGGACAAGTGGATTCTCATCACCGGCGCCTCCAGCGGTTTCGGCGCCGCCGCCGCGCAGGCGTTTGCCGCGACCGGGGCGCGCCTGCTGCTTGGCGCACGCCGCGTCGAGCGTTTGGCGGAGGTGGCCGGCGCAGCGCGACGCGCCGGGGCGGCCAGCGTCCACTTTCATTTTTTGGATGTCAGCAAAACGTCCAGCGTCGAAGCGTTTGCCGCCTGGGCCAGGACAACCATTCAGGCGGAAGCCGAGCCCAAACACCTGCACGTCCTCGTCAACAACGCCGGGGGGGCGCTGGGTCTCGACCCCGTGGCCCGGGGGTTGGATGCGGACTGGGAAACGATGCTGCAAACCAACGTGCTTGGAGTCCTGCGCATGACGCGGGCGCTGTTGCCGCTGCTGCCGCAGCATGCCGGCGCCAGCATCCTCAACATCGGTTCCTACGCGGGGCACACAGCATACGAAGGCGGGTCGGCGTATTGCGCGGCCAAGGCGGGAGAGCTCCAGGTGACCCGCGTGCTGCGTCTCGAATTGAACGGCACCGGCATCCGGGTCAGCTCCATTGATCCCGGCCTGGCCCTGACGGAGTTTTCCCTGGTGCGCTTCAAAGGCGATGCGGCCCGCGCGGAGGCCGTCTATGCGGGCACGGAACCGCTGACGGCGGACGACATTGCGGAAATCATGGTCTGGGTGGCGGGCCGCCCGCCGCATGTCAACATTGACGAACTGCTGGTCAAGCCCACCGATCAGGCCGCCACCCACAAGGTGTACCGGCGCACCTGACGCCGCACCGCACCCCGGCCGCCGCCGGCCTAATCCACGCCCAGCTTTTTGGCCCAGTCATTCAAGGCCTGTCCCTCGCTGATGTTGGAGATGCCGGCTTTGCGAGCAATGGCCACGAAGCGTTTGGCCAGATCTGTCTTCGCCGGGCCCGCGAGGCGTCCGGTCGCAATTTTCACATACCACACCGGCAGACGGGCGACCTGAACCCGAAATCTGACGGCCTCGTCGTCGGCCAGGGCCTCGGCTTCGTCCAGGCGTTGTTCGGCTTCATCCATCAATTCCGGCGCCAGGTAGGCGGATTTGGCCCCGTCGAAGATATGGATGTGCCGGCCCGCCTCGCGGACCGGGCGGTGGATGGTGTCGAGATACGCCTGGAGCTTGGGCGCGGCGGCGCCGTAGTAGGCGGCGAGAAATTCACGGGTGTGCTTTTGCACGTCGGTCTCGGGATTCCACAGCAGCTTGGCGAGGAGATACGCGCGCAACGGCTCCATTTCCCCGCCGCCGCCGCTGGAATAGTTGCCCTGTTCAAACAGACCCTTGACGTTGTGTTTCACAAAAAACCGGACGTTGGCCTGCAGGCAGTCAAAATTGGGAAACGGCTGGAGATAATGCGCGAAATCCGTGGTGTAATCCCACACGTACATCAATGGCGCGATCGCGCCCCACGCCACAATGTCGTCGCGAAACTTTTCATTTTCCGGCGCAGGACAGGTTTCCAACGGGTGCGCAAAGCAACATTCGATCGAACACAACCGCACAATGACGTTCTGGCGCGGGCGGATGGTCCTGGGGGCCTGGCGCGTGTATTGGTAGGCCAGCGTATCAATGCGGATGTTGGGATGGTCCTTTTCAATGGCCTCCGCCACCGCGTTGACGAACTTTAACAACGACCCCGCCGGCGACCCCTCGGCGTCATCCACCGCCTTGCACAGCGCGCACTGGCAATTGTTGAAGGTGTCATTCTGTGAAATGCTGATGATGGTGGCCTCCGGATGCTCCCGGATCCACTGACGCACGCGCGCGATGGTCAGCCGCAACACGTCGGGGTTGGAGAGGCAGCGTTGCACGTAGCCGCCTTTGCGTTTGCCGTCAATCAACGGGAAATACTCCGGGTGCTCCTGGTACAGGTCCGGCGGCACCAGCGCATCGAAACTGTGGACGAACGGATGGTACACGGTGAAGGCGCCGCCGTGCTTTTCCTGCAACCCGTAATGCTGGCCATTGAGGCGATGGCGCGCGGCAAAGTCGGCGTTGCGCATGAATTGGCGCCAGAAGACATCGCGATTTTCCAGGGCGGGAATGATCGTTTCATTGAGCCTCGGCAGGCGCACCCGGATGGACTTGGGTACGACCTCCAATTCCGGTGTGAACCAGCGCACGCCGAGCCGGTCCTCCAGCAACGTGTACACTCCGTTCAGCGTGCCGCGCGGGCGCCCGCCGGCGATGATCAACCGCTGCCCGTCCGCGCGGAGCGTGAAACCGTCCGGCCCGAGTCGGGCGAAATCAATCTGCGCACGCGCTTTGCCCAGATGCGCGTTGTCCCCCAGCAGAATGTCGTATTCCGCAGGCTTTTCGGCGTCAGAAACAACCGGCAATTTCGCGCCACACATCTTTTCGAGGTATTGCTGCAGTTCTGCGGCGGCGTAGCGCTCGGCGGGAATGGCGTGCTGCGGAAGCACGATGCGATACTTGCTCGCGCCCCGATCCGCCAGCGTGAGCTCCGCCCGCGCCGGGACGGCGAGCGTCAGACACAACAGACCGAGCAGGCAGCCCCGCCACGCGCTCGGGCCCCGTCGCTGCGCCCGCACGGCGGTGCTGCGCTTGAAAATGATGTTCATGGTTCGTCCCGCTGCCGGCCAAAGGTTCATTGGTTTACTGGTTGAACGAAGACGAGCATAAGCCCCGGACCAGTCTCCTTCAATCTCATTCACGCAGCGGCGGTGGCGGAGGCGACGGCAAAACTCAATTCGACCCAATCTGTCGGACGGGGCCATCCGGGCTGGTCGCCATTGCCGCCTCGTAAAACTTCAATAACTCGTCCAATTTCACGTGCGTGTAAGGTTCGTCGCACGCCGGCGTGGTGCGGCCGGCGTCGGCAAACCACATTTCCAGCGTCTCCGGCGCCAAGATGGCATCATGCAGATTCGACTCCATGGCCACCGGGCGTTTGATGATCTCCATGAGCTGCGCGGCGTCGATCCTGCCGTAATTTTCGCGCAACCGGCGGCTCAACGTCTCGGCGCGAATTCCCGCGGAAACGAACACCGCATCTTCCGGCACTTCCGGCAACAGCGGGTGTTGCTGTCCGGGATGCAGCACCTCCATTTTGTCCGGCAGACAATGCAGGCCGCACATCGCCCCCGTTTTGTCGCTGACCACGTAGTAGTACTCACAGGTGCGCGGGGTGTTTTGGATGATGGCCAGCGCTTCCTCCACCGAAGCCGCCCGTTCCATCACTTCACGCAGCAGAAAACTCATCGGCAGACCGTCCCACAACCCCTCGCCGCGCCCGCCCATCTCGCCAATGGCCAGCCCCTTCTCATTCATGGCGGTCACCGTCCCCAGGAAGCCCGCGTAACTCAAACTCATCCACGTCTGATGATCCTGCGGCTGAAACACCATGACGGTGGCCGCGTGTTGCAGACCAATGTCGCGCATGT
Source organism: Verrucomicrobiota bacterium (assembly GCA_029573725.1). Lineage (GTDB taxonomy): Bacteria > Verrucomicrobiota > Verrucomicrobiia > Limisphaerales > JADLHS01 > JADLHS01. The sequence goes on from JAKQDQ010000090.1 coordinate 10,653, forward strand.
AGTCCAACACCCGCGCGTGCAGCACCTGCCCCCCCAGGGTCGCCTTGCCCCGCAAGGCCACCCCGCTGCAATGAAACCGCTCGGGAAAAAGATTTGCAAAACGCATGTCGCGTTGCAACACGCCCGCGGCCGTGGCCAGCGCGTCGCTCTCGGCCAAGAATCGCGGTGGCAAGTGCGGTGCGACCCGCTGCTGGATGCCCGCCAGCACATCCGGAAACCAGTTGCCCGATTGGATGGTGTCCGCCGCGCCCACGCCATACACCACCCGCTCCACCAGGCGCCGCGCCGCCTCCCCCAGCAACGCCCCATGCGCGGCCCCCATCTGGTCCGGAGTGCCTTTGACCATCAAGATTCTTTTCCCGGAGAGCTGTGCGAGCAATCCGTGTCCCGCCGGATCCCGCGCCACCACGGTCAGTTCGTCCGAAGCTGCGGAGGCCGGTTTGCCCGTCTGATCGTTCAACAGTTCCCCGGCAAAATTCAACACGGCGGAGAACATCCGATACAATTCCGCCTGCGGCACCTCCTGGCGCGCGGCGCTGGATGGCGGTTCAAACAATTCCTCCGCGGCCAGCGTGTTGGTCTGCCAGCCCAGGATGCGGAGGCGGCCGTGCGTCCCACCAAAATCGAAGTCCGCCCGCGTCGGCGCCAAATGGTCGTTCGCAAGGGTCAAGCGCAGCGTTCCCGGAGTCGTACGCCCCTCGCGCGCCGTCACGCGCAACACGCGCCCGTTGGTGGCCTCGTGATCCAGCTCGGCGCGAATCCACTTCTGCGGCAAATCCGGGACCAGGGCCAACGTCGCCGCCAGACCCGCCACCAGGCGATAGTTGAGGAGGTTTTCCGGCGCCAGGTGACTCCAGGCATATTGATTCGTCACCGGCGACAACGTGCCGGCAAAAACGGTTTGCTGCGGCCCACCGCACAGCCACGGATAATCGCCCTGCCCGGCAATGACCTCCCCCAGCATGGGCAACTCACAGCGCAAACTGAAGCGTCCCCCGTGCCCCACCACCAGTCGCGCGCGCCCGGCGATTGGCTTGCCCTGCGCGCGTTCAATCGAAAACTCGGCTTCCAGAAAATGACACCGGCGCGGTGGCGGCTCCACCGTCACCATCGTCATGGCCTGTTGCACCACGCCGACGACCTGCTGCAGTGGTGTAAACTGCGCCGTCCCGGCGGCATGAGCGGCCACCCCGGCGTTTGGCGGGAGGTCTTGGGCGAAAAAGTCACCGAGCAACCGCAGAGCCCGCGGCAGTTCCGCCATGGCGGTGTAATGCCCCAATCCTTCGAACCAGACCACCCGATCCGTCAGCCCCAGCGCAGCCGCGAGTTTTTTGGTGCACTCCGGCGGAATCACCTCGTCCTGCGCCGCGTTGATCATCAACACCCGTCCGGCGGCCGCGCGCTCACGCAGCGCCGGCGCAAGCGTCAACGGATCCAACGCCTGCAACTGCGCATCCACCCTGGCGCGATCCGTCGAGGACAGACGTTGCCGCAGCGCATTTAAGGCGCGGGTTTCGCGCGCGTGTCCGATGATGACCGGCAAATCACCACCGGCCAGCAGCATCCCCACCCGCTGCAATCGCGGATCCATCCCGCCTGCCGTGCCCGCGAGGATTCCCCCCAGGCTGATGCCCGTGACCCCCAGCCGCTGCGCATCCACCTCCGGACGCGAGGCCAACAAATCCGTGGCCCGGCGAATGTCCGCCATCGTTTGTTCCAGGCCGGAGAGGAACAGCGGCAGGTTCTTTTCCAACACGCGCGGGCCCGCCGCGCCACCGCGCTCCTTGTAATACGGCAGCGTGAACATCAACGCTGGAACACCTCGCTGCACCAGCACCGAGCAAACCGCGCGGCTTAAATCCTCGTCGCCATTCAGGATCGGCAGACAGATCACCGCCGGCCGCTTGTTCCCCGTCAGCCCCGGTTCATCTGGCAGGAACAACCAGGCCGGGACCGTGTTGTTCTGCGGCAGGGCCGACTCGACCGGTGACGGAAACCGCAACTGCAGGATGTGATAACCCGACCCCGCCTCACGCCCCACCACTTCGTAGCTGAACGGTTTGCCGTCGGACGTCGTTGCGACGGTGAAGGCGTTGGTGGGGTTTCCCTGCGCCGGAAGTGGCAGCACCGGAAAATTCACCAGCCCGGCGATCAACCACACCACCGCCATGACGGCTCCTTGCAGACGACAGGGCCCTGCTGAAACGCTCCGGCGCGCGGCCCAGGAAATTTGAAGATTGTGCATTGGCGGAAATCTTAGCGCTTTCCGGGGCCGGCGCAAGGTGGCGATAATCAAAGCACGAGTCTTCCGCACGGCCGCCGGCATCAGGCCGGCATCACTCGTCCAGTCTCCGCCCTCTGGCCCAAAATCTTGTTGCCTTCTCAGGGCACGGGAAATCCGGTCGCCCCCAGCCATGTCCCAGACTCATTCGACGAGTTTCCGGGCCGAGAGGGCCAGCCATACCCAACCCACCAGGAAACAGAGGCCTCCCAGCGGGGTGAACCAGCCAAGCCATTTCAAATGGGTGACGGCCAATAAGTACAACGATCCTGAGAACAACAGGGTCCCCGCGAACAGCGCGGACCAGGGGCCCGTGCAAAACACGCGCCGCTGCGGGAGCACGAACAGCACCACGGTGTGGACAAAGTGATAGAATACGGCTTTTTCCCAGACCGGCAGCATCCCATGCTGGTTCAGTGTGTCCTTCAATCCGTGGGCGCCGAACGCGCCCAACGCCACGGCCAGCAATCCGAGCAGCGCACTCGCACGCAGGGCTGATGTTTTCGTCATAACAATAAGCACCGGTTTCAACTGTAGTGACCGCGTCCTCCGGGGGGTTGATCCAACCATCAGCCCGGGATTTTCTCCGTTTTCGCCTTGTCCATGAGCTGACGTCCCCGGGCGAGGGCGGATTCCAGATCGCCGGCTACATTGTCCAGACCGATGCGCTCCAGGAAACCCGCCCGGGTCAGCGCAAACAAAGGCTGTGAATGCGGTCCGCACAGGATCAGATGTTTGCCACGACGGGCCAGCTTTTCTTGCAGATCTTCCAATGCGTTCAGCCCGGAGGCGTCCAAAACCAACGCGTCCTCCATCTGCAGGATCAACACTTCGGGCAAACTGCCGGTCCGTCGCAACGCCGTTTCCAGCTTGTCGGCGGCGCCGAAGAAAATCGCGCCCAGGACGCGAAACACCAACACGCCGGCCGGCAGCGCCTCGCTGGTGGGGGCCGTCCCGCCGGCGCCGCTCCGGGGCGCCGGCGTTTGTGTCCGAATGTCCGTGGTGCGTGAAAGTTGGCGGACCAGCAGCACCGAGGCCAGCACGAGCGAAGCGCCGACAGCCACCGGCAGATCGGTGACCACAGTCAGTACAAATGCGGTGAGCAACACCGCCGTGTCCTCCCGGGGCCAGCGTCGCAACCGGGTGAAGTGATGCCATTCTCCCATGCGGATGGCCACCACCACCAGCACCGCGCTCAAGGCCGCCAGGGGGATGAAACTGGCCAATGGCGCGGCCACGAGCAGGATCAGCAGCAACACCGCCGCATGCACCAGACCGGCGACCGGCGTTTTGGCGCCGCTGCGCACATTGGTGGCCGTCCGGGCGATGACCCCCGTGGCGGGCATGCCGCCGAAAAAGGCGCAGGCGATGTTCGCGATTCCCTGCCCGACCAATTCCTGGTTCGAATCGTGCCGGTCATCAATCATGCCATCCGCCACCACGGCACACAGCAGCGACTCGATGGCCCCCAAGGCCGCCACCGTCATGCCCGACGGGAGCAAATCGCGCCAGGTTTCCAACGACAACAGTGGCGCGTGGGGCCAGGGCAGACCGCGGGGCATGGCGCCAAACTGGCTGCCCAGCGTCGCAATGCCCCAGCGTTCGTGCAGTTGAAAAACGGCCACGCCGACCGCCCCCAGCACGATCACCGCCATGGAGCCGGGGACGCGCCGCGCCCAACTGGCGGGCCAGTACCAGATCAGCAGAGTGCCGGCGAGCGCCATTCCGGTGGTCGCCCAGTTGGGTTGGAAATCCGCGGCAACCGCCTTGAGTTTGCCGAGAAAATCGGCGGGCAGCCCCTTCGGCAAACCGAAGAAGTCCTGCAACTGCGTGCTGAGAATGATTATGGCAATGCCGCTGGTGAAACCGACGACCACCGGATAGGGCACGAAACGAATCATCGAACCCAGGCGGGCGAATCCCAGCACCACCAGAATGACGCCCGCAATCAAGGCGCACGCCGCCAGCCCTTCGGGGCCATGCACCGCGACAATCGGCACCAGCAAGGGGACGAACGCACCCGCGGGGCCGCCAACCTGCACACGGGATCCGCCGAAGCAGGAAATCAAAAAGCCTCCGACGATCGAGGTGAAAATCCCCACCTCCGGTTTGAGTCCCGAGGCGATCGCCAGGGCCATGGCCAGGGGGAGCGCGACAATGCCCACAATCAATCCGGAGGTCAAATCGGCCACCAGGGTGGCGCGGGAATAGCCTTTCAGCGAGCTCCACAACCTGGGTTGGAAGTGAAATCGCGGCGTAGCTGGCGTGGTTTCCACAAACGAAAAATTCAAGTTCCGTCGGCGCAGGAGCATGGGTTATCGCCGCAAAAATTCAACCCCTTTCCGCGCCCGGCATCTTGCGGCTTCACCGGAAGACTCGCGCCACCCGGGTCACCCGGGCGGCGCGCGCCGCCAGCCGGGGATGAGCGTTGACCACAATGGCGGCTCGGCACCCCGGCCACACCCCCAGATCCACCACCGAGTTGCCGGCGTAATCGTAGCCCCGTTCGCCGAACCTGGCTGAGAGGGCCCGGCGTTTGTTTGCGCCGCGCAAGTTGGTTTTTCCATCACTCGCCATGAATTCATCAAAAATGCCCACGTGCTGGAACACCGGCAGAGCCATCGCATAATCCGAGGCCGTGGCCAGAATCAGTTTTCGCCCCCGCCGCTTTTCTGACCGCAACCAGTCCAGAAACTCCGCATGGTAGGGCAGCGAACCGGGATTCACTTTCACGCGCCGGCCCAGTTGCTGCTTCAAAAAGGCGCGGCCCCGCATCCACCAGATCAGCACCGCGCCAAGGCGCAGCGGATTCGGTGGCAGCCACAACCGCAAGGATTCCCACATCAGATCGCTCCGCATGAGGGTGCCATCCAAATCCACCACGAGCGGGAGGAGGTCGGCCGTTGTTGATTCACCGGGAAGCGGCATGAGCCCGAGCGTAGCGAACCGGTCGGCGGACTGGCAAGCCGGCTGCACGTTTTGCGGCGACGGCGGCCGTGAGAATTGCTTGGGCCGCCCGCCGCGAATCAGTAAACTCGCCAGAAATCGTCCAAACTGATGAAAACGATCCGACTGGGAAGCAGCACGACGCAGGTCAGCCGGCTGGCGTACGGTTGCTGGCGGCTGGCAGACCCGCGCCGCCCCGCCAGCAGCGCGACAGAGATTGAAGCCGACGGCCGGGCGGCGGTCATTGCCGCCTACGAAGCCGGCTACACGCTGTTCGACGGCGCGGACATTTATGGCGGCGGCCAGGCGGAAATCATCCTGGGCCGGACGCTGCGCGCCGTTCCGGGAATGCGTGAACGCATTCTCATCACCAGCAAATGTGGGGTGCGGCCGGCGGGCGCACCCGCACCGGACTCCCCGGCGCGCTATGATTTTTCCCCGGAACACATCGTCGCCTCCTGCGAAGGATCCTTACGGCGGCTCGGGGTTGAAACGATTGACCTGTACCTGCTGCACCGCCCGGACTACCTGGGCGGGCCGCACGAAATCGCAGGGGCGTTTGCCCGGCTTTACGACGCCGGCAAGGTGCGGTTTTTCGGCGTGAGCAATTTTCGCCCCTCGCTGCTGAGCGCGTTGCAGGCCGCCGTGCCGTTTCCCCTGCTGGTCAATCAGATTGAAATCAGCCTCGCCCAACGCGCCGCGCTCGAAGATGGCGCGCTCGATCAGTGTCTGGAAAAGCAGATCACCCCGCTGGCCTGGAGTCCGCTGGCGGCGGGTCTGCTGGGGGACGGCGCACGCCGCTTGCTGCCCGCTCAGGCGCAATACCGCCCCGCTCCCATCGTCCAATGTCTGGACGAAATGGCGGCGGCGCGGGGGGTGGACCGCACCACACTCGCCTACGCCTGGCTGCTCCGGCATCCGAGCGGAATTGTTCCCATTGTCGGCACCACCAATCCGCAACGCATCCGTGAAGCCGTCCGGGCAACGGAGTGCCCCTTGACCCGGGAGGAATGGTACCGGCTGCTGCTCGCCGCGCGGGGGGAACCGTTGCCATAATTCCCGCGGCCATTTGAGGACACGATCATGTCGCGCCCCACCTTCGAACGGGGCTCGACCTTGCTCCGCAGTTTAGCTATCACTCCCGGACATTTATGAGTCAAACTTCCGACCAACGTTCCGCGGAATTTCTAAAAATTGCCGATCAATTCAAGCTGGGCACCCTCACCACGGAGTCCTCGCATCCGGTTACAGCCCGGCTGAGTGAGGTGGCCCGGCAGGACGTTCCCGCCGCGTTGAAACTGCTTTTTGACGTGGATGCCGACGTGGTCCGCAAATATCGGGAATTTGCCGAATCCGGACGCGCATCCGCCATCGCGCAAACCGTGCTGACGGCGTTGCAAAATGGGGGGAACCTGTATTTCACGGGCTGCGGCTCGACCGGGCGTCTGAGCATCCAGCTGGCCTCCATCTGGCGGGATTACTGGCAGCGCCACCCGTCCGCCCGCGCGGCAGAAATGGAGCCGCGCGCCTTTCCGGTCATGGCCGGCGGAGATTTTGCGCTCATCAAGTCCGTGGAAGGATTTGAGGACTTCACTGACTTTGGCAAAAAGCAGCTCGGCGACCTGGGCGTGAACCGGCGCGATGTCGTCTTCGCCATCACCGAGGGTGGCGAAACGTCATTTGTCATCGGCACCGCCTGGAAGGGCGTCGAGGTGGGAGCGAAAGTTTATTTCATTTACAACAATCCGGACGAAATTCTGTCGGCGCACGTCCAGCGCAGCCGGGAGGTCCTCCAGGAGGCGCGGATTGAAAAAATCAACCTCACCACCGGCCCGATGGGCATCACCGGCTCCACGCGCATGCAGGCCACCAGCATCGAGCTTGCGGTCATGGTGACAATCCTGGAAATGGTTGTGCGGCATCTGGCTGGTGATGCAGACGCCGGCGCCGTTCCACAGGCGTTTCTTGAGCAGCTGACCGCGCTGCACGCCGCGCTGACGGCGCCTGCGCAGCTCGAGGAACTGGCCCGGCTCACCACGATGGAGGAGGCGGTTTATCGGGCCGGACGGAAAAACAATTATTTTGCGGACCGCGTCGGCATCGACATGCTCACCGACACGACCGAACGCTCCCCCACGTATTGCACGCCGCCGTTCCGTAAATTCGATGACGTGTCCGCGACAGAATCCTGGGCCTTTTTGTACGTGCCGTACGCCGATTCGGAGACGGCGTGGGAACGCCTCTGCAAGCGGCGGCCGACATGCGTCGAGTGGACGCCGGACGATGTTCGCGACCTTGTCCCGGAAGACAAGTACGCGCGCACGATCGAGATCATCCGCAAGATCGGCTACCGCGAACTGATGCGCTTCCGCATTGGCCGGGACGGCATTGCCAATCGGCCGCTCGGCACGGGCGACAGTGCGGTGGGACTCCTCATCGAGGCGGAAAGGGAATCCTTGCTGGCCCCGCAAGGCTTTCATCGCATCCAGCTGGAAGCGGCGGCTCAATCCGGCGCCCAAACGGGGTTGATCTACGCCGGCTCCGCCGCGAGCTGTCGGGAAATGAAGGAATTTGTGGCACAATGGAATCCGGCGTGTGTGGCGGTGTTTTTGCCAGTGCCGGAAACGCGCCTGCGCCTGGACGGAGTGCTGCGCGTGGGGCTGAAAATGCTCCTCAACAGCCTCTCCACCTGCACCATGGTCCGGTTGGGGCGCGTGATGGGCAACTATATGATCTGGGTGGTCCCGAGCAACCTGAAGTTGATTGACCGCGCCACGCGTTACATTCAAAAACTCACCGGTCTTGATTATGTTGCCGCCAACCGGCTGCTCTTTGAAGTCTTTGAGTACGTCGAACCACGCATGAAAGCCGACCAGGCTTATCCGCCGGTCGTCGGCGTCAGCGTCATGCGCCACCGCCACCATCTGAGCAATGAAGCCGCGGAAAAACGGCTGCAGGAGGAAATGTCATGAAACCGGCATCGCCAGGAGGGAGCCGGGCCGCCCTCCGGTGCGTTGGCCCACGGTAAACATGCGTTCCCGCCAGCCGTCGGCGGCCGCCGGACCGCCCCCTGCGCGTCTGCTTCCCACGCTGGGATTGTTTTCCACGATCATGCTGGTCGTGGGCGGGGTCATCGGTTCCGGCATCTTCCGCAAGACCGGAGGGATGGCCGCTGAATTGGGCTCGCCACAATGGTTGATTTTCATCTGGATTTTGGCGGGTGTCATCACCTTGTTCGGCGCGCTGACCAATGCGGAAATTGCCGGTCTGATTCCGGAAACGGGCGGCCAGTACATCTATTTCGAACGCATGTACGGTCCGTTTTTCGCCTATTTGTATGGGTGGTCGCTGTTCGCCATCATCCAATGCGGCTCGATTGCCGCCGTGACCTACCTGTTCGCGGAATACGCCGGAGTGCTGCTTCCGCTCCCGGGCCTCCCGGCGGCACTCGCCAACTGGGCCTTCCACCTGCCCTGCATCGGCGACATTCATCCGTTCGCTGAAATTGGAATCAAGGGTCTGGCGGCCCTGCTCATCGTGCTGCTGACCGGCGTCAATTACTTGGGCGTCCGCTTCGGCGGCCTGGTGCAAAACATCTTCACGGTCGCCAAAATCGCCGCCATGCTTCTGCTGGCGGGAGGCGCGTTTTTCGGTCCTTCCGGAGGCCGGCTGGCGAATCTCACCACCCCCGATCCCGCCGTGTCCCTGCACGGACTGGCCTGGGCCGGCGCGCTGGCCGCGGCGCTGCAAGGGGCATTTTGGGCTTACGATGGTTGGAACAAACTCACTTACCTTGCGGGGGAGGTGCAATCACCGCAATACAACATCCCCCGCGCCCTGTTCTGGGGAATGTTGACCGTCACGGGCACCTACACGCTCATCAATCTGGCGTATCTCTACGTGCTCCCCGTCACGGAACTGGCCCAGGCCGGCAAGTACTTTGCCTTTGCCGTCGCCGAGAAAATTCTCCCGGATGGGGGCCGCTGGATTGCCGCGTTGATCATGTTGTCCACCTTTGGCACCGCCAACGCCATCATCATGGCCACCGCGCGGGTGTACTATTCCATGGCGCAGATGAATGTCTTTCCGCGGTTCCTCGGCCGGACGCACCCCCGGTTTCACACTCCAGCCGCATCCCTGGTCGTTCAGGGCGGTTGGAGCATCTTACTGCTGTTCAGCGGCACGTTTGACACCCTGACCGACGCCTTGATCTTTGTGACCTGGATTTTCTATGCGGCGGGGGCGTATGGAATTTTTGTGTTGCGGCGCAAACTCCCGGCGACCATCCGGCCCTACCGGGTGCCCGGTTATCCCGTTGTCCCCATCCTGTTCATACTTTTCGCCCTGCTGTTCCTCGGCTTCACCGCCTACAACGAAATTACCCGTTACCAGCAGGCCCTGAACACCGGTCAACCAGCCATCATCGAGTCCCTCTTTGGTGTGGCCCTCGTGTTGATCGGCGCGCCCGGCTACTTTTGGTTTCGCCGGGGTCGGGCTTGACCCGGCATGGCGGCAAAGCAAAGGGGCGTTCCCCTTGCCAGGAACGCCCCATCAAGCGACGAAGGATTTACGCCGTCAACGGATTGATTTCCGCTTCCGGCTCCTCGGCGGGCGGCGCCTCCTCGACGATCTCCACCAGGGGTTTGATCGCCACCTTGCGGTACCGATCGAAGCCCGAGCCGGCCGGAATGATGTGCCCCATGATGACGTTCTCCTTGAAGCCGCGCAACGGGTCAATCTTCGAGCGCGTTGCCGCCTCGGTCAGCACCCGCGTGGTGTCCTGGAAGCTGGCGGCGCTCAGGAACGACTCCGTCTCCAGCGAGGCCTTGGTGATGCCGAGCAAGACCGGCGAAGCTTCCGCAGGCTTGCCGCCCAGCTTTTCCACGCGCTCGTTTTCGCCCTCAAACTCCAGCTTGTCCACCTGCTCCCCCCACAGGAAGGTGGTGTCGCCCGGCTCCGTGATCCGCACCTTGCGCAGCATCTGTCGCACGATAATCTCGATGTGCTTGTCATTGATGGTCACGCCCTGCAGGCGATACACCTCCTGCACCTCGTTCACCAGGTGTTCCTGCAGTTCCTGCGGGCCGCAGACATCCAAAATTTCGTGCGGGTCCATCGGTCCTTCCGTCAACTGCTGGCCTTTCTTGACGAAATCGCCCTTGAACACGATCACGTGTTTGCCAATGGGAATCAGGTGTTCGCCCTCATGGCCGGTGGTGGGATCCTTGATGAGGATGCAACGTTTGCCGCGCACACTGGCGCCGAATTCCACCACGCCGTCAATCTTGGAGATTTCCGCCGCGTCCTTGGGATGCCGGGCTTCAAACAACTCCGCCACGCGCGGCAAGCCGCCCGTGATGTCCTTGGTCTTGGATTGTTTGCGCGGGGTTTTGGCCAGCAGGGTGCCCGCGACGATTCTGTCCCCTTCGTTGACCACGATGTGCGCACCGGAGGGAATCGGGTAGCGGCCGAGTTCCTCGCCCTTTTCATCCGCGATGATGATGGTCGGGTGCAGATCCTCCTTGTGGTCAATGACGATCATCGCCTCCTGCTGCGTGGCTTCGTCCACCTCCTGCTTGATCGTCACGCCTTCGATGATGTCGTTGAATTTCACCTGTCCGGCCTTTTCCGAGAGAATCGGCACGTTGTAGGGATCCCACTGGATGAAGGTTTCGCCCTTCTTCACCTTGCCGCCATCGGCAACGGAGATGATTGCCCCGATGACCACATCATGGTTTTCCAGCTCCTGGCCGTCCGCACCGAGGATGGCCACGGACCCATTTTTGTTCAGCACAATGTAATGGCCGTCCTCAAGCGCGACGATGCGCAGGTCGTTGTAGTGGACCGTGCCTTCGAACTTGGCCTTGATCTGGGGGGCTTTGAACTGCGCCGCCGCCGTGCCCCCGATGTGGAAGGTCCGCATCGTCAACTGCGTGCCCGGCTCGCCAATGGATTGTGCGGCAATGATGCCCACGGCTTCACCGAGTTTGACCTTGGTGCCGGTGGCGAGATTGCGCCCGTAGCAGGCCGAGCAAACGCCCTGCTTGCTCTCACACGTCAATACCGAACGGATGCGGATGCGCTCCAGACCTGCCGAATCCACCGCCCTCGCCTTGAGTTCATCAAACTCTTCCCCGGCGCGGATCAGGAATTCCTTCGGGTTGGAAGGATTGGGGATGTCATCGCACGCGCAGCGCCCCACAATCCGGTCGCTGATCTTCACCACCTCATCCTCGCCTTCGTAAACCGCATGCACCCAGATGCCATTCGCCGTCCCGCAATCCTCCTCGCGGATGATGACGTCCTGCGCCACATCCACCAGTTTACGCGTCATGTAGCCCGAGTCCGCGGTCTTCAGCGCCGTATCCGCCAATCCTTTGCGCGCGCCGTGGGTGGAAATGAAGTATTCCAGCACCGTCAGGCCCTCACGGAAATTGGCCAGGATGGGCTTCTCAATGATGTCGCCGCTGGGTTTGGCCATCAGGCCGCGGATCCCCGCCAGCTGGCGGACCTGTTGCCGGTTGCCGCGCGCACCCGAATCCACCATCAGGTACACGGGATTGAACTCCTGCTTGCCCTGATTCTGTTCCAGCGTCTTGAACATCACGTTGGCAATCTGGTCGGTGGCGTGGGTCCAGATGTCCACGATTTTATTGTAGCGCTCGCCGGAGGTGATGACCCCGCGCCGGTGCTGTTTCTCAACCTCCTTGATCTGCGAGAGCGCCGCGGAAATTTCCTGTTCCTTTTCCCGGGGAATGATCATGTCATCAATCCCAATGGAACACCCGGATTTGGTCGCCTCCCGGAAGCCGAGTTCCTTGAGTTTATCGAGCATGACCACGGTTTTTTCGTGGCCGCAATTTTTGTAACAGCGCCAGATCAAATCTCCCAGCTGGCTCTTGCCCGCGGCCTTGTTGAAGAAGCCGAGCTCGGCGGGCCAGATTTCGCTGAAGCGCACCCGGCCCACGGTGGTGACGATGATCTTCTTCTTTTCATCCCCGTAAACGGTCTTGCGACCGAAATCCGGGTTGGCCAGGCGGATGCGGTCGTGCGTGCGCAACGCCCCGTCATCAAAGGCGAAGTTCACCTCTTCGCGCGAGGCGAACAGGGGCAGATCGTTGAGATTGGCCGGCATGGGCTTGCGCGGTTCGGCGGTCAAATAATAACAACCCAGGGTGATGTCCTGCGTGGGGGTGATGATCGGTTTGCCGGACGAGGGCGAAAAGATGTTGTTGGTCGCCATCATCAACAGCCGCGCCTCCATCTGGGCTTCGATCGAAAGCGGCACGTGCACCGCCATCTGGTCGCCGTCGAAATCGGCATTGTACGCCGTACACACGAGCGGATGGATGCGGATGGCCTCCCCCTCGATCAGTTGCGGTTCGAAGGCCTGCACCGAGAGGCGGTGCAGCGTCGGGGCGCGGTTCAACAGCACGGGATGCCCCTTGGTCACCTCCTCCAAAATGTCCCAGACCTCGGTGGTCTGCCGCTCGATCATCTTCTTGGCGCTCCGCACCGTATGGACGTGACCCAGCTCCTTCAGCCGGCGGATGATGAACGGCTCAAACAACACCAGCGCCATTTTTTTGGGCAGACCGCATTGGTTCAGTTTCAGTTCGGGACCGATGACGATGACCGAACGCCCCGAGTAATCCACGCGCTTGCCGAGCAGGTTTTGCCGGAAACGACCGCTCTTGCCCTTGAGCATGTCGCTCAAGGATTTCAGCGCCCGGTTCCCGGCCCCGGTCACGGCGCGTCCGTGGCGCCCGTTGTCGAACAGGGCATCCACCGCCTCCTGCAACATGCGTTTCTCATTGCGAATGATGACTTCGGGGGTTTTCAGCGCCAGCAGGTTCTTCAGGCGGTTGTTGCGATTGATGACGCGCCGATACAGATCATTCAGATCCGAGGTGGCGAACCGTCCGCCTTCGAGCGGCACCAGCGGACGCAGGTCGGGCGGGATCACCGGCAGCACCGTGAGAATCATCCACTCGGGCCGGCTCTTGGACGCCTGGAGGCCCTGCAGGAGCTTGATGCGCTTGGCCAGCTTCTTGCGGATCTGCTTGCTCCGCGTCTCGGTCATCGCCTGTTGCAGCTCCTCAACCTGCCGGGAGAGATCCACCCGGGCCAGGGCGTCCCGCACCGCTTCGGCGCCCATCTTGGCGACGAAGGCCTCCGCCCCGTAGGTATCCCTTGCCTCGCGATATTCATGTTCGCTGAGCAGCTGGTTCGGCTTGAGCGGCGTGTTGCCCGGGTCAATCACGAGGTAGTCCTCGTAGTAAATCACGCGTTCCAGATGGCGGGCCGTCATGTCCAGCGCCAGACCGATGCGGGAAGGCATGCATTTGAAAAACCAGATGTGGCTGGTCGGGACCGCCAGCTCGATATGCCCCATCCGCTCGCGGCGCACGCGGGCCAGTGTGACCTCCACGCCGCAACGATCGCAGACGACGCCGCGGTGCTTGATGCGCTTGTACTTGCCGCAGGAACATTCCCAGTCCTTGACGGGGCCGAAAATGCGCTCGCAGAACAGGCCGCCTTTTTCCGGCTTGAACGTGCGGTAGTTGATGGTTTCCGGATTCTTGACTTCACCCTTGGACCACGAGCGGATGGCCTCGGGCGAAGCCACCGTGATGCCGATGTAATCCACCTGATTGACTTTGTCCAGGCCGAGCAATTCGCGGGCGCTTTGTTGAGAACTGGTCATACGTTTAAATGGTTGCGGTTGCGGATCGGTTTAATTCACGGCTGCCAGCGCGCCCGTGACCGTCTCCGGGGGCTGGTCGGTTGGATTGGTGTAACCCACCTTGACGTCCAGGCCCAGGGACTGCATTTCCTTGACGAGGACGTTGAACGATTCCGGAATTCCGGCTTCGAGCGAATTGTCGCCCTTGACGATGCTTTCGTAGATTCGGGTGCGCCCCTGGACGTCGTCCGACTTCACCGTGAGAAGTTCCTGCAGCGTGTAGGCCGCGCCGTACGCTTCCATGGCCCATACTTCCATCTCCCCGAAGCGCTGCCCGCCGTACTGGGCTTTGCCGCCCAGCGGCTGCTGGGTGACCAGGGAATAGGGGCCAACGGCGCGGGCGTGAATCTTATCCGCCACCAGGTGGCCCAGTTTCATCATGTAGATGTAGCCCACGACCACCTCCTGATCGAAGCGATCCCCCGAACGTCCGTCGTAGAGGTACGCCTTCCCGTTTTCCCCAACGAGGACCGTCTCGTGCCGGTCTTTTTCCAGCTTGCCGGCATCCTCGAGGTACTTGCGAATCTGCTTTTCCTTGATGCCGTCGAAAACCGGGGTCATGAACTTCAGGTTGAGAATCTTTGCGGCCCAGCCCAGATGTGTTTCCAGCACCTGGCCGACGTTCATGCGCGAGGGCACGCCGAGCGGATTCAACACGATTTCCACGGGGGTGCCGTCGGCCAGATAAGGCATGTCTTCCTCGGCCACAATCCGGGCCACGACCCCCTTGTTGCCGTGCCGGCCTGCCATCTTGTCCCCCACTGACAGCTTGCGCTTGGAGGCGATGTACACCTTCACCGACTTGACGATGCCGCTGTCGGTCCCCTCCCCGGCCTCGGCCCGTTCGGATTCCTCGTCAAACTGCATCTGCACGTCGTCAAACTTCTTTTTGAAGCTGCCAATGATCTCGTTGATTTTGTTGCGAATCGGGGACGGATCAATCTCGATGCGGTCGTACACCTCGGCGAGTTTGCGCAGCAGGGTCTTGGTGATCTTGCGGTTGGCCGGAATGATGATCTCGCCGGTCTCGCTGTTGACCACATCCAGCGGAATCTTTTCCCCAAGCAGGATATTGCTCAGCGCTTCGGTCAATTGATCGCGCAGTTCCTCGATCTTTTTGTGGTGCTCGTCTTCGATCTGCTTCAACTGCCGTTTGCCTTCCGCGGCAGACTCCTTGCGCTCGCTGTCCTTTTTTGCCGACACCTTGACATCCATGACAATGCCATAGGTGCCGGAGGGCACCTTCAAGGAGGTGTCCTTCACGTCGGCGGCTTTCTCGCCGAAAATGGCGCGGAGCAGCCGCTCCTCCGGAGCCAGCTCGGTTTCCGATTTCGGCGTGATCTTGCCGACGAGAATGTCGCCCGGCTTGACCTCGGCTCCGACCCGGATGACGCCGTCCGCCCCGAGGTTCTTCAGCGCCTCCTCACCCAGATTGGGAATGTCCCGGGTAATTTCCTCGGGGCCCAGCTTCGTGTCGCGCGCCGCCACTTCAAACTCGTCAATGTGGATGCTGGTGAAAATATCGTCTTTCACGATTTTTTCACTGATCAGAATCGCGTCCTCAAAGTTGTAACCGTTCCAGGGCATGAAGGCGACCAGCACATTGCGGCCCAGGGCCAGCTCACCATTGTCCGTGCAGGGGCCGTCCGCGATGATCTGTCCTTTTTTCACATGCTCGCCCTTGTGCACCAGAATCTTTTGATTGATGCAGGTGGCGGCATTGGATCGCATGAACTTGCGGATTTCATAAACCCACACGCCTTTTTCGGGATCGTGTTTGATCTTCTTTTTGCCCTCCGGCAGGGCGCCGGTCGGCGTGATGATGACCTGGCTGCCGGTCACGGAAGCCACCCGGCCGGCCTCCTCGGTGACCACAATGGCGCGGGAGTCATGCGCCACGCGATCTTCAATGCCCGTGGCCACGAACGGCGCCTCCGTCACCAGCAAGGGCACCGCCTGGCGTTGCATGTTGGACCCCATCAGGGCGCGGTTCGCGTCGTCATGTTCCAGGAAGGGAATCAGCGAGGCGGCAATGGAAACCAGCTGTTTGGGGGAAACATCCATGTAATTCACCTTGGCCGGATCCGCATCAATGAAATCCCCCCGGTAGCGACAGGGCACGCGCTCCACGGTAAAGCGGCCGTTGTCGTCAATGGGCGCATTGGCCTGGGCCACGATGTATTGTTCCTCACGGTCCGCCGTGAGATAATCCAGATGCCCGGTGACCCGGCCATTCTCCACCTTGCGATAGGGAGTTTCCAGGAAGCCAAAGTCATTAATCCGCGCAAAGGTCGCCAGCGAGGCGATCAAACCGATGTTCGGTCCTTCGGGAGTTTCAATCGGACAGATGCGGCCATAGTGGGACGGATGCACGTCACGGACTTCGAAGCCGGCCCGGTCGCGCGACAAGCCGCCCGGCCCGAGGGCGGACAACCGGCGCTTGTGGGTCAACTCCGCCAATGGGTTGATCTGGTCCATGAACTGGCTCAACTGGGAGCGGCCGAAGAAGTCCCGGATGACTGCACTCAACGCCTTTGGATTGATCAGCTTCTGTGGAGTCATCTGCTCCAGGCCCTGATCGAACAACGTCATGCGCTCCTTGACGAGCCGCTCCGTGCGTGCCAGGCCGACCCGGCACTGGTTCGCCAGCAATTCGCCCACGGTGCGGATCCGCCGGCTGCCCAGGTGATCAATGTCATCCAGGGAACCTTCGCCCTGTTTGAGTTTGAGCAGGTATTTGGTGGCTTCCACCAGATCCTCTTTGGTTAAAATTCGCGACTCGTTCTTGTTCGAGAGCGAGAGCTTCTGGTTGATCTTGTAGCGCCCCACCCGCCCCAAATCGTACCGCTTCGGGTCGAAGAACAGCCGTTTCAACAAGGCCTTGGCATTGGCCGCAGTCGGCGGATCACCCGGCCGCAGCCGCCGGTAAATGTCCTTCAACGCCTCCTCTTCGTTCTTCGCCGGATCCTTCTTCATGCACTTGATGATGATGCCATCATCCGACGACGTATCCACGACCTTGAGCTGCTTGACTCCCAGCTCGGCGATCTGCTTGACGACCGCCTTGGACAGGGGTTCGAAGGCGCGCGCAATGACCAACCCCTTCTCCTCGTCCACGGCATCCTGAATCAACACCTTGTTTTGCAGGTCGGCGAGCTTCTCGGCCTCCTTGATCGTCAGTTCTTCAATTTGGTAAAACAGCTTGAGAATTTCCTCGTCCGTGCCCCGGGATTTGTCCGCGTCCTTCTTCGCGGGCTTCTCGCCGTCGCTGGCCAGAAAGGCCAGAGCGCGAAAGAGAGTGGTGGTCAGGAATTTTCGGCGACGCTTCTTGCGGTCAAGATAGACGTACAGCAGGTCGCTGGTGTCAAACTGCGCTTCATACCAGGAACCGCGGTCGGGAATGACGCGGAAGCTGAACAGCTCCTTGCCATTCGGGTGCGTGGTCTTTTCAAAGGCGATGCCGGGCGAACGATGCAACTGGGAAACAATGACCCGTTCGGCGCCATTGATGACAAACGTCCCCTGGGGGGTCATCAGCGGCAGCTCGCCCATGAAAACTTTTTCCTCTTTCGTGCCCTTTTCGTCCTTGAGGAGGAACGTGACATAGAGCGGCGCACCGTAGGTCAAGCCTTCGCGCAAACATTCCAGCCAGCTGACCTTGGGCTCGCCAATGTCGTAGGAGTGAAAATCGAGGACGACCTTGCCGTCGTAACTCTCGATGGGAAAGACCTCGGTAAACACCGCCTGCATGCCCAGGTTCTTGCGCTTGGACGGAGGCACCTCCGCCTGCTGGAACTCCTTGTACGAGCTGGTTTGCAGCTCGATGAGGTTCGGCGGAGCGATGATCTCTTTGATTTTGCTGAAGTTGATACGTTCAGTGGTTCGCGATGGCATTTGGACCTTTTCTACGGCCCGATCACCTGATCGGACGTCAATTTACTACTCAACGACACGAGGCAAGGCCACGATGTTCAATCGCAATCTTGCCGCACCGGGAATTCCGCCTCGAATGGGAATTCGTTATGTACTGTCTCTGAAATACGCGGACGGGCGGCGGGCCGAAGGGTCATTACGAATGCCCCCCGGCCCGCCGGCTCCAAATTACTTGATTTCCACCTTGGCTCCGGCCTCTTCCAATTTTTTCTTGGCGGCATCCGCATCCGCCTTGTTGGCGTCCTCCAGGATGGGCTTGGGGGCGCCTTCAACCAACGCCTTGGCCTCCGCCAGTCCGAGGCCCGCCTTCACTTCGCGCACCGCCTTGATTACCGCGATCTTCTTGTCCGCGGGAACCGCGGCGAGAATCACGTCAAAGGTGTCTTTCGCGGCGGCCGGAGCGGCAGCGCCAGCCGCGGGAGCGCCTGCGGCGGCCACCGCCACGGGGGCTGCAGCCGTTACTCCCCATTTCTCCTCCAACTTTTTCACCAGGTCGGCGGCTTCAATAACCGTCAACTTGCTCAACTCTTCTACGATGTTTGCGATGTCTGCCATAACTGTCTCTTGCTTTCTTTTCGTCTCGTCGTCACCCGGGCCTCGGATGGTTTCAGCTCACGGCCGTGAACCGACGATTTACTTTATTGGTTTGTTGGTCTCCGCCACCATCCGGGGGGCGGAAAATCATCCCGGCTCAGGCCGCCTGCTCGGTCCGGGCCTTGATCACGCGCGCCAGCTGCTGCGCCGGGGTGTTGAGCAGCGTGACGAGTTTCTGCGCCGGTGCGTTGATGACCCCCAGCAGCTTGCCGCGCAGCACTTCCAGGCTGGGCAGATCCGCCAGCGTCAGCAAGTCCGCCTGTTCCAGGCGCTGGCTGTTCAGGTACCCGAACTTGATCTTCAAACTGTCGTGGTCTCCGGCAAAATTTTTCAGTACCTTGGCCGCAGCGGAAACCTCCTTCTGCCCCGTGACCACAGCCAGCTGGCCGGTCAGCGCATCGTGAAGATCAGCGATCCCCGCCTCCTTTGCCGCAATCCGGAAAATGGAGTTCTTTACCACGTGCACCTCGGCCTGGCTTTGATGCAGATTTTTCCGCAGGGTGGTCAACTGCTCAACTTTCAAGCCTTGGTAGCCCACAACAATGAAATACGGCGAGGCGTTCAGTCGCCCAATGTATTCCCGGGTCAAAATTTGTTTTTCTACTCGCATGGTGGAATCAAAATTTGTTTTTACTGGTCAATTCTGCGCCGCTTCAACGCGGAACGGCGTCTGTCCGATGCCGGTGCGCTCAGTTGTCGCCAAACCCGCGAACATCCACGCGGACGCCGGGGCTCATGGTGGCCGAGAGCGTGCAACTGTTCAGGTACGCGCCCTTCAGGCTGGCGGGCCGGGCTTTCACCACGGCGTCAATCACCGCCCGGGCATTGGCCTCGATCTGCTCGGGCGTGAAATTCGTCTTGCCAATGGCCACATGCACATTGGCCGCCTTGTCCACCTTGAATTCCACCCGGCCGGCCTTCACCTCTTTGACGGCCTTCGCAGTGTCTTCGGTAACTGTTCCCGTTTTCGGATTGGGCATCAACCCCCGCGGCCCCAGCACTTTGCCCAGCTTGCGCACTTCCGCCATGGCTTCCGGCGTGGCGATCGCCACATCGAAGTCGCTCCAACCGCTGTTGCAGCGCGCGATCAAATCCTCAAAGCCGACGAACTCCGCCCCGCCGGCCCTGGCCGCCTCGGCAGCGGCGCCCTTGGCAAACACCAGCACGCGAACCACCTTGCCGCTGCCGTGAGGCAGCGGCACGGTCCCGCGCACCATTTGATCGGATTGTTTCGGATCCACCCCCAAGCGGAACGCGAGATCCACGGTTTCATTGAATTTCGCCTTCGGGAATTTGACGAGAATCCCGACCGCCTCCTTGAGCGGATACGCCCGGGTGGCGTCCACTTGTTCCAGTGCTTTTTTGTATCGTTTGCTTGGCATTGTTCGGTGCGGTTCAAACGAGCGTTCTGCTCTCCCGCGTTTGCGTTTTATTCAACAACTTCAATTCCCATGCTGCGCGCCGTCCCGGCCACGACCCGAAAGGCGGCCTCGTCGGACACCGCGTTCATGTCATTCTTCTTCATTTTGACAATCTCCAGCACCTGTTTACGGGAGACTTTGCCCACCTTTTCCTTGCCGGTGGTTTTGGCGCCGGCGGTGATGCCTGCGGCCTTTTTCAGCAGGACGGAAGCGGGCGGCGATTTGGTGATGAAGGTGAAGGATTTATCCTGGTAAACCGTAATGACCACCGGGATCACCAGACCGGCATCACCTTTCGTCGCGGCGTTAAATTCCTTGCAGAAGCCCATGATGTTCACGCCATGCTGGCCAAGCGCCGGGCCAACGGGCGGGGCCGGGTTTGCCTGCCCTGCGGGGATTTGCAGTTTAATGATACCAGTTACTTTTTTCGCCATACAAAAGATTCAATTCCAAATTTTCCGCCGCCCCAACCCCACCACCCGCACCGGCACCGCGGCCACGACAGGTGGGGGATTCTATCAGGCTTTCTCCACCTGCCAATACTCAAGTTCAACCGGGGTGTTCCGGCCAAAAATGTTCACCGTCACCTTCAATTTGCCCCGGTCGGGATCCACTTCCTCGATCACGCCGCTAAAATTAAGGAAGGGACCATTGTTGATCTTGATGGTTTCTCCCACGTTAAAGGCAATTTTGGGACGCTCGGTTTCCTCGGAGGCGGACACGGCCGCCTTGATGGTTTCCATCTCCTCATCGGTGGCGGTGTGGGGGTGTTCGCCGCCCACAAAGCCAATCGCCCCCTGGGTTTCCTTGATGAAGTAAAACGGTTTGGGGATGACCCGTTTGTTGTCATCCAGCAACACCATGTGGATGTAAACGTAGCCGGGATGCAGTTTGCGGGTGGTGACCGTCTTTTTCTGGTTCCGCACCTCCACGACTTTTTCCATCGGCACGAGCACCTCGTGAATATACTCCTGCATCTCCTCGGTTTTGAGACGCTTCTCAATGCTGTCTTTGACCTTTTGCTCCTGGCCGGAAAGCGTATGGATGACGAACCACTGGGGTTTCATGGCACTTAAACCGTCTTGAACAACGCAAACAGAACTTGATCCACCACGAACGTAAACAGCGCCAACAGGAAGGTGGCCACCATGACGAGGATGGTGGATCCGGACAGATCGTCCCAGGTGGGCCAGGCGCACTTTTTCAGCTCTTCCACCGTTTGCTGCCAATAAACCGCAAAACGCTTGATATACCCGCGCCACCATAAAAACCCAAAAATGGCGGCCAGCACCCCGACCCAGATAAACTGCTTCATGTATTCTAACCTGTTCTGGCTGATCTTGTTCTGGTCTCAGCCTTTTGTTCCGTGCCACCCTGGCTCCGCTGTGGCTCAAGCCCTGGCGGAGAGGGAGGGATTCGAACCCCCGGTGGGTGTTTAACCCACAGCGGTTTTCAAGACCGCCGCGATAGACCACTCTGCCACCTCTCCCCCGGTGGTGGATGGCCTGTTGGACCGTCCCGACTGCGTCCCGTTCTTCCCTCCGCAGCACCGCACCATCGGTTTGGCAGGGCGTGCAGGAGTCGAACCTGCAACCAACGGTTTTGGAGACCGCTACTCTACCAATTGAGCTAACGCCCTACGAAAAAATGCACCGGCCCCTCAACTGGACTAAAAGGAGGCGACAGGCATTCCTGCCGCCTCCATGTCATTAAATCCTCACCGGCGTTTACTGCACCACGTCACTGATCCGGCCCGCCCCGATGGTCCGCCCGCCTTCGCGAATGGCGAAGCGCTGGCCCTTTTCCATCGCCACGGCTTTCTGCAGCTCAACGTCCACGGAAACATTGTCGCCCGGCATCACCATTTCCACTCCCTGCGGCAGGGTCAATGTGCCCGTTACGTCGGACGTGCGGAAATAAAATTGTGGCCGGTAGTTGGTGAAGAACGGCGTATGCCGTCCCCCTTCGTCCTTGGAAAGGACATAAACCTCCGCCTTGAACTTGGTGTGGGGCGTGATCGAACCCGGCTTGGCCAGCACCATGCCCCGCTCGACCTCCTCTTTCTTGGTGCCGCGCAGCAGCACCCCGACGTTGTCACCGGCCGTCGCACTGTCGAGCAGCTTGCGGAACATTTCGATGTCGGTGGCCACCGTCTTGCGGGTCTCGCGCAAGCCGACAATCTCCACCTCGTCCATCTTCTTGAGCACCCCGCGCTCCACCCGTCCCGTCACCACGGTGCCACGACCTTCAATGTTGAACACGTCTTCCACGCACATCAGGAACGGCTTGTCCACTTCGCGCACCGGATCGGGGATGAAGCTGTCCAGCGCGTCCAGCAGTTCGGTGATGGCTTTTTCGCCCTCCGGTTTTCCGGCGAGCGCCGCCGTTGCGGAGCCACGAATAATCGGGGTCTTGTCTCCAGGGAAACCGTACTTGGTGAGCAGATCGCGGATCTCCATTTCCACGAGCTCCAGCAAGTCAGCGTCGGCCAGGTCCACCTTGTTCAGAAACACCACCATGCTCGGCACGCCCACCTGACGCGCCAGCAGGATGTGTTCGCGCGTTTGCGGCATGGGCCCGTCGGCCGCACTGACGACGAGAATCGCGCCATCCATCTGCGCCGCGCCGGTGATCATGTTCTTCACATAATCCGCGTGACCGGGACAATCCACGTGCGCATAGTGACGCTTGGGACTTTCGTACTCGACGTGGGACACGGCAATGGTCACCGTTTTGGTCTCATCGCGAACCGTCCCGCCTTTTGTAATATCGGCGTAGGAAATGGGCGGCGCCATGCCCTTGCGGTTTTGCACCGCAACAATGGCGGCGGTCAGTGTGGACTTGCCGTGGTCCACGTGGCCGATCGTTCCCACGTTTACGTGGGGTTTGGTGCGTTGAAATTGCTCTTTTGCCATTTTATTCTCCTGCGTTCGTTATGTTGTCGTTAGCGTATTGTTAAGTGCGTCACTAAACTTAAATCGTCGGTTCATCATGGAGCCCATGATCAGGATTGAACTGATGACCTCGTCCTTACCAAGGACGTGCTCTACCAACTGAGCTACATGGGCGTCCCGAACTCTTCTGTCATCCTGATGCGTAAAACGACAAAAAGCCAACCTCACACCATTTTTCTTGCGCAGAAAACCGGAGAGTTTTGGTGACTGTGTCTCTATTACGGCTCTAAGACGGAGGGCAAAATAGAAAAACTCCAAAAACGTGTCAACTGACGATTTAAGAATTTTTCACCCGCGCACAACCGTGCTTCATCCGCGCAAGTGACTCGCCCCACCACGCTTCTGCAAGCCGCCGGCCCCTGGTCCCGACTCTGGAAAACGGCCGGCCGCCGGAACCCTTCCCCAATCCGGGAGGTCGCCCGCCGCAATCATCCACGCCACCTGACCTTGGCCGGTTCGGGCAAGCCCTGCGCCCGCAGCGCCGTGCGGAAATGCATCTTGGCCACTTTGGCCAGTTCCACCGCCCCGTGTTGATCCACAAACGCTTTTGCCACGGCGTCCACGTTTGCCCCCGCTCCCTTGGGAAACTCCGTCCCGAATTTGGCCCCTAAAACCGCCAGCCGCCTCACGAATTCATCCCGCGCCAGGATGGACGCCGCCGCCACCGCCAAATCCTCCTCCGCCTGGTGTCGCTGCACCAGCTCCAATCCCCGCCCCGCACTCATCAGCGCCTTTTCGACGACCCGTTTGCTGGCGGCGAACTGATCACTGATCGCCCGCGCCGGGGGAGGATTCATCCGATGCTGCTGCCCCATCAAATTTTCAATCACCCGCGCGTGACCCCACGCGAGCACCGCGTTCACACTTCCCATCTTCGCGTGCAACCGATTGTAAGCCTCGTTGCCAATCGGCACCACCGTCGTCACGCAACCGGAGGTTTCCTTGATAAGCTTCGCCAGCTCGGAAATTTTTTTATCGCTCGAAATATGCTTCGAATCGCGCACGCCCACGTCCTTCCACGCCGTGAGCACCGACTCGTTCACATACACCCCCGCCACGCACATCGGCCCGAAGAAATCGCCCTTGCCGCTTTCATCCACGCCGATGCGGGGCAGCCACAACTCCGGATTCAACACCGCCTCATAGCCGAGCTTTGCCTGTTTCAACACCTCCGGCTCGAGCACGAACTCGATGAAGTCCTGCGCTCCCCGACCCTGCACCACGAGCTTGCCGCTCTCATAAAACACCACGTTCGTCTTGTCCTTCTCGCCCGCGAATCGGGCGTAGGGCACTTCGCGGGGCCGGAAATTCCGCGCCTCCAGACATGCCTTCAAGATCGCCGCCTGTTCGTCCGACAGCTTACAAGTGTAACTTGTCAGTGGTTTCGCGCTCACGCCGCGGATTTAATAGCTCCAACCGCGCGCAAAAGACACAAGATTCGCGCCCCCGTTGTCATTCCAGTCAAGGTGCGGGACAGCGGCTCAACACGCCGGCGGGACCCGGCTTGGAACAAATACCTGTCCTCGCGCCGCGTCCGTTCTCCATGGACGACGCCGCTTCAGCGCGCAAGATCCGGGGCAAACAGGCGGCGCCCCTGCAGCCCACGAAATCCGGACCGGTTCACGGCCGATAGCGCGCGTCGTTGTCCCCCCGACAAACCCATCGCCCGGACGGAGGCGGGCTCTTTGGTTTGCGATCGGCAATTGATGCCGCCCGGCGTCCCGCAACAAGCATTTCAATGCGCATCACTTCCGCGATTGTGATTGCTGTGGATCGAGACCGGAATACGCGGGGTTTGTCCAGCATTTATGCGGCCGTTACAGGAGGGCTGCTGGCAGGCGATCACGGCTGGCAAGAACCCCGGGTTGCGGTGGAGGCATGAGCCGGACTGCGGCACACCAGGCCCGCGTTCACCACCACCGCGCCCGCGGTCCCGGCCCGACGCCTGGTTGGCCCGCCTCCAGACCACTGCCCCGCGTTCAACGTTTCGGCTCAAAGCGGAAAATCTGCGCGGCATGCGCAGGAACGTCGAGGTAAAGACCGGATTGCACCAGATCGCTCCCGACCCGCTCGTAGGTTTCCTCGCCAAGCAAATCCCGCAGACGCCAGTCCTCGTCCCCAATTTCCGGCAGGTCCAACGGCGCATAGCATTGGCTGCGCTGCCCGCTCAGATTCACCACCACCAGATCAAACCGATTCGCGTTTTCCGACCAGAGGACAAGGAGGAAATGTTGGTGGGACCAATTTCCCGCCCACGCGCTGCGCGGCGCCAGGACCCTGCCCTGCCCCCGGCGCATGCAGGTTTTGGGCAACACGGCCAGCAGTGCCGTATAAGCGGTCTTGATCTCCGCCTGTTCGGGTTCAATTGGCGCACGCCCCAACTGGACCGGTAATTTGATCCGGGCCCCGGTAAGCTGTCCCTGATGCAGCAGACACATGCCCGGCACGGCCAGAATTGCCAGCGCCGCGGCGCGATTTTCCGCCGGCGACAGTCTTGCCGCCACGCGCGGTTCATCATGATTCTCCAAAAAGTGAACACTGTGCTCCACGTAAGCCGGAGGATGCGCGAGCAGGCGGTGTTGCGCCTCGACCGGTCGTCCACCCATCAGGTCATCGTACCATGCCTTGTCATAGGTGAAATCAAAGCCCTGCGCCTGCAACCGGCCTTCCAACCCCCAATAGACTTCGGCGATGAAAAGAAACTCTGGGAACCGGGTCTTAACGGCCTGGATGGCCGCCGGCCAGAATTCCCCGGTGGGCGGGGTTTCCGCCGTTGGCCAGCGCGCCCAGGTTTTTTCAAAAACCTCATTCAACAGCAACATCGCCATGTCACACCGCACCCCGTCGCATTGTTGGGCGATTTGCAGCAACTGCCGGCGCATCGCCTGGCGCGTCGCCTCGCGACGGTAATCCAATTGCGCAACGTCGGTCCACGGGGCGAAGTAGGGATCCTTGCCATGGGCTATGAACCGCACCCCGGTCCGGGTTTTCGCCGGAAAGGTTCCGGGGATTGGGTTGGGACTGGAGACAAACCGATCGGGCTGTTCAGTCACCCAGGGATGATCCACGCCCAGATGATTGGGGACAAAATCCAGAATGAGTTTGAGGCCCAGCTCGTGGAGACGGGTCCGGAATTGTTGCAGCGCCTCATCACCACCAAACGCCGGGGCGACGGAATATGCGGCCACGGAATATGGCGAGCCGGCCACATCCGCCTCCGTCCAGCCGGGCAGCACCCGGTCGTATTCGCGGCGCAGCTCGGGATGCTGCAACGCGATGGCCCGCGCCGCGGGCCCGGTAGGCCAGACGCCCATGAGCCAGAGATGCGTAAAGCCGCGTTTCCGCCAGCCGGCCAATTCCGCCGCCGGCACCGTGGCCAGGGTCACCGGCCGTTTCTCCGCATCCGACAATCTGCGGAGCCAGCAGCGTGCATTGATCTGATACAGGACGGGATGTGGCATAGCCTCGACAGCACCATAACAAGCGCGGGTCCTGGTGCAACCGGAAAGACAGACGGTCCGCTCAGCGCAGGGGGGCCGCTGCGGACACAATCAGTTCCGCCGCCTGTTTGAACGAAACCAGCCCGGTATTGATGACGAGATGATAGAGCAGCGGATCATCAAGGCTGGCGGCAAAATACCGTTTGAAATAACGGGCGCGACCGCGATCCTCGCGCTCCACCAATTCCCGCGCTGCCGTGCGGCTCATTTGGCGGGATTCCTGAACGTGCGAAATACGTTGTTCGAGCGGGGCGACCAGGCGGACATGGATCACGCCGGGCACGTCCGCCGTAATCCGGTTGGCGCCGCGCCCCAGAATGATCACGTTGCCCAGGTGGACCAGGCGCAAAATGGTTTCCGCGGTGTGCTCCACCACCGTCCAGGTGGATGGCTGCACGCCAAAAAGGGACCGGACCGTGTCGTGAATTTCGGAACCGCGATCTTCCGGCAGATACTCCGCCAGGCGCTCGGGCAGATTGTGGTCCTTCAGCACCTGCGTGATCAAATTGCGATCGAATACCGTCCAGGGCCGGGCCGGCGACTTCCGCGCCTCCAATAATCGGATCAGGTGCTCGGCCACGGACGCAGCGCCGCTGCCGGCCTGCCGGGAAATCGTAACCGCCTGCAGGCGCGAACCGGAGGACGGTTCGGACTTGGGACGATTGTGCAGGTAGGCATCCAGTACTGAGTGCGCCTTGCTGAGACCTTCAAAGTTTTTCATAAGCTTGTGCGATTACACAGCGTTGATCCACATCAGGGCTCCGGGGCCGCTCCGGGCCGGCCCGCTGGTGCAATCTATGGAGTGACGTTTCTCCTGTCCACTCGCGGGCGGCAAGTTTACGAGCCTCTTATCCACTCGTTTAGCCGTGCTGGCCTCAGGGGGAGCAGCGGCTTTCGATCAATACTCCCGCGTGGTTTTGATGCCGGGTTCCGGCACGGGATACCGGCCGTGGGCATCCGCCTGCACCGGCGCTGGCGAGTCATAGGTGAATTTGTCAATGCCCGGGGCCATTTCATGTTCGCAGTTCAACATGTCCTCGAAGGTGATCTCCTGCCCGGTGTGCGCCGCCATCCGGCCCATGGCGGAAACCAGGCTGACCGTCACGCCGCGTTCCACTTCGTTGTAAGGTTGATCGGCGCGGATGGCCTCCACCAAATCATTCCATTCATTCTGGTACCAGTTGTCTTCGCCGGGCGGCGTGGTTGAAGTCCACACGCGCTCGGCCCCCTTGGGCGACTGCCCCTTGTAAATACTCGAGGGACCGCCGCAATCGCCGCTCTTGGCCACAATGGCACTGCCCTTCGTGCCGTGGATGTAGCTGGAAAAGTTGTCCCAACAGCCCGTCATGCACCGGCCGTCAAAATAAAACTTTGTTCCGTCGGAATAGGTGTATTCCACCGAGTAGGTGTCAAAGTTTTGATCCACATAAGGGAGGCCTTCGGGACTGAGTTTGTAGTGTCGGCCCCCCAACGCCTGCGCCTTGACCGGCCAGGAATTTTTCATCCACCCGAGATGATCAATGATATGAATGTAAAAATCGCTGAAACAGCCCCCGCTGGCCCAGATGAAACTGTGGAAGCGCTGGATTTGGTACAACAGCTCGCTCACGTTGTCGGGCTTGGGCAGGGAATGGAACGACGCCACCGGACCATGCATCCGGTATCCGCGCTGCAGGACGATTTCCCCAATCGCGCCATCATGAATGCGCTCCGCCAGTTGCTGCAAGTGGCGCGCGTGCCGGGAATTCAAGCCCACGCCCACCTTGAGATTTTTGGCCTTGGCCGCCTCCGCCAGCTTGAGCATGCGCCGTCCACCCGGCCCGTCCACCACCACCGGCTTTTCCATGAACACATTCAATCCCCGTTCAATCGCGTGGGTGAAATGCACCCAGCGAAACGCCGGCGGCGTTGTCAAAATCACAATGTCGCCCGGACGCAGGACATCCATCGCTTCACGGTAGGCGTCAAATCCCAGGAAGCGGCGATTGTCGGGCACGTCCACCTTGTCGCCAAACTTCTGCTTCAGCGCCGCGAACTTGGTGCTCAGGCGTTCGGGCAGGATGTCGGCCATCGCCACCAGTTTGGTGCCGCCTTGCCTGACCGAGAGCGCATTGCCCGCCGCATCGGTGCCGCGGCCGCCACAACCAATGAACGCCACCTGCAGAGTGTCATTGCCCGCGGCATGAACGTGCGGAAGCGCCAGCCCCGCCAGAGCTGAAGCCGCCACCACCGTGCTGGTTTGTTTGATGAAATCGCGACGAGTCGTCGGCGTCGAACCGGAAGCATCTGGATTGGTACTCATGCGGGCCATCGTTTCACCGGGCCGCTTGTGAGTCAACTCACAAAACGCGGCCCGGCCTCGCCGCGCGGGCGCCGGCCGGCGCTGGTTCACCCGGGGATCGCGGGAAACGGCCGCCGGCCCGGGAACGGCTCGGCCTCCGGGCAGCAGAACCGGAGCGGGCTACTTCGTCGCCCGGGCGGATTCAATCAGCTCCCAAAATTTGGGGTTTTGTTGCAGGGCCGCATCCTCCTCCACCTTCAACCCGGAGCGATACATGAAGTCCTTCAGCGTGTTGCGACTCAAAATCCGGTGCACTAAAACGCCCAGTTCGTGCCGCTCAAAATACACGCGAAACTCCCCGATGCGAAAGCGGTGCAGAATGCGCCCGCCGCGTTCCAGCTTCCCGAAATCATTCAGCTCCGTGCTGATGACCTGCTGCGGCAGGCCGCGGAACTCGCCGAGAATGTGCAGCTGCAGTTCCTTCGGCATGCGCGCCAGCTCCGCGGCGCTGACCGGGGTGAAGATGATTTGAAAAGGAGTCATTGCCAATCTCCAGCGTTACGCCCCCAGTATGCGGACCGGGGCGGTGGAACGCACGACAAATTCCACCGCCGTCCATCGTCCCGCTGCCGGCTCAATCCGGAGGAGGCAGCAGCGGCCGCTTCCCCACCTCCGGGTGCCGCCGCCGTATGGTTCAGGTGCTTGGAACCGCCCGGCCGGGTTCAGTCGGCCACCACGAACGGCCGCAACTGCTCCCGGGTTGCCGTGCCGGTGGTGCCGAGTTGGTGAATGACGATGGAGCTGGCCGCGTTGGCCAGGGTGAGCGCTTCCCGCAGGGTGGCCCCGCTCAACAGGGCGGCGGCCAGGTTTGCCGAAACCGAGTCGCCCGCGCCCACGATGTCAATTTCACCGCGCACCGGCAGTGCCGGCAAATGTTCGGTCTGCCCTTCGGGTGTGGCCCCCAGAATTCCCCGTTCTGCCAGCGTGATAAATACCGGACGCTGGTTTTGCCGGGCCAGTTGCACGGCGGCAGCGGCGATCCGCGCGGGCGACGCCCGGGCGGTCAGGCCCGTCAAGGCCGACAGTTCCGCCGCGTTCATCTTGAAGATGGCGGGCGGAAATTTGCGCAGGCTGCGGCGACTGTCCGCCAGGATCAATTGTCCGGGGTTGGCGCCGGCAATCCGGCTCAAAGCATCAAGCAATTCCGGCGTCAACACGCCCGTGGCCTGGTCATCCTCCTGCCCCAATACCACCAGTCCGTCCACCCGGTCGGCCACGGTCATCAGGTGGGCGCGAAGCTGCGCAATGACTGCTGGCGGGGTCGGGGTCCAGTTCTTTTGGTCCAGCCGGTTTAATTCCCGCGGCGGCTGGTTGGCCATGACGATCAACGGCTTGCCATAGGTAAAGGTCCGGCGGGCCGGGGTCTGGAGAAAAAAGTCGAGATGGACCCCGGACAGGGCGGCCAGCGCCCGGCGTAGTTCGTACCCTTCGCCGTCGTCGCCACAAAAGCCAACGGGAAAAATCTGTCCCACCCCCAGCGCCACCAGATTATTCAACACCGTGCCCGCGCCACCCGGTTGTGCACGGACGTTGACGACATTGTACACGGGCAGCCCGGTCTCGATGGAGGTCTCTGTTTTGGCCGGGTCAATTTCGAGATACCGGTCCAGACAGAAATCGCCGACCACGGCCAGCCGCAATTGCGGATACCGCCCGGTGATGGCTGCGAAACGCCCGGCGTTCATCCGCGTCCGTGGTCGAAGATGCACGAAACGAGCGCCACCGCATCGCGAAAATCCGGAATCACCACATCCGCTCCCACCCCCAACAGTCGCTGCCGCTTCCACTCGTCAAACCGGCCCGAGCCGTTGTGCGCCTCGTCACTGGCCACGGCCACCGCCAGACCGCCGGCTTCCTTGGTGTTTTGAATTTCCACGTAGCCATCACCGAAGGACAGCAACTGCGCCCCGGCGATCCGGTTCTCGCGCAAAATCCGCTCAATGACCATTTTTTTGGAAAACTGCTTGTAGTTGTCCAGCGCGCCATAAATGTGCGGGCCAAAGTACCGGGTTAAATCGAGCAGCTCCGCTTCCGCCTTGACGAAGGGCTCATCCGTTCCGCTCGCCAGATACAGCGTCAACCCGCGCCGCTGCAATTCGTCCAGCAACCCGCGCGCCCCATGCACCAGCAAATCGTCGGGTTTGAGGACGCCGCGGCGCAAATCCTCCGTCCGGTGCCGGATCCGTTCCTCCAGCCGGCGCAGGTATTCGTGCTTGTACCACAAGGGCTCACGCGGGGTGCCGCCGCGGGCCCGGATGCGCTCGACCAGTTGCATCATCTGATAGATGGTCTGCTTGCCGTTCAGCCGCATGATGTCCTCGAAGCACAACTGCCGGCGCGCCGCCTCGGTTTCATCGGGCAACACCGGCAGCATTTCCACGAACATCGGCACCATCACCTCGGGCCATCCCTCGCGGATGAGCGACAAGGTGCCGTCGAAGTCGAACAGCACATGGGTGAGCTGCGGGCGCGGAGCAAAACCGGCGGTGAATTCCACCCGCCCGGTGAAAGAGGTCGGCGCGGGGGAGTTCATTTGGCCCAGTCGGGATGCTCCATGAAAGCGTAGCAGAGCGCATGGCAAATCCCCATTTGCGCATCTTCCACGCGGCCGTAATGCGTATCGTTGATGACGATGGTCTGGGCCGCGATCTCCGCCATGCGCCCGCGTTTGGCCCCCACCAAGGCCACCGTGTGCAAACCGTTGGCCCTGGCCCAGGTCAATGCCGCCACGCAATTGGGGGAATCACCCGAAACACTGATCCCCAGCGCGAGATCGCCGGGACGCGCGAAATTTTGCATCTGGCGCACAAAGATGTCTTCGTAGGCATAGTCATTACCCAGCGCCGTGATCCAGCTGACGTTGTCCGTGAGGCTCAGCACCCGGAAACGCTTGCCCAGCCGGTCCGAGGCCCCCTTGCCGAGATCCGTGGCGAAATGCGACGCGTTCGCAGCACTGCCGCCGTTGCCAAAGACCAGCACCTGGCGCTCTTCCTGGTGCAGACGGCGCAGGGTCTGGATCAATTGCGCCAGCGCTTCGGGCGCAATGGAATCCAGCGCCGCCTTTTGCGCCTGAATATAGTCGGAAACCCACTGGGTTGCAGTCGTCATGCACCGGCAAGGATAGGGATGCGCCACAAATACTCAAATCTTCCTTTGCGCGGCGTCGCCGTCCTTGACGACGGCCGCCGCGAGCAACAACGCGCCGACGGGAACGGCATCCGCCCCCAGCTGCGACAATTTCACGTTCAACTCCGGCCGGAACGCCTCCATCACCCAGTCACGCAGGGCGTGGGCCACCGCCAGGCGGAGCGGTTCGCCCACCCCCGACAATCCCCCGCCGAGGATGATCACCTGCGGATGAAACAAATGCACGAGATGCGACAGGCCAAAGGCCAGGTCTGCGGACATCTCACGCAGAAGCTGGTGCGCGATCGGATCGCCCTGCGCCAGCGCTGCGCCAAGGTGTCGCGCCTCGCCGCGAGTTTCCGTCCCAATCAGCTGCGCCAGCCGGCTCCGGGGCTGTTGCCTGATCAACTCCCGGATGCGCGCGTCCACCGCCCACCCCGAGCAGCGCGATTCCACCGTGGTCCCGCTCCGCTCCAGCCGGACGTGACCGATCTCCGCCTCGCCAGGAATGGCGCCATGATAAATCCGGCCGGCCGTAATCAGTCCTCCGCCAACCCCACTCCCCAACGTCACGTAAAACACCGGATCGCAACCGGCGCCCGCACCGCTCCGGGCCTCGCCCAACGCCGCCACGTTCGCGTCATTATCCACGACCACCACGGCGTTCGTCTGCTCGCGCAGCCAGGCGGCCAGGTTGAAATCCGCCCAGCCCTCAATCTGGTGGGAGCGACAAATGTTGCCGGTGCGCCAGTCCACCGGACCGCCAAACCCCACACCGACGGCGGCGATGGGGGCGTCCGCGCGCAGGGCGCGGATCGTTTGGGCCATTTGGGCGCGGATCCCCGCAGCCCCTGCGCCGGGCTGCACCGTCAATCCATGCCGCTGACGGATTTGACCATGCGCGTTGCCCAGCACCAGTTGCAGCTTGGTGCCCCCGATTTCAATGCCGAGAATATTCATCGTGAACTGTCCGCGGCATGCTGGCGCAAGTGGCGCCGCGCGGCAACGATGGAGATGGAATTCCCTGCTCTGGTAGCGCGTACGGGAATCGAACCCGTCTTTCAGCCTTGAGAGGGCCGTGTCCTAGCCGATAGACGAACGCGCCGCCACGCCCGCATCCTAAAGACCCCGCCCGCCTTGTCACGCTGAAATTAACGCTTGCACTCCACCCCGCACTTTTTATACTGCGCCTCCTTTTGTAACAGGAAGTTATTTATGCGACGTCCCAAAGGCATCAAAACCAAAAAATCGGCCACCAAACGTTTCAAGTTGACGGCGCGGGGGAAAATCCTCCGCAGTCGCTCCGGGCGTCGTCATCTGTGCCAGACCAAGAGCGCCAAACGACGGCGCAGCCTGCGCGGCGCGGCGCTGGTTCACACGACGGACGAATACCGCATCAAGCAAAGCCTGCCGTTCACCCGCTGATTTGCCTCCGGCTTCACAACTTCAACGAATTTTAATTTCTCCTTAATTCCATGCGCGTAACAAACTCACCCGCCTCCCGTAAACGCCGCAATCGCATGTTGCAAGCGGCGAAGGGTTTCCGCCTCAAACGCTCCAAACTTTATCGCTACGCCAGCGACGCCGTGGACCACGGTCGGCAGTATGCCTACCGCGATCGCCGTGTCAAAAAACGCACGTTCCGCTACCTCTGGCAGGTGCGGATCAACGCGGCGGCGCGGACGGCGGGCCTCACTTACAGCCGGTTCATTGAAGGGTTGAAGGCCGCCCAATGCGGGTTGGACCGCAAGGTCATTGCCGATATTGCGGCCCGGGACAACGAGACCTTCCTGCAACTGGTGAAACTGTCGCAGGAGGGTCTGAAGGCCAAAGCCGAAA
Organism: Verrucomicrobiota bacterium; assembly: GCA_029573725.1. Lineage (GTDB taxonomy): Bacteria > Verrucomicrobiota > Verrucomicrobiia > Limisphaerales > JADLHS01 > JADLHS01. The sequence continues at coordinate 44,334 of JAKQDQ010000090.1, forward strand.
ACGCCGGTAAAGGCGACGATTTGACCGAGATTGAAGGGATCGGCCCGAAAATTCAAGAGGCCCTGCACGCGCAAGGCATCAGAACTTTCGCCCAAGTGGCGGCCACGTCGGTTGCGCGCTTGAAGGAAATCCTCGCCGCCGGCGGGGCGCACCTGAAGCAATGGGATCCAACCACCTGGCCCGAACAGGCCGCCCTGGCCGCCCGGGGCGACCGCGCGGCTTTTGAACAGCTCAAAGCCGAACTCAAAGGCGGACGCCGCGCTTGAGCCGCCGGCTCGTTTTCCAGAGGCGACCCGCAATGGTCGCCTTTTTCTTTTCCTGGCGGGGTAAATGGCTTACGCTCGCGACCTGAATATATGGGTGGTTTCCTCGACGAAATTGAACCGCTGAAACAAACCGCACTGGCCGAATTGCAGGCAGCCGCCAATCTGGCCGCCCTGGAGCAGGCCAAAGGCGCATGGATCGGCCCGAACGGAAAATTCACCGCGTTGATGAAGCGACTCGGTGCATTGCCCCGGGAGGAGCGGCCGGAGGCCGGCAAGTTGATCAATGCGGGCAAGGTTGCCCTGGAAGCCGCACTGGCCGATCGCCGGAGTGACCTGGAACTGGCGGCGGCGCAACCCGGATACCCCACCGATTTCACCCTGCCGGGCCGGCGGCGCGGTCTCGGCAAACTGCACCCGCTCACCCAGGTTACGGACGACATTGTCCGCGCATTTCGGAAGCTTGGTTTTGCGGTGGCGGATGGCCCGGAGATCGAAGATGAATATCACTGCTTCGATGCGTTGAACACACCGGCGGATCATCCTGCGCGTGACGCGCAGGATACCTTTTACATCGCCACCGCCGCCACCGCCGCCACCGCCGCCACCGCCGCCCAACCCGCACCACTCCAGACCCGCCCGACCAGCGGCACATTGCTGCGCACGCACACTTCTTCCGTGCAAATCCGCGTGATGGAAAGACAGCCGCCGCCGGTGCGCATCATTGTGCCCGGACGCGTGTTCCGCCGCGATAATGCCGATGCCACGCATAATCCCACCTTCCATCAGGTTGAAGGACTCTACGTGGACCAGGGGGTCACGGTGGGTGATCTCAAAGGCACGGTGGAGTTTGTCTTTCGTGAACTGATGGGCAGCGATGTCAAGATCCGCTTCCGGCCGCACTATTTCAGCTACACCGAACCGAGCTACGAAATAGACTTCGCCAACGCGCTCGTCAAAAAGATGGGGAAGGAGTGGCTCGAAATTGCCGGTTGCGGCATGGTGCATCCCCGGGTTTTCGAAAACGTCGGTTACGATCCTGAAGTGTGGACCGGCTGGGCGTTCGGCTTCGGCGTCGAACGGATCGCGATGTTGCGCTACGCCATCAACGACATCCGATTATTCTACGAAAACGACGTGCGCTTTCTGCATCAGTTTTGAGCTCGTTGTCCGGCTTGGCCCTCCGCCAGCCGCCGGGTCCCGGCGTGACGACCGACGGGAGGGAGTGGCGGTATTCAGGGTCTCCGGTTCATTGCCTGGCTCCGGCCAGCGCCTCTGCAAGTGGAGCGCCTGTTTTTGGGAACGCGGCGTGGAAATCCTCGCCCAGCGCCGCCGCGATGGTGGCGGCCACCTGGTTTTGCGTCACCGGCGCGCAGTTCGTGCGCTCGCCCAGCGGTGGCGTGTCCGGACCGAGCACGGCAATCCAGATGTGTTCCGCCCCTTGAACCTGTTGTCCGTGCGACCGCCAGTCCTGCAAGCCGCTCCCCCGTCCGTGGTCGGTGGTGATGATGAATGTTGTCTGATCCTTGTAGGCAGGGACCGATTGCACGGTTTCCCACAGCCCCTGAATGTAGCGGTCCACCTTGTGCGCGGCGTCGAGGTAGCGGTCGTAATGGCCTTCATGCGCCCATTCGTCCGTTTCGCTGAAAGACACATAGAAGGCGCGCGGCCGGGCCTGGAGCACGTATTCGCGCGCCGCCTGGTAGAAGAAGGAATCAAACAACATCCCGTCCCACAGACGGGTGGTGTCGCGACATAACTCCTCGAGCTCGGGGGAAAGCCGGATCAGGTCGGGCGCACCAGGTTGCAGGGCGAAGCCGCTCCACACCGGCAGCCGGCTGCGCTCGGTGTTGAGAATCCACGGGATCACATCCCAGTTCACAATGGCCGCCACCCTCCCTTGAAATCCCGGGCGCAGATTCAGCCACTCGAAGACGTTTGTGTTCGGGTTGGGCATTTTGTTGTTGCTGTCAATCCGGTCATCCGCCATCCCGACCAGGAATTCACTGTAACCCGGATAGGAAAATTTCCTGCCGTTGGTGATGTGTGCCACGCTCCCTTTGGTCTGGTTGCCGTAGAGCTGGCCGCGGCGCGCAATCTCGGTCCAGAAAAACGGCATCAAGGCCTGGCGTCGCGCCTCGGCGGTGGCCTGCCCGAATTGCTTTTTCAAACCCGCCTCATTGGCCACGCCCCCGGTTTGCTTGGTCATCAACCCGGGTTGCGCCCCGGTGAACACCTCCTGCCACCGCAACCCGTCCGTGGTGATCAAAAAGACATTCTTGGTCCGGAGCGCGGACGCGGCAGTGCCCGGTGATTCCAACGCCACCAACCCCGCGAGCACCACACCCAGCAGCCAGCACGGACGTCCCATGGGAGGCGGTGCCGGGCAGCGGTTCCGCAACGCAGCGCCAGGCGTCGGGCGGGAGCTCATCAAGGACCACGGAGAAGCCAAGGTGACGGAACTGGTTTTCATCGGTGCAATTCTTTTCTGTCCCAGAGCGTAGCCATGGCATCGCAAGCCTGCCCAGCAAAATCCATCCACCCGACATCTGTCCAAAGACTTCACGGGCTTGACAGATCGCACCTGCGCTCCGGTCCGCTCCCACCCCCTGGCCAGACGTTGCACAACGCCGACGGGAGGTGCTGGGCTTCAGAAAAGCGGGGCAGCACATTATCGAAGCCGCCCACATCGTGGAGACCCGGAAACGGTGCCTGGATCAGCGCCGTCCAAAAGGTCTGGAACCAAGGACCGGCCGGGTGGCAAGGGTTATCGGGCAAACACCTCACGCACAGCGCGACCGGTCCACACCTGCGGCGGTCGGACGCCAAAAATCCGTGCCAGAGTGGCTGCGGTATCGTAATGCACGATGCTGGCAGCGATTGGGTGTCCGCGCTGGATTCCCGGTCCGGCGATCAGCCAGGGGGTTTCCATTTCCTGCAAAGTTTTCCCGCCATGCCCTTTATCAAGGCCGCCATGATCCGAAATGAGCATGATGATCGTGTCTTGCGCCATCCCGGCGGCAGTCAAGGCGTCCAGCAGCTTGCCCACCTCCGCATCGCAGTTTTTCAACATGTCGTAATACTGGGGCGTATCGTGTCCTTCACCATGGCCCACCGCGTCCGGCTGATCGTAGCAGACGAAGGTGAACAGCGGTTTCTTTTCAAGGAGATACCGTGCGGTGCCGGCCGTGAGGGCCGCCGGTGATTTTTCCTGTTTTTCAAAATTGACGGCCTCGTTCTCAAAAAGGTAATGGATCCCGTCCCACTCGTAGAGGACGCCCATTTCCGCCGTGGGGTATGCCTCGCGCACCAGGCCGAAGATGCCGGGAAAGAGGCCATATTTGCTGACGACGCGGGCCGGGGGCATGGAGGTTCTGGAGTTCCATTCGGTGTAACCGTGCAACTCGGTGCCTGCGCCCATCAAGTGGGTTGCCCAGTTGGCCGCACTGGCTGAGGGCAACACTGCCCGGGCCTTCAGGGAAAGCGCCCCGCGCGCGGCCAGCGCCTTCAAATTCGGGATTTCCGCCCGTTCCCAGGCGTAAGCGCCGAACCCGTCAAACCCGATCAGGAGAACGTGCTTCACGCCGGGCAGCGGCCGGGGCTGGACTGCCTCCGGACAATGAGGGGCGGCGGTCCGGCAGGCGCTCAAGCCGACGCTCAATGCCAGCGCCGCCAGACCGGAGCGCACCAGTCGCCACCAGGAGCCTCGGAGGTGTCCCGGCCGGGTCAGGCTCATGCCCGGAGAGAAGACTGCAGCGGAGGGAACAGAGGTGTTGCATCGCATGAAGGCGATGCTGCCAACGGGCGACTCCATCGTCAATTGCCGCTTCCCGCCCGTTTCGACGGTGGCGTGCGTTTGACACACGGGGGACATTTTGCGATGCTCGCCGGGCAGTCCAAGCCGGAGGCAAACGCCTCCGGCCCGGGGAAACCAACGTCCGCATGCCGCGGATGGGGCGCAGCGACATCCGCCGCGGGTTACTTTCAAAACCCAGCCCGACAGCTAACCTCGGCGACGTGTGAAAGGGCAATTTCCGGCGGCAGCACCGGAAATTCCCGCCAATGCGATGCAAGCAGACAACCGCCCAAGCTCCCAACCGGCTCCGCCGGACGAGATGACTCCCGCCGCGGAATCTCCCGCCGCTCCTGCACCCGCTTCGCTCAAATACCTGGCGCTCGCCGCGCTGGGCGTGGTCTATGGCGACATTGGCACCAGCCCCCTGTACGCCTTGCGCGCCTGCTTTGCGGGGGAACGCTCCGTGCCGGCCACCACCCACAATGTCCTGGGACTGCTTTCCCTGATTTTCTGGGCGCTGATTTTGATCGTCTCCATCAAGTACATTGTTTTCGTGCTGCGCGCCGACAACCGTGGCGAAGGCGGAATTCTTGCCCTCACCGCGCTGGCGTTTCCTGAGCGTAAAAAGCAAACGCCCAGCTGGACAATGTGGTGGATGATTACGTTCGGTGTCTTTGGCGCGGCGCTCCTCTACGGCGACGGGTTGATCACCCCCGCCATCTCGGTGTTGAGCGCCGTGGAAGGCTTGGAAGTGGCGGCCCCCGGTCTGCAGCCTTATGTCGTGCCACTGACGATCGTGATCCTTGTCGGATTGTTCAGCGTCCAGCGGATCGGCACCGCCAAGGTGGGGCGCGCGTTTGGATGGGCGATGCTGGTCTGGTTTCTCACGCTGGCCGGCTTGGGCCTCAAACAAGTGTTTCACGCCCCCGAAGTGTTGCGCGCAGTGAATCCCGCGTATGCCTGGCAGTACTTTGTCACCAACGGCTTCCGTGGCTTGCACCAACTCGGCGCGGTTTTTCTCGTCCTGACCGGTGCGGAGGCGCTGTACGCCGACATGGGGCATTTTGGCAAGCGTCCGATCCGGATCGCATGGTTCAGCCTGGTCTTGCCGGCATTGTTTCTGAACTATCTCGGACAGGGCGCGCTGGTTTTGAGCCATCCGGAAGCCGCCAGCAACCCCTTTTACCGCCTGGCGCCTGGCTGGGCCTTGTATCCCCTGGTCGGCCTGGCAACCGCAGCGACCGTTATTGCCTCCCAGGCGTTGATTTCCGGTTCGTTCTCCCTGACGATGCAGGCGGTGCAACTCGGCTACGTGCCGCGCGTGGCGATCGAGCACACCTCCTCATCCACGCACGGACAGATTTACATTCCGTTGATCAACTGGACGCTGATGGTGGCCTGCATCGGTCTGGTGCTCGGGTTTCGCTCCTCGGAGAACCTCGCCGCCGCGTACGGCATTGCCGTGGGACTGACCATGCTCATCACCACGCTGCTCTTTTACTTCGCGGCGCGGCGGCTCTGGAACTGGCATTGGCTGGCGACCGGCGCGCTGTGCGGCGTCTTTCTCTGCATCGAACTCGTTTTCCTCGTCGCCAACCTGGCCAAGGTCAATCACGGCGGCTGGTTTCCGCTTACAATCGGGGCCCTCGGCTTCACGCTGATGGCCACCTGGAAAACCGGGCGCGCCCGCCTGCGCCAGCGGTTGATCAAAAGTCTCTTTCCCATCGAGGATTTCCTGCGCGAGGTCAAGGCCCATCCCCCGCATCGCGTCAAAGGCACGGCGATTTTCCTGGCGAGCAACCCGGAAGGCACTCCCGCCGCGCTCACCCATAATTTCAAACACAACAAAATTCTGCACGAACGCGTCATCCTGCTGACCATCCTCGTGGAAGAAGCTCCGTACGTGGAGAAAAATGAGCGCATTAGTGTGACCGACCTGGGCGAGGGCTTCTTTCGCGTAATCAGCCGTTACGGCTTCATGGAAAAACCCGATGCCCAGGAAACCCTGCGCTTGTGCCAGCCGCATGGGCTGAAGTTCCGCGAAATGGAGACCACGTTCTTCCTCAGCCGGGAAACCATCATCCCCAGTCAACGCCTGGGCTTGTGGCAATGGCGCAAGCGTTTGTTTGCGCTGCTCGCGCGCAACGCCCAACCCGCCAACGCGTTTTTCAAACTGCCCCCGAACCGCGTCGTGGAGCTGGGATTGCAGATTGAAATCTAGTCCGCTGCGGTCGGGCCGGGCGAAACCTCCGCCCCGCCGGGATGGCGGCGCACCCGTCGCATCGCCCGGACGAGGCGGACCGGGTGCACAGCCGGTTCCACGACGTCCCCAACCGGGCTGAAGCGGGTTCAGTCGCTGCAGTACTCTCCCGACGCTTCGGCCGGGCGCCGATTTCCCATCTGGACGAAATCCACCTGTTCCTTACACTTCCGCACATGATGCTCCCGTCTCCAGCCCGGATCAGGCGAACCATACAACCCAGTCCCGGCCAAGGGCATGAGTTTCTCAAGCTGCTGCTTGCACCGTTGACCCTCTGTTTCAGCTTCGGAGCCGGACTGGCGGCACCTGATGAGACGGCGGCGCAGCGTCAAGCCGACCAATGGCGCGCGGAACGTCGCATCATTGATATGCACCAGCATTTGCAATACACGCCCGCCCTGCTGGACCAGGCCATCCGGGTGATGGACCGGTCGGGTGTAGGCATCGGGGTTGATCTCACGCCCGGAACGGTGACGCCCGGGCCAAATGGTGAACCCAGCGAGTTCGAGCGGAATCGGCAAATCGCGACGGAGCGCCATCCGGGCCGCTGGATTCAGTACATGAACCTGGATTACAAGAATTGGGATCAGCCGGATTTTGCCCGGCAGGCGGTGCAACAGGTGGAGCGGGGCTACGAACTCGGCGCCGCCGGATTGAAGGAGTGGAAACGCCTGGGTCTGTTTTTGCGGGATGGCACCGGAAAACTCATCAAGATTGACGATCCCAAACTGGACCCGATGTGGGAACGCCTGGGCGAATTGAACATGCCGGTCAGTTTGCACGTCGGCGATCCGAAGGCGTTCTTCGAGCCCTACAACGACCAAAACGAACGCTGGGCGGAATTGAAAGATCATCCGCGTTGGTGGTTTGGCGACACGAACAAGTTCCCGACCTTTCACGGAATCCTGGAGGCCATGCTGAGGGTCGTCGCCCGGCATCCCCGCACCAAATTTGTTTGCGTGCATTTTGCCAACAACGCGGAGGAACTCGATTGGGTGGACGCGGCGCTCGCCCGCCATCCGAACCTTTACGCCGATCTCGCGGCGCGGATTCCCGAAATCGGACGCCACGACCCCGACCAAGTGCATCGGCTGTTCGTGAAATATCAGGACCGGATTTTGTTCGGCACGGATTTCCAATCCCTGTCCAGCCGCATGATCCTGGGTTCGAGCGGCTCCGAGCCGCCCCCCACCGAGGCCGACGCGGAGGTGTTCTTCCTCAAGGAATGGCGATGGTTGGAAACGCGCGACCAGCACTGGCCGCACATGACGCCGATTCAAGGGAATTGGACGATCAGCTCGATTGGTCTGCCCGCCAGTGTGTTGCGCAAAATTTACTTTGATAACGCGCGTCAATTGCTCGGGCGCTCGATGCCGCTGCCACGCATTCAAGCCCGGCGCATCAGCCAGGACTTCGATCCGGCCAGCCAGACCGACGAAACTCTCTGGCAGACCGCGCCCCCGGTGACGCTGGAATATCAGGCGAAGGATTATGTGGCGCGCCCCGAACTTGCCACCACCGTCCGCGCACTGTGGTCGGCCAACGCCCTCTACCTGCGTTATGAATGTCCGTACACGAAGCTCACGCAATTCGAACCCGCGCAATCCGCCACCGAACGCTACAACATGGATCAACCCGGCGTGAGCCTGTGGGATCGGGATGTGGTGGAAGCGTTCATTGCGGGCGATCCCGGTGACCTCCATCGCTATGTGGAACTCCAGGTCGCGCCAACCAATGAGAAGCTCGATCTGACGCTTGATCATGGCAAACGCGACTTCGCCTGGAGCAGCGGATTTGAAACGACGGTGCGGGTGGATCCCAAAGCCAAGGTTTGGACCTGCCGAATGCGCGTCCCCCTCAGTTCACTCGCCCACACCAATCCAAAGGTCGGCACCCAGTGGCGGATCGGACTCTATCGCGGCGACATCGCCAACCGCGCGGGACTGGCTTTCAGTCCAACTATGAGCAGCACCTTTCACAAGCCGGAAAAGTTCGGCGTGCTGGAATTCAGCGAATAATATGCTTCAAACTTCCGGCGATTCTGCACGGCCGGCGGACGTGTCGCGACGCGCCAGGAAAAAACCGCCCAATCCCACCAGGAGACCGGTTCCCAGCAGCAGCCAGGAATAACCCACTCCGTCATAACCGTGGGTGCGGATCCGCTCCGAGTCCTTGACGAAAGAGAAGTACCAGATCAGGAAGGCCAGCAGTTGCGCCGTGATGAAACCGGGAGAAAACCGGAGCGGCCTGCCCTGAATTGCGCAGGCATGGAGCCAGACGCAACCGCCGATGAAATAGACGCTGATCAGCACCGGGGCCAACACCGGACCATACCACGGCACGGGAATCAAAAACAGGCAATCCCAGGTGACGATTGATGCCGGCCAGCCGGCCAGCCACGCAAGTCCGACGTAATAAAAAATGTCCCACAGGCCGAAGGCGTAAAAGAAACAGCCGGTCCGCAAACGGAAACTGTCCGCCGCCAACCAGGCCACCGCTCCCAACATGACCAGCGTCGCGGCTTCGCGAATCAACTCCAGCCGCAGCCGTTCCAGCGGGGCGGCCGGGGCTCCGGTTTCGATCGGCAGCAACCGGCGCAAATAGATCACGCAAATGGCTTCGAGCAGCCCCATCGCCACCGCGTAAAGCCCGAGCCACGCCAGCCGGAGCCAAAGCGTGCGCGCCTGCATCCCCATTCCCATGATGTGCAGAAATTAAGCAACCGTCGCCCGGGACGCAACCCGGCGGCGAACCGTGCGTCCGGCCGGATGCCCTGCAACCACCCAATGATCCGCCCCGGTTTTGCGCCCGGCCCACCTGCCAAACGGCACAAATGCATCCGCCATCGAAACAAAAGATGCTGACGGCTGCCGCCGCAGGTCGGGCGCCACGCCGCAACATCTCCAAATCAGCGCCCATTCTCACCTGCGCCCCGTGGCATCACTTTCGCTAAATGAAAGTTGAATGGCAGGGCGTTTCAGGTAAAACAATGGCCGTTCGCCTCACAGCACGGGAACGCGGATGGGCGGACGGAAACCAGTTGCCAGGAAGAATCGGGATGAATATCGCCTGTGAACACAACCCTCCCAGTGGAGGGATTGCGCCGAGGAACGGACAACCGTTCCGGCCCCACTGCCCTGCCCCCCTCGCGAGACGGCGTGCCCCGCGTACCCTGCCCGCCCCAGTGACCCCAAATCAAACCGGCGACCCCGCGGGTTGCCATCCAGATCGGAGACCATTATGAAAATCGTATGTGGAACGGATTTCTCAATTCACGCCGCCAGCGCTGCGGATGCCGCCGCCGCCATGGCCATCCGTTGTAAAACGCCGCTGGAGTTGGTGCATGGCCTTGAACCCGCCACCTTGGAGTTCCTCTCCAAGGAAGGTGTGGATGAAGTCTATGCCCGGCTGCGTCGCAAGCTCGGCACGGAAGCCAACCGGCTGCGCGCCGGCGGCACGGAAGTGACGGAAAAAATGATCCTCGGCCGCCCGCAGGAGGTGCTGGTCAACGAAGCTTCAACCAGCGGCGCGGATTTGATCGTGGTATCCAGCATCGGACGCATTGCGCCGAGCCGCTGGCTGGTCGGCAGCGTGGCGGAAAAAACGGCACAACTTTCGCGCGTGCCCACGCTGGTGGTGCGGGATCATGACCGGTTGATTGCCTGGGCCCGCGGCAAACGCAAGCTTACCGTCTTTGTCGGTTACGACTTCTCGCCCAGTTCGGATGCCGCGCTGCAATGGGTGGCGGCATTGAAGGAGATCGGAGTCTGCCGCACGGTGATCGCCTACGTTTCCTGGCCGCCCAAGGAAACCTGGCGCTTCGGCATTGGCGGACATAGCGGCCTGACCGAAAACGAACCGGAAGTGCGCGCCATGTTGGAGCGTGATTTGAAGGAGCGTTGCACCGAGGTCTTCGGCCTGGGCCTTCCGGAACTGCGCATCGTCTCCAGTTGGGGGCCCGTCGAGGAAAAACTCGTCGAACTGGCCAACGCCGAATCCGCCGACCTGATCGTTCTGGGCACCAACCAGCGCCACGGACTCAGCCGTTTTTGGCTCGGCTCGGTATCGCGCACCATGTTGCATCGGACCACCACCAACCTCGTGTGTGTGCCCGCGCCGGAGGAGGCGGATTTGAGCCGCGGCCAGCTCCCCAGCTATCGGCGGGTACTTGTTCCAACGGACTTTTCCAAGCAAGCCAACCGCGCCATTGCCTACGCATATGGCGTGGTGCCCCGCGGCGGGGAAATCTGCCTGGTACACATCGTCCCGCCAGCCAACGTCTTTCAATCGGGGACTCCAGCCAACGGTGGCCCCCAGGAGAAACGGAAGCAGAAATTGAAAACCCAACTCCAGGCCTTGATTCCCAAAGCCGCGGAAAAACGCGGCATCAAGACGCGAATTGAAGTGGCGGAACACCAGCATCCCGATCTGGCCATTTGTCAGGCGGCGGAACGTTTCAGCGCCAATCTGATCTGCCTCGGCTCGCGCGGACGCTCCGGGTTGAAAAAGAAGCTGCTGGGGTCCACCACCGAAGGGGTGATGCGGCGCAGCCCCCATCCGGTGCTCATCATTCCCAATTAAACCGAGCCGGCCCGGCTCACGCACCGGCCGCAGGCCACCGTCGCGTTGGGGCACCGCGCGTCCAGCGCTCCGGCCCAAAGCCCGGACGCCCAATCATGCCCGGCACGGTTCCCGGACCATCGCCCGGGCGGTGGCTCCAACCCGGACCGGTCGCGATCTCCGCGACAGACGGAGCATCCGCGTTGAGACTTGACGAGCCTGGCCGGGACCTGTTAAGCCACAACCCCACGACCATCCGATGAACATTGACACGTTGAAAACGGAATCCCGGAAACTTGTCCCCGCAGGTGCGCGCCTCCGCCTCCCCTGCCGGGCCGGCAAATCACTGCGTCTGGCGACGATTCCCCTTGCCTGGCTGGTCAGCGCGTCGTTGTTCGCCGCCAGCCCGGAAAAGGCCGCGACCATCACCGGGAGGGCGCCGGCGGCGAGCGGCACCTCGGAAAACGGTGAGGTGGGCGGGGGCGGGTACCGATTATTGCTGACCAATGGCGCGGCGCGCGTGCCGGTGGTGGTGGTGGGCGGCACCCCCTATCAAATGGGCTGGCATCTCGGTCGCCTGTTGCAGCCGGAAATTCAACGTTTCATCCCGGGGGCGGTGGCCGAATTCAAGCAACAACTCAAGCTTTCCGATGACCATCTGGACCAGGTCTGGGCCACCACGGCGGCCTTTTCCGACCCACGTTTCACGCAGGAACTGGCGGGGCTGGCGGCCGGCGCCGCAGTACCCATTCGCGCGCTGCAACACGCACACTGTCTGCCGTTGCTGATGCCATATTCCTGCAGTGCCGTCGCGGTCTGGGGCCCGGCCAGCGCCGACGGGCACCTGTACCAGACACGGGATCTGGATTGGAACCTCGAAGTGGGCGCCCATAATTTTCCGGCCCTGGTGGTGTATCTTCCCGTGAACGGTCAGGCGCACGTCCTGCCCACATTTGCCGGCATCATCGGCGCGAACTGCGGCATGAATGCCGCCGGTATTGCGCTCTCCGAAATGGGGGACTCCCCGGAGCGCGAGATGCCTTATTTCCTCCAGGCGCCGCATTTCACCGCGTGGTTTCGCACCGTGCTCTACGACGCCCCCGGCTTGTCCGGCGCACTCGACATTTTCCAACAACAACCCATGACCAAGCGGTACCACTTTGTGTTCGGTGACGGCCGCGCCGAAAAACGGGCGGTCAAAATTCGCGCGCACAGTCCGGAGCCTGTCGCGGACCGCGTCCGCATCTGGCGCGACAACGATCCGACAGATGAATTTGCACCGAACGTGCTGGCCCATGTGGTTTACAATGATGAAGGCCGGGGCGCGTTTCCGACGCTGCGCGACAACTACGGCAAGTTCGATGGCGAGCGCATGATGCAGCTGGCCTGTTCCATTCCGATCCGTGGCGGCAATGTGATGAATGCAGTGTTCGACGCCACCGCCCTCCGGCTTTGGGTCACGTACGCCGGACCGGACGACGAAGCCTACCAGCGCCCGGCGGTTTTTCTGGATCTGACCCGTTTGGACGGCGATCGCGATGGCCGGCCCGACCTGCAGGAAGGCGCCGCTCCCGGCAGCAATGGCCGCCCGGCATTTCTGGAACCCACGCGTTAAGGCGGCGCGCGGAGCCGCCCGGGGAAACAATCACCGGGGCGTATGCCGCTCCGACCAGAGTTCAATCGCGCGCATGACGCGGAGCGGATGATCCGTCTGAATCAAGTCGAGCCCCCAGTCCATCGCCTGCAGATAGGCCTCCACCTGTTCGTGCTCGCCCAGCGCATCCGCAAACACTTTGATGCCGTGCGCATGGCACCGGGACACGAGGTCCGGAGACAGGATTTTCCAGTCCGCATCCACCGCGTAAGGCTTGAGCCGGGCGATCTCATCGAGTTGCGCGGCGCTCCGCAACGGTGGCAAACAGCGAATGGCGGGAGCCATCGCCTTCAATTCTGCAAGGAACGGCGGCATTTGATAAACCACCGTACGCTCGATCATCTGATGCGCGTCGAGCGCTTTGACCAGGCGGTCCGGGCGCATTTGCTTGGCATCAAAATAGAACTGCACCCGGCCGGAAAAGGCGGACAGGAACTGTTCCAAACCGGGGACGGGGGTTTGGGCAAACGCCCGGCTGAATTTCACCCCCGCATCCAGCCTGCGCACCGCGGCGGCGGTCGCTTCGCGGATGGGCCCGCGCCCGTCGGTGGTGCGATCCAAATGCGCATCGTGTAACAGAAAACAGCGGCCGTCCCGGGTGGCCCGCACGTCGAACTCCACATAATCCACGCCCAGCCGCACGGCTTTCTCGAATGCCGGCAGCGTGTTCTCCGGCGCATACCGACTCGCGCCCCGATGCAGGGAAATCAGGACCGGCCGCCGCGGAACGCGGCGCCACAGCGCCTGCGCGAGCACTTCCTCAGGCACCTCGGTCAGCAACCAATCCGCGCCGGCGGCCATGGCCCGCTCCCAAAATCCGGGCTGATCCCAGTCTCCAAGTACTTTGGCCAGCACCCTGATCCCGACACGATGAAAATCCGCCACGCGCGCCGGGGTCACCTCCGGCGCGTCCATCGCCACAGCCGCCAGGCCCTGCGTGGCCACCCAATCCGCCCCTTCCAGACCAGGCTGCCACGGGGTCAGGAGGGCGATCTTCCCGCCACCCAGTTGCCGCACCTGCCGGCTTCCTTCGGCATCCAGCTTAACAACCACCTGTCCGGCCATGCGCGCGTCCAGAATCTCCTGAACGAGCTGCCCCGCATCCACCGCCTTGCAATCGAGATAAAGATTCAACCGCCCGCGACAGAGTGCGAAACCCTCCTCCAGGGACAACAGGGTCGTGCCTCGGAAACGCTCCGCAAAAGCAGTCCCAACGTCCACCTGACTCAAGATGGCCCAGTCGGTCTCATGGATCTGAAAGGAGACACCGGTCGCATTCGTGACCGTCGCGAAACGGGCCAGCACGTGCCGGCCGTCCCGCGTCCGGCGCACGTCCACTTCAGCCCACTCCAATTGATCCTCAATGCAGTGTTCCAGGGCCGGGCGCGTGTTTGCGGGGGCCTGTCGTCCCGCGCCGCCATGCGCCATCACCTGCACTGCGCGCGGCGGGCGCACGGGCTCAAAAAACGGGAACGCCCCCGCGCTCGTTCCAGCGGCCGCCAGCCACAGCGCGACACCGGCGCCCATCAGCGGCAGCGGCAACCGGTGCGTCGGGCAGAATGTCATGCCGTGCATCATCGCCGGGCGGCACCGCCGCGCAAGCCACAAAAACGGCGGGCGGTGGAAGCCCCCCGCGCCGAGCGTCCGCCGGTCCGGCCGACCCACCCCGCCGCCTGGAACGGTTCAGCGTTGCGTGTTCGTCTTCCAGGCGATACAAGACTGTAACCGTTATGAAATTTGCCATGAGACTCTCGCGGCCGGGCGGGTGGATCCTCGGAGCGGCGCTGGGATGGACCGCCGCTCATGGACTGGCCACCGCCGCCGCCGCCTCACCGCTGCAGGCCAGATGGATCTGGCACCCGGAGGCGGACGTTCATGCCTACAACCAAACCGTCGTCGCCCGGAAATCTTTCCAGCTGTCCCGACCGGACCAGGCCACGCTGCGCATCACCGCCGACAGTTTTTACCGGCTCTTCATCAACGACCAATGGGTCAACGACGGCCCCGCGCGCAGCTGGCCGGAACATTTTCAATATGACGTCATCGACGCGTCGCCTTACCTCCGGAACGGAGCCAACGAAATCCGCATCCTCGCGCGCTATTACGGCGTGGGCGATTTTCATCGCGTGCCCAAACAGGCGGGTTTGCTGGCGCAACTGGACGTCACCCTCGCCGACGGCAGCCCCCTGCGTCTCATCACCGACCGGGACTGGCAAGTGGCCCGGTTTCCCGCGGTCATCGCCCAAACGCCCAAGGTCAGCATCCAAATGGAACCCTGCGAACTGTACGACGCCCGGCTGGCGGAGGAATTGTCCTTCCAGCCCGCCGCCGAACTTTTCGGCGCGGAGGACGGTCCCTGGAGCGACTTAAACCCGCGCGATGTGGCCTTGCTCACCCGGACGCCCTTCGCATTCAAAACCATGGCGGCAGCCCGCGTGGTCCAAGCCAGCGGCTGGAATTTTTGTGTGCCCGCGGCGCGGCTCGTCAACCCCGGTCTGATCGAGGCGAATCACGAGGCCAGCTGCGCCTTCGGCATGGCCACCCTGCTGACGGCGGAACGGGAGACCACCCTGACCCTGCAGTCGGAAGGCATGAAGCTGGCCATCGACGGCGTGCGGCGCGAGGGCGCGGTGTCGCTCAGCGCCGGGACACACTTCGTGCTGGCCTTTCCGCACCAGATGTTTGGGCACGACAAGGAGAAGGCGGTGCGCTTCATGAATCCGGAAGCCTGCAAACTGCACAACCCCCTGCAACCAGAGTCGGAAAATCCGTGGGTTTTCATCCGGCTGCCCCAATACGCCATCGCCACCAATGATCTCGTGTGGATGCAATTCCGCGTTGACGATCCCTTCGGCCGGGCGGCGCGCGATTACGCGCACCAGTCGGATGCCTGGCTGACCGCGGTGAAGAACCCCGCCGGCTTGCGTCAAACATTCGGACGGAACTGCGAACTGCTGTCCAGCGCAGCGATGTTCGTTACGGATGTGTTCTGGCCATTCACGCAACGCCAGGTGGTCGGCGACGCGACGGCCCTGGTGACCCGGCCCGCCGCGGCGCTGCATGACAATCCGGAGTACACCATCATTCAACCCAGCCCCCATGGCGACGTGGAGCTGCTGTACGATCTGGGCGAGCAAAACTGCGGCTACTGGAATTTCGATCTGGCGGCGGCGGCGGGGGTGGAGGTGGACATTTTCGCCGTGGAATACATTGCGCCCGACGGCCGCATCCAGTTTCCCTGGAGCAATCGCAACGGGCTGCGTTACATCACCCGGTCGGGCAACAACCGCTTCACCTCGCTGAAACGCCGGTCCGGCCGCTACGTGTATCTGACCCTCCGCAACCAGCACGCCCCCGTGCGCCTGCGGCACTTCAATCTGATCGAATCCACCTACCCGGTGGATGCCCTGGGCAGCTTCCGGTGCAGCGACGCGCGACTGGACCGCATCTGGGACATTTCCACCCGTACGTTGAAGTTGTGCATGGAAGACACCTACACCGATTGCCCGCTCTATGAACAGACGCATTGGGTCGGCGACGCGCGCAATGAATCCCTGCTGGCCTATGGCGTGTTCGGCGCCCACGACCTCGCCCGGCGGTGCATCAACCTCACCGCACAATCGCTCGAACACTACCCTTTCGCCGGCTGCCAGACGCCATCCAGCTGGGACGTGCTCCTGCCCGCGTGGAGCCTGCTGTGGGGCATTTCCACCTGGGATTACTACTGGGAAACGGGCGATGCCGCATGGTTGCGCACCGTTTATCCCGCCGTGATCCAGAACCTGCAGGGCGTGGAAAAATACGTGGACGCACGCGACCTGTTCACCGGGCCCTTCTGGAATTTCTTCGACTGGGTGAACATGGACCAGGCGCATCAGACCGTTTTGCACAACAGCTTCTTTGTCGTGGGCGCGATCGACGCCGCGCTCCAGGCCGCTGACGCGCTGGGCGACACCACCCACGTCGCGTGGCTGCAATCCTTGCGCGCCCGGCTGGTCACCGGCCTCAACCGGCTGTGGGACGACGCGAAACAGGCGTACCCGGATTCCATTCACGACGATGGCGTGGTCAGTTCCTCCACCTGCCAGCACACCAGTTTCCTGTCGCTGCTCTATGACGTCGTGCCGCCGGCGCACGCGTTGGCCGCCATCAACAACGTGACCAATCCACCGCCTCAAATGGTAAAAGTCGGCTCCCCATTCGCCGCCCTGTATCTCTACGAAGCGTGCGAAAAACTCGGCCTCGACGACGTGATCCTGCGGGAGATTTATCAACAATACCTGCCCATGATCGAAGCCGGTGCGACGACCGTTTGGGAAAGCTTTCCCACCGGCACCACCGGGGGCGGCGGGTTTCCCACGCGCAGCCACGCCCATGCCTGGTCCAGTGCGCCCTCGCGCTTCCTGAACCGCATCGTGCTGGGCGTGAAAAACACCGCGCCGGGGGCGACCGCCGTCCAGATCAGTCCGCGGCTGAACGGTTTGACCTGGGCGCACGGCACCACCGCCACCGTGCGCGGCCCGGTGCGGGTGGATTGGAAGCTTCAAGACAACACCTTGACCGTTACTTACTCCGTTCCGTCCGGCGTCAAGGCAACATTCGTGAAGAACAACACGCACCACGGCCTCAAGGTCGTGGTCAACGGCAAGGTATTGGAATGATCGCAGAAACCGTGCGCCATCACGTGGCGGAACCGGAAACCCCGGAGGCAGCCTTGATTCCGGCCCAGGCCTCCCCGGTAAGACCTCGCCTCATGTTTGTCGCCGCCGGTGCCAACCCGGACGCTCCGGAGGCCACGTCGCTCCTTCCCGGCCCGACACCGGTGAAACCACGGTCTTGTTTCATCCGCCCCGCTTCCCGGCTGGCGGGAGGCGTTCTGCTGCTGTTGTTGCTCTTCAGCACCCGCGGGCGGGCCGACCCGTCGGACGCCCCATCGGAAGCCCGCGGAATTTGGGTGCATCTCACCCATTTCAATGCAGATCCGGTTCAAGGCAAGGCGGAGGTTGAGGCCTTTGTGGATCGTTACGCGGAGGCCAATTTCAATCTGGTGCTTCCCTGGGTGCTCAGTGAATACATGGCGGCCCTGACTGATCCCAGCTACCTCGACAGCCAGCCCACCGCCAAATGGGACGCGTTGGGTGCCCTTGTTCACTCCGCCCGGCAACACCATCTCCAGGTGCATTTCTGGTATTCCTTCACCTATTACAAATCCCCGCGCAGTCCGGAGTTTAATCCAGAGCACGGCGGCAACCCCGCCTGGGCCGCGCGCCGCGTCCTGCCCGCCAAGACGCCGGGTCAGCCACCCGTGGTATCCGCGCCGATGACCGACGTGTGCCCCATGCACCCCGAAGCGCGCGCCTGGCAGATCAAGCTGTTGGAGGCCATGCTGGAACGGTACCCGGGCATTTCCATTCACATCGAGGAGCCGGGCTTCGGTTATCCAGGCAGTTGCGTCTGCGATCTGTGCCAATCACTCTTTCGCAAAATCTATGGCACGGACCTGGTGGAATCCATCCACACCCCGCAGGCCGAGGATTTTCGCTGCCTGGGCACGACGGAATTGATCCGCGAACTGCGCGCAAAATTGGCCTCGCGCACGCCGCGCCCCTGCCTTTCCGTCAACGGCGGTCCGCTCTGGCGCAGCGACCGGCAACTCGGACGCGACTGGAAACGCTGGGCGGACCTGGGCTGGCTGGATTATTACGCCGCGCAAAATTACACCGACGATCCGGACCGCTTCACCCAACTGACCCGGGGTGTCCTCCAGGATCTGCAGCCCTGTCCGGTATTCGTCGGCATCGGAGTGAAATGGAGCGGCGGTGCAACCCCGTTGCCCACGGTGTTGCAGGAAATCGAGCAGGCGCGGAAGCTCGGGGCCTCCGGAGTCGTTCTGTTCAGCGCCACGGCGCTCACTGCCGAGGATTTGGCAAGGCTCAAAGCCGGTCCGTTCCGACAACCCTCCCTGTATCCGGAGGCCCGGCGTTAATCGCCGCGCGACGGCAACCCCAGCTTGCCGTCCTTCGTCAAGCGCAGCCGGGGCCACCGCTGATGAAGCCAGATGTCCCCCTTGCGCACCGGGCAGGGCGCAGACATCCGGACGCACCGGGAACGGGAAATGGCTGTGTCCCGACCTCGATCAGCATTTTCCGGGGTGACAACGATTCAACTTGAATGTCCCGGTCTGTGCGCAAAGAATGCCCCCAATCAATTCAGCCCGGAGCTGGACGACTAGGAGATGAGCACGAGGCGCGGGTCGCTCGCCGGGGGTTCATTGATGACTGGCAAGACAGCAATCCTGATGTTGACTGCGGCAATGGTTTGGTACGCGGGGTCCTGCGACGGTCAGAACCAAACCTCCGGACCAGTTCCGGTGCAGTTGCGCGAAACCGGGTCCACCTTTGTTCTCGATAACGACCTGCTACAGGTCCGTATCGAAAAAGCCACCGGTGAGATCGCCTCTCTCCGTTACCAGGGCCGGGAAATGCTCCTGCCGCCGCTCCCCGGGCGGGTCGCCGGCGCAAAGTGGTTCAACCGCGGCTCATTTCCCGGCGGCCCCATCAAATCCGCGCGCATCACAATTGCGCCGCAAAACAACGAGGGAATCCGCGCCGAGGTGGCCATTGGGTTTTTCAACGCGTCCAACGCTCCCACCGCTCCGGTGGACCTGGAACTGCGCTACGCCCTGGGCCAGGGGGAAAGCGCACTGTACACATACGCAATCTGGATGCATCCGACCAATTACCCGGCCTTCAGCATTTCGGAAGCGGGTTTTGCCGCGCGCCTCAATCCGGAGGTGTTCGATTACCTGACCGTCAACGCGCAACGCCGCCGCCAAATGCCGACGGGTGAGGATTGGGATGCCGGCACACCATTGAATCCTCTGGAAGCGCGCCGGCTCACGACAGGGCCGCATCGGGGCCAGGTCGAATACAAATACGATTACGCCGCGCCGCTCTACGAATTGCCCGCTTACGGCTGGGCCAGCACAAAACATCAGGTCGGTCTGTGGTTCATCAACCCGAGTTTTGAATACCTGGCCGGCGGCCCCACCAAGGTCGAACTGACCGGGTATCTTGATGCCCAGCCCGGCGGCCCGCCCACTCTGGTCAATCTTTGGCTCGGCACCCATTACGGCGGCAGCTCGCTCGTGGTGGCGGAGCATGAAGACTGGATGAAAATCATTGGTCCGTTCGTGATTTACTGCAATACCGGGGCGGCCCCGGAAAACCTGTGGCGCGAGGCCCTCCGGCGCGCCCGGTTTGAAGTCGGCAGCTGGCCTTATGAATGGGTCCACCACGCCGCCTATCCAGCCGACGCCGCGCGCGGCACCATCAGTGGACAAATCCAGGTCAAGGACCCGCTCGATCCGCAATTGCAGGTCAGCAACATGTGGGTGGGCCTGACCGCAGCCAGCTACATTCCCAGCCAACGGCCGGGCCCGTCAAGCTCCCCGACCTCCACGAACGAGGCGGTCGCCGCCAGCCCCGCGCCGGCCGCCCTGCCGTTGCGCGGCGGGTTCCCGGAGCTCGTTGACTGGCAGCGCGACGGTAAATTCTATCAGTTCTGGATTTCCGCCAATCCCAACGGCAAATTCACCCTTCCCAACGTACGCCCCGGCCGTTATCACCTGCACGCCATGGCCGAGGGGGTCATCGGCGAATTCACGCGCTCGAACATCGTCGTGCGCTCCGGCCAATCCGAACATCTGAATGGGCAAACGTGGACACCGCAACGCTACGGACGCACGTTGTGGCAGATCGGCGTGCCCGATCGTACCGCGCGAGAGTTTCGTCATGGCGACCACTATTGGCAATGGGGACTGTATCTCGACTACCCGAAGGACTTTCCCGAGGACGTGGATTATGTCATCGGCCGCAGCGATTGGCGGCGGGATTGGAACTACGTCCAGCCTCCGCGCCTCCTGACGACCAACCTGCCACCGGTCAGCGAGGACGGCGAACCGGCCATGGATCTGGCGCAATACATCCGCGTCGGCAGTCGCGAAGTGGAGCCGACCACCTGGACCATTCGCTTCGGCTTGTCGCAGTCCCCCCAGGGCAAAGCGACGTTGCGCCTCGCCTTCTGCGGGACGAGTGCGGGTTGCCGGGTGGAGGTTTTTGTGAATCACCACCCCATTGGCGATACGGGCCTGCTGCCTTCCACCGGCGCGATGCAACAGGATGGCATCCGGGCGTTCTGGGTGGAACGTTCCCTGACCTTCGAGGCGAACCGGCTGGAAACGGGAGTGAACGTGATCCAGCTGAAATCCCACGCCACCAGTTGGACACAAGGGGTGATGTACGATGTGGTGCGGCTGGAACTGGACGAGCCGCTCGGCACGGAGTAATCACCCCCGGGCGGACTGGAGCGGCGCCTCTCCTGCCCTCAGGACCGGACCGGGGCGCGCGTCACCTCAACCTTTTTCAATGCAGGCGTACGCGTTGTGGTTATGAATGCTCTCCTGGTTCTCGGCCTCGACGCGGTACCAGGTGATGTCGGCATGCGCCTTGAGTTTGACCACGATGTTCCGGACCAGGTCCTCGACGAAAACCGGGTTTTCGTACGCCCGTTCGGTCACGGCTTTCTCATCCACCCGCTTGAGCAGCGTGTAAAGCTCGGAGCTGGCCGAGCTTTCGATCATGCTGATAATGTCCTCGATCCACACCGGCCGCTTGAAGCGGACCTGCACGGTGACTTCGCCGCGCTGATTGTGTGCGCCGTACTTCGCGATCGCCTTCGAACACGGACACAGCGTGGTAACATGGGCCCGGACCGTCAGCACGAAATCAATGTCATCGCGGGTGGCCGTCGCATCAAACCGGGCGGTGTAATCCATCAGGCTCACCTTGCCCGAAACCGGGGCGCGCTTGGACATGAAGTAGGGAAATTCCATCTCGATCCGCGACGTGGTCGCGTTCAGCTTCTTTTGCAACGCATACAGAATTTCCGAGATGTTCGCCACGTAGATGATGTCCCCGTGCGCGTTCAACACCTCCACGAACCGGCTCATGTGCGTGCCCTTGAATTCCTTGGGCAGATCCACAAACAAGCCAACCGTGGCAATCGTGTTCTGGATCGCCCGCGCCTTGTCGCGCACCTGGATGGGGAAACGCAGGCGCCGCACCCCCACCTTGTCAATGCGGAGCTGCCGGTGATCCCGCTCGCTCTGTTTGTCGGTCAGTTTGACGCGCCGGGACGAATTGGATTTTTTTGCCTGTCGCACCGTCGCACCCTAACAGGACCACCCGCTCAGGCCAAATCAATTCCCCCGGAAATCCAGCGCAATTCCGCCCGCCGGATCGACGCCATCCGTTTCGACACTTCCGTCTTTTTAATTTGGTCGTTTTCACTTTTAATTGCACCGCATGATTACGCGCTATTCCCGCCCGGAAATGCGGGCCATTTGGACCGACGAAAACAAGCTCAAGATCTGGTTGCAGATCGAACTCCTCGCCAGCGAAGCGTTGGTGAAGGAAGGCGTCGTCCCCGCCAAGGATTTCAGGAAAATCAAGGCCGGTTGCGACAAATGGGTGGCCGACCTGCCCGGTCTCGTCGCGCGCCAGCGCGAACTGGAAAAGACGCTCAATCACGACGTCATTGGCTTCACTACCGCCGTGGCCGAGGCCATTAACGACAACGCCAGCCGCTGGTTTCATTTCGGTCTCACCAGCAGCGACGTGGGCGACACCTGCTACGCCGTGCAGATGCAGCAGAGCGCGGACATTCTCATGGCCGACGTGAAAAAGCTCCTGCCCGTCATCGCCCGCCGCGCGAAGGAACACAAGTTCACGCCCTGCATGGGCCGCAGTCACGGCATCCACGGCGAACCCACGACGTTCGGCCTGAAACTGGCGCTCATGTATGACGAGTTCAAACGCGCTCTCCGTCGTTTGGAAACCGTGCGCGAAGTCGTCGGCGTCGGGAAAATCTCCGGCGCCGTCGGCACGAGCGCGCATTTGTCGCCGCGCGTCGAGGCTTACGTTTGCAAAAAGCTGGGCATTCAACCCGCGCCCATCGCCACGCAGGTCGTGCAGCGCGACATCCATGCGGAATTTCAAAACACGATAGCGCTCGTCGGCGCGAGCATCGAGCGTTGGGCGGTGGAGTTCCGGCATTTGCAACGCACCGAAGTGCTCGAAGCCGAAGAGCCGTTCACCAAGGGCCAGAAAGGTTCGAGCGCCATGCCGCACAAGCGCAATCCCATCACCTGGGAACGGCTCACCGGGCTGGCGCGCGTGCTGCGCGGCAACGCCGTGGCCGCGCTGGAAAACGTCGCCCTCTGGCACGAGCGCGACATCAGCCACAGCAGCGTCGAGCGCATCATCTTTCCGGACAGTTGCACGCTGCTCGATTACATGTTCGGTCTGCTCACGCGCCTGATGGACGGCCTCGTCGTGTATCCGGCGAACATGAAGAAGAATCTCGGCCTCTCGCTTGGCATGTGGAACAGCCAGACGGTGCTGTTGGCGCTCATCCGCAAAGGCCTGACGCGCGAAGCCGCCTACAAACTCGTGCAGGACGCCGCCATGAAAACCTGGGAAGTCAAACACGCCGGCCGCGACGACGCGGATTTCGTGGAAATCCTCAAAGCCACGCCGGACGTAGCCAGGCATTTCAAGAAAGGCGAACTGGAGAAACTTTGCTCGCTGGATTTCCATTTCAAGGAAGTGAACAACCGGTTCAAGAAGCTGGGGCTGTAGTTATGCCAGAAGAAAGGACCAGGAAGGTCAATCCGACGAAGCGTGCCACTCCACGCGATAATTCGCCCACCCCGCCTTCTCCGTCCTATCCCGGCTTCATTCCGACGCACGGTGGCTACGAAGACCTCCTCGCCTACCGCAAATCCCAGATCATCTACGATGCCACGGTCCGCTTCTGCGACCGGTTCATAGATCGCAAGTCCCGCACGCACGACCAGATGGTGCAGGCCGCGCGCAGCGGCAACAAGAACATCTCCGAAGGCAGCCAGGTGTCCGGCACGTCCAAGGAAAGCGAGATCAAACTCACCGGCGTGGCCCGGGGCAGCCTGGAAGAACTCCTTGGCGACGACAAAGACTGCCTCCGCCAGCGCGGATTTCGCGAATGGGATAAGAACGACCGCGAAGCCTTATATGTCCGCAAGCTGGGCGCGCGCAACGACGAGTGCTATGAGGACTACCGTTCGTTCATTGAGAGCCGCCCAGCGGAAACCGTGGCGAACATCCTCATCTGCCTGATTCCGGGGCAACGTCCGGGGCAGGAACTGGTGGGCGCAAAGCGCGTTCCCGGGCTGGCCGTCCGGATGGCGGCCCTTCCTGACGGAACGCGATCGCCCACCCACTCCCGGCGCGGGCTTGGTCCGGCCGCCGACCACCGGGCTTACAGATGCTTGCGGGTACGGCCGCGATAGGCGGCCAGGAAGTAGGCGGTCACCCCGCCAACCGCGACTGCGAGCGCACCCCAGAATTCTGGCCAGCGCGTGGCGTCCGGTCCACCGCACCAGTGAAACCACCAGCCGCAAGCCAGGTAACCGATCAAGTAACCCGCGCCGCTCGTCATCAGCGTAAGCAACGCCTGGGCGCGGGTGCGCCAGGCCGGGTCCACCCGCTCATTCACGTAAATCTGCGAGGTGGTAAAAAACAAGGTGTAAACGCAGCCATGCAGCGCGATGCCGGTGATGACCCCCCACTTGAGGTTGAGCATGAACAACCCATAGCGCGCCAGCGCACAGCCCAGGCCCGCCAGCAAAATCCATTTCAATCGCCAACGGGCCAGCAACGCGCCCAGCAGGATCATGATGAAAATCTCGGTAATTTGCGATAGCGACATCCAGGCGGCGGATTTGCGCAACCCGAGCTCGACCAGCTGCGGCGGCGTGTAGGGATAAAACGCCGCCAGCGGAATGTTCAACAGGCAGGCGCAAAGAAAAATGACGCGGTGATCCGGGTGTTGCAACAACGTGATGGCATCCAGCCCAAGTCGTTGTTGCCAGGTGAGCCGTCCGGCTGCGGCCGGCGGCGTCACGGCGGGCAGGAACAAAGTAAAGCCGGCCAGCCCGCCCCAGGTGATGGCCCCGCAAAAGGCGGCGCGCGGCGAACTGTCCGCGTTGAGCAGACTGATCAGCAGACACCCGGCCATCCAGCCGAGCGTCCCCAGCGCGCGCACCGGGCCGAACTGCCGTTTGGGGGCGTCCATCTGCGCCATCGTAATGGCGGTGGAAACGCTGGTGGTGGGTGCGGAACAGAGATGGTACAGTTGGATCAACCCCAACACCGCCCAGCCCGGCCATTGCCAGCTGATGGCGAGCCCCACGCCGGCCAGCGTGATCGCCGCGCCCCAGGCGAGCCGCCGCAACACACGCACGGGCGCCATGTGCCGGTCGGCCATCGCCCCGAAAAACAGCGGCGCTACAAAGGCGGCCACGGCCCCGGTGGCGAATGCCAGCGGTTGAATCGCGGCGTAACCATGGGCGTTCAACACCAGCGTCAACGGCACGGTCCAGGTGGCCAGTCCCATCCATTGGATGAAGAACAACACTGCCAACCGGGCATGCCGTGGTCGGGAATTTCCGCCTTGCACACGCACAGGACACACGCGCAGCGCCAAAAAGCAAGCCCTGTCCAGAGCCGGACGCGCAGGACCGCGCCGGTCGGGCCCGGCACGTCCACAAAAAGCGGTTTGTCTTTCGCAATTTCCGGGAAGCGGCCGCCCCGTTCTGTTCCATAATAACCTCGGCTCGTCGAAGCGTGGGCCGCTGCAGAGTCGGAAAGGGACAATGAGAGACCTGGCCACCTTCGACGAGTCCGATGGGACGTCCAGGTATGAACGCCATGCTGACAACCCCGACGCGCAAGCGGCTCCAGACCGCGCTGGAACATGCTTCCGGCGACAAACGCTTCAAGATCCTCGAAGTCCACATGAAGAAGCACCTGTTCCGGCAGGACGCGCTGATTCAGGTGCTCCACAAGGCTCAGGAACTGTTCGGCTACCTCGAAGACGATTTGCTCCTCTTCATCGCGCACAAACTCAAGCTGCCGCCAAGTCGCGTGTATGGCGTGGCCACCTTCTATCATTTCTTCACCCTGAAACCCCAGGGCAAACATACCTGCGTCGTGTGCATGGGCACGGCCTGCTACGTCAAGGGAGCGGACAAGGTCATTGCGGCCATCCAGCAACAGGCAAAAATTCAACCGGGCGAAACCACCCCGAATAATCAGATTTCGCTGTTAACCGCCCGGTGCATCGGTGCGTGTGGCATTTCTCCCGCCGTGGTTTACGACGGGGTGGTTACGCCGCACGCCACGCCGGAATCGGCCGTGGCCCGAATTGAACAGTGGATGACGCCATGACCCGCAACGATCTATTGCAAATCCAGGAGCGCGAACTGGCGGCGCGCAAAAAGATCACCTTGCGCTGCTGCCAGGCGGCGGGATGCCTGTCCTCCGGCGCCAAACAGGTGAAGGAACAGCTCGAGAACGCCGTCGCCAGCGCGGGCTTGAGCGATCAGGTCGAAGTGCGGGGCGTAGGCTGCATGAAATTGTGTTGCGAAGGACCGCTGGTGCAGGCCGATCCTCGGAATACGCTCTACATCCGGGTCACCGAAGCGAACGCCCCATCCATCATTAACGCGCTCCAGGGCGGCACGGCGGAGGCGCAGCAGGGCGATCCGGAAGCCGCCTTCTTCAAAAAACAATTGTCCATCGTCCTCGCCAACAGCGGCGTGGTGGATCCGGACCGCATTGAAAGCTATATCGCCCAGGACGGCTACCAGGCGCTGTTGGGCGTCCTGCGTGACCTGACCCCCAAAGACGCGGTGGAGGTCATGGTCAAAAGCGGGCTGCGCGGACGCGGCGGCGCGGGCTTTCCCACCGGACTCAAGTGGGGCACGGTGGCGAAATCCACCGGGCTGAAGAAATACGTGATCTGCAATGCGGACGAAGGGGATCCCGGAGCGTTCATGGATCGCAGCGTTCTGGAAAGCGACCCGCACTGTATTCTGGAAGGGATGGCCATCGCCGCCTACGCGGTCGGAGCGGATCAAGGTTACATCTACGTGCGCGCCGAATATCCATTGGCCATCACTCGGCTCCAAACCGCCATCAAACAGGCAAAGCAACTCGGGCTGCTCGGCGCGGGAATTTTCGAGTCGCCCTTTCATTTCAACATCGAGATCCGCATCGGCGCCGGCGCCTTCGTGTGCGGTGAAGAAACGGCCTTGATCGCTTCGGTGGAAGGCAAACGCGGCACGCCCCGTCCCCGGCCACCCTTCCCCGCAGAGAGTGGCTTGTTCGGCTGTCCGACCCTGATCAACAACGTCGAAACTTTTGCCAATGTGCCGCCAATCTTCCGCCATGGGGCGGAGTGGTTCGCACGCGTGGGCACGGAAAAAAGCAAGGGCACGAAAGTGTTTGCGCTGGCGGGCAAGGTCCGGAACACCGGCCTGGTGGAAGTGCCAATGGGGACCCCTTTGCGGGTGATCGCCGAGGAAATGGGCGGCGGCGCGCCGGCGGGCGGGCGCATTAAAGCGGTCCAGACCGGGGGACCTTCGGGCGGTTGCATTCCTGCGGAACATCTGGACACCCCGGTGGACTACGAGTCGCTTGGGCAATTGGGTTCCATCATGGGTTCCGGGGGCATGATCGTCATGGACGAAACCACGCGGATGGTGGAGGTCGCCCGCTTCTTCATGGAGTTCTGCATGGACGAATCCTGCGGCAAATGCATTCCCTGCCGCGCGGGCACCGTCCAGATGCACCACCTGCTCGACAAGATCGCCCGCCAGCAGGGCACGCGGGACGATCTGACGAAACTCGAGGAGCTTTGCGACCTGGTGAAAAACACGAGCCTGTGCGGCTTGGGACAGACGGCGCCGAACCCGACGCTCAGTACGTTGCGGTTTTTCCGCCACGAATACGAAGCCTTGCTGCAGCCGGAGACCGGCTGGCACCGCAACGAGGCGACATCACCACAACCGACCGCGACCGGATGAGGAACAGTTATGGCCGCCAAGACCTTGACCATTGACGACAAGCACCTCAGCGCCGAGGAGGGCGCGACCCTGCTTCAGGCGGCCAAGGAAGCCGGGATAACCCTTCCGACGTTATGTCACCTGGAGGGCATTTACGACGTGGGCGCGTGCCGCCTGTGCCTGGTGGAGGTCAAGGGGCTGACCAAGCTCGTGCCCGCCTGCACCACCAGGGTTGCCGAGGGAATGGAAGTACTCACCAACAGTGAACGCCTCCGGAAGTACCGGCGCATGACGCTGGAACTCCTGTTCGCCGAGCGCAATCACATCTGTGCCGTGTGCGTGGCGAACGGACATTGCGAACTGCAGACGCTGGCATACTCCCTCGGCATGGATCACGTGCGTTATGAATACCGGACCCCCCGGTGGGGCGTGGATCACACCCACCGGCTTTTCGGCATGGATCACAACCGCTGCGTGCTGTGCAGCCGTTGCGTGCGCGCCTGCTGGCACGTCGAAGGCGCGGGCACAAAGAACGTCTCCGGCCGCGGCGCGCGCGCACACATCATCACCGATCTGAACCAGCCGTGGGGCGAGGCGGACAGTTGCACCGCGTGCGGCAAGTGCGTCCAGGCGTGTCCCACGGGGGCGCTGTTCCACAAGGGCGCCACGGTCGGGGAAATGGTGCGGGACCGCCACCGGCTCGAATTTTTGGTGACGGCCCGACAGAAAAAAGAATGGATTACGGATTAACGCGAACCTTATGAAAGTGCGTTTGGCCACCGTCTGGTTGGGAGGATGTTCCGGATGCCACATGTCGTTCCTCGATCTGGACGAATTCCTGCTCGAACTCGTGGACCAGGTGGAACTGGTGTACAGCCCGGTTGTGGATGTGAAGGAGTATCCCGAAAACGTGGACGTCTGTCTCATTGAAGGCGCGGTTTGCAACACCGACAACCTTGAAATCCTGCACCGCATCCGGCGTCACACGAAAGTCCTGGTGGCCTTTGGCGATTGTGCGGTGACCGCCAACGTGCCGGCCATCCGCAACCAGTTGGGGCTGGGCAATGCCGAGAGCGTGTTGCAGCACGCCTACATCGAGCACGCGCAGAATAATCCCCGTGTACCCCGGGCCGATGGGATCGTACCTCCCCTGCTGCCGCGCGTGCTGCCCGTGCACCAGGTCGTTCCGGTGGAATACTTTTTACCCGGCTGTCCGCCGCCGGCCGGGCAGATCAAAACAGTTGTCACCCAGCTGCTGGCCGGCGCGGCCCCGCAGCTGGCCGGCGCGGAGCTGAAATTTGGGTAGTTCCATCAACCAAACACGCTTATGGCCACACGCATCCTCATCGATCCGGTGACCCGCATCGAGGGTCACGCCAAGATCAGCCTCTTCGTGGACGACGCGGGCAATGTGGAAGATGCGGAATTTCATGTCGTAGAGTTCCGTGGGTTTGAAAAATTCTGCGAGGGCCGACCCTACACGGAAATGCCGGGCATCACCCCGCGCATCTGCGGGATTTGTCCGGTGAGTCATCTGCTCGCCTCCGCCAAGGCAGGCGACGCCATCATGGCGGTGGAGATCCCCCCCGCCGCCGACAAGTTGCGGCGCCTCATGAACCTCGCGCAGTTTGTGCAGAGTCACGCGCTGAGTTTCTTCCACCTGAGCGCGCCGGACTTCCTGCTCGGCTGGGACACGCCGCAAGCGCAACGCAATGTCTTCGGGTTGATCGGCGCCAACAAGGCCCTCGCCCGCGCCGGCATCCGGTTGCGCCAGTTCGGCCAGGAAATCATTGAAATTCTCGGCGGACGCAAGATCCATCCGGCCTGGGCCGTGCCCGGCGGCGTGCGCAGCCCGTTGACTCCGGAGGGGCGGGAACGCATCCGCCACTGGCTGCCCGAGGCCCAGGCCACGGTGCAAACCGCGTTCACGCTGTGGGAACAGACCCTGGCAACCCATCAACGCGAACTGGAAACCTTTGGCAACTTCCCGTCATTGTTCATGGGCCTCGTGGCGGAGGACGGCACTTGGGAACATCACGGCGGCAAACTGCGCTTCACCGACAGCCACGGCCGCGTGATCGCCGATCAGATTGATGCCGGCAATTATCCCACGGTCATTGGCGAGTCCGTGCAAACCAGCTCCTACCTGAAATCCCCGTACTATCTCCCGCTGGGTTTTCCCGCAGGCATCTACCGGGTCGGCCCGCTGGCGCGTCTGAATGTCTGCTCGCAAATGGGGGTGCCGCGGGCGGACGCCGAGCTGGTGAAATTCAAACGCCTCGGCCAGGGCGCGGTGACCTCCTCGTTCCTTTACCATTACGCCCGTTTGATTGAGATCCTGGCGGCCCTGGAGTACATCGAACGCTATCTGGAGGACGATGAATTGTTGAGCTCCGAGCTGCGCGCCGACGCGGGCATCAACAACCGCCGGGGCGTGGGGGTGAGCGAGGCGCCGCGCGGCACGCTGTTTCATGATTACACGGTGGATCGCAACGGCCTGCTGCAAAAGGTCAATTTGATCGTTGCCACCGGTCAGAACAACCTGGCAATGAACCGGACCGTGGCGCAGATCGCACGGCACTACATCCAGGGCCGCGGGAAGATCCCGGAGCAGCTGTTGAATCGTGTCGAACACGGCATCCGCTGCTACGATCCGTGCCTGAGCTGCTCCACGCATGCCGTGGGCCGGATGCCGCTGCACGTGCAGTTGATCGGACCGGACCACACGATCCTCGATGAGGTGACCCGCGGGGATGACGCGCCGTTGCCCGCCGCCGCGCCGGGTGCCGCCACATGAGGACGCGCCGGCCACAATCCCCCCCCGCCGCCACCCGCGCCACAGCCAAGACCGCGTGGCTGGTCATCGGCTATGGCAACACGCTGCGCGGCGATGATGGCGTGGGCCCGCGCATCGCCGAGGCGGTGGCCGCGTTGCGCCTGCCCGGCGTGCAAACCTGCTCCTGCCAGCAGCTCTCGCCTGAACATGCCGCGCTTCTCGCCCGCGCGGAACGGGTGATTTTTGTGGATGCAGCAGTGGATGCGCCCCGGGAAGTGCAATGGCGTCCGCTCACGCCCGGTCCAACCCCGCAATTGATGGCGCACGCCGCCGATCCCCGCACCCTGCTGGCGCTGGCCCGCGAGGTCTTTGGTCACGTGCCGGCGGCCTGGTGGCTCACCATTCCCGCCCGCCACATGGAGTTTAGCGAGACGCTGTCGCCCGAAGCCCAAACCCATTGTGTCGAGGCGACGGCAGCCATTCAACGCCGGGTAAACCTCCCCGACAACAGTGAGTCCCGCAACGAGGAGGATCGCTCAAGCGCGGCTCAATCCCGCGCCACGTGATCGGGCAATTCGTTGGCGTCACCAGGACGCCGCGGAAAATGTCTGGCCAGCAGTTCGCCCGCGCGTCGGATACCCTGCAAAATGCCCTCGGTGAACTCGGATCTTTGGAAATGTCCGGCCATGCTCAACGCAAGCTCCTGCCAAAATCCATCACCACAACGGGCGTGAATTGCCCGGTCACCGATCACTGCAAACTTCCGCGTGGCCGGCGCGAGATAAATCAGCACCGCATTGCGTTCGCGGGTCCGGGTCATGCCCAGCCGGTGAAACTGTTCCCACGCCGCCGCCAGCGGATCGGCCGCCCGCCCCTGGCTGATGAACACCCGCAACTCGCCGGAAGTCATTGCTTCCGCAAGACGGATGGCGGCGATGATTTCGTCCTCATGCACTTGCTGGATAATTTTGGTCACCTTCATTTTACCAGCTCCCCCCTGCACCGCCCCCGCCGAAGCTGCCGCCACCACCCGAGAAGCCTCCCCCACCGAAACTGCCCCCGCCGCCGGACCAGCCGCCACCACTGCTGGAAATGATCCATCCCCGCCCACGCCGCTGGAAACGCCGGCGCATCGCGGCGACCACAACGCAGGAGGCGATCCCCATCATGAAAATCAGGCTGAACCACGGAGGAATCCCGCTGGAATGAGGGCGGCCGGTCGAATCGGCGACGGTGCGTCCCGTCCCCCGGTATTCACCCCGCGCCGCCTGCAGGAGTGATCGCACGCCGGCCGTCAGACCGCCGCTGTAGTCATCGGCCTTGAAGCGGGGTTTGATCTCCGTCTCAATGATCCGTTTGCAGAGCGCGTCCGGCAGCCGGCCCTCCAGCCCGTAGCCCACCTGGATATACAGCTTCCGGTCCCGGAGGAACACGAACAGCACCGCGCCGTTATTGCGATCCTGCTGCCCCACTTGCCACGCCCGGGCAACGCGCACCGTATAATCCTCAACGGAGGAATCCGACTGCATTTCGGGAAAGATGGCCACCACGATCTGATCCGAAGTTTCCCGTTCGAAGTCCTCCAATGTTCGGTTGAGTTGTTCCGCGATTTCCGGCGGGACGACTTGCGCGTAGTCGTTGAAGTAACGTTGCGGGGCCGGTGGAACCACCTCGGCAACCAGGCCCGCAACGCCGAACAACAGCGCAAGGAGCAGGAGCGCGCGCCGCATGGCCTCAGGGCCGTTTGGTCGCAGCGCCTCCCGGGTCGAACTGCACCTGGGGCGGCGTTTCCGCGCCCGGTGAGGCGCTGAAATAGGGTTTGGGACTGAAGCCGAACGCGCCGGCATAGAACAAGGCGGGGAACGATTTGATCGCCGTGTTGTAATCCTGAACCGCCAGATTGAAATCGCGGCGCGCCACCGCAATGCGGTTCTCCGTCCCCTCGAGCTGCGCCTGCAAGTCCTGGAAACCGGCCGTCGCCTGCAGTTCCGGATAGCGTTCCACCACGACCAGCAGGCGGGCCAGCGCCGCGCCGAGCTGATGCTGCGCACGATCGAACGCCTCCAGCTTGGCGGCATCGGTGGGTGCAGTGTGGGCGTCCACCTTGAGCTGGCCGATGGACGCACGCGCTTCGGTCACCGCCGTGAGGGTGGACTTTTCAAAGTTGGCGGCGCCCGCAACCGTGGCCACCAGGTTGGGAATCAAATCCGCGCGACGCTGGTAAACATTCTGGACCTGCGCCCACTCGGCATCCACCTTTTGCGAGCGTTTGACCAGTCCGTTGTAACCGGCTCCGGCCATCAGGACGAGCACCAGGACAATGAAGCCGAGCCCTCCGACGATCGCACACCCGACACCGAGTTTTTTCATGGTGGCGCCAGACTAATGCAACGCTTGAAATGAACCACTATAAAATGTGGTCTGCTTTATAGGGAACCGCGTTCCTGCGCCGCCCACAAACAAGCGTTTCTCCGGCCCGGCCGCAACCCGGAGTTCAGCTCTCCTGCCGCAGCTTCAGCTCCGCGCCCGCGCCTGCTCCAGGAACGTCAGCCAGGCGGCCATCCCGTCTCCGGTCCGGGCGGACAGCTCGAAAATTTCCGCGTGATGACTGATCCGCTTCAGATTCGCCAGCGCCTGGCCCCGGTCAAATTCAACCGCCGCGGCCAGGTCGCTTTTGGTCACCAGCACTACGTGGGCGGAATGGAACAGGGGCGGATATTTGAGCGGTTTGTCCTCGCCTTCGGGAGTCGCCAGCAAAACCACCCGCAAATCCTCGCCCAGGTCAAAATCGGCCGGGCAGACCAGATTGCCGACGTTCTCAATGAACAGCACGTCCAGCGCATCGAGATTCAGCTGGGAGGCCGCCTGCGCCACCATTTCCGCATCCAGATGACAAACCGTTCCCGTGGTGACCTGCACCACCGGAATTTCCGCGGTGCGCAGCCGGGCTGCGTCATTGTCCGTGGCCAGATCCCCTACAATGACGCCCACGCGCAGTCTGCCCCGCAAGCGGAGCGCCGTTTCCCGGATCAACGCCGTCTTGCCCGAACCGGGTGCGGAAACCAGGTTCAGCACGAGCAACTTTTTGGCCTTGAAAAAGCCGCGATTCCGCTCCGCCAACCGGTCGTTCTTTTCCAACAATGGACGGTTCAGCTCAAGCGTCGCCAGTGTCGCGTCCGCCCTGTCTGCGCGCTGCCGC
The DNA here is from genome assembly GCA_029573725.1 of Verrucomicrobiota bacterium. Taxonomy (GTDB): domain Bacteria; phylum Verrucomicrobiota; class Verrucomicrobiia; order Limisphaerales; family JADLHS01; genus JADLHS01. The sequence goes on from JAKQDQ010000090.1 coordinate 77,789, forward strand.
GGGCCCGGTGGGTGGGCAGGATCCGCACCGTGCGGATGACGAGGTTCGCCCACGCCGGCAACCGCGCCCCCGGCTCCTGATTCACAGCCGCATTCTTTGCACATAATTCCTCCATCGTTTTCTTGTCCGCCTCCCGGACTTATTCCAGCTCCATCGAGGCAATCTCCAGTTCCCTGCCCCGCCGCAGTTCCCCAGCCGGCTCCTGACAGCGCGGGCACTCACTCCAGCATCCGGTCGTGTCAAATTCCACCCGGCAGCTCGGACACCAGCCGACCGCAGGCACCCGCTCAATCTCCAATCGGGCATCTGCCAGCAGCGTGCCGCGCCGGACCACATCCCAGGCAAACTCCATCGCCTCCGGTGCCGCCCCGCTCAGGGCGCCGACGCGCAATCGCAGGGCCGTCACCCGTTGTGCGCCGGCCGCGCGCGCGGCCTCCACCGCCAGCCGGACCGCTTCCGTCATGAGTGCCACTTCATGCATCTCAATCCGCAACAAGTTACTGCGCCACGGCCGGTTTCGCTTTGCGTTCCTTGACAATTCATGGGCAGGGATTGCCAATTGGCGGCGGGCGGCCGTCCGGCATTCAGCGCACATTCAGCATGTCGGGGGCATCCCGACCGTTGAACCATGAGCCTGACATCTTGTCCATCTGCTGCACCGTGTGCGCGCCTGCGGCTGGTCATTCGTGGCGCAGTGCAAGGCGTGGGGTTCAGACCCCATGTTTACCGGCTCGCCGGGGAACTGGACCTGCGGGGCTGGATCAACAACTCGCCGCAGGGCGTCTGCATCGAGGTGGAAGGTTCGCGCCCGGAACTGGAGCAGTTTCTCCTGCGCCTCACCGCGGCACCGCCGCCCCACAGCCACATCCAAAGTTGCGAGACCTCCTGGCTTGATCCCGTCGGCTACACGGATTTTATCATTCGCGAAAGCAGTTCGCGCGGCCGCAAAATCACCCTGGTGCTGCCGGATTTGGCGACGTGCCCGGAGTGTCAGCGTGAAATTTTTGATCCAACCAACCGGCGTTACCTCTACCCATTCACCAATTGCACCCACTGCGGTCCGCGCTTCAGCATCATCGAAGCACTGCCCTACGATCGTGCGCACACGACGATGAAATCCTTCCGCATGTGCCCGGAGTGCCAGCACGAGTATGACGACCCGGCCCACCGGCGCTTCCATGCGCAACCCAACGCCTGTCCCCAATGTGGCCCGCAGCTCGAGCTGTGGCCCGGGGACACCGGCAGCGGTCCGCGCCGGCGCGATGAGCCGCCCCGCCCGCTGGCGCGGGGTCACGAGGCGCTCCTGGCGGCGGCCCACGTGATCCGCTGCGGACACATCGTCGCCGCGAAAGGCATCGGCGGCTTCCACCTCCTGGTGGACGCGCGGAACGAGGCGGCGGTGCGCCGGCTGCGCGCCCGCAAGCAGCGTGAGGCAAAACCGCTGGCACTGCTGTTTCCCGACCTGAACCGGGTCAAGCAAGTTTGCGTCGTCTCCCCGCTGGAGGCGCGCTTGCTGGCTTCCTCCGCAGCGCCCATCGTTCTATTGCGCCGCCGCCCGACGGCCGGCGCGACGTGGGCCGCGGCCGTGGCCCCGGGCAACCCGGACCTCGGCGTCATGCTGCCCTCCAATCCCTTGCATCACCTGTTGCTCGCGGAACTGCAGTTTCCAATCGTCGCCACCAGCGGCAACTTGAGCGACGAACCCATCTGCACCGACGAGCTGGAGGCGCGGGAACGGTTGCGCGAGGTGGCCGACGTGTTTCTGGTGCACAACCGCCCGATCATCCGGCACGTCGATGATTCCGTCGTGCGCGTGATGCTGGGGCGGGAACTGGTGCTGCGTCGGGCGCGCGGGTATGCACCGCTGCCCATCCCCCTGCCCGCCTGCGGCGTGGAAGCTCCCGCCATTTTGGCTGTGGGCGCGCATCTGAAAAGCGCAGTGGCCCTGGCCGTGGACGACCAGGTGTTTATCAGCCAGCATCTCGGCGATTTGGAGACCGAAGCGGCCGACCGCGCCTTTCGCCGCGCGACCGTTGACTTGCCGCGCCTTTATGAAACGACGCCGTCCCTCATTGCCACGGATTGTCACCCGGATTACCTCTCCACGAATTGGGCGCGGACAGTGGCAGCGGCCCCCCGCACCCCGGCGGCCGCGCCTTCAGCAACCGGCCGGCGCTCCCCCCGCTTGATTGGCGTACAACACCATGTGGCGCACGTTTTGAGTTGCCTGGCGGAAAACGAAGTTGCACCGCCCGCGCTCGGGGTCGCCTGGGACGGCACCGGTTATGGCGATGACGGCACGATCTGGGGCGGTGAATTCTTCCACGTCACGGATGCCGCCGTCCGCCGCGTGGCACACTGGCGGCCGTTTCCGCTCCCGGGCGGCGAGGCGGCCGTGCGCGAACCCCGCCGGGCCGCCTTGGGCCTGCTCCAGGTCCTGGCCGACGAACCCACCGGGGCAGCCGCAGCGTTCCGGCACGAACGGGACTGGGGATTCGCCCCCGCCGAACGGGCCGTGCTCCAGACCTTGCTGCGGCGGGGATTGAATTGTCCGCCAACCTCCAGTGTGGGACGGCTGTTCGATGCGGTGGCCGCGTTGACCGATCTGCGCCAGGTCTCCCATTTCGAAGGCCAGGCGGCAATGGAACTCGAGTTTGCGCTCGCGGGAGTCACCACGGACGACGCCTACGAACTGGCGCTGCGCAACGACGGGCAGATGCTGGTGTTGGACTGGGCCCCGCTGATTCTCGCGCTGCTCGCGGATGTGAAGCGCGCAACGCCGACCGGACAGATCGCGGCGAGGTTTCATAACACGCTGGCGGAGGCCATTGTCACCGTGGCCAGGCACGTTGCGGCCCCGTCCGTTTTGCTGAGCGGTGGCTGCTTTCAAAACCGCTATCTTCTCGAGCGGACGGTCCAACGGTTGCGGGCCGGGGGCTGGCAGCCGTATTGGCACCAGCGCGTGCCGCCGAACGACGGGGGCGTTGCGCTGGGGCAGGTCGTCGCGGCGCGACGGTGGTGGCGGACAGCAGCCGCGGAGACGGACTGGCGCCCGGCGGCGCGTTGCTGCGGTCGCGCCGGATTGGCCCCGGTACGGCAAACCTTGGAGGCTTGACATGTGTCTGGCGATTCCAGGAAAAGTGGAGAGCATTTCGGGGGCGGACCCGCTCACCCGGATGGGGCGGGTGAATTTTGGCGGGATCAGCAAGGACGTGAGCCTGGCCTGTGTGCCGGAGGTGCAGGTGGGCGATTACGTGATCGTGCATGTGGGCTTTGCGTTGAGCAAGGTGGATGAACACGAGGCACAGCAGGTCTTCGCGTATCTGCGCCGGATGGACGAGCTGGCGGAACTGCGGGAGGACCGGTCATGAAATTTCTGGACGAGTACCGGGACGCCGCCCTGGCGCAAAAATTTGCGCGCGAGATCCGGCGCCTGACCACGCGCCCCTGGACAATCATGGAAGTGTGCGGCGGCCAAACCCACGCCATCGTCAAGTTCGGCATTGACGAGCTGCTTCCCGGGCAGATCACCCTCATTCATGGACCGGGATGCCCGGTGTGCGTCACCCCGCTGGAAATCATTGATGCGGCCCTCGAAATTGCCGCCCGACCGGAAGTCATTTTCACCTCTTTCGGTGACATGTTGCGGGTGCCGGGCAGCACGACGGATTTGTTGTCGGTGCGCGCGGCGGGCGGTGACGTGCGGGTGGTTTATTCGCCCCTGGACGCAGTGAAACTCGCCCGGCAGCATCCCACCAGGGAGGTCGTTTTTTTCGGCGTGGGTTTTGAAACCACGGCCCCCGCGACGGCCCTGGCCGTTTTGCAAGCGGCCCGGCAGCAGCTGAACAATTTTTCCATGCTCGTCTCCCATGTGCTCGTGCCGCCCGCCATCGAGGCGTTGATGTCCGCACCGGAGTGTCGCGTGCAAGCGTTTCTTGCGGCGGGCCACGTCTGCGCGGTGATGGGTTATGAAGAATATCCGCCTCTGGCAGCCAAGTATCACGTGCCCATGGTGGTGACCGGCTTCGAGCCGTTGGACCTGCTGCAGGGGATCCTGATGGCGGTGCGACAGTTGGAATCCGGCCGTGCCGAGGTGGAGAACCAATACGCCCGCTCGGTGCGCCGCGCGGGCAACGTGCCGGCCCAGGCCTTGATCCGCCAGGTCTTTCGGATTGTGCCGCGTAAATGGCGGGGACTGGGTGAAATTCCCCGCAGCGGCCTGGGGCTGGCCGAGGCGTATGCGGCGTTCGATGCGGAGCAAAAGTTTGGAAGGTCCACCCGCCCGGCGCAGGAACCGGCCGAATGTCTGGCGGGTTTGGTGTTGCAGGGCCTGAAAAAACCCGGGGAGTGCCCCGCATTTGGCAGCCGTTGCACCCCTGAGCATCCCTTGGGGGCCACAATGGTTTCCAGTGAGGGGGCTTGTGCGGCGTACTATCGCTATCGGCGTCCGTCAACCCCGGAATCCGGATTATGAAACCGCCCGTCGCCCAGCCAACCGGAAGTTGCCCGCTCCCGCGGCAACCGCAGGCGCAGGTGTTGATGGCGCACGGAGGGGGTGGCCGATTGATGCATGACCTGCTTGAAAACGTGTTCGAGCCGGCCTTTCGCAACCCCGTTCTGGAGGCGCGCCACGATGCGGCCGTATTTGCTCCACCCGCCGGCCGCCTGGCGATGACCACTGATTCCTACGTGGTGCGCCCCCTGTTTTTCCCCGGCGGCGACATCGGGTCCATGGCCATCCACGGAACCATCAACGACCTGGCAATGAGTGGGGCGCGGCCATTGTATCTGAGCTGCGGATTCATTCTCGAGGAGGGGCTCGCCCTGGAGACGCTGCGGCGCGTGGTGGCCTCCATGCGACAGGCGGCGCAGTCCTGTCAGGTGCAGATTATCACCGGCGACACCAAGGTGGTGGACCGGGGGCGCGGTGACGATATTTACATCAACACCACCGGAATCGGGGTCCTGGAACATCCGCTCGAAGTCGCCCCGCACCGCGTGCGTCCCGGGGACGCGGTGATCGTGAGCGGCGATCTGGGACGTCACGGCATGGCCATCATGGCGGTGCGCGAGGGGCTGGAGTTCAAGAGCCCCATCGAGAGCGATTCCGCACCGCTGTGGCTGCCGGTCCGGGCCCTGTTGGAGGCGGGGATTGTCGTGCATTGTTTGCGTGACCTGACGCGCGGCGGACTGGCCAGCGCCTTGAATGAGATCGCCATGGCCGCCGGGGTGGAAATCACCATTGACCAGCCGGCCATTCCGATCCGTGAGGAAGTTCATGCCGCCTGCGAATTGCTGGGATTCGACCCCCTCCATGTCGCCAATGAGGGCCGGTTCGTCGCGTTTGTCGAAAACGCCGCGGCCGCCCGGACATTGGAAATTTTGCAACGTCACGCGGTCAGTGCCGGCGCGGCGTGCATTGGCCGCGTCACCAGCAGCGCCCGGCCGCAGGTGATCCGCCGCAGTGCCATCGGCGTGAACCGGATTTTGGACATGCCCAGTGGCGAGCTGCTGCCGCGCATCTGCTGACGGACAAGGCGCGGGATCATTCCCGCCCGGGATCAAACGTCGCCAAAATTGGCCGGTGATCCGAACCCTGGCCCCAGTTGGGAACGGTGGGGATGTAGGTCCCGGCTTTCACCCATTCCCTCGCCATGCCGGGACTGAGCAACAGGTAGTCCAAACGCGAGTAACTGTCCTCGACGCCGTAATAGTGCGTCCAGGTGACGTTGCGGGGGAAATAGCGGGGATTGGTGGGATTGGGAAGGTCATCCCCGTTCCGTTCGGCGGGGCGCGTATCCAGAAGCCTGTTTTTGCCGGTGCCCATCACCGTCTTGACGGCGCGCGAGTTGTAGTTGTCATTCAAATCCCCCACCACCACCAGGTTCAGTTCCGGGTCCTGCGCGAGATACCGGTCCACAATTTCGCGTAACAGCCGCGCCTCCGTGTGGCGCATCTCCGCCTCGTCCGCCTCGGGAATGGGGCGGCGCGATTTCAAATGCGCGCCCAGCAGCACAAAGCGGTACCGGTCGTTCACTTGAATGGTTACGTCCGTAAACCCGCGGCTGACCTGAAAGCGTTTTCCGCTCAGCAGAAAACTGGCATTGGTGTGCGAACGGCGCGCCACAATGGGAAAACGGCTCAGCACGCCCACGTGGATGTTGGTGTCGAAACCCTGAACGTATTCATAATGCGGCAGGTCAAGCCCGGCCTGCTTGAGGGAGCGCTGCAATTCCTGCAGCGCGCTCAACTGCCCCATTTCCTCAAAGGCCATGACGTCCGGACGCATGGCGAGGATGGTTTCCCGGATCTTGGCCTTGGCGGCTTCCGATTTGGCATGGCGGCGCGATTCCGTTGGTTGATCGAGATAATTCTCCAGATTGTAAGCCGCAATCCGAAATGTTTCACCCGGAGCAGCAACCGGCCCCAACAGCAACACCAGGCCGACTGCCGGCCCCCAGAGGCGTCGTTTCATGCGGGGGGAAATAGTCCGCCGCCGCCGCAATGTCAAAGCGCAATTAACGCGCATCTGGCGGTGGCGTCGGAAGGTCGTGCCCGCCACGTTTCTGCAACACCATGTTGGCGGCCGTCACCAGACCACCGCCGAGCAGCAATCGCATCGTCAGGGCTTCGTTCGCGTAATCCACCCCCGACCAGACGGAAAACCAGCCCGGCAGAAACAGCGCCAGGGCGCTCGCGACCACCGGTTCAAGACAGTAGATCAGGCCGGCTTCCGTCGCGGTGACGTCCGGCTGCCACCGGTTCATGAACAAGTATCCGCCCAGCGTGCAGACAAAGACCAGCACCGCCAAAAAGCCCGCGGCGGGCGGGGAAGCAAACACGCCCCAAACAGCCGCCACGTTTGGCATCGTCAGCCAGACTCCCGGCACACACAACAGGGCCAGCGCCAAAAACATGATCACCGAGAACCGCAGGGGATCGTTGCGCGCGTACCGGGGCTGCTCCAACAATAGAATCTGCCCCCCAAAAAAGAACGAGCCAATGAGGGTTTCCATCTCGCCGCGTCCCAGGTGGAAGGAGCGCCAGTCGAGCCCCGACAGAATGGCCAGACCGGCCAGCACCAGGCCGACACTGAGCACCACTGGAAAAGCCGGCCAGCGGCGCCGGGTGACGGCCACCCAGATGGGAATGAACGCCGCATACAACTCGGTCAGAAATGCCGAAACGGAGGCGTCCGTGTGCGACAAGCCATCCATTTGAAACAAAATGCCCCCGCCGCCAAACACCGCGAGCCAGCATCCCTGTTCCACCTCCAGACGCGTGAGCCGGCCAAGCCGCCGCTGCAGCAACCCGGCCAGCAGCAGCCCGGCCAGCGCGAACCGATACACCGCAACCGTCAACGCATAAAACCAGGTGCTCACGCCGGGCACCAACCGCGCCTGTTCCAGCGCCAGCGCCTTGACGGTGGGAAAACTGATGCCCCAGAACAGCGTCGCCACCAGCAGCATGAGAATGGCTTTGCGGTGGCGGCGCCGGGCCGCGTCAGTGGCAGGAGCGGTCACGATTCCGTCAATCCGCCTCCCGCGGCAGGGTGGCGACGAATTTCTCCCATAAGCCGCGTTCCACATACAGCTCCAAAAAGTAATTGGGACGCAATTCGTACAGGCCGGTCATGATCCAGCGCTTGCCCGATTTTTCGTCGAGCGCCGCCCCCAGCCGGCTGGCGCAAACCACCACGGGAGCGTAGGGGTCCTCCGGCAATTCCTCGTACCAGCCGACGTGCTTGAAGCCGCGCAGATCCCACGGCAGCGGCCAGTAACTTTCCGGTGAAATCACTTTCATCATCAGCGCCGGCCCGTCCGGGGCGACACGCGCCAGCGCCTTGAGCCGCGCGACGAGCGCCCGCTCGTGCGGCGACGTTTGCGCGTAAGTGTAGGGATTGCGCCGATCGGCGGTGAACGGGTGCGTCAACAGCCACGCCTGCACGCCCAGGTGCAGGGTGACCGCGCCAAGCAGCAAATTCATCATCACGCGGTTGATCAGGCCGCGCAGGGAATAAAGCAACGCACTCGCCCCCAGACCGGCCAGCAGGATCACCCCCAGCCAGAAGTTCAGCGCACACCACGGCGTCTTGTAGCCGATCACGGTGTAAATCAGCATCAGCGCGCCGGTGAAAAAGCTGAGAAACCGCACCAGCAGCGGCGAAGCCACTCGCGCAAGATTGCCGCAAAACCCCGCCGCCATTCCCACCAACGCCAGGAGCAACAGCCCCGCCTCCGTCCAGGGCGGGCTTTTGGCGGGATGAAACCAAAGCAGGCGTTCGAAGTAAAACCACCAGGGCTGGATGTGCGGTGAAGCGCCGCCGGCGCGTTGTCCCCAGATTTGATAGGTGCGCAATGAATCCCAGAGCCCGGCGCGATTGGTGAAAAACGACGTGAAAAAAAGCAGCCAAACCACTCCCGCCAGCGCGCCCGCGAACACCAGATGCCCGGTGGGGATGCGCCCCCTCCACCCGGCTCGTCCGGATTTGTCGCCACCGAGATCATCCTTTGGCAGGCCGCTGCGCCGGCGGCGCCATCCATTCCAGCCGCCAGTGGCCGCGAGCGCGAAAACCAGCGCCGCCACCGTCAGCACAAAGGTTTCCTTGGTGGCCGCCATCAAGCCCAGCCCCACTCCGGTTGAGCCGGCCCACAGCACCCCGCGAGTCCGCCAATAGCGCCAGCCGGCGGCCAGGGTCGCCAGCGTAAAAAACACCAGCAACATCTCATGAATGAAGTAGCGGCTGTAAAAAACAAACGCCGGGGACACCGCAAAAAACAGCGCCGCCCATACCATGGCCACATCCCCCAGTCCGTCGCGCAGCAACGGCAACACCAGCAGCAGGGCCACGCCAAATCCGACCGTGACCAGCCGCAATTGCGCGTCGGTAAATCCTGCCTCCCCCCGGGCGGCACCGGCCTCCTCCCCCGGCGTCAGCTTCCTCCCGGCACGCGGCACCGCATTCGTCGTCGTGAAGGAAATTTCCGCCGCGCCGGAACGATCGCCCCGGCTCAGCGCAATGAAGGGCAGGGAAAAATAATACACCGTCGGACCGTGAAACTCATGAGGATCGTATTTGTACGCCCCCAACTCATAGAGGTCGGCGAGCTTGGTGGCGTTGATCGCCTCATCGTTGTGCAGCGGGCGGTTGCCCAGCCCGGCCGTACGCAGCCCGAGCGCTCCAGCTACTGCCAACAGCAAAGCCAGGACGCTCCATGGCTTCATTGATTCGGGACGGCGTAAACTTCAATTTCCTGCCAGCAGTTCAACGGACTCAGATGGCTGCCCCGGGTATAACCGCGCACGTAACGCGCTGTGACGCCCTTGGCCTCCACCACCTTGCCGTAATGGCGCTCAAAGTATTCCCGATCCGCGCCCACGCCCAGCCCGGAGGAATTGTCCGTGTCATTGTTGAACAACGTGGTCACGCCGGTTTTGAATTCCGGATCATTGGATACCTGCAGGATGACGTCATGCTCCACCTGGATGTACCGGTGGTCGTGCCACATGGCAATGGCTTCGATCTTGTAGGGCTTGCCCAGGTCCACCTGCACCCATTGCGTGCCCTTGCGCATCTCGATCGTGTCGTAATCGAACGCCTCCTTCTTCCCGTCGGTCAGCTGGCTTAATTCGCCGGTGAACGGCCGCACACTGCTCGTGACCTCCTTGCCCAGCGCCACGTTCACCGTGCCTTTGGCCACCTTGAGCGGGGCGGGCGGTTGATCCGAATTGGGCTCGATGTTGCTCCCGGTCGGCAATTCATCCGGCGTCCCCTTCAAGGTGGGGGCCGGGAATTTCAATTTAAGGTCCTCCTGGTCCTGGGCCACACTGGTTGTGGTTAGGGCAAGCGCCAGGAGCCCTGCGCCGCAAACCCCCGCAAAAATTTTTCCACCCGTCTTTTTCATATCTTCAATTCCGGTTGAGGCTACCAAACGAGGCGCCAGGTTCAAAACTAATTTACCGACTGCCCGGCAACCGGATTTATTCAACCCTCGCGACCCAGGGCCACCACGGCAGCGTGAAGCTGGCGCGCCAAACTTTTGCGGTCAGGGGCGGGATTTGTCACGGACGCAAACCGCGCGCGCGCCTGAATCTGTCGTTTCGTCATCAAGCGCATCAGGTGCGGCAGAAAGCGAACATCGCCCCAAAAGCAGACCTCCTCGCTCGCGTCACCGTCGGACAATGCATAACTGAGGTGGCCAATTCCAGGCGGCTGCCCGCGCGTCACGGCCGGTTCGAGCAACGCCGGTTTGAACGGCAACACTTCCCGCCCGTTCCAACTCGTGCCCTCCGGGAACAGCACCACCACCTCGCCGCCGGCCAGGGCCGCGGCAATCAAGGAATTCACCCGGTACACGTCGCCGCGCCGGGCGCGATCCACAAACAACGTGCCGGCCAGTCGCGCACACCAGCCGAACACCGGCCAGTGGCGCACCCCGGCCTGGGCAATGAACACCGCGGGCGTCAACGCGCTCAGCACCAGGACATCCACGTAACTCAAATGATTGCACACCAGCAAACCCGCGGACGGTGGCGTGCCGATGCACGTGATCTGCACCGAAAAAACTCGCAGGGTGCGGCGGCAACACCACTGCAGCCACCGGGATCGCTCCGCCGCACTCAGCCGCCCCGCCGTCCGCCATCCACGCCAGAAATATGCGAGAAAGAACAGTAACAATTCCGCCGCAAACCAAACGGCGCGAAACCCGAAGCGGAACTGCGGGCGCATGCCGTTGTCAGGAATCCAGCCCTTGCGCCAGGGCCGCGAACAGGGCCTCGCGCGTCGCCAGTTCCACCCAGTCCCCGGCCTGGCTGATCAACCCAAACCCTGCGCCAAACCCCGGGCCGTTCACGACACAGGCATCCGTGCGGCTCTCGCGACATTGCGCCTCCGCCACGCGCAACACCCGCGCGCGATCACCTTCCACCTCGAATTTCCAGCCCACCAATTTCGCCGTGGGAAACCACGCCCGCAAATGGGGCAGGAGCTTTGGGGTGGGCACCAGCTCGGCCAGCAATGCGCCCTGGCGCGTGGAAATTTTGCCCGACCGAAGTTCCGTCAGCTCGCCTGCCGGCGTGCGCGCCCAGATCCTGCCAAATGCAAAATCGCTCACCGCGGCCGCATGGAAGACCCCTCCCGGATTTTCGCCGCTGACCGCGGCCAATTGCCGTTCCAGATCGCGCGTCGTCGAAAACGTCACCACCTGCCGGGCCCGCCGCGCGCCGGGATACGTGGCCGATTCGGAGCAGAACAGGGTGACGGCATGGCCGCGATCCGTCAGAAAATTCGCCAGCTCCACGCCCAGTCGCCCGGTGGAAAAGTTGGTCAGGCGGCGAACCTGATCGAGCGGCTCGAAGGTGGGGCCGGCGGTGACGAGACAATTCATGGTGCGGCAGCATGCCAGCCAGGCCGCCAATCATCAATCTCCGGCTGCACGAACGGCTCGCCGATGAGCAAAACGGTTTGACCTGCCCGGCGCGGGCCGGTAATTCATAGGCTGTCGGCCCGACCATGGCCCGGAATTCACACGCAACCTGATCACATGCCCAAGCCCTCATCCCCCGTTCGCCCACGCAAGTCCTCACGATTTCCCTGGCGGCACGTCGCGACCCTCGGCTGCCTGGGCCTCGCGGCACTGGCGTGGCTGCCCGGCTGCGCGCAAACACCTCCCGCCGCCCCCATCACGTTTCGCGTGATGACCTACAACATCCATCATGCCGAAGGACTGGACGGCAAAGTGGATACGGCGCGCATTGCGGAATTGATCAAACAACAGGGGGCCGATCTGGTGGCGTTGCAGGAGGTGGACAAAGGCGTGCGCCGCACCGCGGGGCGGGATTTGACCGCGGAACTCGCCGCGCAAACGGGGTTGACCGGCGTGTTTAGCAACAATTTTTACTTTCAAGACGGCGAATATGGCAACGCGGTGTTGAGCCGCTTCCCCATCAAGCGCTGGACCAATCATCACTACCAGATGCTCCGCCCCGGCGAACAGCGCGGGCTGCTGGAACTTGAGCTCGATGTACAGGGACGCCCGTTGGTGTTCATGAACACACACATTGATTACCGCGCGGACGACAGCGAACGCTGGCGGAACGTGGCGGAAATCGAGGCGCAGGTGCGGCGCCACGCGGCCACCCCCATCATTTTATGCGGCGATTTCAACAATCTTCCCGCCGGCCGGGTGTACGAGCGGTTGCGCACGATTCTCCAGGACACCTGGGCCGCCATCGGGGCCGGCCATGGATTCAGCTTCCCGGCCCACAAGCCCGACCGCCGCATTGATTACATCTGGTACACGCCACCACCGACGCTCAAGCCGCTCAAGATCTGGCTGCCACGCTCCGAAGCATCCGACCATCTGCCCCTCGTCGCCGAATTCGAGTTGCGCTGACCCGCCGCCGCGCCCGGCCGGCAGCTCCACCGGAATTGTCCGGCGGCAGGAGACGAGAAAAGTCATTCCTCCGGCCGGACTGGTCATTACGTCTGCGAACGGGGCTGCACCATCGCCCGGATGCCCGTTCCAGGCCGTTCCCACCCTGACCGTGCGTTGGGTGGAAGGCAACCGCACCCCATCCAGATCCTGATGCAAAAAGCGTGAAATGGTGGCCACGATGACTGCAACAATCATCTTCTGGAAAACCGAAAATTGACGCTGCAAATTTTTCCCCGCACACTCGTCCGGTCCGAAAAATACAAAACGACCAGAAACTTTTTACCAAACCATTTGCGTAGCTTCGGCTACGGGCTGCCTCGAAAACCGCTAATTTTCCAAGCCCGTCACAAGAACCGACCGAGCACGCGCCCAATCGGGCGCGGCTTGGCGCGCTTCTTGTGACAGGCGCTTAGCGGTGCCTCGAGGCAGGGCGCGTTGAGTTCGCGCCCCTGCTGTATTCAGATTTCCCGTCGCCTTTGTTGCGCGAGCAACCACGGCGACCAATGGCCACACTCGATTTCAAAGGGAAAGCGCTCGTCCAGAATTACCATCTCTCGGTCAAGTATCACGAACTCGTGCCGAAGAAGGACAAGAGCCTCACGGACAAGGTGCGGCTGGACGACAACCTCATCATTCACGGCGACAACTTGAAGGCGTTGAAGGCGCTGCTGCCCACCTACGCGGGCAAGGTGAAGTGCATCTACATTGACCCACCCTACAACACCGGCAACGAAGGCTGGGCTTACAACGACAACGTCAATTCGCCGATGATGCAGGAATGGCTCGGCAAAACCGTGGATCGCGAAGACCTCACGCGCCATGACAAATGGCTGTGCATGATGATGCCGCGATTGAAGCTGCTGAAAGAACTCTTGCGGGAAGACGGGGTGATGTTCGTCTCACTTGATGACAACGAATTGCACCGATTTCGGGCGTTGAGCGATGAGGTGTTTGGTGAAGACAATTTCGTCGAAACAATAATCTGGAAAAAGCGAAGCGGGCCACCAAACGATAAACCGCTCGGCGCTGTTCACGAATACATTGTCGCCTATGCACGTTCAATTTCTCACATGAATCTGTATTTGCGGCCACGAACGGACGAACAACTCGCTCGGTATAAAAATCCAGACAACCATCCGAAGGGTCCGTGGACGCCTGGTGATTTGATGGCGAACGTAAAAGGCGGTCGTTACGTAGAGTCGCTCCGGTATGCGGTCACAAATCCCAAGACAGGCGAAAAACATTGGCCGGGGCAGGACGGCAACTGGAGGTTCAGCCAAGAAAAGATGCTCGCCCTCTTGGAAGCTGATGAGGTCTTCTTTGGAACGAGTGGAGACGGGCGTCCAAAACTGAAGCGATTTCTATGTGACGTGAAAGAAGGCACAGCGGTTTCAACGCTTTGGGATTCAGCCCCATTCACTAACACGGCCACCGATGAAATCGTTTCAATCCTCGGGAGCCAACAAGCGTTCGACACCCCAAAGCCGACTGAGCTAATAAAGGAGATTCTCAGATTGGGTAGTTCCAAAAATGATCTCGTTCTCGACTCCTTCGGCGGCTCAGGCACGACGGCCCACGCCGTTCTCGCGTTGAACAAAGAAGACGGCGGCAATCGCAAGTTCATCCTCGTCGAGTGCGAAGATTACGCGGACAGCATCACGGCGGAGCGCGTGCGCCGCGTCATCAAAGGCGTGAAGGGCGCGAGTGACGAGACTTTGAAGCAGGGGCTGGGCGGCACGTTCAGTTATTTCGAGCTGGGCAAGGCGATTGAACTGGACAGCATTCTGGACGGCAAAAATCTGCCGAGTTATCTCGAACTGGCGCGCTACGTTTTCTACACCGCCACCGGCGAGGAGTTCGACGAGCGCAAGCTGAACGAGAAGCGGAGTTTCGTCGGCGAATCCAAGTCGCACGAGGTTTATCTCCTTTACCAGCCGGATTTGGATTACCTGAAAAAGACCGCGCTCACGCTGGAGCGCGCCGAGGCGCTCGGCAAAATCAAAACCAAGCGGCGGCTCGTCTTCGCGCCGACAAAGTATCTGGATCAGGAGCAACTGGACGAACTGCGGATAGACTTCGCGCAGTTGCCGTTTGAAATCTACAAGCTCGCGCAGTGAATACCACAATCATTGGTAGGGACGGCGCGCTGCGCCGTCAGCGCCGCGTCCAGCGGCGCAACGATTCGCACGGGACGCGGGGGATGACGGATGTGTTCCGCCCGCTGCTGCGCGGGCGGGGACAGCGCAGCGCGCTGTCCCTACCACGAAAATTGCGACCGCTCGCCATCCGCGAAATAAACGAACGGCCACTCTTCGGGGCGAGCGACAAATTGTTTCCGAACCGGATTTTCCAAAATGTAATCGGCCTTTTGCCGCCGGCTCTCGTCGTGCCGCAAGCGATGTTCAAAAAAATCGCGTTGCCAGCCGATGCCGATTTCTTTTGCCGTCCATTCCTTCCATTTGCTGATGACGCCTTGGATGGTTTTGTTGGAAGGCGGAAAGGAAATCAGCGCGTGCAAATGATCCGGCATCAGCAGAAACAGATGCGGCCACCACAAGAATCTTTCCTGCCGATGGCGGACAGTCTCGAACAAACGAACGGAAATTTCCGGCGCGGCGAGTTGATTGCCATTTCCCAGTTCCGGGTAGGGACGCTGCGCTGCGGCGTCCGGACAGCGCAGCGCGCTGTCCCTACCATAGTCAAATCGTTCCCGGCAGTTGATGGTGATGAAATAGATTTCGCGCTGCGGGTCAACCCACAATGGAACGTCGTGTGGCAATGTCTTTCTTTCGGGAACGTCCATGACGGGAAGCTATGCGATGCGTCACATGACGACAAAGCAAATTGGGCGAATTGGGTAGGGACGCCGCGCGGCGCTGTCCGCGCCCGTAAAGCGGGCGCTAGATTCATCCTTCGACACAAAATTCCGGCGGCTTTACCGCCGGGGACATCGCAGCGCGATGTCCCTACCAAAGAAAATGCGAAGCTAATTTGGTAATGGATCACACGTCATGGAACTGAAAGAATACCAGCAGAACACGCTCAAGCGGGTGAAGGCGTATCTCGAAGCGTTAAATTCGTGGCGCGACAAAAACGAAAAGGTCGTGGCGGCGGCAGGCAGGGAGGCGGCGCTGGACGTGCCGCTGAAAGCATGGGAGGAAATCGGCGGCACACATTATCGCTCGCGCAAGAACGGTCTCGGTGAATCGCTGCCGAATTTCTGCCTGAAAATCCCGACGGGCGGCGGCAAGACGCTGCTGGCGGCGCACACGGTTGATCTCGTGAACCGGATTTACCGGAAGAAGCAGACCGGGCTGATTCTCTGGGTCGTGCCGACCACGCAGATTTACCGCCAGACCATCGAGCATTTGCGCAACCGCGATCATTCGTATCGGCAGGTGCTGGACATTGCCAGCGGCGGGCGCACGATGATTTGCGAAAAGACCGACCGCTTCACGCCGGGCGACGCGGCGGAAAATCTCGTGGTGCTGATGCTGATGCTGCCGTCGGCCTCGCGGCAGAACAAGGAGACGTTGAAAGTGTTCAAGGACAGCGGCGGTTTCGGGGCGTTCTTTCCGAAGGATGACGACGCGCGCGGTCACGCGAAGTTGCTGGAACGATTTCCGAACCTCGACGCGTTTGGCGATGGCAAGGGATTGTTCCAACGGCAGGTAAAAACTTCGCTTGGCAATACGCTGCGGATTTTGTCGCCGATCATCATTCTGGATGAAGGGCACAAGGCTTACAGCGAGACGGCGCAGGACACGTTGCGCGGATTGAATCCCTCCGTAATCGTGGAACTTTCCGCCACGCCCACGGAAGCGAGCAACGTGCTGGTGGAGATCAAGGGGCTGGACTTGAAGCGCGAGGACATGATCAAGCTGGATTTGCACATCAACAACAAGGAGAGCACGCGCTGGAAAGACACGATGCTGGCGAGCATCAAGAAACGCGAGGCGTTGGAAGCGGCGGCGCGCAAATACGAGGCGAACAGCGGGAATCACATCCGCCCGATTTGTCTGGTGCAGGTGGAGCGCACGGGCAAAGACCAGCGCGGCGGGAACTTCATTCACGCCGAGGACGTGCGGGAATTTCTCGTGAAGGAATACGGCGTGCCAGCGGATGAAGTCGCGGTGAAGTCGAGCGAGAAGGACGACATCGAGGGCATCAATCTGTTCGCGCGGAACTGTCCGATCCGTTACATCATCACGAAACAGGCGTTGCAGGAGGGCTGGGATTGCGCGTTTGCCTATGTGCTGACGATCCTCACCAATCCGTCGTCGAAGAACAATCTCACGCAACTGGTCGGGCGGATTCTGCGCCAGCCGTTTGCGCGGAAAACGAAAATCCGAGTACTGGATGAGAGTTATGTCTTCTGCTTCCGACAAAAGGCCAAGCTGCTGGTGGATGCGGTGCGCGAAGGTTTCGGTCGCGAGGGTCTGGGCGATCTGGCCGGTCAGGTCGTGATGGATTCGCCGGATGACGATGACCAAGGCGAGGAATTGATTGAGTTGCGCGACAAATTCAAGAAGTTCGCCGGGAAGATTTATCTGCCCAAGTTTGTGATTCAGCAGGGTGCGCAATGGCGCGAGGTGAGTTACGAGACGGACATCGTGAGCCGGATAGATTGGTCGCAGGCGGATTTTTCGGCGGAGAAGAACTTGCAACTGGCGGACGCGCCGTCGCAGGACGCGGAAATCATCGTGACGTTGAGCGGCGACACCAAATCCGGGCTGATCAAGGAAAGCGGGCGGCAGTATCTCACGGCCAAAGACTCTGGTGTTGACCCGGTGTTTGCCACGCGGCAATTGCTGGAAATTATCCCGAACCCGTGGATCGCGCACGACGTTGTGAAAGAAGTCATCGGCACATTGACGCGGAAGAACGGATTGGATTTGGTGGCGAAGAATTTTGTGTTCATCGTTCAAGAGCTGGTGAAGCGCGCCGATGCGGAGCGCAACCGGCTCGCGGAGGAGGTTTTCAGTGAATTGGTGGGCACGAAGAAACTTCGCTTCCTGCTCTTGAAAGACGACGCGGGCTATCGCCTGCCCAGCAAGATTTCCATGCGCAAAGGCACGCGCAAACTCGTGCGGGAGGACAACTCGCCTTTGCAGTTGAGTTTGTTCGAGCAAGTGCCCGAAGACGGGCTGAACAGCGAAGAGCGCAGCGTGGCGTGGTATTTTGAGAAGCAGGCGCAGTTGCTTTGGTGGTATCGGAATCTGTCGCGGCAGGACTATCGCCTGCAAGGCTGGCGCAAGCACGGGATTTATCCCGACTTCATTGTCTCCCGCATCAGCACCGACGACAAAACGGACTTTGACAAGGTTTTCGTCGTTGAATCCAAGGGCATCCATCTGAAAAACGACGATACAGATTACAAAAAGCAGTTCTTCAAAGTTTGCAACAAACTTGCCGAGGAAAAGAGCTGGACGGAGTTGGGTTTGGAATTCCCAGAACGGAAAATTGTTTTCGAGTTAGTCCATGGCGACGAGTGGCAAAAGGTGATGAACGCCCTGTTAAAGTGAGTCCGATGGAGTACGCCGCGTCGGAGACCGGCGCTCCGGGGTTCGCGTTGATTCGTGTCCATTCGTGGTTGTGAATACTTCCGGCTTTCCTGACGGGCGTTTTTGCCTATCGTCTTGTCCGGGATGTCTGGTTCGACAAACACACTGACTCGCGAGATGATTCTGAAAGCTTTGCAAGCGCTCTCGGATGAATTGGCGCGGCGCCAGACCACCGGGGAACTCTGCTTGTTCGGCGGCACGGTCATGGTGCTGGCCTTTTCCGCCCGCCCGTCCACCAAGGATGTGGATGCGATCTTTCAACCGACCCAGGTGATTCGAGAAGCGGCGCGAGAGATTGCCGCCGGCAACAATCTGCCCGAGACCTGGTTGAATGACGCGGCCAAGGGATTTGTTTCCACCCGCCACGAAACCATTCAGGGCAGTCTGCCACAATTTCCCCACTTGCGTCTCACGATGCCCACGCCGGAATATCTGCTGGCGATGAAATGCATGGCCTCCCGCATTGGCGCGATCGAAGGCGAGGCCGATGACGTGGCCGACATCCGCTTTCTCATCCGGCATTTGAAACTGACTTCAGCCGCCGCAGTCATGGACATTGTGGCCGGCTATTATCCAAAGAGCCAAATCCCGGTGAAGGCGCAATTTCTGGTCGAAGGCTTGTTTGCGGAGGGCTTGGTATGATCCCCAAAACTCTGGCCGCCGTCGCGCAATTTGCGGCGCGCGACGAGTCGTTTGATCTGGCCCTGCGAAATTTTCTGGACGGGTTTTATGCCCGCCCGACAGCGGACGCCATTTCTGACGAGCCGGAATGCCTGGCGGACAAGGTGCCGCGACTCGGCGCGGTGAAAGACGCTTATCTGGCGGCGACCGCCGAATGGCTGGCGTGGAAGTACGATCTGCCGTTGCCCGCCTGGACACGCGCGGAGCGACGTTCGCTGCGCCGACCCTGGTTCGCCTCCCCCCTCGATTCCCTGCGTGCGGTGTTGCTTTTGGAAAGTCCCGCCGCGTTCCGGTCGCGAAATCTTTTCGTCAGCGAAAATGCGCTGACCCGGGCCTGAGGGTTGCAATTTCAATTATGTTTTCGGAAATCAAATCAGTTCACTTTGTCGGGATTTGCGGCACGGCGATGGCCTCAGCGGCGGCGGCGTTGCTGGAGAAAGACTACACCGTCACCGGCTCGGATCAGGCGGTGTACCCGCCGATGTCCACGTTCCTCGCAGAGCGGAAGATCGCCGTGATGGATGGTTATTCCGAACGCAACCTCGCGCACCAGCCGGACCTGGTCGTCATCGGCAACGCCATTTCGCGCGGCAATCCCGAGGCGGAATACTGTCTCGACCACAAACTGCGCTTCTGTTCGCTGCCGGATTTGCTCCGGGAATTTTTCCTCCGCGGCAAACGCTGCGTCGTCGTCAGCGGCACGCATGGCAAGACGACGACCACGTCGCTGCTGGCCTGGGTGTTTGAACACAATGGCCGGAATCCGAGCTTCCTCATTGGCGGCATCCCGACCAATCTCGGCCAGGGCGCGCGGTTCACGGACAGCGAATGGTTCATCATCGAGGGTGACGAATACGACACGGCGTTCTTCGACAAGCGCAGCAAGTTCATCCATTACCTCCCCGAGGTCGCCATCGTGAACAATCTCGAGTTTGATCACGCAGACATTTTCGAGAACCTCGCGGCGGTGCAGAAAACCTTTTCGCATTTCATCCGGCTCGTGCCGCGCAACGGCCTGTTGCTCGGCAACGGCGATGACCCCAACCTCGCGCCGTTGCTGAACGTGAATTTCTGCCCAGTGAAGCGCTTCGGCCTTGGCGAGCACAATGCCATCCGCGCCACGAATCTCCGGCTCGGTCCGACCGCCAGCGAGTTTGAGATTCCCAGCGCGAAGTTTCATCTGAACCTGGTCGGCGAACTCAACGTGCGCAATGCGCTCGCGGTGGTGGCGGCGGCAAAACACTGCGGGTTGACGAACAAGGAAATCCAGAGCGCGTTCGACACGTTCAAGGGCATCAAGCGCCGCATGGAGGTGCGCGGCATTTCCGGCGGCGTGACGGTGATTGACGACTTCGGCCATCATCCGACGGCAATCCGCGAGACGTTGCGGGCGTTACGGGTGAAATACGCGAAGGAAAAAATCTGGGCCATCTTCGAGCCCCGCAGCAACACGACGCGCCGCAATGTGTTCCAGCAGGAACTGGCGGAGGCGTTCGCGGATGCCGATGGGGTGATCGTTTCGCAGATCGCGCGATTGGAGTTGCTCCGGCCCGAGGAGCGGTTGAACCCCGGGCAGTTGATGGCGACGCTCCAGGCGGCCGGCAAGAACGCCGCGTATCTGGCCGACGCCGATGCGATTGTGGCGCACTGCGGCACGCAGGTGCAGCCGGGCGACGTCGTGTGCGTTTTCAGCAACGGCGGCTTCGGGGACATTCACCAGAAGCTGCTCGCGCGGTTTGAGCGACGCTAGAGGCTAATTTTCGATCAAGATATCCCGGCAGGTGTCGGGGTTGCTCGGATCGTGCGGCACGGTGCTGAAAGCCATCAACAGCATCGGACCGGGGCCGGTGTTTTGCACGGCGTGGGACACCAACGGCGGCACGGTGAAGCGCATCGCCTGCCCCTCCGGCACGGTCACCTCACGAACCACTCCATTCTCGCGTAAGCGGACCAGGGCCGGTCCGATCACCACGAATATTTCCGTGCGGTGCCGGTGAAAATGATTGCCGCGGATGGCGCCGGGGACGGTGAGCGCCACGTGGCAATTGCGTTGCGCGTGGATTTCCGGCTCGCCAATCGGTTCGATCACCTGGCCGCGTGCGTCGGTGAAGAACGGAATGGTTGCGATGCTTACCCCCGGGTTCATGGAGACGTCTGATGCCATTGCCGGACGTCCACCGCTTCCATGCCCGCGGAGCGGATGGCCTGCAACCCCAGTTCCGTGTCCTCGTACGCGCGGCAGAACTGCGGTGCCACCCCAATGCGCCGCGCCGCTTCCAGGAAAATGTCGGGCGCCGGTTTTTGCTTCGCCACCATCTCGCTGGTCACGATGGCCGCAAACCAACCGCGAATGTTCAAATGATCGAGCACCCGGCACACGATGGCCTGCGTCCCGCCGGACGCAACCGCCAGCGGGATTTTGCCCTGATGCTCCCGGGCGATCGCCACGACCGCGGCAATGGGTTTGATCTGCGTCATCAACGGCAAATAGGCCTCCTCTTTCTCGTGCGCCACGGCAATGTGATCCAGGGAACGCCCCTGTTCCGCCGCCAGCATTTTAAGAATGTCGCGTGACGGCACTCCACCCAGCGCGTAAAACCGGTCCTCCGGGAACACCAACCCGTGCCGGCGGATCACCATCTGCCACGCGCGCCAATGGAGCGGCATGGTGTCCGCCAACGTGCCATCACAATCAAAAATCAAGCCCTGGGGGGTCATAAGCAGGAGTCAGAAGTCAGAATTTTTGCCGCGCGGACTTCAAGCAATTTGCCGACTTCAGCAAATCGGGCAACCAGTCCGGTGGTATCATCGCAATTTAAATCCCGCGCGAGAATGAGAGAGCAACGACCTTCTTCAAGCGAACCCTGGGCGAGGTTCAAAAATCGGGCGTTGTCAGCGCGACTCCGCTTCTTGACGCCTGCCGCGATATTCGCGGGAATGGCAACCACTGCCCGGCGCAGTTGCGAGGTTGGTCCGCAGGTTCCCTTGCGCGGGAAATTCCCGGTGAACCGGCGAGCAGCAAGCACCAGTTGATGCGCCTTCTGCCAGACGATGAGTTGCTCAAAACTTCGCGCCGGCGCGCGCTGATCCGCGGGCGTCCCGGCTTCTGGCTTCGGTCTCCTGAATTCTGAATTCATGCGTTTAACGCCTTGAGTTTTTCCTCCATCTCCTGCGCCATGAGCGGGCCGACCAGCCCGTCGAGATCGCCGTCCATCACGCTGGATAAGTTGTACAAGGTGACTTCTATGCGGTGGTCCGTGACGCGGTTTTGCGGAAAATTGTAGGTGCGGATTTTCTCGTTGCGCTCCCCGGTGCCCACCTGGCTCCTGCGATGCGCGGCGTAGCGGGCGTTTTCCTCGGCCAGCTTCGCCTCCAACAAACGCGAGCGCAGCACCGTCATGGCTTTGGCGCGATTCTTCAACTGGGAACGCTCGTCCGCGCAGCGGACAATCATTCCCGTCGGTTTGTGGATGATCTGCACGGCGGAATCGGTGGTGTTGACGCCCTGGCCGCCCTTGCCCGAAGCACGGCAGACGTTCACTTCAATTTCGTCGGGTTTGATCTCGACGTCCACCTCCTCGGCTTCCGGCAGGACGGCCACCGTCGCGGTGCTGGTGTGGATGCGGCCTTGCGCCTCCGTGGCCGGCACCCGCTGGACGCGATGCACCCCGCTCTCGTGCTTGAGCACCTTGTAAACGTCCGGACCGTTGATCTGGAAGACAATTTCCTTGAAGCCGCCCAGATCGGAGGGGTTGGAATCCAGCGTCTCCACCTGCCAACCCCGCGTCTCGGCATAGCGCGTGTACATCCGATACAGATCGGCGGCGAACAGGGCGGATTCCGACCCGCCCGCGCCGGCGCGGATTTCGACAATGGTGTTGCGCGAGTCGGCCGGGTCGGGCGGCACGAGGCCGAAGTGCAGGGTTTGCCCGAGACGTTGCTCTTCGGCCTCCAACCGGGCCACTTCCTCCCTGGCCAGGAGCGCCAGCTCGGATTCCGCCGGTTCTTCTGCCAGCAACGCCCGGTTGTCCCGCAAATCGTTCCGGGCCTTCAAGTAGGCCGCGCCCGCCGCGACGAGTTCCTTGAGCCGCGCATATTCCTTCGCCAGCTCCTGCGCCTGTTGCGGATGGTCAAAAACCCCCGGATCGCTGAGCGAGGCTTCGACCTCGGCAAAGCGCCGGCGGAATTTTTCAATCAACGGTTTGAAATCCATGACCCCAGGGCTGTTTGCGAACCCGCCCGGCGACCGGCAGCCTGCCGGGTCGGCACAGCGGGCCGACGGGAGAAAACGAAACCGCCCGCGTCCGTTGCACACGGCCTCGCGGGCGGTTTGGAGAAAGCGCGCTATTTCTTTTTCTTCTTGCCGGCTTCAAAGGCGGCCTGGGCGGCGGCGGTCTTGGCGGCCCGTTGCTGAAACTTGTCCACGCGCCCGGCGGTATCCACAAACTTTTGCTGCCCCGTGTAAAACGGATGACACACGTTGCAAATTCCGACGATGATGGTGGACTTGGTGGAACGCGTCTTGATCACGTTGCCACAGGCACATCGAATTTCGGCATCCACATACTTCGGATGAATGTCAACTTTCATAAAAGAGCAGACAAAATAGCAGGCGCGCACCCGCTGACAAGCGGGAATTTGCGGCAACCGAGGTCCGGCGGCGTTGGGCGCATGCGGAACGCCCGGCGGCTGCCCGGGGGGGCGGCCAGGGACCATGTCAATCGGGCGACGCAACACCAGCGAAACGCCCGCGGCACCCGGCGCGCCGCGGTCGGCCCCGGCCCCCGCGCGTGGCTTGGAGTCCTCCGCCGGGGTAAAACATTTTCTTTACGCCTGACGGGTTTTTCCGAAACTACCTGCCCGACAACTCGTTGGCAGCCCGTGCGGACTCTGTATAACATCCTGTTCCTGTTTGGCTTCATCGTCAGCGCGCCGTATTACTTTTGGCGGCTTTGGCGGCGCGGCAACTGGGTCCAGGGCTTTGGCGAGCGATTTGCCCAATACGACACCAAATTGAAACAGGCGCTGACCAACCGGCAAACGATCTGGTTGCACGCCGTCAGCGTCGGGGAAGTCGGCCTGTGCATCCATCTCATCAAAGCGCTCGAACCGCGTTTGCCCAACGCCAAATTTGTCGTCTCGACCACCACGACCACCGGCATGGGCGAATTGAAAAAACGCCTGCCCACCAGCATCAGCAAAATCTACTACCCGATTGATCGGCGCAGTTACGTGGCGCGCGCCCAGGCCGTCGTGCATCCCCTGGCCATCGTGCTGGTGGAGGCCGAAATCTGGCCCAATTTCATCTGGCGCGCCCAATCCCAGCGCACGCCGCTCTTCCTCGTCAACGCCCGCATGTCGGACCGGTCGTTCCGGCGCTACAAGCGTTACGGTTTTCTCTTTCGTTCCTTGTTCGCCACCTTCACCGGAGTCGGGGCGCAATCCGCGGCGGATGCGCAACGTCTGCAGGCGATTGGCTGCCGGCCCGAAGCCGTCCGGATCACCGGCAGCTTGAAATTTGATGCCGCGCAGGCCGGCCCGGCCCATCCCCCCGATGTCCCGGTGCTGCTGGCCCGGGCGGGCGCGCAGGCCGGAGCGCCGATTCTCGTTTGCGGCAGCACGCATGACGGCGAGGAAGCCTTGCTGGGCAAAATTTTCCTCCGTCTGCGCCAGCAGATTCCCAACCTCTTCCTGGTGCTCGTGCCGCGACATTTCGAGCGCACCTCCGAGGTGGCGCGTGACCTGCAAGCGCTCAAGCTCCGTTACGTCCTGCGAACGGATTTGTCCACCGCTGGAACCGACGCCCCGCGTCCGGCGGATTGCTTGATCGTGAACACCACGGGCGAACTCCGCGCGTTTTACGCGCACGCCACCGTCGTGTTTGTCGGAAAAAGCCTGACCGCGCAAGGAGGACAAAACCCGCTTGAACCCTGCGCGCTCGGCAAAGCGACGGTGTTCGGCCCAAACATGCAAAACTTCCGGGACGTGGTCAGCATGCTGCTGGCCGGACAGGCCGCCCTGCAAGTGGCGGACGCGCAGACGTTGGAATCCACGCTGGTCCAATTACTGACCCAGCCCCATGCACGGGAACAGCTCGGACAAAAGGGTGCGGCGATCATCCAGAACAACCGCGGCGCCATTGAGCGCACGGTGGAGATGATCGTTGCGGGTTTGCACGGCAGCGGCCTGTACATCGCGCCGAGGGAATCCGCTCCGACCGCCGCCTCCCTCTCACATTAGACCGTCGGAATATCCGTGAAAACCCGGGTATGCGCGCGCTGTTGCAATACGTGCGCCAGCGGCGTCCGGCCGGTGGGAGCCAAGGACTCCTGCAACGCGGCCTCTTTGCCGGTCCCGGAAGCAAGCACCCACACCTGCTTGGCCGCCCCGATGACCGGATAGCCCAGCGTGACCCGGATGGGCGGCGGCTTGGGCGAATTTTCCACCACCCGATAGATCGCGGGATTGGCACGTTCCGCCTCGGTTTCCCGGGGAAACAACGAGGCCACATGTCCATCCTCGCCCATGCCGAGGAAAACCCAGTCGAACACCGGCTGCCCCGCGGCATCCCGGGGGGCAAACCGTGTGATCTCGGTTTCGGCCTGAACCGCTGCCTGCTGTGGAGGCCATTCCCCGCGGATGCGATGGATCTGCTCCGCGGCCAGACCCAGCGGCTGAAAAAAATGCGCGTGCGCCGCGCCATAACTGCTTTCCGGATCGGAAGGCGGCACACAACGTTCGTCGGCCCAGAAAAAATGCACGTCCCGCCACGAGAACTGAAACGCGAAAGATTGACGGATGACTTCGGCAAAGAACCTCAGCGTAATGCGACCGCCCGAAAGTGCAACGAAGTGCGGCCGCTTTGCCGACGCGCTCTGGGCCAGTTCCTGCAGCCAAAGTTTTGCCACTTCATGCGCCAGTTCATCCGGCGTGGAAAATTTAATGACCTCAAATCGGTTCATCCGGAACGCAAGTTAGGTTTCACGCGCACTCGCAGCAAGCGCGAAGGGCCTCAAACTTGGCGAACGGGACGAAGCGCCGATTGTGGAAGTGATGGACTTCGCTCCGCCGCTAACGCAGCGGCCACTTTACTTTCGCGAGGTAAATACTGGATTTGCCTTCATGCGATGAGTAGTAGCTGACCCAGAGCAACCCATCGTGCCATACCAGTCCGGGATAACTGCAATCACCCCCGCTCGGCAATGCCAGAACCGGCTTCAAACTCTCAGGAGTCATCTCGAACAGGGCACAAGTAACTTTACCGGCGGCATAATCACGTCCGCCGGCCACCAAGGTTCCGTCCGGCAGCTCGATGAAATTCGGTCCGCCGATCCGCACCGGTGTGGGTGCAAACTTCCAATCCGCATAGGGCGGGCGGCTCGAACCAATCCACCCACCCTGATCGCCCGCATCGCGGCGCACCAACATCAGCGCCGTACCGTCGCGCTGAAAGCGCAGCGTGGCCTCATTGGGAAAGCCAGTCAGGGTGAACGCCGCGATGGATTGCCAATCCGTTCCGTTCGCGCTGCGGAACAACTGGAGACGCGGTCGGGAGCCTGACGGCTGCAGCGCAACGTGGTAGGAAACACCATACGCCCGGCCTTCATGCCACGTCACCCGCCACAGCCATTCACCGTCCTCCAGCACTTGCCGTGGGGGCGACCAATCCCGTCCATTGTTCGAGAAGGCCACTCGCGGTTGTGCGCCCTGCAATTGCTTCGTGCCGCGATAAACCGAGCCGCCCGCCACGAGCATCAATTGTCCCTCGGGCGTGATGGAGAGTTTGGGATCGCGCAGATCAATCCCGGTTTCCGCCAGTCGCGCGGCGGATTTCCATTGTTCGCCGTCCGGTGATTCCAGGATCCGCAGCCGGCCGTCCCCGCCCACGTGCGCCTCCGCCTCGCGAAAACAACAATACCAGCGCCCTTGAAAGCGGATCAGATCGGTGAAGGCGTTGTGTGCCCCCTGATCCCAGATTTTTTGCACGGACATCAACTGCGGCGCCGCGCCCCAGGCGGTGAGCGCGCCCCAGATCAGCCATGGAAGCAGGACCATTCGCACGCGCCCAGTATTCATCGCGCCGCGGGGTTCGTCCAGCGCCTAGCGCGCGCCGCCATCGGTCGGCCCGGAAGAGCGACACGCAGCCGGAACTTTCCCGGAGTCCACCGGGGGCGGGTTTCCGCCAAATGTTTGTTCCATTGCGCGGCCGTCTCTGGCTAAGCTGGGGGAGTTGCTTATGGAATACGAAGCGGTGATCGGACTGGAAACCCACGTCCAACTCAAAACGAAATCCAAGATGTGGTGCGGTTGCGCCAACACGTTCGGCGCGGAACCGAACACCAATGTTTGCCCGGTCTGTCTCGGGATGCCCGGCGTGCTGCCGGTGCCAAACGAGGAGGCGATCCGCCTGACGGTGCTGACGGGGCTGCTGCTGAACTGCGAGATTCCCCGCTTCGCCAAGTTTGACCGCAAGAGCTATTTCTACCCGGATGTGGCGAAAAACTATCAAATCACCCAGTACGACCAACCGAGCACGCGCAACGGCTGGGTCGAATTTGAGTGGAACGGGCGCACGCAAAAGGTCCGCATCACGCGCGCGCACCTGGAGGAGGACGTGGGCAAGAACACCCACTTCGAACGGCACAGCGGCGTGGATTTCAACCGCGCCGGCGTGCCGCTGCTCGAAATTGTGTCCGAACCGGATCTCACCAGCGCCGAGATGGCGTACACGTATCTCAACACGCTGACGGAAATTTTGCACCAGGGGGGCGTGAGCGATTGCGACATGGAGAAGGGCATGGTGCGCTGCGACGTGAACGTGAGCGTGCGTCCGAAAGGGGCGACCCGGCTCGGCGCGAAGATTGAAATTAAAAACATGAACAGTTTTTCGGGGGTGCGCCGCGCGTTGGAACATGAGATTCCGCGCCAGATCGAAGCGCTCTCCCGTGGGGAAAAGCTCCGCCAATCCACCCGGCGCTGGGACGATGTCGCCGGCGTCACCGAAGAAATGCGCACGAAGGAGGATGCGCATGACTACCGATATTTCCCCGATCCGGACCTCATGCCGCTGGTGCCCGGTGAGACCTGGCTGGCGGAAGTAAGGGCGCGGGCGATTGAGTTGCCGCTGGCGCGCAAGCAACGGTTGATGCGCGATTACCAGCTTCCCGCCGGCGACGCCGAGGTGTTCAGGGGCGACCCGGCCCTGAGCCGGTACTTTGAGGCCCTTGCGCCGCAGGCCAAAAACCCGAAAGCTGTGGCCAACTGGATCATCAACAACCTGCTGGCCAAACTCGCCGAATTGCATCATGCCGAAAAAGCGGAACAGGCCGGCATCGGCCTGGACATCGAGGCCATGTCGTTGTCGGGGCTGGCCGATCTGAAATTCCCCCCCTCCGCGTTGCTGGAGCTCGTCCAGCTTGTCGAAGCCAAAACCATCAGCAACTCCGCCGCGCAGCAGGTCTTCGCGGAAATGTTCGCCACCGGCAAAACCCCGGAACGGATTGTCCGGGAAAAAGGCCTGGCGCAAGTCAGTGACGCCGCCGTCATCGAGGAATTTTGCGACCAGGTTATTGCGGCGAGCCCCAAAATCGTGGCGGACTACCAATCGGGCAAAACCGCGGCGTTGAATTCCCTCAAGGGCCAGGTGATGAAACTTTCCAAGGGCAAGGCCAACCCGGTGCTGGCCGGCGAAATTTTGGAGCGGAAGCTGAAATCTCCCTGAGGAGAGGCGTCTCTCCCCGCGTCCGCGGCTGTCGCACATCCCGGCGCAAGCCGTCCTTGCCGGCCGCAAAATAACCAGTCAGCAAACTTGTCATCGCGGCCGTTTTCGATCATGTTGGTAGCGATGAATTTCATATCCCATCAACCCGTAACCACGGGAAGCTGGGGCATGCCGGGTTCCGGCAACAATTTCCCGGCCTGGCCGCGCGACGGTGACTGTCGGCGGCGCGGTTTTACCTTGATCGAATTGCTGGTGGTGATCGCCATCATTGCGATTCTTGCGGCCATGCTTCTGCCCGCCTTGAGCCGGGCCAAACAAAAAGCGCACGGCATTTCCTGCCTCAACAACCACCGGCAATTGACCCTGGCGTGGCGTCTGTACAGCGAAGATGCCAACGACGCGCTGTTGTTTGCCTACGGGGGGCAGGTGCAGAATGCGCTGACCCCGTACACCTGGGTGCAGGGAAACATGGTGAACGACCCGACGAATACGATCTACTTTGACATCAGCCCGCTCGCCAAGTACGGCGGCAACAATCACAAACTCTGGAAGTGCCCGGAGGACCGCACCAAACACGTGCGCAGCATGTCCATGAACTACATGGTGGGAGGAAACGGGGAAACCGCCCCGGATTATTACGGCATGTGGACCGATGCCAAACGCTTCCGTCTCTTCCGCAAATTCACCGCAATCACGCTGCCCTCCACCACGTGGGTGCTGTTGGATGAACGTCCCAACTTGATCAATGACGCGTTCTTTGTGGTGGACCTGGGCAATTATGACAACCCCCGGGCCATGTCCATCATTGACCATCCGGGCATTCAACACGGCAATTCGTGCAGTTTCTCCTTCGCCGATGGCCATTCAGAAATCAAACGCTGGCGGGACGGCCCGTTCCTGACCCGCAACCCCACGGGGCGCGTGCCGGCGCCGAACAGCGCCGACTTGCGGTGGTTGCTCGACCGGACCTCGCAAAAACTTTGAACCCCATGCCGTTTAACCCCACAAACACCAAATCACCATTATGAAACACACCTGCTGGCCTTATCAGGGCCTCGCCGCCGCCGCGCTGGTGGCGGGCCTGCTCCTGCCCCAAACGAGTCACGCGGACCAACTGGCCCGCTTCGATTTCAATGAAGGCTCGGGCGTCACCACCACGGATCCCCTCACCGGCCTGGTCGGCACGCTCGGGCAGCCGTTCGACGTGAATGTGGATTTCTCCCAGCTTCAGGACAGCTCGCCTTCCGGTTTGCCCGGCGACCGGTGCCTCACCAACTCGGGCGCGGGATTTTTGATCGCAGATGACTCCTCCGCTGCCGTCCTCGATATTCGCGAGGGACCGATTACCCTGGAAACCTGGCTTTATATTGATGGCACCACACCGGCGCTGAACGCGCAGGGCATGATCGGCTACGGCGGTTCCTACAAGATGGGCCTGCGCGGTGGCTGGCAGGTGTTCACGCTCTTCGGTCTCGTGGACATCACGAATACCGTCACGGGATTGCTGCCCTCCGATCAATGGGTGCATGCGGCGGCGGCGTGGGAGCCGGGTGTAGGCGTGCATTTCTTCGTAAATGGCGTCGAAACGTTTGTTGAATACACCAACGCTCTGAGTGCCCGCGCGCCCGTCCACCATTTCCTGGGGCTGGGCTCCGAAGGCACCAGCATGAGTCTGGTGGCCGCGTTCGACCGGATGCGCATTCACCATGCGCTGCTGACGGCGGCCGACCTGGACAATGTGGCGGCCAGCCCGAAAGCCCCGCTGCCCACCACGCTGGTCAGCTACAATTTTGACGAAGCCAGTTTCCCCTGCACCAATGCCATCGCACCCGAATTGCCTGCCGTACCGGGACCGGCGTTCGTGGCCGCCCAAACCAGCCCGGAATGGGCAAGCGATTCACCCACCGGACAAGCCGGAGATTACTCGCTAAACTTCCTCAATCAAACCTATCCGGTGCGCCAGTTCATCTCCTTTCCGGGAGCAGCGCCGTTTGACCTCGCCGTGAATGACAGCAGCTACACCTTGCAGGCCTGGGTAAAACTGCCCACGACCGGCATTGACGCGCGGCGGGTCATCTACCGCACCGCGGGCCCGCGGCCGCAAGTCTCGCTTTCCATCAATGTGAACCGCGGCCTGCACACCACGTTTTACGGCAATGCCGACTTCGCTTCCTCCGTGATTGTCCCCAACGACAATCGCTGGCACCACGTGGCGGCCGTCATGGATTACCCCACCGCCAATGTTCATTTCTATCTTGACGGCGTTCTGCGTCAAACCATGACACGCACAAAAACCACCGGCACTTCCACCGCCAACCCGCCCAACCCGCTGACCATCGGGAAGGAAAGTGACACAGCGTTCTTCCACGGTTCGTTGGATCGGGTGGTGATTGACAACACCGCTTTGACGGCCGCGCAACTCGATTTCCCGGCCGCCCCGGGACTGGCCACCTTCCCCACGCTGGCTGCGCACCCGGCCGATGTGACCACCAACCTGGGCGCGACCGTGGTCTTCACGGCAACCCCCAGCTCGGACACCCCGGTGGCCGTGCGCTGGTATTATCGCGCCCACCTGGCGGACCCCGTGGGCATCCCGCTCAACGAGCAAACCACGACTTTGACGTTGAACAACATCACCGATCAGGATCTGGGCTTTTATAGCCTCGTGGTCACCAATGCGGCGGGAGTTGCCGAGTCCTACGCGGCACAATTGCAGAGGACTCCGGTCGCCGGCTTGATTGACTTCGAAGCCCCGCACTATCTCTCCGGCGCGGTGGACCGGCAGGACAGCTGGACGACCGATGCCAACACCGACGCGGCGCGCGTCCTGACTGCGACGGAAATCGGCGCCGCCCTCAGCGTGGCCGGCCAGCCGGAAGGAGACAATGTTCATGGCGGCGACCAGGCGCTTGTAGTGGGACTGGCCGGCGCGTCCAGCGCCTCGATCCGTCCCGTGGCGGGAGTGGAAAATGCCACCCATGTGACCTTTGAATTCTGGGCCCGCCCGTTCGCCGGCCCGGTTAACGGCAACATTTTCATCACGGTGGAAAATGCAGCCGGCACCCGGGCCGCGGGGGTCCGGTTCGGACCCGCAACCAGCATTGATTACGGTTTGGTTTCCGGCGCCTGGGTGCCGACCGGGCTGACGTGGGATTCCACCAATTGGTATCACTTGAAATTCGAGCTGGATTACGACGCGCACACGTACAACTTTTACGTCAATGGGGCGCGACAAAACCTCAATCCGGTGCCGTTTTACGCCGCCGGGTCTGACAGTTTCCGCCAAATTCGCGTTTTCCGCGGATCGAACCAGAGCGGGGTGATCATTGACGATGTCAACATCATTCCGGGGCTGCGCATCACCAGCATCACCACCAGCAACAACAACGTCACGATCAAGTGGGAGGGGGGCCAACCTCCCTATCAACTCCAACGGCGCAGTGCCTTGGATGGTGGAACGTGGGAGGACGTGGGCGGTACGACCAATGGCACGGAGGCCAGCGACACGATGGGCACCGGCTCCATGTTTTACCGCATACGCGGCAATTGATCGCCGGCAGGCAGTAATTCCGTTGCGCCGGTGCGGCCAGGGAGCCGCACCGGCGTTCGATTGACCGGATGTAAGGGTGTCCTCGGCAGGCCGGACGACGCGGCCCCATTGCCACCGGTCACTCGATGGCATGTCGGCAACACGGCACTCACGGCGGATTCCGCTCCGGCAATCAAACGTGGTCGGAATTCACGCGGCAAAACCCCGACATTCTTGCGCAGGACGGTGACAAAATCCCGACTCGACTGGAATCCACAGGCCTGGACGGGATCGGTGGTGTTCATTTCGGACCGACTCGCCCGCCTGCGCCTGGCGGCCCTTCCTCAAGTCCATCGGATTTACCTCCGCCGGAGGGGCTGGGTGACCTGCTGATGTTGCCGGGGTGGGAGGCCGGGAGAGGATGGGAATAAAAAAGCCCGGCGTCAGCCGGGCCTGGAAAGGGCAACGTGTTTCACCCCTTTTTAATTTTCTTTTCGCTCCGGGACGCCTTCTCGACACGGCCAGTCCTGGTTTTTTCCTCAACCGCAGCTTCGTCTTTTCCACCGCGTTTGCCACGTTTCTCGGTTTTTGGCGTTTCCGCGGCAGGAGCGTTCTCGACCGCGGGGATGGCCAGAGGGGTGGTGCTTTCGACGCGCACCTTGAGCACGCCCTTCACTTCAGTATGCAGGTGCAAATTCACTTCATGTTCGCCCAGGACCTTGATCGGATGTTCGAGATGAATCTTGCGACGATCCAGCGCGACATCGAACTGCTGCTTCAATTCATCGGCGATCATGCCTGCGGTCACCGCGCCGAACAATTTGCCGTCTTCTCCGGTCTTGACCTTGATGAGGCAAACCAGCTTGGTCAGGCTCTTGGCGAGTTCCGTCATGGTGTTGAACTCATGGGCTTCCCGCTGGGCCCGACGCTGCCGCAAGGCCTCGAGCCGGCGTTTGTTTCCGGCGCTCAACGGAATGGCCAGACGCTGCGGAAAGAGATAGTTGCGGGCGTAACCGGCGGCAACCTTGACCTGATCCGATTCGCCGCCCAACCCGACGATGTTGTGTGTAAGAATGACTTCTGTCTTTGCCATAAGAATGTTCGTTGCAACTGCTTGAAAATATCAGAAGGGGACGTCATCGCCCTCCAACGACGCATCCGCCTCCGGGCTTTCACCCGACGGAGGAGTGGATGTTGAAGCCGACCGGCGGCTGCCACCTTCCTCCCCTTCTCCCGCGCCACCGCCTCCGGGACTGCCCAGGAACTGAACGGTCTCCGCCACCACTCCGAGCCGGCTCTTTTTTTGGCCGGTTTGTTTGTCGTCCCACTGATCCAGCCGCAACCGTCCCTCAATCAAAATGGGGCGTCCCTTGCGCATATACTTGCCCACGTTTTCCGCGGTGCGGCCAAAGATATCCACATCCACGAAAGTGACCTCCTCTTTGCGTTCGCCGGCTTCGTTGGTCCAGACGCGGTTCACCGCCAGCCCGATCTTCGCGATGGCCGTGCCCTTGGGGGTGTAACGCAGGTCCGGATCACGCGTCAGATTTCCCACCAGAATGACTTTGTTAAAGCTGGCCATGGCTTGCGAGGAGTTATTTGGTGTCCTTGGGCGCCGGTGAATGGGTGAAAAGCACACGAAACACGTCGTCATTGCGCGCGAATTTGTGGCGCAACGCCACGACGGTTGCGGCGGGGCTGTTGAAAATGACGTTCGCGTAAAACCCGCCGGCATGCTTTTTGTCCGCCACCCGGGCGAAGGTTTTACGCTCCATTCGCTGCACGGTTTCAATTTGTCCGCCGGCCTCGCCGATTTCGGCGGAAATTTTGTCGAGCACGTCCTTCACTCCGTCTTCCTTGCCCGCCGTATTCAAGATGAACAAACCTTCGTATCGTTTCACTGCTTTATTCCTTCATTATTGGGGGCGGTGACCGCCCCGTTAAATTGATTCATCGCCGGCTGCAACCCGCGCTCCAGCCAGCATTCCACCTGCCTCTGGGCCCGGGCGAGCACCCGCTCCATCACCGCCAATTCCGCGCCGGTCAGCCGGCCCAGAACGTATCCGGCAATTTCGCGGCGCTCATCCTGTCGTCCAATGCCGATCCGCAGCCGGGGATACTGACGCGACCCCAGGTGCCGTTCAATGGAATCCAGTCCATGATGTCCGCCGCTGCTGCCGGCCGGTCGCAAACGGAGGTGTCCCAGCGGCAAATCCGCATCGTCCACCACCACCAGCAGCCGGCCCAATGGCAGCCGGTAATACTTAACCAGCGCCGCCACCGCGACGCCACTCAAATTCATGAACGTCTGGGACTGGCACAACAACAACTGTCGTCCGTTCCGTTCCGTCCGCCCCAACCGCGACTGAAACCGCTTTTCGTGTTGCCAGGCCACCTGCCAGTGGTCGGCCAGCCGGTCGAGCAGCATAAAGCCCGCGTTATGCCGCGTCCGGGCATATTCCGGCCCCGGGTTGCCCAGCCCCACGATGAGATGCCAGTCGTCCATACGCAGGGTGCGTCCGCGCTGCTACCCCGTCGCGGGCGGCAACCAACTACTTCTTGGCGGGGGCGGATTTGGCCTCGGCCTTCGCCGCAGCCGCCTTGCCGGTGTCACTCGCGCCCTCTTCCTTCTTTTCCTTCGTCATTTCCACCTCGCCTGCGGCCGCGGCCTCGGCGGCCACCGGTTCGGCCTCCGCCTTGGGCTTCACAACTGAAACCACCGGCGCCAGCCGGTTGCCGATGACCTCCACTCCCTCGGGCAATTTGAGGTCGCTGACATGGATGGTCTTGCCCACTTCAAGATCGCTCACGTCCACCACGATTTGCTCTGGCAACTGTTTGGGCAGGGCGCGGACCCGTAATTTGAAAATGACGTGTTCCAGCAAACCGCCGCCGGATTTCACTCCGACCGCTTCGCCCGTGGTTTCGACGGGCACATTGATCACGACCTTCTCATTTTCATCCACCTCACGGAAATCCACGTGCAGGATGCTGCCGCTCAGGGGGTGGTGCTGAACCTCCTGCACCAGCGCCAGGCGTTTCTTCTTATCCACCTCGAGATCCACCAGGATGTTTTCCGAGTGGGAGCGATGCAACAGATCGCTGAGTTCCCGCCCCACGACCTCCAGGTTTTCGGGTTTGCTTTTCCCGCCGTAAATGGTGGCGGGGACGCGGCCCGCGGCGCGCAATTTCTTTAGACCGGTGCGCCGCACCTGCGAGCGCACAAAAGCATTGAATGGCACTGATTTCATGACAAAAAATGGTTGGCCGGCGCCCTAGCTGGTGCGCCCGCCGTTTGCATCAAACAATGAAGTCACCGACGAATTGTTATGGATTCGTTTGATGGCTTCGCCCAACAAACCCGCCACCGACAGGGTGGTGATTTTCACTCCCCGAATTGTCGGGCGCACGACTGTATCAGTTGTAATCAACTCGTCAATTGCCGATTTTCGTAATCTTTCAATGCCCGTATCCCCCAGAATGGCGTGGGAAACACAGGCAATGATGCTTTTTGCCCCCTTCTTTTTAAGCAATTCTGCGCCCTTGGTCAGCGTGCCGGCGGTTTCCGTCAGGTCATCCACCAACAACACATTTTTGCCCCGCACCTCGCCAATGAGCGTGGTGGAGTCCACCTCCGTCGCGCTTTTCCGGCGCTTGGCAATGATGGCCAGGGCCGCCGAGAAATGCTGGGAATAGGCATAGGCCATTTTTAATCCTCCCACATCCGGGCTCACCACAACCAGATCCTTGAGCCTCTTTTTGCGCAGATATTCGTAAATCACCGGCGCGGCGTAGAGATGATCCACCGGAATGTCGAAAAAACCCTGGATTTGCTGCGCGTGCAAATCCACCGTGAGCACCCGATTGGCTCCCGCCGCCACCAACAAGTTCGCAACCAGCTTGGCAGTGATCGGTACCCGCGGCTGGTCCTTGCGATCCTGGCGCGCATATCCATAAAACGGCAGCACCGCGGTAATCCGATTCGCACTCGAACGCCGCAAGGCATCCATCATGATGAACAGTTCCATCAAATGATGGTTCGTCGGCGGGGAGGTCGGCTGGACGACGAACACGTCCTCGCCGCGCACGTTTTCCTTGATTTTAACGAAGGTTTCTCCGTCCGGAAACGGACGGACGTCGCATCTGCCGAGCTGGATGCCGATGTAATCGCAGATCGCCCGCGCCAGAGGCTCATTGGCCGTCCCACTGAAAACTTTCACAATTTCACCGATTCAGGCTGATGGTTTAAATGAAAACCGCCCGGAGTCCGGGCGCAAAGCGGAGGCACTCTAACAGCCACACCTGCTCACGCAAGGTGAATGTACCGCACCCGCAAAAAAAACATCCCGGGCGTCAGGGCGCGGCCGCCGTTCCGGCTCACCGGCAAATCCACCCGCCGCCGACCACCAGGTCCTCCTGATAAAAAACGGCGGCCTGCCCGGGAGTGACCGCACGCTGCGGCACCGCCAGTTTCACGCGGGCCCGCCCCGCTTCCAGCGGCGTCACCGTGGCCGCCGCCCCCGGATGATTGTGGCGAATTTTGACCATGACGGCGCAGTCCGCGGCCGGGCGCTCCCACGGAATCCAGTTGCAATCGCGCACGGTAAATTCATCCCGCGCCAGGAGTGAGTCATCCCCGACCACCACCCGGTTGCGCGTGGCATCCAGTTCCACCACGTACAATGGCTTGGGTGATGAAATGCCCAGCCCCTTGCGCTGGCCAATGGTGTAAAACGCCACTCCCTCATGCTGGCCAAGCACCCGGCCCTGAATATCCACAATGTCGCCACGGGTTTTCGTCACCAGGTTGGCCTGTTGCAGAAATGCGCCGTAGTTGTTGTCCGGCACAAAGCAGATTTCCATGCTCTCCACCTTGTCCGCAGTTTTGAGATGGCAATGGCGCGCCACTTCGCGCGTGGCGGTCTTGGTCTTCTCCCCCAACGGAAACATCGCCCGTGCCAGCTGGTCCTGCCGCAACGAAAAGAGAAAGTAACTCTGGTCCTTGCCCAGGTCCCGCCCGCGCCGGAGCAGCATCCGCCCGCCCGCCGCACGTTCCACCCGGGCGAAATGGCCGGTGGCAACATAGTCCGCGCCCAACTGGTTGGCGCGATCAATCAACCGCCCGAACTTGAGGTTCTGATTGCACATGACGCAGGGATTCGGGGTGCGGCCCGCCTTGTATTCATCGGCGAAATACTGGATGACATGCTTTTGAAACTCTGCGGATTCATCAATCAGGTAGTAGGGAATGCCCAGCTGGTGGCAGACGGAGCGGGCATCGGTCACCGCCTGGGGACCGCAACACTTGTCCTCCGCCCGGTTCACACAATCCTGCGGCCAAAGCTTCAACGTGACGCCGATCACGTCATATCCCTGCTCCAACAAAAGCGCGGCCGTGGCCGAGGAATCCACGCCTCCGCTCATCCCGCAAATTACCCGCTGTTTCTTCGGTGCCACCACAGTGCGCCAGTATAGAAGCAATCACCCCCGTCGCAAGCACTCGCGCAGAGACGCGGTTTCAGCGGTTCACTTCGAGCATTTCCACACCGCTGGCGGTTTCCTGATAAATGATCGCCGCCAGACCGGGTTGTGACGCTATCAGTCTGCGGCCCGCGGCCATCCCCAAAATGCTCGCGGCCGTGTCAAAGGCGTCGCTCTGCGTCGCATGCGCGGCAATGACAGAAACCTGGCAACGATTGGTCAGCCCCATCCCCGTGCGTGGATCCACAATGTGGGAATAACGAATGCCTCCGATGACGACAAACTGCTCCGTATCCCCGGCCGTGGAAACTGCGGCATTGGTCAGCACCAGGGTCCGGGCGGCGCCGGCACTTCGAAACGGCGTGCCTATGGAAACGCGCCAGCCCGCCTGCCCGGGCGGGGCGTCCCCCACCGCAATGTCGCCACTGGCGGCAATCAACGCCCGCGGAAGGCCGTGCTGTCGCAACACCGCCAGCGCGGCATCCGCCGCATAACCCTTGGCAATGCTGCCCAAATCCAACTGCATGTTGGTCGCCAGCAAGGTGACCGTCTGCTGCGCGGCGTCCAACCCGAGCTTCCGCCAGCCCACTGCCGCGTGCGCGCGCGCGAGCTGCTCGGCGGTGGGCAGGGTCTGGGTGCGCCGCGCCCGCCGCCAAAGGCGCACGAGGGGGCCCACCGTGGGGTCCAAGGCGCCATCGCTGAGTTCCGCCACGCGCCGCGCCTCCGCCAGCACGGCAAACAACTCCGGACTGACCGGCACCGGGCGCCCCGCCGGCTGCTGGCACAGCCGCATCAGTTCGCTCTCAGCATCGTAATCCGTCATCATTTCCTCGAGGGCTCCGACCCGGGCGAACGCGGCATCTGCCGCCTCCCGGGCGCGAAGCGCGTTCGTCGCATAAAGCGTGATGCTGAACAGCGTGCCCATCGCCGGATGCTGGAACTGGAAGCGTTCCAACCGGGGCGGGTTGCCGGCCGGACTCCCCGACAACCCGCCGGCTAACAGCAGAACGGCCATGGTGGCGAGACAAAGCGTCTTCATGCCCCACCTCGGTAAACGGCGCGGGCCGTACACGTCTCCGCCACCACCACTTCGGTAAGCAACGGCAACCGGCGCTTTAACCGCCGCCAGATCCAGGCCGCCAGTACTTCGCTGGTGGGATTTTCCAATCCGGGAATTTCATTCAGATAGTAATGGTCCAGTTTTTTCCAGATCGGTTTGAACGCCGCCGAAATATCCGCATAATCCATCAGCCAGCCGAGGCGTGGATCACACTCGCCCGCCACCACGATTTCGACGCGGAAACTGTGGCCGTGTAAACGCCGGCACTTGTGCGCCTTCGGCAACCACGGCAGTTGATGCGCGGCTTCAAACTGAAAAGTTTTTCGCAACTCGATTTTCATGATTCGCAATCCGTCCACGTGACCAGGTCGGCCAATGCCGGGCGACCATCCTGCCGCCAGGTCAGCGGTGGCCGTTGCATTTGCCCCAGCGGACAAATCCGGCTCGCTCCCCAGCGCCCCAGTTGTCTGGCCACTCCGGCCCATTGGGACCGGGGCACCGCCAGGCCGACGGTGGAAACCTGACGCCGGTGCGCGTCGGCCACCTGCAAGACTTCCGTCACCCCGCTGACCGGCCGGATGTGGATGAACCGGTGCAGACAGGAAACCGGGAACGGCGACTCCGCTTCACACACCACCGTCCAGGCGGTGGAGTCCGGGCTCTGCCACACGTGCGTCGCCTCCCCCTGCGCCGACCGCATTTGATAAATCTGCCGGCGCGTGGCGATGATCGCCGCCGTCGCGGTCGGCACCCCGCCGCGGGGTGCCGTCCGCTCACAACGCTCCAATTCCCCGGCAAGTTTTGCGGCAAACTGCTCCGGTGCAAGAGCCCCGCCGTTTTGCACAAAAAAAACATGTGGTGACAAGCATCCCAGTTGATCCCACGCCGTCACATCGTCGGCCGCCGCGCGCACCAGGTGGTCCACCTCCGCCAGGTTGAGCAAATCCCTGGCAACGTAACCGAAACTCAAACGATGGCCATGCCCCAAAAAACGGATGGGGTGCGGCAGTTCGCGCTGGATCTTCACCAACGTCTCGTCGCGGCCCGTCGCCGTGACGCAGTCGGCCACCGCCCACAATACCTGTTCCAATTCGGTCGCTCCGCCGGGCCATTCGACCACTTCGAGGCACGCCGCAAGCTTCGGGTCCACCCGGTACAGGGAATGGGCAAACAACCGTGGCAGCAACGTCGTGCCCCGGCCGCATTTCACCACCTGCGCCGAGCGCACGAGCAATCCAAAAATCATGCTGGTCAGGGTCGGATTCGGGATGTTCCCGGCGGCAATGTGAACCAGCAGTCCCGGCCCCGTCGCCAACGCCGTTTTCCCGCTGGCGCGTTCCACCCGGCTGGCCACCAGTTCATCCAGGCGTTGCACCTCGCTGAATTCCTGTTCCAGCAACCGCTCAAAATTTTCCCGCGTCAGCTGCCGGAAAAATTCATCCAGCCCGCGCGCCAGAGTGGGCCGGCTGAATCCCAGTTCCACCGGCCCCACGTCCAGGGCGAGCTGCCGCAGTTCCCCCTCCGGTTGCAGCCAGCCTGCCGCCACCTCCACCAGCGCGCCGATGATGTCATCGGTCGTCCGCGTGACCAGGTAATGGCGGCGATTGTGTTTGAGCGCCGCACACGTTTCCGCCAGCAACTTGGGTGTCAGCGTCGCTTCGGCGGGCAAATCGGCCAGAAAGTAATGCGGCAGGCTCATGCGGGCATCAAGGAACAACCACGCGGTTCCGCCGCGCCGGCCCGTCCCAGCAAGGCAAATCCCGTCGATCTGCGCACCGCCAGATCTTCCGTTTGAATGGCCAGGACGGAAAACACATTGGCCAGATCATAAATCCGCAACAACCCGGTTCCGCCCACTTCCACTTCCCGCCCGGTTTCGGGGGAAATCACCCGCGCCCGGGCCCAGTTCGGAAATTGGAAGTGGCGGAATTCCGCCGCGTTGCCTTCGCGCCGGCGGCCGGTCAAATCATACGCCTGTGAACTTAATTCGCTCATCCCATATTCACACACGATATTGGCGACGGGCACGCCCAACCAGGCGGTGATGAGCTGATACAACCCGGCTTTCGGCAGGGCGCGCGAACGTCCTTTGTAACCGCCTGTCTCCAGCACGAACGAGCCCACGGGCAGGCGGAGCCGGCAATCCCGGCGCGCCAGCTCGTCCAGCAATTGAACAAACGAAAACGCCGTCCCCAGCACCAGCCACGGCTGCGACTGCCGGTCCGGGGCGGATGCGGTTGACGGCGGCCCGTCACCCGTCACCCGGAGCAGGAGGCGCTCGAAGTCCAGTTCCCACGCGCCGGCCGCATTAACGCGCCCCACGAAGGCGCCGTCCCCCGCCCCCAGCTGTTGCCGCACAAAATCGAACATGTGCACCAAGGAGGAGTGCGGCGCCTGCCCGGCTGGTGGCGTCAGAATCAGACAGCGGTCGGCGACAAAGCCGTCGGGCACATGGTGCCGCCACCACGCCCATAAGGAGGTCTCGTAAAGTGCCAGCGAGTCCGCGCCGTGAAAATGGCGGCTCGGACGTTGACCGGTCGTGCCGCTGGACTCAAACACCCGCGTCCGCTCGGCCGGGGCGAGACAGGTCAAATCCCATTCCTTGAACGCGGCGGCGGGGACCGCCGGAATCTGCGTCCAATGCGTGACTGATTCCGGACGCGTCCCTTGCGCGTCGCACCAGCGCCGGTACGGGACGTTGCATCGGAACTGCAACTGAAACAATGCCACCGCAAGGGCGTTGAAATCCGAGTCCCGCGATCCCGGCCCGGAATCAGCACAACAGCCAGCCGGACAATGCTGGATGAAACCATGCACGCGCCGGGCAAAACTGGAAAGCTCCGTGGTCATTGCGGTTTTTATTGGCCGGCTGGTTTTCCGCCACAGCCTGGACCGGCAATCTGGCAAAATAAACCGGCCGCGACAACTTCTTTGTCGTCCGCTGCCGTTCCGGGTGGCGACCGGAGGTTGCCAGCCGGATGGATTTCTCATAGACCTTGGTCATGAGTTGCAGGCACACCGTCCGAAATCTGTGTTGGCTTCCCCTGTTGTGGCTCGGAGTCCGCCTTTGCGCCGGCCCGACCAATTGTGTCGTAGAACCCCGGGACACCGGCGCCGCGCTCGTCAATCCCGGCATGGGCTGGACCTTCCACTTTTTCTCGAATTTACTGGAAAATTACGGATCAAAACTGGCTCCCAGCGACACGTTGGACGATTGGCCGGGCCTGTCGGTGGTGTACCTGCGTGTGCCGTGGGGATTCCTCGAACCCGAGGAAGGCAAGTTCAACTGGTCGCTGCTCGACACTCCGGCGCAACGCTGGATCGCCAAAGGCAAACGCATCGCCCTCCGGATCACCACTTCCGAAAACTGGATGCGTTACGCGACGCCCGCATGGGTGAAGGCCGCCGGCGCAAAGGGGGTTGCCTATCAGTTCGGTCAGGGACCGAAAGCGGACGGAGCGCAGTGGGACCCGGACTTTCTCGATCCCATCTACCTGCAAA
Organism: Verrucomicrobiota bacterium; assembly: GCA_029573725.1. Lineage (GTDB taxonomy): Bacteria > Verrucomicrobiota > Verrucomicrobiia > Limisphaerales > JADLHS01 > JADLHS01. The sequence goes on from JAKQDQ010000090.1 coordinate 119,763, forward strand.
AGCTGGAGCATTTCCTCGCCGCCCTGGCGCAACGCTATGATGGCAACCCCAACGTGGCCTTCATTGACATTGGCACGTTCGGACTTTGGGGCGAAGCGCACACGCTGATGAGCAGCCAGTTGTCGGACGCCCAAACGCTGGCGGCAGTGAAACGGCACATTGATCTGCACGTGAAATATTTCCGTCACACCCTGCTCTGCCTCAGCGACGATGCCGCCGGTCACGATCGGCCCGGCCGCGATTTCCCCATCATGGATTACGCCCGCGTCCGCGGCGTCACCCTGCGCGACGACAGCATCCTGGTGCAACCGCCGCCACGCTCGTGGTATCACGCGGAAATGGCCGCGGCCTTCTGGCCCACGCTCCCGGTCATTCTGGAGCACGAACATTATGGCAGCTCAAAACTGCGCAACGCGTGGGGTGATGGTTCACTGTTGCTGAAGGCGGTGGAGGATTATCATGCCAGTTACCTCTCGATCCACTGGTGGCCGCGCGAAGAACTGAACGAAAACCGCGAACTCATCCAGCGCATCAACCGCCGGCTCGGTTATCGTTTGCAACTGCGCGAAATTTCCTGGCCCGCTGAAGTCGCGCTCGGAACGCCTTTCACCGTCACCACCAAATGGGCCAACGCCGGAGTCGCCCCCTGCTACGGCGGCGGATTCTGGGCGCTCACCTTGAAGGATGACAACGGCGGGATGGTTTCCGTCCATGTGGCCGGAGATTTTGACGTAAGGCAGCTTGAACCGGGACCGCCAGGGAGGATTCCCGTCACGGACCATGCCGCCGAATACGTCATCGGGCGCGAATACGTGGATCCGTTCGGCAAATTCGCCCCCGCAACGCAACCGGGCACTTACACGGTCTTCGTCTCCGTGGGGCAGCGCGACGGCACTCCCACCCTTGCCCTGCCGTTGCCGGCGGATGACGGACAGCATCGCTACCGGATGGGACGGATGACCGTGACGGAACGCCGGTAATTTTACCGTCGTCGTCCGCGCTCCTCAGCGGCGCGGCAATTCGTTGAAGTGAACGAACACACCTTTTTTGTTGGCGACCACCACATCCGGACGCCCATCCGCGTTCAGGTCGGCGACGGTGACCTGCGTGCCAACGCCGGAATCATCGTCAATCAGGTGCGGGATGAATTGAGCCGGGCCGTTGGCGGCGCGGCGCAGTTCAAACCAGCACACAATCGCGGGCGCATCCGGCTCCTTGTCTCCCGTTGGTCCGTGCGCCCAGAATCGTTTGCCGGTGACGAAATCCATCAGCCCATCGCCGTTCATGTCCGCCAACACCATCGAATGAGGTTGACTGAACCGGAATTGATTTGATGTCACGTCGGGCTGAGGCGAAAGAATTTCATGCCGTTGCCAGGTGATGTTTCCGCCGGCGTCACGCTGTTGCTGCCACCAAAGCAAACCGTACAGGTGACAGTGCCAGGAACAAATCACATCGTTCAACCCATCCCCATCCACGTCAGTGACCAGCATGTGCGACGCCGCCTCGGCAAACTGGTGCGGATGAAAACGCCAGGGCGTCGCCGCGGCGGCGTCCGCCGGCTGCTCCCACCAGCCCGCAGCTTCGAGCAGATCCATGCGCCCATCGCCATTCAAGTCGCCCGCCCCAATCCCGTGAGTGAACCGCTGGTAGCGCTCGTGCTTCGGGGAAACAGCGTGAAATGTCCACGGCGCCTCCGGCTTCCCGAGCGGGTATGCCGCGTAACCGATGTAACCGTCGTTGTTGAAAATCAAATCCGGCCGCCCGTCGCCGTTCATGTCAACCAGGCTCGGGGACTCGTTGCCCACCATCGGATAATAAAGCCGTTGCGGCCAGAATCCCGCCGTCGGGCCCGGATTCTCGTACCAATGCCCCGCCTTGCCGGGATAGGGAACGCAGAGGATGTCCGCCCGCCCATCACCATTGAAATCGCCGGTATAAGTCAAAAAATTGTCGGAGTAATCGTGGGGATCAAACACCTTCGCCGGCCGGTACTCATGGCGTTCGGTGAAATCCGGTCCCGCATACCAAAACGGTCCAGCCACAATATCCAACTGGCCATCCTGATTGAAATCGGCGCACGCCGCACCTTCCGCGTAAAACTGGTCGGATAATTGCAACCGCCGAAACGGGTCCCGCACCGGCAGCGCCGCCGGCCGCACCACCGGGACGACTGCCGCCACCGCCGCCCCGCCCTGGGCCTGGACACTGAGCCCGGGAATCGGCTGGCCGTCCGTCCCCACAATCCGTGCGGACGCCATCCATCCGCCTGCGCCTTGCGTAATTTTCAGCAACAGTTCGTTCACCCCTGTTTTGAGTGTAACCGGCACCACGTCCTGATCCACCACCCAGCCGCGATCCACGTTCTGGCTGTGAACCACCGTGCCATTAAGCCACGCCTTCACGCCATCATCGCTGCCCAGCAACAACACGGCCGCGTGATCGGCGGGAGACTGAAGCTCAGCCTTGAGATACGCCACGCAATCCGTTTGCTGTGGAAACACCAGCGCCAGATTGGCTTGATCGGCGCGCGGCAGGGCCTTCCAGTCCGCGGCCGCTTCCGGCGTTTCCGGCCCGAATGCAATGTCAAAAATTGCCGTGGCGCCGCTGACCCCGGCGACGCGGAACGGACCACACACCAGCCAGTCTTGAATGAAAGGCGCGTTGCCAGCGGGGGGCGCGCGCAGCGCCCAGGCGCGTTTGAGCACCGCCGCGGCGGGATGGTGCAACAACAATTGATCCGCCGCCGCCGCCGCCAGTTGCGGCCGGGTGACCGCGAGTTTCTCCGCGATGGCGATCGCCGCCAGACCGGCTTCATTGGCCAGGTCCGGATGCGACACAACCTGCAGCACAATTTTCAAGGCGGCCGGAGAAGGAATTTCTCCCAGTTGGGCAAGCACCTGCCGCTGCTCCTCCGGACGCTGGGCAAGCGCCAGCGCCTGGCACAACAAGTCAAAGCGCCGGTCCGGATCCCGTTCTTGTTCGGTCACGGCAATCCCGCCGCTTAACGCCACCAGCCGTTGCGTCGGGTCCACCCCCGTTTTCGCCAGATCAAATAATATCGGGGCGGCCGTCGCCTGCGGCCATTGGGATAACGCGCGGATGCCGGCGCGGGCCAGCACCGCGTCCGGAGAACGGCCGGCTGCCTCCACCGCCGCCAATGCCTCCGGCGTCGCCAATTCGACCAGCAACGGCAACAAGCCGGCACGCTGCGCAACGGACAGTTCTTCCAGACGGCCCGCCACCTGACGCGTAACCGACTCGCGATCCGGAGCGGTCTGACAGATTGCCAACAGCGCTGGCATCACCAAACGGTGCTCCGCGGCGGATTTGGCGCGAACGGCCAGCTCGAGCAGCGGGGCAAAAGTCTCCGGAACGGCCAGTTGCCGCAAAGCCTCCAGTGCCGCGCCGCGCACGGCGGGCTCCCCGTCTCCTCCGGCGTGGCGCAACAACAGCCGGGAGGCTGCCCGGTCGCCGCGTTCGCCCAACGCGCGCAGCAGCGCCGCTTTGACCGGTGGCGACCCCTCCTCGATCTGCCGCTGGATCGCCGCCTCCACTCCCGCCCCATGCAGCTGCGCCAGCGCCCCGCGCGCGGCGAGCTGCTCGGCGGGCTGCGGGGACTCTGTGGCCCGGGCCAATTCCGGCAACAATGAAATGTCACTGGTTTGCGCCAGCGCCTCCCAGGCCGCCAGACGCACATTGAGCTCCCGACTGTGCGCCGCAGCATGGATCAGCGCGGACGCCTCTGTGCCCGACTGCACCCCCGCCTCCACCAAGGCCGCCTGCGCTGCGGCCGGCAGCCGGTCCCATTGCCGCCAGACCGCATCAATCACCGCCGGGTCCGGCATCTCGCGCAAAAGTTGCAAGGCGACCGCATGGGTCAAGCCGTTCTTGTCCAACAAGGATTCGCTGACCAGCTCCACGCGCCGGCCGGGTTGGCTCAGGACCAGTCCGCGCCAGGCCGCAATCCGCACCTGGGGTGGATTTTCGTCACTGGACAAATCATGATAAATCCCCGCCGCGCGGCCCGGATCCCTCCCGGCCAAAAATTTCTCCGCACATTGCAGCAGCGCTTCATCCATCTGCAACCGGGCCGGTCCCGACGCGGCAGCGCGCGCCGCAGTCAAGGCTGCGGCTGCTTCGTTCCCACCCAGTTCCCCGAGGGCGGCGGCAGCGGCAGCGGCAATGGCGTGGTCCTGATCCGGCAATCGGAGCCGGAGCGCGGCCACGACTTGCGGATCGCCCCGTAGGCCCAGCGATTGCATCACGCCAACTTCGAGCGCCCCGGTCGTCTGCTCCAGGGCGGCGCACAGCGCCGCCGTGGCTTCAGCGCCGGGAATCGCTTCCAACGCGTAGCGCGCAGCGTGAGCAACGTCTTTGTGGGTCAGAAGCGCCGCCAGTGCGGACACGGACCGGGCCGTGCCCACGGTTCGCAACTGCACACAGGCATTGCACTTTTCAGGCACGCCAGTCGTTGGCGAACTCAAAATGCCGATCAGCGTGCCCTCGTCCGCAGCCGGAAGCTGGACCGCGACAGAACATAACCAACCGATCAAACAACAACGCGAAAGCAGGAAGATCATCGGAACAGGAAGTTTGACGGGCATAACGCGAGGATTAAAACCGCCACGGCGGACGCGGGGAATAGGCCAGCAAACGATTGGCGACCGCGTCGCCGGAAAACTCCCCGCGGCGGGGATCCCACTTCACCGTCCGTTGCAGGGCCAGGGCCATACCGCCGGTAAGAATTGCCGTCATGCTTTGTGCCGCCACTGTGGGATTGCAAACTGGCGCGCGCCGGGAACGAACGCACTCGAGGAAATTATCGGAATGACCTTGATTTTGCTCCACCCGCGCCTCCGCCGGCCGCAACGGCTCTTTGAGAATCCGCTCCGGATACGCCACCAAACGAACCCGGTCCACCGCCAGCCGTCCTTCGGTCCCCACGAAGCAGGCGCCGCCGACACTCCCCACGGGCTCACCGGGATACTCCGTGGAATGAACCACCACGCCGTTGGCGTAGTGGTAGCGCACTTGCCCCTCTTCCGGCCGGCCGGCGGCCCCGGCCGGAGGGGCCGCCACCACCGGGGATGCCGCACCGCCCGGCACAAATTCCACGGTTACCGGCGCCAGCGGGTCCGGATTCACCACCCACTGCACCAGGTCATAATGGTGTGGACTCCAGTTCAGATCTCCAACATACCAGCCCGGCAGGGCGTGTCCGGCCTCGCCGCCAAAAGGGCGCCAGGGCAATGGGCCAAGCCAGCGATCCCAATCAAAACCGGCAGGCACCGGCACGCGCTGCGCGGTCGTCCATTGGGTGGGAAAAAACGCGCCCGGCTGGCGATACGCATAAACTTCCCGGAGCCGCCCAATCCGGCCGTTGCGCACGAGTTCGCAGGCGAGGCGGAACCGGCCTTCGTATTCCGAGCGTTGCTGGGTGCCGGCCTGGTAGATGACGCCGAACCGCCGGCAATTCGCGACCAGCCGTTGCGCCAGATCAATCGTGATGGCGACGGGTTTCTCGCAATAGACGTCCTTCCCGGCCTGCGCCGCCAGCAGGGCCATGGGCGCCGCCCAGTGATATGGCAGTGCCAGCAATACCGCGTCAATGTCGGGCCGCGCCAGCACCTCGAGAAAATCCGCGTAGGCGCGTACTCCGTCATAATCGGGCCGATTGAATTTTCCGGCGTAAAATGCGTTGCAGCGGTGCTGCGCTGCCTCGCGGCGTTCCGCCCGCACGTCGCACACCGCCAGCACTTGCACGTCCCCGCGGGAAACGTACCCGCCGGCAACGTACGTCCATGCGCCGCCGAGCAGATGCCCCGTCCCCTGCCCGCCCAACCCAATGAAGCCCATGCCGATTCGTTCACTCGGCGCCCGCGCGCCGCCGCGCCCCCGGGCCGTGGCGGGAATGATCGCCGGCACACTCGCCGCCGCCAGGGCCAGGGCGCCGCGCCGTAAAAATTTTCGCCGGCAAAAGGCCCTGGCGGGTTGGTCGTTCATGATCCTCCAGATTCTCGTCGTGGCGGGGGTGGGCAGTCAACCGGCCCGGGCCCGGAAGCCTGCATTCATTTCAACTTCGCCGTGGCCGCCCGCATTTCGCGCAGATGCACCTCCGCCGCAGACGAGTCGGTGATGTGCAGAATTTTGCCGTCCCGGCCAATGAGGAAACTCACCCGACGCGCCATCGCTCGCCCGGGCATTCGCACGCCGTAGGCATCGGCAATTTTTCCATCCGTATCCGCCAGCAGCCGAAAGTTCAAACCATGCTTCGCAATAAACTGGCGATGGCTGGCGGCGTCGTCAAAACTCACCCCCACCACTTCCACGCCCTGTGCCTTTAGTTCGCTCATGCGGTCCCGCAAACCGCATGCCTCCTGCGTGCAACCGGGCGTGTCGTCTTTGGGATAAAAGTAAAGCAGGACCGCTCCACGGCCCGTTGCCGCGGCCAGTTTCCATTCCCGGCCATCCTGATCCAACCCCACGATTGGCGGCGCCAGCTCCCCAACCTTTAGTTTTACCCCGTCGCCCTGCGCGAGGCCGAAGCCCGAGGCGACCAAACTGACCAACCCCACCAGTCCCAGTTTTCGGAGCCACGGCGACCATTGCGTTTGCATGCGTCAAAATTAAACGCGCAATCCAAACTGGCAACCGCCAAATTTGGGCGGACCGCCAATGCGGACTTCGGCTGCACCGGAGCGACCGGAACGAAACAGACGACGGTCCGCCTGTGTGATCCTGCTGCCGGCCCGGCAGACAACTGCGGGCCGAAATGACGGCTGGACGACGGGCCACAACCGGCTGGATGGCGGGGTGATGACCTGGTGGAGGTGCTGGCCCGGTTTCAGCCGATATCGGAGTGGTAAGCCTGCAGCGATTTCACCGCGGCCTTCCCGGCGCGATACTCAGCAATGCCCAGGACCGCCGCGTGGGCGGCGGCCGTCGTGGTCAGATAGGGCACCTTGTATTTGATCGCGGCTTTCCGGATATAGGCGTCGTCCTGCGCGCTCATTTTCCCCGAGGGCGTATTGATGATCAGATCAATCTCGCGGCTCTTGATCTCGTCGGCGACGTTGGGGCGCTGATGTTCGTGGATCTTGTAGCTGAGTTCCACCTTCACCCCGTGGGCGCCCAGGAATTTGTGCGTGCCGCCCGTGGCCTTGATGCGGAAGCCCAGTTTTTGAAATTCGCGCGCGGTCGGGAGCACGTCCGGCTTGTCCGCATCTGTCACGGAGATGAACACCGTGCCCTTCTGCGGCAACGCGGAGAGCGCGGCCTCCTGCGATTTGAAATACGCCAGCCCGAAGCTCGGGGCCATGCCGAGGACTTCGCCGGTGGAACGCATCTCCGGCCCCAACACGGGGTCCACCTCCGGAAACATGTTGAAGGGCAGCACGACTTCCTTCACGCCGATGTGCGGCAGCTTCCGGCGCTGCAGCTTCAAGTCCTTGAGCTTGGCGCCCAGCATCAGTTGCGTGGCCAGGCGCGCCATCGGCACATTGCAGACCTTGCTGACCAGCGGCACGGTGCGCGAGGCGCGCGGGTTGGCCTCGATCACATAGACCTGGTCCTGGCAGATGGCGTATTGGATGTTCATGACCCCGCAGACCTTCAATTCGCGGCTGATGCGCCGGGTGTATTCCTCGATGGTCTTGATGTGTTTTTCCGACAGCGTCACGGGCGGAATCGCGCAGGCCGAATCGCCGGAATGGATGCCGGCCTGCTCAATGTGCTCCATCACGGCCGGCACAAAGGCATCCGTGCCGTCGGCCAGCGCGTCGGCCTCGGCCTCAATGGCATTGACGAGAAAACGGTCAATGAGAATGGGGCGCTCCGGCGCAAGGTCCACGGCCTTGTTTACGTACTCCTGCAGCATTGCCTCGTCATGCACCACCTCCATGCCGCGGCCCCCCAGCACGAACGACGGCCGCACCATCACCGGATAGCCGATCTTCGCCGCAATCTCCTTTGCGTCGGCAAAACTGCTGGCCATGCCGGCTTCCGGCATGGGAATCTGCATCCGCTCCATCATCCGCCGGAAACGATCGCGGTCCTCCGCCAGATCAATTACGTCAGGGGTGGTGCCCAGCACCTTCACGCCCGCCGCCTCGAGTTCCTTCGCAATGTTGAGCGGCGTTTGCCCTCCGAACTGCACCACCACGCCTTCGGGCTTTTCCTTCTCGTAAATCGCAAGCACATCCTCGACGGTCAGGGGCTCGAAATAAAGTTTGTCAGACGTGTCGTAATCGGTGGAAACCGTTTCCGGATTGCAGTTGACCATGATGGTTTCGTAACCGGCTTCGCGCAGCGCGAACGCGGCGTGGACGCAGCAGTAATCAAACTCGATGCCCTGCCCGATGCGGTTTGGGCCGCCGCCCAGCACCATGACCTTTTTCCGCGCGCTGACCGGCGATTGATCCGGGCGATTGTAAGTCGAGTAGTAATAGCAGGTGCCCGGCGCCGCCCCACTCACCGGCAGTGCGTCCCATGCCGCCACCACGCCGAGTTTCTTGCGGTGTTCGCGAATCCGCACCTCGGGCACCTCGAGAAGCTTGCTCAAGTATTTGTCCGCAAAACCATCCCGCTTGGCCTGAACCAACAAATCATCCGGCAAAGTCCGGCCTTTGCATTGCAGCAGCTTTTCCTCCAGCTCGACCAGTTCCTTCATCTGTTCGATGAACCACGCCTTGATCGCGGTTTTCGCGTGCAGTTCCTCCACGGTCGCGCCCTTGCGCAGCGCCTCATACATGATCCACTGCCGTTCGCTGGACGGCTCGCTGAGCATGGCCATCAGTTCCGGCAGGGAACGTTGGTGGAAATCCCTGGCAAAACCCAGGCCGTACCGGCCGTTTTCGAGCGAACGGATCGCCTTTTGGAACGCCTCCTTGTAGGTTTTGCCGATGCTCATCACTTCGCCAACCGCGCGCATCTGCGTGCCGAGTTTATCCACCGACCCCTTGAATTTCTCGAAGGCCCAACGCGCAAACTTGACGACCACGTAATCGCCGGAAGGTGTGTACTTCTCCAGCGTGCCATCGCGCCAATACGGAATTTCATCCAGCGTCATGCCCGTCGCGAGTTTGGCGGACACGAGCGCGATGGGAAATCCGGTCGCCTTCGAGGCCAAGGCCGAAGAGCGGGAGGTGCGGGGATTGATTTCGATGATGACGACGCGCCCGGTCCTGGGATCGTGGGCGAACTGGGTGTTCGTACCGCCAATGACGCCGATGGATTCAACAATCCGGTAGGCATAATCCTGCAGTTTGGCCTGCAGCTTCGGGTCAATGGTAAGCATCGGCGCGACGCAATACGAATCGCCGGTGTGCACGCCCATCGCATCCACGTTCTCGATGAAACAAACCGTGATCATCTGGTTTTTGGCATCGCGAACGACCTCCAGCTCCAGTTCCTCCCAACCGAGCACCGATTCCTCAACGAGCACCTGCCCCACCATGCTGGCGGCCAGCCCGCGGCTGACCACGGTGCGTAATTCCTCGACGTTATAGACCAATCCGCCGCCCGTACCGCCCATCGTGTAGGCGGGGCGGATCACCACGGGGTAGCCCAGTTCCGTCGCCACCTTTTCCGCTTCCTCGACCGTGAATGCCGGGGCGCTCTTGGGCAGATCAATGCCCAGGCGCTTCATGGTTTCCTTGAAGACAATCCGGTCCTCGCCCTTTTCGATCGCATCCAAATCCACCCCGATGATCTGGACGCCGTACCTGGCGAGCACCCCGGCCTTGGCCAGCTGCGACGACAAATTCAACCCGGTCTGTCCGCCGAGGTTCGGCAGCAACGCATCCGGCCGCTCCTTCTCAATGATCTCCGTGAGCGACGGCACGGTGAGCGGCTCGATGTACGTGATGTCGGCGGTGCCCGGATCGGTCATGATGGTGGCCGGATTGGAGTTCACCAGCACGATTTGGTAGCCGAGGGCGCGCAGCGCCTTGCAGGCCTGCGTGCCGGAGTAGTCGAATTCGCAGGCCTGGCCAATGATGATCGGCCCCGACCCGATGATGAGGACTTTCTTGATGTCGTTGCGTCGAGACATGGCGGGCATTTTGAGCGAGCGACGCGCGTTTGTGAAATTCATTTTTCCAGGCGACGGCCAGTTTACGACTTGACTCTGCCCGATGCCGGGCCGGGACGCCCTTTCCCGGCGACCTGCACAACAACCAGATCAAACCAGCCCCTGCGCCCGCCGGGCATCAAGCATCGCCGCAGGCGTCAACCGCCCTTCTCGCCCTGCGGAGCCCGTGCAACTGCAATGCGGCTCCCGCCACAGCCCGGCGCGCCGGATTCCACATCCGCCTCACCGGGCGAGCACACGAAAGAAGCGCCGCGGTTCCTGCCCCCCGAACTGATTCGTATAATCAAACGCGCCGAAGGCATCAAATTGATTGGTCCAAAGCGGGGTCCAGGCGTCCATGGGCCGCGTGATTTCCGTCGTGGTCAACAGGACGAAATTGCCGCCCGCCGCGCCGCCAAAACCGGTGAGGTTGACGCTGTCGCCGGCAATCAACGGGGGACACAGGCTCAACGCGTCCGCATCGGCGATCCCATAACCCGTCAGACGGTACGCGCCGCTGTCGTTCACGCCGGCACCATCAATCATCAGGGTGTAACTGCCGGTGTTGGTGCCGGGGTAGTTCAACGTGACGGTGCTGGCATGCTGCGCGGTGGCCAGCAACCCGCCGGTACGGGAATACAACCGGACCCGCGGAGTGAAGCTGCCGCTCAGTTTTTCACAGACGATTGTGAACGGATACCCTTTGCACGCGGCGAAGCTCCACAAATCCAGGTCGCCCAGGGCAATGGCGCCATCATACGCCACGCCGTTGGTGAGCCGGCCGCCCTCGTCACCGGGAGAAACCGTAAAGGCGCCCGGAAATTGTCCGAAATTGAGGGTGTACGGCCCTGTGCCGTCGTAGTAATAGCTTTGCTGCAGCACGGTGTACGTGCCGCTGTTGGTAACCTGCGTGAAGATTGAGACATCACGATGCGAACTACCACCGCCGGGGGCGTCGGCAATCAGGGCGCCATTGGGCCCATAGAGCTGGAGCCACGGACGGTAATCCGGGGCGCCAACGCGCAGCGCGATGTTGTCGCCGGCCTGGGCCGGGAACGTCCAGACATCCAAATCACCCAGCGAATTGGTCCCGGCCTGGGTCAGGCCATTCCCCAGCGCCCCCCCTTCATCACCGGGTGAGACGGCATAAGCGCCGGGCACCCTGGTCAGCGTCAGCGTGTAGGAACTGCTCCGGCTGTAATAATAGCTCTGGGCCACAAGCAGAAAGGTGCCGGTGTTGGTGACCGTGCCGTAAACCCGGGCATCCGTGCCGCTGCTGCTGCCGCCCGCGTTTTCAAGCAACAACGCTCCATTCGGCCCGTAAAGTTGCAACCGGGGCCGCAGCCCCGGTGAACCGATCCGGAGGGCAATGTTGTCGCCGGCATTGGCGTCGAACCGCCAGAGGTCCAGATCGCCCTTGGCGATCTGTCCGGTGATTGCGGCGCCGTTGATGAGATCGCCGCCCTCGTCACCGGGCGAGACGACAAATGCACCGGTGGATTTGGCGAGATGGATCGTGTAAGGGCCGGTACCGTTGGCGTAGTAGGATTGCACGACGACGGTGAACGTCGCATTGCTGGTGGCCACGGCTTCAACCAGCGCGTCGGTGTCACTGGAACCAGCGCCGGCTCCGACGTCCACCTGGGCGCCATTCGGGCCATAGATCATCAGGTGGGGGCGGAAGCCCGTGGCACCGATGCGGACAGTCATCCGGTCACCGGCACTGGCCGCAATGCTCCACAGGTCAATGTCGCCCAGTGAATTTGTGCCGGAGTGCGCCGCGCCATTGATCATCGTCCCCCCTTCGTCAGTCGGCGCGACTGTAAACCCGGCAGGGATCCGGGCCAGCGAAAGCGAATAAGCACCGCTGCCGTTGCCGTAAAAGCTGCTGACGCGCACGGTGAACAGACCGTTGGTTGCCGCGGCAAGAGGGGTGATGCTGGCATCAATGGAACTGCTGCCCGCTCCGGCGCCGGCGGCCAGCGGCGTTCCGTTCGGGGCGTACAAGGTGATCAGGGGTCGAAACGTGGGCGCTCCGGCCCGCAACAGAATGGCGTCGCCGTTGGTGGCGTAGAAGGTGTAACTGTTCGTCGTTCCCAGCGCCAGAGTGCCGGGTTGATCAAACCCATTCGTCAGTGTCTGACTTCGAGCGGCAGGAGAAAGGATGGCAAGAAGGAAGAGAAGCGGCCAGGCCGGGAGATGCCGGGGGGAGTGTCGCCCGCGAGGCGCGCGGGCGGAGCGCAGGATTGTACTCAGTGTGGAGCGCGGCGTGTAGGCGAATTTCTCAAAAATGCATGGATTCATGTGTTTCATATTGCTGGTGAGTAGTTGTGACTGATCAGTACACCCATCGTTCGTCACTCAACGGCTATTGGGTGCGTTGGGGATTACAACACCCTCCTCACCGCCTGTCAAGGGAATCGGAACCGACCGAAATCCCCGATGCACGGCCGGTCCTGGCAGTACCGATGCCCCGCGCGGAGATTTTCCCGACTTGCCGCTCCGGAGTCCACTGGTGTACGGCCGAGGCGACCCGGATGCGCACGTCCCCCATCGGACGACGCGTTCGGCGATGGTTTTGCCCCGCCGTTCAAGCCGGGAACACCATCGTGCTTTGCGGTTTTCCGAACCTTTGACCATATTGGCGTGTGCTTGATCTTGCGGAACCCGACGGCGGCAGCGACCACGAATGGATCTCGATTCGCGGCGCGCGCCAACACAACCTCAAAAATATCTCGCTCGCCCTTCCCCGCGATCAATTCGTGGTCATCACCGGGGTCAGTGGGTCGGGCAAAAGCACGCTGGCCTTTGACCTGTTGTTCAACGAGGGGCAGCGCCGGTTTCTCGATTCGATGAATGCCTATGCGCGGCAGTTCATCGAACAGATGGCGCGTCCGGACGTGGACCGGATCACCGGCCTGCCGCCCACGGTCAGCATTGAGCAGCGCACCACCCGCGGCGGCGGCAAAAGCACCGTGGCCACCGTCACGGAGATTTATCACTTCATCCGGCTGCTGTTTGCACGACTCGGCACGCAGTATTGCCCGGATTGTCAGGTGGCCGTGACCGCGCAAACGCATGACGAACTCACCCGGCATCTGCAATCCGAGCGGCAGCGACGCGGGGAGCTGATACTGCTTGCGCCCGTGGTGCGGAATCGCAAGGGCTTTCACAGCGATATCGCGCATTGGGCGGCGACACACGGTTATCGTCAAATCCGTGCCGATGGCGAATTCTACCGTTCGGATCAACCCTTCCGACTGGACCGATTCCGGGAGCACGACGTGGAAATTGTCGTCGGGACGTTGACCACAAAATCTTCCTCCAATGGGCGTGCGCCGGAGCAATTGGTGGACGAAACACTCAAAATCGGCACCGGGACATTGTTCGCACTTGATCGCCGCCGGCAACTCACCGTTCATTCCACGGAACGCGCCTGTCCGCGCTGCAGCCGCTCGTTTGCGCCCTTGGACCCCAAGAATTTTTCCTACAATTCGGCGCAGGGCTGGTGCCCGCGGTGTCGCGGTTTCGGCGAACTGTTTTACCTGCCCGACGTCGAGCGCGGCGCCGACGCGGACGCCATCGAGGAAAGCTGGTGGAGCTGGGCCCAGGAGCGCGAGGTGTGTCCCGAATGTCACGGCTCACGCCTGAATCCGGTGGCCCGCGCGGTGCGCTTGCATCCAACGCCCCCGCCCGCCGGACAACCCGCCACGGCCGCAATCAGAAAGCAGGCGCCGACCATTGACACCTTCTCCGCGTTTGATGTCGCCGCCGCGCAGGAATATGTGCGCCGATTGAAATTCACCGGCCCCGCGTCCGGAATTGCGCGCAGCCTCCTGCCGGAGATCCGCGAACGGCTGCGCTTCCTCAGTGCGGTCGGACTGGGTTACTTGCAATTGGGCCGGGCGATGCCGACGCTATCCGGTGGGGAAGCCCAGCGCATCCGCCTGGCCGCGCAACTGGGTTCAAATCTCAGCGGCGTGTTATACGTATTGGACGAGCCGACCATCGGTCTGCACGCCCGGGACAACGAACAGCTTCTGGACGTGCTCCAAAAACTGCGCGCGCGCGGCAACTCCGTCGTCGTCGTGGAACACGACGAAGCGACCATGCGGCGCGCCGATTGCGTGGTGGATCTGGGACCGGGCGCCGGCACGCGCGGCGGACAAGTGGTCGCCGTCGGCAGCCTCCCGGAACTGTTGCGTCATCCCGGGTCCGTCACCGGTCAGTATTTGCGGGCGAAACGCAAGTTTCCCGCCCGCGGGTCGCGCCGTCCAGTGTCCGGTCCGGGCAACCGGCGGTTGACCGCCCGGCTCACCCTGCGCCACGCCGCCAGCAACAATTTGCAACGGCTCACCGTGAGTTTCCCGCTGGGGCGGTTCGTGGTCGTCACCGGAGTCAGTGGCTCGGGCAAAAGCACGTTGATCCGCGAGTGTCTGTTGCCGGCCCTCAAGTCTGCATTGCCGCGCGCCGGCGCCCGCACCCGGCCGCCCTCCGCCGCCCGCGCCACCGGCCGGGTGAGCGGCCACGAACATTTGCAGGCGGTTTACGAAGTGGACCAGTCACCAATTGGGCGCACCCCGCGTTCAACCCCGGCAACCTATGTGGGTTTCTTCGACGATATCCGGCAACTGTTCGCGCAAGTGCCCGAGGCCCGGATGCGGGGCTACACCGCCAGCCGGTTTTCCTTCAACAGCGCCTCGGGTCGCTGCCCGGAGTGCCAGGGCGCGGGACAGATCAAACTGGAGATGAACTTTCTCCCCACCGCCCACGTGCGTTGCGAGACCTGCAATGGTTCGCGGTTCAATCTGGAAACATTGGACATCCGCTACGGGGGAAAAAACATCGCCGAGGTGCTGGACCTCCCGGTCGAAGCCGGCCTCGCGCACTTTGCCGGCGTGCCGAAGATCAAACGGGCCCTCGAAGCGTTGCGGGACACCGGACTGGATTATCTCAAGCTCGGGCAGCAAAGCCCGACCCTGAGCGGAGGCGAAGCGCAGCGCGTGAAGCTGGTGACGCACCTCCTGCACGGGTTGAAGCCCCAACCCGATCGGCCCCGGCACGAACCGGTCAAACGGAAACACAATCTGTTCATCCTGGAAGAGCCGACCATCGGTCTGCACATGGCGGACGTGAAACGCCTCGTTGAAGTGTTGCAACGCCTGGTGGATGCCGGGCACACGGTCATCGTCATCGAACACAATCTGGATCTCATTGCCGAGGCAGATTGGGTGATTGACCTCGGTCCGGAAGGCGGCGCAGCCGGCGGCCGTCTCGTCGGCGAAGGAACACCGGAAGCGATCGCCCGGAACAAATCTTCGCACACCGGCCGTTTCCTGCGTCAACGGCTCGCGTCATGATCCTCCACTTCCTCCGGGAAACTCCGTCCGAAGTGACACCGCCAAGGTCCACCTGATGCCGTCCACCGCTTCCCGCCCCGCCCATGCGCCGGCGCCCCCGCCGGGGCGGCGGAGTTTGTTCTCCCGGATCGGGCTGGGGTGCATGCTGTTTCTCCTGGGCGCGTGCCGCACGGCTCTCCCCCCGGCTGCACCACTGGAGCACATCCGGGTGCCGGAAGGACGTCGTGAATTCACGCGGGCCACCAGCGGCCGGACATTCATTCCCTGGGGATTCAACTACGATCACGACCACCAGATGCGCTTGCTGGAAGATTACTGGGAAACCGAGTGGGAAACGGTGGTCGCGGATTTTCACGAAATGAAACAACTCGGCGCCAACGTGGTGCGCATCCACCTCCAATTGGCCCGGTTCATGGACAGCCCTGAGAAAGCGAACCAGGCATCATTGCAACAACTCACCCGCCTGCTCCAGCTCGCGGAGCGCACTGGGTTATACCTGGACCTCACGGGCCTGGCCAGCTACCGCAAAGCGGACACGCCCAAGTGGTACGACGCCATGGACGAATCCGAACGCTGGCGGACGCAGGCGAAATTCTGGGAACTCATCGCCGCCACTGGCGCCGACAGTCCGTCCGTCTTTTGCTACGACCTCATGAACGAACCGTTCGTGCCCACGCAACCACGGGCTCCCGGCGACTGGCTTGCAGGACACCTGGGCGGATTTTATTATGTGCAGGCCCTCACGCTCACTCCCGCCGGACGAACTCCACCACAAGTTGCCCGGGCGTGGGTGGAGCAAATGGTGCGCGCCATTCGCCAGCATGATCAACGACATCTGATCACGCTCGGCATGTTGCCGAACAGCGGCCGCGCCCTGGTGGAAGCGGTGTCCCCGCATCTCGATTTCATTTCTGTTCACGAATACCCCCGAAGCGGCCGGGTGGAGGAAAGCCTGGGCCGGCTGAAACAGTTCGATGCGGGCAAGCCACTGCTGATCGAGGAGCTGTTTCCCCTGACCTGCACCGCACCGGAACTCCATGAATTTATCAAGCGTTCCTCCCCGCCCGCATCCGGATGGATTGGTTTTTATTGGGGCCAAACCCCGGAGGAGTTGCAGCAGATCGAAGGCCTCCCCGCTGCCATTACGCGGGCCTGGTTGCAGTTGTTCCAGGCAGCCAATCCAAATCGAAATCGCTGAGGCACGGTCGGTTCGGGCAGGGCAATAATGTACCGATCAACTCCCCGGATTTTCCAGGCGAGATGAACGACAACAAATGCCAGCACCAGCACATAACCTCAGCGGATCAACTCCAATTCAGCCTGCCGGGATGACGCGGATGCCGACAAATCAACACGAAGACTCCGCTCCAGAAAGCCAGCAACGCCACCCCACAGATTCGCGCTGAATCGCCCCCATCCAAAATCAGCAAGCTTAAGCCACCGAACACGGCTTGCAGCGCCACCGCGGCGAAGATCGGTCTCCGATACTGACCGGAGATGGGATAGGACAACGCAAAATCATTCTCTCGCTGCTTTACTTTGCCTGCCACGCACCACTGCCGTCCAGCCTGCGAACGCTGGCTGAAATTAAGAGCGCCCGTCCAACCGGCGTTTCCACAGTCGAGCCACCTGCAACACGGTGACCAAAAACAGGGAAAAAGCCGTGACGGCCGTGCCCAGAAAAATCCCCCAAATCATTCCCCCGGCCATCGCGTAGCGGGTCAGGTTGGCCGTCTCCGTGGGTGAGAACAGTTCGCGCACGAAGTCAGGAGAAATGAACGCCACCATCGCGGCAAACAATCCACCCAGCACTGCGGAAAACAGCGCTCCCAACACCACATAGAAGAAATAGCGTAAAAACATCATAAGCCGACTGTACCTCGCCGGTTGAATAGAGCCAGTCCCGTGCCGGGCTCAAATCAAACCGGGACCACGGAGGCGCGCCGTTCCAAATTTTACAAGTAAAGCGACTGCTTCAGGTCGCGCACCAGGACACTGAGGAACGGATAGCGTTTGTTGGGCTCGAGCTCCAGGCATTTCAAAACGATCTTTTCCAGGCCAATCGGCAGCTCCGGATTGAGCATCCGCGGAGACATGAAATTGGTCCGATCGGTTTGGGCGTGCAAAATCTCGGTCGAAGTTTCGCCGGCAAACGGCTTTTGATAGGTCAACAACTCGTAAGCCGTGACGCCGAAGGCGAAAACATCCACCCGCCGGTCAATCGGCTGCCCCGACAACTGCTCCGGGGCCATGTAGGTCGGCGTGCCGGGATTCTTCCCGATTTTCAACGGCTTCTCACTGATTGGTTGTGCGAGATCAAAATCCACCAGCCGCACGGCGGCATTCGGGGAAACGAGGACGTTCTCCGGCTTGAAATCCAGGTGCAGATATCCGCTCTCGTGGACGTGCTCCAGCGCTTCCGCCATGTCAATGAGGATCTGCGCCACGTTGTCGAGCAGAACCTGGTCCTGCCGGGCGTAAAGCACTTTTAGACTCGCACCCTCGACGTATTCCAGGAGGCAGTAGAGCAGCCCGTCAATTTTTCCATGCTCATAGTAGCCGATGATTCCCGGATGCCCCTGACATTGTTTTAGCGCATCGCATCCGTGCAGAAACCGTTTTCTGGCCGTGGCGTCGCCGCGCAGATCGGGCAGCAGCCGCCGAATGGCGAACTGCTTCCCGCCCGCATCACTGGCCAGCCAGATTTCTGCCATGCCGCCCGTGGCGATCAGTTCATGCAGGGTGAACTTCCCGAAGGCGCCGGGACCGGCAGAAGAGGCGTGGTTGGATCTGCTAAACAAGCCGAACACGCAGGTGATGTAGCAGGAAACTTCCGCCCCCGCCACTTTGTTTTACGCGAAAATGGGCGCGCCCCACGGGAGCGGGCCGTCGCGATTTTCACTTGGTCTTGCGCGCGCCGGTTTTTATGGTGCCTCATGGCCCGGAAATTTGCCTGGCAAACCGTTTCCGAAGCGGGCCTGGCGTGGCTCTATCCGCATGTCTGTCAGCTCTGCGAGCGCGAGCCGGCCACCCCGACCGGGGGTTTTGTCGGCGCCCGTTGCCGCAAGGAAGTGCATTTCATTGAACCGCCCATTTGCCAGCGTTGCGGCCTGCCCTTCCCGGGCAACATCTCGAACACATTCGAGTGCTCCAACTGCCACGGAATGGAGCTGCATTTCACCACCGCGCGTTCGGCGGTGGCGGCCCGGGGGACGGCCCTGGAGATCATCCACCGCTTCAAATATCACCGCGCCCTGTGGTTCGGTCCGTACCTGGCGGAATTGCTCGTCGGCGTGGCGGCGCCGGCGCTGCAAATGCAGCCTTGGGATTGCCTCGTGCCCGTGCCCCTGCATCCCCTCAAACAACGTGAACGGGAGTTCAACCAGGCCGAACACCTGGCCCGGCCGCTGGCGCAGGCGTTGAAACTCCCCCTGCGGACTGATTTGCTGCAGCGCCGCATCGCGACCCGCACCCAGACCCTGCTCACCAAAACACAACGCGCCGACAATGTGCGCCGGGCATTTGCGGCGCGGCCGAACGCCCGCCTGCACGGCGAACGCATCATCCTGGTGGATGACGTGCTGACCACGGGCGCGACGACGAGCGCGTGCGCCCGGGTCTTGCGAGACCTCGGCGCCGGCGAAGTTTGTGTCTGGACAGTCGCGCGGGGACTTTGAATAATCAGGTGGCTGATAAGATGAGTTGTAGTTTTGCAACCGGGCCTGCCCTGCCAGGCGGCAGGCCGAGCGCTCCACGCCCCTCCGGGGCCATGACGACCTTTTGACCATGTCCACCACCACTTTCACCAAGGCCGCGCCGGATGTCCCGCCGGTCGAACCCGCGCTCACGCCGCCGCCCGAACCGAAGGCGGGCACGGCAACCTTTGTTAAAAACAAGCTCAAGATCGCGGCCGGCAAGACCAAGAAGAAGGAGTTCCCCGTCGGCCTGTGGACCAAGTGCCCGAAGTGTGAGGAGATGCTTTTCGACAAGGAGCTCGATGAGAATCTGAAAGTCTGCATGAAGTGCCGGCACCACTTCCCCATCGGCGCACGGGAACGCATCCACTCCCTGGTCGAAACCTGTTCATTCGAGGAGGCGGACGCGGCCATGACCAGCGTGGACATGCTGGGTTTCACCGGCACGACCTCCTACAAGGACAAGCTGGCGGCCAGTTGGAAGAAAACCAATCTGAAGGATGCGGTCATCACGGGGATCGGCCAGATCGGCCGGCAGCGGGTGGCGCTGGGCGTGATGGATTTCAGCTTCATCGGCGGCAGCATGGGCTCGGTGGTGGGCGAAAAACTGACGCGGTTGATCGAAACCGGCACGGAAAAGGAGATTCCCGTGATCATCGTTTCCACCAGCGGGGGCGCGCGGATGTATGAGGGCATGTTCAGCCTGATGCAAATGGCCAAAACCTGTGCCGCCCTGGCCTATCACGCCCGCGCGAAACTGCCCTTCATCAGTGTGCTGACGCATCCCACCATGGCGGGGGTCATGGCCAGCTTTGCCACGGTGGGCGATTTGATTCTCGCGGAGCCGGACGCCATGATCGGCTTCGCCGGCGCGCGCGTCATCAAGGACACCACGCAGGCGGAATTGCCCCCGGATTTTCAAACTTCGGAATTTCTTCTCAAGCACGGCCTGATTGACGCCATCGTCGCCCGCAACGAGATGAAGGAGCGGCTGATGGACTACATGGATTTTCTGATGGCGGGGCGGAGAGCGGCGGCCGCCGGCCGGACGGTGTGACGCACCGGCCTCCCGGCTTCACGGCGCCCGAAACGTCAGGTGGTCCCCCTGCGCGCCGACCTCGATTTTTTCACCGGGCTTGAATTCTCCCGCCAACAACTTGCCCGCCAACGGATCCAGGAGATGCGTTTGAATCGCCCGCTTGAGCGGCCGCGCACCGAACTGAGGATCGTAGCCTTCGCGGGCCAGCCATTGCTTGGCCGCCTCGTCCACCTTGAGGGTGAGGTTCTGCTGGGCGAGCCGTTTTTCCAGGCGTCCCAGTTGGATGTCCACAATGCGGGCCAGCTCCCGCTCGTCGAGACTCTGGAAAATGATCACGTCGTCCACCCGGTTCAGAAACTCCGGGCGGAAGTGCCGTTTCAGCTCGGCCATGACCTTGTCCTCCATCGCCGCGCGCGCCCCCACGGTCGTGCGGCCATCCAGGAAATATTCCTGAATGATCGGCGAGCCGAGATTGCTGGTCATGATGACGATGGTGTTTTTGAAATCCACGGTGCGGCCCTGACCATCGGTGAGCCGTCCGTCGTCGAGCACCTGCAGCAACACGTTGAACACGTCGTGGTGCGCCTTCTCAATCTCGTCGAAAAGGATCACCGAATACGGTTTCCGTCGCACCGCCTCGCTGAGCTGGCCTCCCTCCTCATATCCCACGTAGCCGGGTGGCGCGCCGATGAGCCGCGCGACCGTGTGCTTCTCCATGTACTCGCTCATGTCAATCCGCACCATCGCCTGCTCGTCATCGAACAGAAACTCCGCCAGCGCCCGGGCGGTCTCCGTCTTGCCCACCCCGGTCGGCCCGAGAAAAATGAACGAACCAATGGGCCGGTTCGGATCCTGCAGCCCGCTGCGGGAACGGCGCACCGCGTTCGCCACGGCCACCACCGCTTGCCGCTGGCCGATGACCCGCTGTTGCAGGCGCTCCTCCATCTTGAGCAGCTTCTCGCGCTCGCCCTCCAGCATCCGTGACACCGGGATGTGTGTCCAGGAGGCGACCACGCGGGCGATGTCCTCATCCGTGACCTCCTGGCGCAGCAACGAATGCCGCGCGGCATCGCCGGACTGTTTTTCGATGGTCGCCAGTTTTTTTTCCAGCTCGGGAATCCTGCCGTATTGAATTTCGGCGGAGCGGCTGAGGTCGCCGGCGCGTTGGGCCTTTTCGAGCTCAAGCTTCGCCTGCTCCAATTGCTGCTGCACGATGCTGACGGCGTTGACGGCCGTCTTTTCATTCTGCCATTGCGCGGTCAGCGCCTTGGATTGCTCCTTCAGGTTCGCCAGCTCCCGGTCGAGCAACTTGAGCCGCTCCCGGCTGGCCGCATCCTTCTCCTTGGCCAGCGAGGTGCGCTCGATTTCCAGCTGCAGGATCTGCCGGTCCAGTTGATCGAGCTCGGTGGGCTTGGAGTCCAGTTCCATCTTGATGCGCGACGCGGCCTCGTCCACCAGGTCAATCGCCTTGTCCGGCAGAAAACGGTCGGTGATGTAGCGCTGGGACAACGTTGCCGCCGCCACGAGCGCGGCATCCTGGATCCGCACCCCGTGATGCACCTCGTAACGCTCCTTCAACCCGCGCAAGATCGCGATGGTGGCCTCAACGGTCGGCTCGGTCACCATGACCGGCTGGAACCGGCGTTCCAACGCCGGGTCCTTTTCAATGTGCTTGCGGTACTCGTCCAGCGTGGTGGCCCCCACGCAGCGGAGTTCACCCCGGGCGAGTTGCGGCTTCATAATGTTGGCGGCGTCCGTGGCGCCTTCCGCCGCGCCCGCGCCCACCAGCGTGTGCAGCTCGTCAATGAACAGAACGATCTGCCCCTCGCTGGCGACAATTTCTTTGAGAAACGCCTTGAGCCGGTCCTCGAACTCCCCGCGGTATTTCGCGCCGGCAATCATCGCGCCCAGGTCCATCGCCACCAGCCGCTTGTGCTTCAACGATTCCGGCACATCCCCGCTGACGATGCGCCGGGCCAGCCCCTCGGCAATGGCCGTCTTGCCCACGCCGGGTTCGCCGATGAGCACCGGATTGTTCTTGGTGCGCCGCGTCAACACCTGCATCACGCGCCGGATTTCCTCATCACGCCCGATCACCGGATCAATCCTGCCCTGTCGCGCCAGCGCCGTGAGATCGCGCCCATATTTTTCGAGCGCCTGAAACTTGCCCTCGGGCGACGGGTCGGTTACGCGCTGGTTGCCGCGCAACTCGGCCAGGGCCTTCAACACCGCGTCGCGTTGGAGGCCGTGCGTTTTGCAAAGCTGCTGCAGTGCCGGGCCGCCGCCCTCAAGGACGCCGAGCAGCAGGTGTTCGGTGCTGATGTAATCGTCCTTGAGCCTGCCGGCTTCGGATTGCGCGGCATCCAGGGCTTTCTTCAGGTCATTGCTGAGGTATGCGTCCGCGCTGCTCGTGCCCTGGACCTTATGCCGGCGCGCCAGTTCCCGCTCGACTTCGGGCTGCAACCGTCCGGGCGGCACGCCGACTTTTTCCAGCAGCTCCGGCACCAGGCTTTCGGGCTGGCTCACCAATGCCAGCAGCAGATGCTCACAATCCACCGCCTGATGCGCGTAGCGATGCGCCACGCGTTGCGCCTCCGCCAACGCTTCCTGGGACTTGATGGTTAACTTGTCCAATTGCATAGCCATCAATGTGCTGGACAACCCCGTCACGTCAAGTTTCCCTCCGGTTGCCGCGCCCGCCCGTTCCGCCCGGACAAAGCCCGCCCCGCAATTTCACCCGGCGCTCCGGGGCATTGCCGCCGACGCAAAGAAATTCTGTTGAGCCCGGAGATTCTGCGTTAGGCTGGCCGCAGGGTGGAAATGCCCGGGCGGGTGCCTGGTGCGATGGAGAACGTGTTGCTGTGAAACATATTGGTTTGATTGGCGGACTGAGCCCCGAATCCACGGTCCACTATTACCAGATTATTTGCCGGGAATATAACTGTTGCCGGGGCGGCTTGAACTTCCCGCACCTCACGATTGAGAGTCTGAACCTCGCCGAACTGGTGGGCCGGTTTCAGGCCAACGATTGGGATGGCGTGGCGGCAATTCTCCTCGCCGCCCTGCGCCGTCTCCAGCAGGGCGGGGCAGCATTCGCCGCCATCCTGGCCAATACGCCGCACAACGCCTACGAACGCATCCAGGCCAAATCCCCGCTGCAAATCGTCACCATCATGGAGGCCACGGCGGCCGCGCTGCAGCGCGCCGCCCGACAGCGCGTGGGGCTGCTGGGCACCCGGGCCACGATGGAATACGGCTTCTTCCAAAACTACTTCGCGGAGGCGGGCATTCAAACCCTCGTGCCCGACGCCGCGCAACGTCAGGAACTGGACCGCATCGTCTGGGAGGAACTCGCGCAGGGACAGCTTCATCCCGCCTCCCGGCGGGCGGCGCGGGCCATGATGGCGGACTTGCAGCAGCGGGGTGCGGAAGCGGTCGTGCTGGGCTGCACCGAACTTTCGCTCCTCATCCAACCGGAAGACACCCCGCTGCCCTGCTTCGACACCACGCAAATTCATGCCAGCGCCATTCTGGAATTTGCCCGGCGGGACGAACCACCTATCGCACCCCGCCTCCCACCCGCTCCCCTCACCCCATGAGTGCCCCGGAACATTCCCCGGATCCCGCTCCCATCCCACCCGCAACGAAGCCCGGACAGTTGGACGAGACGGCTGAAATTCTCGAGCCGGCGAGTCCCACCTGCTACCTCGGTGAATTTGAAAACCTGCTGAAGCCGCCACCCGCCGTCCGGATCAAAAGCGTCCATGAAGCACCCGCCGCCTCCGATGGAACACGCATCCTGGTGGAACGGCCCGGGCCCGGAAGGCCGCCGCCGGCCGGGGCCGCGTTGGCAGATTGGCGGCCGGAAGCGGCCCCGAGCGCGGAGTTGCAGGAATGGTTCGCCGCCGCCCCTGCAGTGCGCTGGGCCGAATTCCGGGAGCGCTATTGGCACGAACTAAACGGCCGGCCGGAAGCGCTGCGACCTTTCTACGCCGCGCTTCAGAAAGCCGGGCTGACCCTGGTCCACGACAACCAGGATGCCAACCATAATCCCGCCTCGGTGCTGCGCGAATATTTACTGGCTCATTTGCCTTGACGCACGGGCGGTTCCGGCCAGAACCAGCGCCGGGCGCCAATCCACTCCAAGTTCCTGCTGTGGGTGAATCCCCGACCGCGGTCTTCACCGCCTTTCCGCGCCGCTCCCGTGGCGCGGGAAGCCGCGTCGCCCGGACGCCTGCCGAGGTGATCAGCGGAATTGTGGCACTGCGGAATCCGCCGGTTGAACCGGTGCCAGCAGGTGGGTCGCCCGCCGGAACCAAAAACCGCGACCGCGCGGCGGATCGGCGCGGAAGCAGATTATCCCTGCGCCCCGGAAACCTCATGTCCGAGCAAAATCCATGCGCCCGGTCCCGGCGGCAGAACGATGCGCTCTCCGGCCTTCAGCTTGACCGAGCGGAAGATGTTTCCCGTGAGCGGATGAATCACGTCCATTGCCAACCCCGTCCGCGCTGCGAGCTGGAGACCCGCCGGACGAATGCCCATGGGCAGGCAAACGAAGCGATTTCCTTTCCGACTTCCGACATTACGCACACATCCATCGCGGCTGGCAGGAATTGCGGTCACGTAACGATCCGGCTGGCCGCCAGCAAACACGGTGAACGGAGCATCCGCTTCCTTTCCATCGTTGCGCTGCCAGGCGGGCAAATCCGCGGGGAGAATCTGTCGCAGCGCGTGAAAATCGGCAATGGCCGGAGTGCCCGCAAAACTCGTGGTGCCGAACACGCCGGCTTCGGAATGGAAAACATACATCGGCAACTTCGCCACGTAAGCAAACGCCGCCGCCATCACCAGCCGGATGCTCGAGGTCTCCCCGGCCACGGAAGCCCCCGGACCAATCGGCTCATTGCTGCTCACCGGCGGGAAACCCGGGCGCAACCCCAGCTCCCAGCAATCATAGACCGGCTTCCAGCCGTCGTCCGCCCGGTCGCGGCTGAAATGCCACGTCGCGATGTCCGCCGCGCTGCGGGCGTACAGTTTTGCAAAATCGTCCAGGTGGTTGGAGGTCGTGGCGATCAGGACGGGCGTCCGCGCGCCGAGGAACCGGGTGAACTCCCGCAACTCCCGCACGCCGGCTTCCCCGGGAAACCCATTTTGCCACGCCTCGTTCGCCACTTCGATGAGGATGATCTTCGCCTCCCGGCCGCGCACGATTTCGTCCAGCAGGCGATGCAGGTGCGTCAGCCGGTCCGGCGGTTGCGGCATGAGTTGCGCATCGGCGAAGACCGTGATCTGCGCCCGCAAACCGTAGCGATCGTAGCCCAGATCAATCAGTTCACCCAGTTGTTTCCAGTAATCGGGCCATGCCGCCACCAGTTTGCCGGCGCGGTTCGTGAACGACACCGGGGCAATCTCCCGACCGCTCCAGGCCGGATTCCATCCCACCATGGACAGGAGGCGATAGTAGTTGAACCCCTGGCGGGAGAGGAATGCCAGATCCTGTTCGAGACGCGGACGATCGTTGCGACAACGCCACAGGGCCGGGAAATAGGAAACCCCCAGCCCGAGAAACGGCCCCCCGTCATCTTGCAGCCCGTGTTCGACAACCCGCACGAGTCCCGAACGTTTCAAAGGAACGTCGCCGACCCCGGCCTTCCCGGCGGCGTGCGTCACGGCCACGCCACCCAGAATCCAGAGCAGCAACACCACCCGCAGATGAAAATGGACACGTTTCATCAAATCACACACGGCCGCCGCGCAAGCGCCGGCAGCAAGGCGACTGCATTCCAGCATTCCCGCCTCACCGTCTGTTGAGGGTGATATGAAAGGGGCGGCGGTTGCGAGGATGTTTTCCCGGGATCAGACGGAGAGGGCAAAACGATTGCATCGTCGGCAACCCTTTCCCGCCCGGCCGTCGGTTGACCGCGGGCCGGCTCCGATCACCGCCCCCCGCCCGGAGGCCGCGCTCCGCCGATGCTCCTGCACCGGCCAGGCTCGCAAAGCCCAGCGCCACGCGCCCTGAACGGATGGACCGTGATGGTTGCTGACATGTCCGGTCCAATCTGTTATGAGACAACCCATGCGAGCCTTGATCGGCGTGGCGGCGCTCTGCGTCTGGGGGCTTTCCATCGCAACTGGACTGGGGGATGGCAAGGTATTTGGCCGATCGGAAGTCCAGGCCCGGGTGACCATTCCCAACCAGCAGGCGCTCATCTCGCATCAGGCGGGAACGGAATGTCTGGTGATTGAAACGGCATTTCTTGGTCGGGGCACCAACTTCGGCTGGGTGGTGCCCCTGCCCGGCGAACCCAGGGTCACCGCCGTATCCGAGGATTTTTTTCCCGCGCTACGGACGGCCTTTCAACCGCGCTTGCTGCATTATGTTCATCATTATTACCTGGGCGTGTTGTTTGCCGGCGGGGTGGCCTTTCTCGCCTGGCGGTCGTTCAAAGGCGAGGCGGTCTGGTGGAAGGATTTGCCCCTCTGCCTGGTCCTGGCCCTGGCCCTGGGCATCCTGGGAAAGAATTTGCTGTTGAGCGGGCCGGGGCTGGTCTTCCTGCTGGCCACGCGACTGCTGGTCCGCTCAACCGTCAATTTCACGGTGGTCGTGTTGGTGGGGATGCTGCTGGCGGTTGGGATGACCGCCGCCCTGCACATGAAACAATCCGGTCTGCTCATCACCATGGAGGCCGGCGGCGATCCGTCTCTGGCCGCACCGTTGGGAGTGACGGTTCTCTCCGTGCAACGGGCCGGCGTCTTTGAGGTCACGACCCTTCGCGGGGCCAACCCACGCGCGGTCCTCGATTGGCTGGAGCACAATGGTTTCGCCGCGCCCGCAGCCATCGGGCCGGTGGTGGAGGACTACGTGGCGCGCGGCTGGGTGTTCGTCGCCAGCAAAATTCGACGGGAACACACCACGGATGGAGTGACGTCGGCACATCCACTGTCCTTCACGTTCAGCACGCCTCAACCCATCTACCCGCTGAGGTTGACGGGTGTGGACAATGAGGCGTGTGCGATTGATCTTTACGTCTTCGGCGAGCGCCGCGCGACGGCCTCCCCTTTCCGCGTCCTGCGTTGTGATCGCGTCGCAAACAACTCGCCGGATGTGTCGGATCGGCCCCGTCAATCCCGGCTGCAAATTCGCAATTCCGAGGTGCTCCACTGCATCGGCCACGCCACGGTGGGCACCCAGCTGTCCGCCCTCCTCACGCCGGAGCAAATGCGGGCGGATGCGGAAATCCGCTGGCGCGCTTTCTCCTCCCGGGGGGGCACGGTGTTCAGCCGGTCAGGGGCGGCCATTGTGGCGCTGAATGTCAGCGTGCCACTGGCGATGCTTGGCTGGTTGCTCGTCGGCGCGAGCCGTGATGGTTGGGGCGTGAATGAGAAATTCATCGCGCAATGGAGGTTGGCTGTCATCATCGCCGCGCTGGTCACGGGGTGCGGAGTTTACTGGCTGCTGCCAAAAGTCGATGTGCTCAACCTCCCGGCCGTGACGGAGGTGTAAGCGGCCGCCCCTGCATCGGTGGACCGCGCCGCCCAACCAATCCCGGCCGGCCCCATCCGACTGGCCGCCCCTCCGATGCGCCCCGGCGGTGCCGCGGCAGCCGCAACCTGGAACCGCGCGTGGTCACGCGGCGACCACCGAAATTGTAGCGAACCGCATCCGTGAAATTTCGAGGCAAATTTCCTTGAACGTCGTGAATTTGAAGTCATACTCGGCTCCGCATCCAGTCGTCTGAATGACCGGCGGCGGAGCGAACCCTAACAACTCAGATCAGGTTTTCACATGCGTTGCCTAATTCCGCCCCGGTTCCGTCCCTCAACTTTCCATGGTTTGCGTTGCTGGTGGCTCATCGCCGCCCTCATCGCCTTCGCCCCGGCCCGCGGTCGTGCGGACGTGTCCACAACGATCTCCATCTTGCATGGGTACGACTTTTACTATCCCAGCTTATCCCTCACTTCCGACACCCCCCCGCTGACGTTCCATTGGATCGAGTCGGCCAGCGGACGGTTATGGCAGCAACTGGGCGACACCAATGGGGCCGGCGATGCTTTCCTGACCAATGATCTCAATGCTGTGATCCATGAATGCACAAACGGGCTGTGGAAATTATATTTGAATCGGGGCCATCCATCGGAGCAACTCTACCAATTCGCGGTCTCCATCACCGGCGTGACTACGAATGTGCTGGGCGACGTGACGATCCATTTTCCGGTGGATGGCAGCACGGACGTGACTTCCCTGCCCACGTACCTCTGGAGCGGGCCAAGCAATCTGCCCTCCATTTTTCTAAGCAGCGCGCATCTAACCGGCGGCAACAATTACTTCGCCAACCTTCCCAGCACGGCAACACAATGGACGCCGGGTCTGTTGAGCCCCGGCTCCAACCGCTTGTTCGTTGAATACCTCACCAACCCCTTCCCGGGCATCACCCTGTCCACCCCAACCAACGCGCAGGGTGAACCCGTGCCCGATTGGAGCGGCGGGGGCGGCCTGTACAGTTACAGATTTTCCAACTTCACCGTCACTGGCAACAATTCCGCAAGCCATTCCCTGAAAGCACACTACACATTCGATGACAGCAGCTTTCGGGGCCGGGACTTCTCGCCGAATGAAAACCACATCCTGACCAGTTCAAGCTGGGACACCCCGGTTCACATCTACGTCACGAATGCCGCCGCCGGTTCGGCCGCCGCCGAATTTTACGGGTATTCGAGCCTGTGGCTGCCCACCAATCTGTTCCCGGTTCTCGCCGACAGCTTTACGGTGTCCGCCTGGATCAAGACCACGCAAGTAGATGGCGATGATGCCGATTCCGGCAATGCGGGCGCAGGCGTCGTTTGGGCGGATCTTCCCGGCACGGTTGCCGACGTCGTCCCGCTGGCGCTGACCGGTTCCAAAGCCGCCTTTTTCACCGGAGACCCGCTGAACTTGTCCGACCACACCTTGCATTCGAGCGGGGACGTGGTGGACACCGGCGAGTACGTCCATGTGGTCGTCACCCGCGACCACATCACGGGCCAAAAGACGATTTACGTGAACGGGGAGCTTGATGCCACCGGGACCGGCTCCGCCGGCTCCCTCGACGCCCTGACCGCCCTGGGCGATTTGCGCCTTGGCGGCACGTTTCTCCATGGCTATGCCGGTCTGCTGGATGATGTGCAATTCTATTCCGGCATTTTGAATTCCATCGAAGTCGCCTGGCTCCACGACCACCCCGGCTCCACCATCCCCGATGTGGGCGGCGACGGCGAACTGGCGGATGCCGTGGACATGCCCACGGGGATTTGGACCACCGGCGGCGATGCCCCCTGGTTTCGTCAGACCGACGAGACCTACGACGGCAACGATGCGGCGCAAAGCGGAGGCATTGATCACGACCAGCAATCCTGGATTCAAACCACCGTGGACGGCCCGGGACTCTTTTCCTTCTGGTGGAACGTATCCAGCGAGGACAGTGACGGCTACGACTATCTCGTATTGACCGTGGATGGCCAGAGCGAAACCGAGATTTCCGGCGACTGGGGCTGGGACTATTATGAAGTCAACCTGTCCCCCGGCCCGCACACCTTGCGTTGGACCTATTACAAGGACGGAGATTTCACCGCCGGACAGGACGCTGCCTGGCTGGATGAAGCCCAGTTCATTCCGGAAATCGAAGTGGCCATGACCCTGCGCATCGAACGCAGCAACGATCCGGAAAATCCCGGCTTCTTTGCCCTCCCCCACTTTGATTCCGTGCAACCCGATCCGCTCACCTCACACGAAATCGTCTCCCCCGGGGGAACGTTCAGCATCTCCATGGACAGCGAAGGCGTCGAGTCCGGCGGATATTCCATGCAGCCCACCCTCGCGGCGCTCATCAGCGAGCTCGAAGCGGGAGACTGGACGATTTACATCAATCGCGGACACCCCACCGAACGGCAGTACACTTTCACCGTCACCGTCAACTCCCTCGACCTCACCAATCTGCCGCTGGTGAACGTCTCCTCCCCCGCCGAATGGGCGACGGGCATCGCCACGAATCATCTCTTCACCTGGACCGGCCCAAGCAATTACGACTCACTTTTTCTCTACTCGTCCATGCAGGGCACCGGCGCCGCGAGCGGCGGGTTCACCAATCTCCCGTCGAATGCCCTGAGCAGCCGCATGCCCAATCCTTTGACCCCGGGCACCAACCGCCTCTACATCGATTTCACCCGCTTCGGTTATCCCGACATTGAGTTCAGTGAACCATTGGACTCGTCGTCCATGCCGCTTTACTCCTGGTCTTCCCAGGTCGTCCTGACCTCCACGCAGACGCGTCGCTTCGTCGTCGGCGACGATGTGCCGCCAGCCACTCCGGCGCAAATCCTGAATCCCTGGCATACGGGCACCAACTTCAGCCTCTCCCTGCTCACGCAATTGGGGCGCACTCATACCGTGCAATCGCGCACGAATCTCACCACCGCCCCCTGGGTGGATGTGACCAACTTCGTGGGCAATGGCGCAACCATGCAGCTCTTCCTGCCGCTTACCGACGCGCCGGAAACCTATTTCCGCGTCGGAACACAATAGCGGCGCCAGCATCCCAGACCACCGACGCGGAGTGCCGGGATCGCCGCCGCATCCCGCATCCCGCCCGTGGGCATCGCCGCCCCGCTCCAGCGATCGGGACCAGGCCGCCGGAGGCGGCACCTCCTTCCGCAGGAGGCCACCCCGGGCGGGTGGGTGCCCGAAATCAGAAATCCGCCGCTTAACGCAGGACCTTGGCGCCGGCGACGAAACGTCTTCCGCTACGAGACAATCTGGTCGGCACTACAAGGAAACCT
Organism: Verrucomicrobiota bacterium; assembly: GCA_029573725.1. Classification (GTDB taxonomy): domain Bacteria; phylum Verrucomicrobiota; class Verrucomicrobiia; order Limisphaerales; family JADLHS01; genus JADLHS01. The sequence continues at coordinate 150,741 of JAKQDQ010000090.1, forward strand.
TCAACCAAGTCGGAGTTTCACGACCTTCCGGGCCCTCGCCCGCGCGGCTCCTGGCGCAACCAAACAAGGCGGGCCTTGCCTGAGGCTCGCCACTGCTCCGCAGACCAGCCGGGTGGAGGAAGCGCCACCCGAATGCCGCTCCGATTCCCCTGGTCGGCCCATCAGAGGGAGTTTTAAAACGCGGCTCCACGACCTGATTTCATAATTGTTACGACGCCAAAGCGGCCGGGTTCTGGCCGCAGTGTGGGTTTTCCTGACGACTCACCGGCCTTGCCCACTTCGCCGCCGGGACTGCGGAAGGCATGACATGAGATGACGGGCCGCCACCACCGCGCACAAAGTTTTGTGCTTGCCTCACCACTGGGAATTGTCGCGCCATGTCTGGGTGCAGACGCCAACCATCAAGGGACGATGAAACCGATTCAACGATTTCTGGCCACAACCTGGGTCACGACAGCGGGCCTGATCCACGCCGCGTCGCCCGGGGACGCCCCGCAATTGCCCGTCACCGGCACCCGGGTGGTGAACGTGTCCACGGAGGCGGAGTTGCAGTCCGCCATGAACAATTTGCAAAGCGGCGACACGATTCTGCTCGCCAACGGCACCTACAACCTCACCCGCACGCTGTACATCAACGGGCGGCACAATGTCACCCTCCGCGGTCTCAGCGGCAGCACCAACGTGACGCTCGTCGGCCGGGGCATGAACAACGCCAATCACGGCGACGTCCCGTTCGGCATCTGGTCCAACAGCACGAACACGACCATCGCCCACCTGACCCTTCGTGAAACCTGGGACAATGAAATCATTTTCAACACGGGCGCACAGTCGCCGCGGGTGTATTGCGTGAGATTGATCAATGCCGGATCGCAGTTCATCAAGGCCAATCCCACCGACGTGAACGCCGGCCTCGGCGTGAACAACGGCGTGGTCGAGTATTGCTGGTTCGAATACACCGGCAGTCCGCCTGACGACCACGGCGCGGGCGTCGGTTACTTCAACGGCATCAGCGCCCACGCGGCGAAGAACTGGATGGTGCGCGGCAACCTGTTCAAAAACCTGCACAATCCCGACGGCACCGCCTATCCGTGGAACCCGGCTGTGTTGTTCTGGCGAAACTCGTCAAACACGGTGACCGAACGGAATATTTTCATCAATGTGGACCGCGCCGTGGCGTACGGACTGGACCAGGCAACGCCGTACCGTGAACACACCGGCGGAGTCATCCGCAACAACTTTGTCCATCTGACGCCCGGCCTGCTGAGCGCGAGCCGCCGGGCCAATTCC
>JAKQDQ010000093.1 GCA_029573725.1 Verrucomicrobiota bacterium
CTCGCGCCGCAGTGCGCGACGCTGTCGGCTTCCAGATAACCAGGCTGCGTCACGTCCCAAGTGCCCGTGCGGATGGGAATCTCCGTCTTGAGCAGGCTGCCCGGCTTGGTGCCGCACCGGCCCCGCAGCGGATGTTCGGCCTGCGCCGAGGCCAGCAACCGGTCCAGCGTGGCCGGACTGATCTCGCGCAGCCGTTCCCGCTGCCGGGCGGTGAGCTGGTCATGATGCCGTTCGTAGTGGCGCAGCCACAGCGGCAGGGCCGAGGCCAGCCGTTTGCCGCAGGGCTGTTCGGCGGCCAGCCAGATCGTGCGCACCACCGGCTCGATCAGCGCGTAGCGGGGTTCGGGGCCAGGATGCTTGCGTCCGCTGGGCGCGGGCACCGTGTCCCGCAGCAGTTTGATGGCATACTTGCGCTCGTAGCCGTAATCCTCGCACAACTCGTCGAGCATCCGGGTTTTCCCTTCGCGATTGCGCCGCTCGTAACGGGCACAGAGTTTGGGCAACAGGTCGGTCTTGATAGCTTGGCTCATGTTCATGGCCACCGGTCTTTCCGGTGTCTTTTATCCATGAGTCAACGATGCATTCTTCCACCCCTCAGCCCCAACCCTTCGGTGTCATTTAATTTGAGTCAACGCGGTCATCATTGAGCGTGATGACGCGCACTTGATCCGGCGCGAGCCAGAGCGGGAAGTTGCCGGCGTGTAGCCGCCGAAGTGACGAGGCAGGTGACTGAACTTCGCCGATGAACCGTCTATTTGGTTTTCCGAACCAACGTAATTTCATGGTCGCTGCCATTAGCCGTGAGCAGTCGGTCGCGAATGACTTCATATCCATCCAACTCGAACCAGAATAAAGTTGGCTCGGCAGGCGCTGAATCCCACTCGAAGCAGCCTTGAGCATCGGTATGCGTGAACCATCGGAATGGCTGGCGGCCCTGATTGTCCGAATCCGTGCGACAGGCGACGCCTGCGATTGGCTGACCGAACTCATCCAGCACGCGTCCACGGAACAGCGTCGCGTTGGTCAGGGAAAAGTTGGCAACGTTTGTGGATTGGAGCAGTTCAATCTTGCGCAATTGCGGGGTCATGCTATGGGCCTCGACTGTTATTTCTGCTGTTGGTTCGTATTCGCTCGAAAAGCCAAGCAATAAGAACTCACCATTCCAGTCTGTTTCCGTCGCAAGCTTCCGGTGTCCGTAGTTGTGGAACTCCTTGACGCTTGCGCCAAAAATTGGATTCCCCCAAGCGTCGGTCACGCGCCCAGCCACGGCATAGCCGCGCTTGATGACAAGAATCGCGCTCACGGATTCAGACTTCTCCATTGGCACAACGGCGTGACTCACTGCGTAACCGTCACGCGTAAGGGCGAAGCGCGCCTCCTCGTAACTATGGGGCAGGTAAGGATACCTGAAGCGGCCGGCTGCGTCCGTCTCAACTTTCGTCGTTTGAAAATCAGTATTGGGTTGGCCGCTCTTGTAGTCTTCGTTAGGCGATGCTTGTAGTATTACGCCGGAAACGGGCTGCCCTTCTTCATCCACTACCACACCAGCGACGAGCGCGGCAGGCTCAATTTTCAAGACATATTCCGCGGGCGCGTTCCTCCCCAGTCCGATCGCCACCGGAACAAAGCCGGGAATGCTGACGAACACGTTCATGCCAGGATCGCCTCCTTCGTTCGCCTCGGGGATGGCGGCCACGCCAAATTGATCAGTCAGCAGTTCATGCCTCTCTCCTCGCCCGCCGGCATAAAAGTAAGCGGCGCGCACCGTTGCGCCTTCCAGCCGTTGACCGGTATCGCCCGTGAGCACTTGGAGACGCATGCGAATCTTTTCGGACACAGAATCGCTCAAAGTTGGCGCGAAGGATGAAGTGCGTTGGAAGTTGACAGGCTTCTGGACTGGCGTTGTTGCTTCTTGAGGCGCATTAGCCGTATCTGCTCCAGTTTCAGCCGCCTTACGTGTGCGCGCAGAAAAAAGCAATGCGACAGCGATAACAAGAGTTGCGACTCCTGCGAGCTTGATCATGCCAATGGGCAAAACGGACGGCGTGTGTGCGATGACGGCAGCGTGCGTAGAGGAAACAAGATTCGCGATCAGACTTGCTGGGGCAGCTTGAGCGGAATGTCCGGCAATGAGCAGGCCGAGTGTCGCCATGCCGCACGTGACGCCGCACGGCACGAGTTGAGAGCGGAGGTGGTTGAGGGCGCGACTGACTCGCATCTTTGCAGCATCCTCACTGACGCCAAGAATGTTACCGATCTCTCGCATTGGTTTTCTCTCGAAGAATCTGAGAAGCACCGCTTGCCGATCTTCCTCCCGTAGTTGGCCGATTGCCTCATCGAGGTGTGGAGCGATGTCCTGCCAGAGTTTGGCCTCATCTGAAGTGAGCGTTTGCATAGCAAGGGACTGTTGTTCGCGATTGCGACGGCGGCTCTCAGAACGCCAGACGTCAATGGCTACATGAACCGTGGTCTTGTGAAGCCATGATGTGAGTTCGCCGTCGTGCTTGAGCGGCGGAGGTGACTTCGCGAGACGAATAAAAACCATCTGCGTCACCTCCTCTGCCAGCGACTGGTCTGACAGTCGCCGTTTGGCGATGGAATAGACCAGATTGGTATAGTGACGAAGAAGCCTTTCAAAACCAGCTTCTGAGCCAGTCTTCCGGTAGCTTGCGAGTAATTCCGCCGCATTCATTGTTCAACTGAACAATCGGCACGGATCGGAAAAGGTAACAACCAAATTCCGCGTGCGATTACCCACGCCGCTCTTTGATGTCCGCCAGAATCTTCGCGACGACCTCCGCCTTCGGCTTCGCGCCTTGCGGGCCGCCGTGATGGAGACGCACGGAGACGTTGCCGGCTTCCATGTCCTTGCCGCCGATGATGAGCATCGTGTGGACGCGGAGCTTTTCCGCGTCGGCGATCTTCGCCTTGAACGGCGTGGCGCTGAAATCGGAATCCACGCGCACCATGTTCGCGCGTAGTTCGTTCACGATGGGCTGGGCGTAATCAATCAGCGCCGGGTCGTCGTTCAGCGTGATGACGCGCACCTGGTCGGGCGCGAGCCAGAGTGGGAAGTTGCCCGCGTAATGCTCAATAAGGAAGCCGATGAACCGCTCGTGCGTGCCGAGCGGCGCGCGATGGATGCACAACGGCGTCTTGTTCGAGTTGTCCTTGTCGCGATAGGTCAGACCAAAGCGCGCCGGCACGGCGAAGTCCACCTGGTTCGTGGCGATGGTGAATTCGCGACCGATGGCGCTCCACACCTGCACGTCAATCTTCGGCCCGTAGAACGCCGCCTCGTTCGCGACCTCGACGTAATTGATGCCGCTCTCCTGCAACACGCGCCGCACCATGTCCTCGGTCTTCTTCCACAGCCCGGGTTCGTTGACGTATTTTTTGCCCAGGCCCTCCGGCGACGACGTGCTGAAGCGCATCACGTATTTTTCGAGCCCGAAGATTTTGAAATATTTCAGATACATGTCGTTCACGGCCTTGAACTCGGCGGCGAACTGCTCCTCGGTGCAATAGATGTGAGCGTCGTTCATGTTGAGCGAACGCACGCGCATGAGGCCGAACAATTCGCCAGACTGCTCGTAGCGATAGCAGCAGCCGTATTCCGCGAGGCGCAACGGCAGGTCGCGATAACTGCGCGGTTCAGCCGCAAAAATGCGGTGATGATGCGGGCAGTTCATGGCCTTGAGGTAGTAGCGCTCCACTTCCTTGCTCTTCAATTGAAGGGCGCGGGCGACCAAAGCTCGATTAGACAAATCTTGATACTGCTCAGGGTTGCTGGCGGATCCACTTAACACTTTTTCCACCAACTCTGAATTAGAACCCGTCTTGAGAGCTTCAATTGAAACACCCATCTGCTTGGCAACCTCAGCCAAGTCAGTTGGCAACTCACCAAGATCAAGCGCTTCGGGCACAGGAAGCTTATCTATGAATTCCTGAAGTTCTTTGTTCAGGGTTTCGTTGTGCTCCTTGATGAATTCATTCGCTCCCGTTTCACTGAGTTCCATAGCCGGAAACATGCTCTCGGCGTAATACGGCAGGTGACCGGAGGTTTTATACATCTTCTCCTTGGCCAGATGCGGCGTACGGACGCGGACGTAGCCGGCGGCGAATTCGGTTTCCTTCGCCAGCTTTTCCAGTTCCTCGACGAGCACCGTGCCCTTGGGCAGCCACAATGGCATGCCCGGCCCGACGTATTCGGTGTCAATCGCGAACAGTCCCATCTCCGCGCCGATCTTGCGATGGTCGCGGCGCTTGGCCTCCTCGATCATCTTAAAATACTCGTCCATCGCGGTCTTGTTCTTGAACGCCGTGCCGTAGATGCGCTGGAGCTGCGGCCCTTTTTCGTCGCCCTTGTAATACGCGGCGGCCACGCTGGTGAGCTTGAACGCGCCGATGTTGCCGGTGCGCATGACGTGCGGCCCGGCGCAGAGGTCAATGAAATCGCCGTTCTTGTAGTAGGAGATTTTCTCGCCGACCGGGATTTGCTGGATCAAATCCAGTTTGAATTTGCTCGGGTTGTCCGCCCGCTCGGTCAATCCGCCGAGGCGACCGCTTTTCGCGTCCCTTTGCGCTTCTTCGCGGCTGACCTCGATTTTCTCGAACGGATGGTTCGCCTTGATCTCCTTTTTCATCTCGGCCTCGATTTTCTCGAAGTCCTCGGGGGAGATGCGATGCGAACATTCCAGATCGTAGTAAAACCCGTTCTCGACGGGCGGGCCGTAGGCGAATTGGGCGTCCGGCCACAGGCGCAGGATGGCCGTGGCCATCACGTGCGCGCACGAGTGGCGGATGCGCTCCAGCTCGGTCATCTTCGCGCGCTCATCGAGAGTTTTACGCCCGGGGTTGACCGCCGGTTGTGACGTGGTCGGTTGCGAATTTTCTTCAGCCATAAATTCCTCAGACATTGCCGCCAACCGTCAATCCCGAAGCAGCAGGTCGGAACTTCAGAACTGCCGGGCGGCCCGAAGCAAATCCGTTCGACGATGTGCGCCTGGTGGCGGTGGATTTTTTCAGTGGGTCGTCCCGGATGAGGGCGGCTGCCACAGCCGAGAACTCCTGGTCAATCAAGGTGCCCAACATGGCGGTGAAAATAGTCGTCCGCAAACTCCAATGAAATCCCAAACTTGGGCGGGCTGAGCGTGACACATTGGCGGGCCTGGCGGTCCCACGACCCACGCCAGTCACCTTCCCCGGCCTCAACCACACCGCTGATTTTGCGCCGGGGCCGATGACCGCCCCCGCGCCCCGGGCACGGGCGCAAAGACGTGAACAGGCGTCCCCGGGCCTCTCCGTCAGGGGCGGTCGCGCACGCAACCACCTGCCGCCACGAGCGTCTTAACGCTGGTCAAACTTGCGGTCGTCGGGCTAGATTCACCGGCATACGCCCGCCGCAGGCAGGGCAGAAATGGTGGAGAACGCCGGCACAAGGCGGCAAGGCGTTGATTGGAAACCGACCGAAACTGATCATGAAAATCATTCTTCCGTGGGTACTGTTTCTCGGGGCGGCGCTGGGCGCGGGGTATTTCCATCATGACAACCAATCCAAGACCGCCGAGCTGGCGCGGCTGCAGGCACAGCTTCAAGCGTTGGAACAATTAAAAACCGAAGTCGAAAAGCTTCGGACCGGGCAGATCGCGCCTGAGGAACTGGAACGGCTTTACGAAGCCCGGACCGAACTGCTGCGCCTGCGCAACCAAGTCCAGCAATTGACCCGGGACAAGGCGCAGTTGAATCAGGAGGCGCAAACCGCCCGAACCCAGGCGAGTCAGGCTCAAGCCAAAGCTGAGGCCCTGGCCCAGGCCCAAACGGAACTGGCCAGGCAGAACGAAGCTGAAGTTCGGGCCCAAATGTCGGAGAGCTGTATCAACAACCTCCGCCTCCTCGCTGCCGCCACACAGCAGTGGGCACTGGAGAACGGTCCGCCAGCGAACCTCAAGCCGGCCGAACCTGATTTGGTGGCGTACCTCAAAGACGGGACGATGCCTGCCTGTCCGGCCGGCGGCAAATACACCTTGAACGCAGTCGGGGCACTGCCGACCTGCTCGATTCCGGGGCATGTTTTACCCGGGCTGACGCAATAGCGTCATCAGCAGGAACTTGACCCGGCGCTCCGGCAAATCTAGTCTGGCCGGCGGCTGGTGACCATAGCTCAATGGTAGAGTCCCAGATTGTGATTCTGGTTGTTGCGGGTTCGAATCCCGTTGGTCACCCCACCTCTCCCTGCCGGCCGACACCCTGGTGACTGAACCCATGGGTTCGTCCGCATCCGGCCACAATTTAGCTTGGAAACCGCAGTTGGCACGACCGCGAACCACACGAACCATGCGAAATGAAGGGGCGGAAATGAATTCGCGCCGGCTCAGAATCCTGCACTCCGCGAGTGAAGAGCATTCGCTCTCCAGCCCATTCGTCGTTCGCGTGTTTCGCATATTTGGCGGTTTCAATCGCCGCATTTACGTTTAATTGGAAGCCCCGCGGCCAAACTGACGCGCCCCGGGTTAAAAGCGCGGATTGCGCGACACGAGTGGTTTGAAAACAGCGGCTTTTCGAATCGCGCCCCGCGGAGCATCAACCTCCCCGGGTCAGGCAAAACACCCCGCAGACCGTTTCAGCAAGGAGAGGCAGTCGGAGAGGTCCCGACGTGCAAGAAGCGACACCGCGGGTAAGCCGGGCTGGGCCGGGCCGGGCTGAAGTTGCAACACCACTTCCCGGGCAATCCTCCCAAGCATCTGCATCAGGTCGGGCAGTGCGCGAATTGCCACCCCGGCTGCTTCCAGTGCGGTGAGGCGCAGCTTCACCCAACGACACGAGAGACGCCGGGCATGGTCTGTCTCCGCACCAGGACCGAGTTGGTCCCTTCCGGCCTCCACGACCGGCAAGGCGAACGGCTTTGATGCAGCCTTCGTCGTTCCTCCTGCGGACGGTCGGCATGAGGCGGTCTCCAAACACGGTCGAAGGCAGTTTACCCTCACCAAACAACTCCGCCCGACGGGTGGCGTTTCCCTGTGGCAAAGGAGCGGCCTTGCCGCTGGAGACCGTGGAACAGCAACCGGTTTTCCGGGTGGGACACGAACGCTGCGGCAGGCAGAATCAACCGGAGGCGACCTGAACAAATCATCGGGAACAACGGGCGGTGCCCGGTGGCGGATAATTCTTCGCGGCGTCGTCCAGCACCAGCACCCAGTCGAGCATTTCGCCGTCGTCGGGAGGTGTGAACTTGCGATCGCCTTGGTGATTGTCGAAGGTGCCAATGGCTTGAGCGGTGCCGTTGCGCGGGTTGAACCACCACGCATTGATCTTCTTGCCGCTGATGGCGCCGAGACGCACGACAAAGCTACGGCCCACCGGAGCGTACACCATGGCGTAGCTGCCGTGCGCATCGCGGGTGGCGGAGAAGTGGTAACGACCGGTGCCCGGCCAGGCTGTAGGGATGGCGTTTGTAGCCAGCACGTCGTCGGCAGGAATGCGCGTCAGGAAGGGGCGGCTTTCCAGCAGGGCGCGTGCGTGCTGCATTTGGGCGGCACCGGGCTGCATGATCGCCTCGCGCCACGGCATCAGCGGGAAATTGCGCGGCGCGCGTTGGGGCGTCCACATCTGCCAGACGGAATGATGCCCATACGTGTGACCGAACCCGCCTCCGAATAAGTCCCAATACAACGGGCGGCGAACGTCGGCGGCGATTGAATGGCCGAGATTCCTTGGGTCAAACGAGACCGGATGGTCTTCATAAATCGGTTCGGCATCGAGCACGGGTTTGACGGGGGTGCGGTTGTAGTCGGTGCGTGTTTGGTCGTACCGCCCGGAGTATTCAGCCACATGCCCGTTCTGGCGCATGTTGAAATCCAGCCAGGGTTCATTGTGAAACCATTGAGCCGAGCCAGCACCACCAGGTGGATGAAACGTGATTAAGTGCGCGCCGCCATCCCCTTTGCCAATGCCTCTGGCCATGGCACGAATGATTTCGCGATGTGTGTCATTCTGCACCGGGCGGTCACCACCGAGCACCCAGATCAGGCCGGCGTGCTGATAGCGCTTGCCCAGCCACTCGCCATACACCCGGGCGTTCTCCGGGGTGAAGACGGCATCGCCGTGGTTCCAGAGATTGCCCCACGTCGGCAGCATGGCGATGTAGAGTCCAAGCGAGTTTGCCTTCGACACAATCCAGTCCACGTGCTTGAAGTATTCCTCATTCGGCTTGGTGGGGTCGTTCTTGACCGCCAGTGGCAACTGGCCATAAGCGTTGGGATCCCGCAGACCGTCGAGTTCCGCCAGCACGACTGCTTGAATCACCGTATAGCGACGCTCGGCGCGGTTCTTAAGATAGAGTTCCGCCTCCTCCCGGTTCAGCCGATGAAAAAGCTCCCACGCCGTGTCACCCAGCCAGAAGAATGGATCGCCAGTCTCGGTGACAAGAAAGCGGCGGTTTTCGCTGACTTTGAGGCGGGGGAGATGCTCTGCCGGACACACGTCCAGGAAAGCGAGGACTGCGCCGAAGATAACCAGCCGGATAAGAAGGGTATTTGGTTTCACGTTTGAACCCCGTTCGCCAGATCAATGAAGAACGAATCGCGTCCGACCTGGCCGCCTTTGAAAACAACTTCGCAACCGTTGGCGATTTGGTTGGGAGAATGAATGCGGCAGAGCGGGCCGCCGGGAGTTGTCGGGGCGATATATTCCAATGCTTCCACCTCCAACGCGCGTGTGCGATATGCGCCCGCCAGTTCCGGCCGGGTCGGCCGCGGCAGCTGGCAAGTCCCGGCGGCGAGGTCCCCCCAGGCTTGCGTCCGTTCCCGGCCCCGATACCGGCTCCGCCGCAATCCCGCCACTGTCTTCCTCCAGCCGGAGAGTTCCTGCACCCGCTTTCGGAGCCGCGGGCTGATCCGGTAACTCGCCGGCCCGGTGGCGCGATCATCCGGTCCCGGCGCGTTCACGCCCTTCGTGCATGCCACACGCGGCGCGGATTCCACCGGCCGGGTGCGAGGTTTGCCACGCATGGATTTCATTTGCAAGCAACTCAGCCCGTTCAAATTCGCATGGGCTTTGGCAACCACCCGCTAGCGCTTCAAGTTTTGCGGGTTGAGCGGCTTCAGATCCCTGACCACAAACAAGCCGTCTTTGCGGATCAACTCCCCATCGAACCACACCTCGCCCCCGCCCCATTCCTTGCGCTGAATCAGCACCATGTCCCAATGCACCGCGCTGCGATTCCCATTGTCCGCAATGCCATAGGCCTGCCCCGGAGTGAAGTGCAGGGAACCGGCGATCTTTTCGTCGAACAAAATGTCGCACATCGGATTCAGGATGTAGGGATTGAACCCCAGGGAAAACTCGCCGACGTACCGCGCGCCCGGATCGGTGTCGAGAATTTCATTCAAGCGCCTGGTGTTGTTGCTCGTCGCCTTGATGATTTTGCCGTCCTTGAATTCCAAACGAACGTTTTCAAACTTCGTGCCCGCATAGAGGGTTGGCGTGTTGTACTGGATGACGCCGTTGACCGAATTCCTGACCGGGCAGGAAAACACCTCTCCGTCGGGAATGTTCAAAATGCCTTCGCACATCTTTGCCCCGATCCCCTTGATGCTGAAGGTCAGGTCCGTGCCGGGCGCTTTGAGATGCACACGGTCGGCCCTCTGCATGCGCTTGAGCAGCGGCCGCATGGCCCGGGCCATGCGGCGGTAGTCCATGGTGCAGACCGCAAAGTAAAAATCCTCGAACGCTTCGGTGCTCATCCCCGCACTCTGCGCCATGCTGGGCGTGGGCCAGCGCAACACCACCCAGCGGGTTTTCTCGACCCGCTGATTCAACACCGGCCGGAGGATCCGCGAGTAAAGGGCCATGCGTTCATTCGCCACATCAACGTTCTCACTGCTGTTGTCCGCCCCGCGGATGGCGATGTAACAATCCATCTTCTTCATCCGGGCCAGCTCCAGGTCACGGGTCAGCGCCGCATGCGCTTGATCCGTGCCGCGCAACACCTCGCGCGTCACCCGCGAATGGCGCACATCAATCAACGGCGTGCCCCCGGCGGTCCGGACGGCGCGCAGCAAGGCGACACTCATGGCGTCGGGCACATCCGTAACGTCAATCAGCACGCGGTCGCCCTTTTTAACGCGGCAGGAGTAGTTGATCAGAAGACTGGCCAGCTTGGTATAGCGCGGATCACTCATAAATAAACACAGCCATCCTAGGAGCGATTCACCAATTGTCGAGCCGGAGATGGCAGCGCCACCGCTCCGTTTCGCGTCGTGAAGACATCTGTGAAGATATTGCTGGCATCGAACTCCGGCTGCGCTAACTTCCCCGGCACCGGACGGTCCGACCAGCCAACCCGCAGGAGCGGCCCCGGCCGAAAAATGAACGCGTAACCCGACTCCGATGAAAAAATCCCGTCTTGGAAAAATAACCTTGCTGGTGCTGCTGGGCAGCCTGGCCCTGCCGGACCTGCGCACCTTCGGCCAGGGATCAACATTCACGTATCAAGGGCGGCTGACGGTCAACGGCGACCCGGCCACCGGCCTGTTTGACCTGCGGTTTGCCCTGTTCAACAGCGCCCAGGCCGGCAGTCAGGTGGGTGGTCCCCTCACCCTCGCCCCGACGGGGGTCACCAACGGCCTGTTCCAGGTGGACCTCACGTTTGGTGCCGCCAGTTTCGACGGCGGCGCGCGCTGGCTGGAAATCAGCGCGCGCGCCACCGGCAGCACCAACGCGTTCACCACCCTGACGCCGCGCCACGCCGTGAATGCCACGCCGTACGCCGTCCGCGCGGCGTTCTTTTCCGGCCCGCTAAACGCCACCAACCTGACCGGTACAATCTCCGATGCGAGCTTGTCGGCCAATGTTCCGTTGCTCACCAACACCGCCGTCTTTCTGCGCACCGTGGTGGCGTCCAACTTCGTCGGCAACGGATCTGGTTTGACCAACCTCGCCGCCACGAACCTGATCGGTCAGGTCGCGGACGCGCAACTTTCCGCCAACATTCCCCGCCTGAACGCGCCGAACAATCTCTTCCAGGGCGCCGTCACCGCCGCCAGTTTTTCAGGTCACGGCGGCGGACTCACCAATGTGCCGGGCCGGATTTTTGAAGTCATTCCCACAGGCAACAACATCCAGGCCGTGGCCAACACCGGCTACCTGGCCACCAACGATACCGTCCCCGTGGTGGTGACCTTGCCGGTCACGTCCAACATCCGGGTGGGCGAAACCGTGCGGGTTTCGGCCAGCGGAGCCGGAGGCTGGACGATTGCCCAGCACGCGAACCAGACCATCCTCATCGCCAATCTGCCCACCAGTTTTCATACGAGCTGGACAACCAACGACAGCCCGCGCGCCTGGAAGGCCATCACCGCTTCCGCCGACGGCAGCAAAATGGCCGCGGTGGTCAACGGCGGGCAGATTTACACCTCGGGAAATTTCGGAACCACTTGGACGCCGCGCGCCATGACCGCCAACTGGAGTGCCATCGCGACTTCGGCCAGCGGCACGCAGCTGGCCGCCACGGTTGCGGGCAGCGGCTACGTTTACACCTCAACGGATTCGGGCCTCAATTGGAGTCAGCGAAACTCGTCCGGACTCCGCAATTGGACGGGGATCGCCTCGTCGTTGGATGGCTCGCGTCTCGTGGCCTGTGCGGCGGGCAGCCCGAACGGCGGCCTTGCCGTCTCGATCAATTCCGGCGCGACCTGGACGTTTTTGAACAACGCAATTTCCTGGAGCGGTGTCGGCTCTTCCGCTGACGGGATGAACCTGATCGCCGTGGCCCAGGGGGTGGGCATCTACGTCTCCAATAACGGCGGCGTGACCTGGACCAACCGCGCCGGCGCCAAATCGTGGACCTGCGCCACCGTCTCCGCTGATGGCAGCGTAATGGCCGCCGGCAGTTTCAGCGGGGACATCCAGGTTTCCACGGACTTCGGGCGGAACTGGCTGCCCGGCGCGCCGACCCTGAACTGGGCCGGCGTGGCCTGTTCCGCGGACGGAGCACGCCTGGTCGCCGTGGCGAACGGTGGTGGCGTCTTTCTCTCGAACGACTCCGGCACGACCTGGCTGCCGCGCAACAACCTGGGCACCGGCCTGGCTTATACGGGGGCGGCCGTCTCGGCGGACGGGGCGACGCTGGCCGCCGTCGCCAGCGCGGGGCAGATCTATGTGGCGTCGAAAACTAGCACCACCCCGGGCACCGCGGGGGCACTGGTGGGCGCGCGCCTCGCGGCGGTGGAATTGCAGCACCTCGGCAACGGAGTGTTCATGCCCATCAGCTTTGCCGGCAACATCCGGGCGAGGTAACGCTCCTGAGAAACCAGCCGTGCAAGTCATTGGTTGGGAACGATTCGGCAGTTGAGGGACGCGGCCATGTTTTCGAGGCGTTGGAGCTTCTGGCGGCGCATTTTGACTTCCTCCTGGGCGAAGATTACCGGGTGGAACGGCTGTTGGGATTTGAGCCGGTGTCAGAGGATGCGCGCCAATTGATGCGCCATGGCGGTGATGGCCTTGGGTACGCGCAGGCGGGCCTTCCCTCTCCGGTAGAGATCGCCAAAGTAGTTCTTGGTCTGTCGGGACAGATCCCCAGCCCTTGCGAGCACCAAGAGTTTGTTCAGTGCGCCTTTGCGGCATTGCACCTTGGCGCCTTTGCGTTTCTTTTTTTATCGCCAAGACGGCAAGACATTCAGAACAGCCACAAAGAGGCACAAAAGCCACAAGCACTTTTCTGTTGAACCATTTCCTGCCCAGCACAAAGCTCGATGAAATGAGTGGTTCGAAGGGTGTGCCGCGCAGAGAGGATTGGGCGCACGCTTGAGGCTGGCTTCGACTTCCGGGTTCGGACGTGCAGTAATGCCGGGAATCGAAGACTTGGCAGGGGAATGTTCGGCAAGGGAATGAGTTCCATTCCCCTGACAATCATTCCTCTGCCGATCCGGTGGTTTGGTGAGCGGCTCTTGAAACACCTCGCCTCACAGAGCGGTGATAAATCCACCGCACTCCAGACGCTGCGCGATCGGCCGGGCGCGAATCCGTGCTGCCGCTCCCCAGTCAAGGCGATGGGTCCGGTGTTTGCAGTGGCACCGGAATACTCTCCCCAGTAAACCGCGGACGTCACGGGTTCAGCGACTCACTTCAACGGCCGTGTATCCCGCAGCCCGCCATGCCCCGTCCCAAATAAACCGGCGCTTGCTCGCGGCGAACTGCGGGATACACTGCTTGAAGTTAGGCCACTCGACACGCTCAGATGAACAGCGCGCTTTCACTTTTGATTCAGGTCGGCGTCTTAGCAGGGCTGGTTACCACGTTCCTCGTTCCCTGTCTCATTGCAGACTATTGGTTCGGGCTTCGCCGTCCTTGGCCGATGCTTGTCGGCGTTGGCACGTTAGCCATGGCACTGTTCGCAGCATATCGTTGGCTGATTCGTTCACAACGCAAGGAGCGAGAGGTTTTGTCCAGCAGCCAGCATGAGGTGTTTGGTGAGGTGCGACGCCTTAGAGATCATTGGGAGGCTTCTTCCGCGCTTACACCGAGCGTGCCAAGTATTGAGATCTGGGGCGAGTCCACATCGCCATCTGATGCGCAAACATCTGCATTTGTAGCCATTCGAGAGCGTCATTCCGAGTTGGTTACTCGTGCAGTCGAGGCTGCCCGCACATCGTTTTCTTTTCTGGATTTCATCCTGTCTCCTCAAGACGTTCATTTGGACAGCATCTATTTGTCGGCGGATGGGGTTGGTTCATTCGACTTATGCTTTTCTGTTCCTGCCCATGAGCGGCAGTTGCCTTGGGGATTCACAGCGCAGTTTGTTGACTTCGCTGTAGATGAGATTTCTGACAATCATTGAGTGGCCTCCTAAGAAACAAGGATCAGATCTGAAGCCTGTTTTTATTGGGGATTTTGCTGGTCGTGTTTTGTGAGCGCGGCGTTGCTGTTAATACAAAAAGACCGGGCCTGGGTTTGCAAAAAATCGCACGCGGCTGAAGCAGCCAATCCAGTTGTGGCACCGGAGGCGGGCCGCAGGATCCAAACGCCAGTGATCCATCTCGTAATCGGGGTCGTGCCGCGTCCCTCAAGGTTCACGCCCGCCGCCAGTGACCGGGTCCGCTCCTGCGGGGCCAAGCTCCGGAACGGGTTCAACAGAACCCCAGTGGCAGGCCGGGGTACTTTGCCGACCACCGGCCATTCCTGACTTAAAACACAAGCGCTCCGAACACAAGCGACGCCCGAGGAAAGAAAAGTTTCTCACGACATTGCTCCGCGTCCGACGCGGTTGGTTCGCTGACCACGCGCTATTTCCTGGCGACGCCACTGGTGTTCGCGCCGCTTGGTTTCCCGGGCCAGCAGGGTTTCCGCAGTCCAGCCCCGGGCCTGCGCGTAGGCCACCAAGGCGAACAACTCCCGCGCCAATGCCGGCTGGGTCGGGCGGCGGGCGAATGCGGTATCCCGGGCCAATCCCGCCTTGCGCGCCTTCTTCACCAGCTTCTCCGCGCGCAACAGCGCCGGCAGATGTCTGGGGATGCCGTCCAGGGCCGAGGGGCGTTCGTGGCGGGTGCCCCTTTTCTCGGCGGTTTTGATGCGCTCCCAATTGGCCCAAACTTCGTCCACGTTCCTGACCTTCGTGGTGCCGAAAACGTGCGGATGCCGGCGGATCAATTTGTTCACGAGCCGGCGCACCACCAGCTCGAAGTCGAACGCGCCGCGTTCACGCGCCAGTTGACAGTGAAACACCACCTGCAGCAGAACGTCCCCGAGCTCCTCGATCATTTCCTGATCATCCCGCGCCTCGATGGCGTCAATCAGTTCATACACCTCCTCGATGGCGTGCCGGCGCAACGTCAGGTGCGACTGCTCGCGGTCCCACGGGCAGCCCTGCGGGGAACGCAACCGCGCCATGACGGACAAGAGGTCATTGATTGCTTGTTTGCGTGCCATAAAATCAGGGTTCGGGGCGGCCCGGGGCAATGCGGCACGGCGTCCGGCGACGGCACGGGACCGGCCGCCTCATAACAGGACCAGGTCGTTGCGGTGAACCAGCTCGGACTTGGGCAACTGCCGGGCGCGGATGGCGGCCGAGGCGAATCGCGTAATGCCGCGCGCAAACTCGAGTCCATCCGGATCACAGATCCGCACCACGTCCCCGGCTTCAAACTCCCCTTCGCAACGCGTAACGCCCGGGGGCAACAAGCTTTTACCGGCCAACCGCAGCGCCTGTTTGGCGCCGGCGTCCACCACGAGCGCGCCTTTGGGGTGGTGGAAAAAGGCGATCCAGCGTTTGCGCCCGCGCAAGCGTCCTTCGCGCGCAACGAACCACGTGCCTTCCTCGTCGCCCGCCAGGATGCCGGCCAGCACCTGGCGCTTGCGCCCCGAGGCAATCACCAACGGAATGCCGGAGCGCACGACGATCTTGGCCGCCTGAATTTTTGTCGCCATGCCGCCCACCGCCGTGTCGCTGGTGGTGCCGCCCGCCAGTTTTTCCAGCTCGGCGTCCACCCGTTTGATGACGGGAATGACCCGGGCGTGCGGCGTGCCGAAATTTTTGATCACCCCGTCCACCGACGTCAAAATCACCAACAAATCCGCCGGCAGCAAAGTCGCCACGAGCGCGGACAGCGTGTCGTTGTCCCCCACTTTGATTTCGGTGAAGGACACGGTGTCATTCTCGTTGACGATGGGCACGACGCCGTGGCGCAGCAGGGTGACGAGTGTGTTGCGGGCGTTCAAATAACGTTCGTGATGTTCCAGATCGTCGTGCGTCAACAACACCTGGGCCACAACCAGCTGGTGCCGGGCGAACAATTTTTCGTACGCCGCCATCAGCCGTGATTGTCCCACCGCGGCGCAGGCCTGCTTGTCGGCGAGTTGCGCCGGACGCGCTTTAAAGCCGAGGGCGCCCATGCCGGCGCCGACTGCGCCGCTGGTGACCAGCACGACCTCGCGCCCCGCCTGGCGCAATGCCGCCACCTGGGCGACCAGTTGTTCGAGTTGCGCCGGATCCAGCTGCTTCCGGTCATCGGTCAGAATGCCGGTGCCCAGCTTGACGACAAGCCGGGAGACGGGTTGGAGCGATTCCGAGCGCACGGCGGGTTGTTAGCAAACCGAACCGGCAGTGTCGAGACGGGACTGGGTCCGCTGCAATGCTTTGAAGCGCGTGCCAGGGATCACCGGTTTGAACTCCGGCCTTCCGCCCTGCCGCTCAATCTCTCCCCGGCCTGCTTGTGCCGCCCGAGCCAGCCGGTGCGGCTGGGAAAGGAGCTTCCTGCACCGGGGCCGGTGGAGCCCCCCGGCTAACGCCCGATGCGCACCAGCACGCCGACCCCGGGAGCGAGTTTGAGTTCCAGGCGCTCCTGCTGCGTGCCGACCCAGCGGCGCGCGACCGGGTTGAAGACTTCGAGCGGGCCGCCACCGCGCAGTCCGATGGCCGCCGCCGACTGGTAATCCACGTTGACGACGACCGCGTGGGTCGCCTGCGCGGACCTGCCCGGCTTGCCGAAGACACCGAGCAGCACGCCGCGGGCGGGCCGGGGCGGCTGAAATTCCTCAGTCGGCAACGGCGGATCGAACTGGAACGCGCACCCGGTCGGCACCGCGACTGTTCCCGGCGGGAACATGCCTGCATGATACACGCCGAGCGATTTCAAGGGCTGCAGTTCGGCGGCCATGAGGGCGAAATCATGGTTCAACAATTTCAGGACCGGATAGAGCGCGGTGGGGGTGCCGTCCGGGTTGGCAATGCCTCCGGTGTGCTTCGGCCAGCAGTACACGTAATACGAGATGCCTTGCGCCCCGTAAGCCAGCGTGGTGTAAACCAGAAAGCGCATTTCCTCCGCGTTCGGGACGCGCATCCCCGGCGTCCAGGTGGACGCTTGCACGATGTTCATGAACGGCACTTCCGCATCCAGGGCCGCCTGCCGGATCAACGCCAGATTGAGGAAATAATCCGGCAGGTCACCGTTCACGCTGAACTGGTAATGGTCGTAGCTGAGCAACGATGGATTGACCCGTTCAATGAACTGTTGCAGGTGCTCCTGATAGGCGGGGACGGGGGCGCCGCGGTTGCCCAATTGCGCGTTGCTGGCGTAGGTGGGGAAGAGGTTAATGTAGGCCAGGTGCGCCGGATCCCGCCGGCGCAAGTAGGAAACCAGCTCGCCCAGCGCCACGAAATTGGTCGCATTGGGTTCGTCCGTGATGAAGTAGGAATACAGCGCGGGATGCCGCTTCACCCGCTGGATCAACGCATCCAGCTTCTCCCGGCGCACGGGATCATGCAGCACCGCCGGCGCCAGCAACTCATGTTGCAACTGCCCGCGCAACCCGTGTCGCGCCGCCACCTCCAGTTCCGCTTCTGTACACCAGACGAGGTTCCAGCCGCCCTCGGCCATTTGGCGCGCAACGCGATCGGTCAGGTTTGGTCCCGCCCAGTAGGTGACAATGGGAGTACCCACCCGCCAGGCTTTGGCCGCCGCGCCGGATTGCAGAAAACCGAGCGTCAGGATCAGGCCGGCGAGGGTGCGCATCAAGAGTCCGCAGTTCATGCACCAGCGTTAACAGGTTCGCTCCCGGACATAAAGCGCCAATGTGCGGCGGGGACCGGGGCCGCTTCGGAGCGCGATCCGGGTGCGGCGCGGCCCGCGCGCCGGAAGCAGCGCGGCCTTCATCAACAGCCGGTCAGGCGCCGGTCCTCCTTGGCGACCGTGGCGTCCACTACATTTGCGGCGCGGTATAAGCGAGGCCGTGCGCGGCGGCCACCGCGCGGTGGGTGACGTGGCCATTCTGCACATTGATGCCGCCGAGTAGTGCGGGCTGGCGTTGAATTGCCTCTCCCAATTTGTGCCCGGCCAATGTTTCCAAAAAGTGAAATGTGGCATTGGTCAGGGCTTGTGTGGCCGTTCGCGCGTAGGCGCCGGGCATGTTGGCCACGCAATAATGAATCACCCCTTCCTCGACGAAAATCGGATTATCGTGCGTTGTGGGATGGGATGTTTCCACGCAGCCGCCCTGATCAATCGCGATGTCCACCAGGACGCTGCCGGGACGCATGCGTTGGAGCATGGCCCGGGTCACCAGTTTCGGGGCGCGCGCGCCCGGCACCAGCACCGCGCCGATGAGCAAATCCACCCGGGGCAACAATTCCATCAGGTGGGTTTCGTTGGAGTAAAAAGTGTGGACCGACGGCAGCGCAAGGTCGAGAAACCGCATGCGTTCCAAGTCCACCTCCAGAATGGTCACATCCGCGCCCAGCCCCAGGGCCATGCGCGCGGCGTTCAGCCCGGCGGTGCCACCGCCCAGCACCGCCACTTTGCCCGGCAACACCCCCGGCACCCCTCCGAGCAACACGCCGCTGCCACCGAGGTGCTTGGCCAGAAAATAGCTGCCGACTTGAAGACTCATGCGTCCGGCGATTTCACTCATCGGCTCCAACAACGGCAGGCGGCGATTGACTTCAATCGTCTCGTAGGCGATGCAGGTCGCCCCGGATTGCCGCAACGCTTCCGTGAGCGGTTTGTTGGCGGCGAGATGCAGGTAGGTGAATAAAATCTGGTTGGCACGCAGCCAGCCGTACTCGGCGGGCAAGGGCTCCTTGACTTTGACAATCAGATCCGCCTGCGTGAACGCCGCCTCGTGGGTGGCCACGAGTTTCGCCCCCGCGCGTTCATATTCGGCATCGGCATAGCCGGCCCCCACCCCGGCGCCGCATTCGACCAGCACCGTGTGGCCTTGTTTGGTGAGTTGGTACGCACCGCTCGGCACCAACGCCACGCGGTATTCCTGGGTTTTGATTTCTTTGGGTACGCTAATGATCATAAGGGAAAATCCCGGGTTTCGGTTTCGGCATCGGCCGCGAGGGTGGAAACCGTGGCGGTGGTCACCACCGCCGCCGCCGTTTCCTTGGCGGTACCGGCCGGAACCGTCGTGGTCCCGGCGGCATCCGCCAATCCCGTTTCAACCCCGCCGCGCGACGGTTCGCAGACGGCCGGCCGTGGCGGCGCGCCGGCCGCCACGGCGGCGGCCACGGCCGCCTCCACGTTGATGGTGGGGGCGGAAGCATCGGCGTGATGCACGGCCAGGCGCATCTGGGCGCGGTCCACCAAATCCCGCATGGAAACCGCGGCGGCAGCCCGGGCTTCCGCGGCCTCAATCCGCGCAAATTCGCCGAGCACCTCCAGGCGCACCGGCTCGTCGCGGGTGGCAGGTTCCTGACCGTGGGCGGCGCGCATGGCGTAAAGAATCTGGTGACAATCGATGGCTTCCAGAGGACGCGCCGGAGCGTAGCCCACCTCCGTCCCGCTAATTTCCACGATCAAGTGCGAGGCCAGCAGGGTGTGCGTGACCTGTTGCACCAGCTTGCTGGGAATCCCCAGTTCGCTGGTAATTTGCCGGACGGTGGCTGGCGGCAGCCCGCGTTGGAAGCGTTGTCCGATGCAGGTCATGAGGCGGAGGGCGACGAATTCGCGTCCGCGCTGATTCACGTTTTCCGCCAGCCGATCCTGCAAATACGACGCGCGGTTCTGGAAGGCATAGGCCACTTGCGCGCCGAACAGCACGGTCAGCCAGCTGATGTAGAGTCCCCCCATGAACAGCGGGACGATCGCGAGACCGCCGTAAATTTTGTTGGCGTTCACCCAGCGCGACGCCAGCAGGAAACCGAGGTGGTTGTAAAAGTGCCAGGCAACGCCGGCGAGCATTCCGCCCACCAGCGCCGCGCTGAAATTCACGCGGGTGTTGGGGACGAGCTTGTAAAACAGGGCAAACGTAAAGCAGATGATGACGACAGGCAGCAAACTGGTGATCAACGGCTCCAGAAAGGGAATGATGGTGATCAAATCACGCGTGCGCTGGAAGTTGGGTTGATTCATCAAGCCCAGCGCAAGGATCAACAAGGTCGGCCCGAACCCGATGGTGAAGGTGTAATTGGTGATGCGCGACCACCAATCCCGGCCATGCGCCACGCCCCAAATGTCGTTAAACACCTCTTCCACACGCGCGAGGGTCAGAATGGCGGTCACGATCAGAAAAAACATGCCGGCAAAACCGAGCGTGGCGCTGGAACTTTTTTTGGCAAACCCGTAGATGAAATTGGCGACCTGCTCCGCCACGCTTTGCTTCGCGTGGGTCAACTCGCTGCTTTCGCCGGCTGGAGAAGCGGGCGCGAACGGCGCCGCGGGCGGGTTGGTGATGGAAATGCCACCGGCGACGGGGGTGCTTGTGTCCGGATCATCCGGCACGAGCAACCACGGAGCGTTTTGCCGGGCGCGCAGTTCGTCCACACCGAATTGAATTTTATCCAGACCGCTGGCGAGATCGGGCGGCGGAGCGCGCCGCGGCGCGGGCGCGGGCGCAAAGGGAATAAGCGCCGGCTGGTTGGTGCTCGCGGGCGCAGGAACGATGCGTTCCACCATCTGCGCGATGAACGCGCGGATTTGCGCTTCGCCTTTGGATTCAAGGATGGCATTGGCCACGCCGAGGACCACGGTGAGGATGGGAATCATCGCGACCATCGTGGTAAAGGAAAGCGCCGAGGCACGGATTGGGCAGCGATTACGGACAAAACTGCTGCTCACCAGCACCCAGAAATGGAAGAAACGCTCGAACTTGCTCAATCCACCTTCAAACGGAAACGCCCCGCCCTTGGCGGGATCAAAGGAACTGGAGGCGATTTGCGCGAGGCGTTGAAACCACTTCTTCATTGTTCGACTCGAATCACGCTAACAAAGCGTTCCTTCAAGTCAACCGGCACAACCGGTTTTCCAGTTGGGAGTTCTCCATCCGGCGCCGGGATGCCAGACCTGCGGGGAGGGTGACTGCGCAACCCACCCGCGATTGGCATCCGGACGCGACAGTGCTAACTTGCCGCGACGAATAAAGCGGGACGACGGACGTCGAACCGCGGTTGGGTCATGAAAAATCTCGTTATCCTTCTCCTGAGCGGCTGGGCTCTCATCCCGGCGCGCGCGCAATGGTTGCATCCCGAGGCGGTTCAGGGCGCGTTTCTTGGCGGACTGATCGGCGGGATCGCCGACAGTCACCAGCATGCGTTTTCCGGTCGGAACGCCGCGCTGGGCGCCGGCGTGGGACTCATGGCGGGCAGCCTCCTCGGCGCAGCCAATCGTTCTCGATCTGGTCACGAAACAACCTTCCACGGAGCCACGTCCGCCAGCCTTGATTTCGGCTCCGGTTATTCCAGCTCCGGCGGCTGGGCATCTGTCGGATACACATCGGATTGGCAGGGTGCGCCGCGGGCCGATTATCCCTCCACGCGTCCCCACTACGCCGCGAGCGGAGTGGTGCTGGGCGCCGCCGCAGGCGCGTTGATTGGGACGGCCCATCATCAGGCCGGCACCGGCGCACTTCTTGGCGCCGCCGCCGGGCTGGTGGTGGGAGGCGTGGCGGAGACCGCAGCCACCCGACGCGAACGCCTCAAAGCGCCCGACACAAATCCGCCAGCCAACCCGCCTCCCGCTGCCGGCAGCCGGCCGCACCGCGCCCGGCAACAACCCGCCGCCCCACCGGGACGCAGTTCGACGTCGGCCGGCGCGCCGCGCCCGCAAATTGCCGACGCGCCACGGGTGCCGGATGCTCCGACCTTTTGATCCGGCAAGCGCCGAGCACATGCACCGTCCAAAGACTTGGCTTGTCTCGGAGGTGCGTCCGTGTTCCCCTGAGCGGGGTCGGGTGGCGGGCGTGAATTTTAATCCATTAACCATTATGAAAACCATTCGTCAGTTAACTGCAGGTTTGGCTTTGATTGCGTTGGTCGCGGGCTGCGCCTCGCGCGGAGTCAAAAATCCGTCGGGCGTACCGGTCACCCGCATGAACGCGGACGAGCAGGGGTTCGTGGCCGGCACCGGAGTGGAGTCTCAGGACTTGGTGGCTGTCACGGACAAGATGGCGCGCAGCATCCTCGGGATTCAAGCCATTGCGACCGCCGCCGCGCCGCCAATCATTGTGTTGGACCCGGTGGAAAACAAAACCCGTTTTCCCATCAACAAGGACATTTTCCTCACCCGGATTCGGACGGAGCTGATCAAAAAAGCGGGTGGCCGGGTGACTTTTCTGGCGCGGGACCGGATGGCCGTCCTGGAAAAGGAACGCAATCTGAAACGTGAAGGCGCCGTCACGGCCGCGAGCAATCCGCAGGCGCAGGAATTTGCCGGCGCGGACTATTTCCTGACCGGCACGCTGGAAGGCATGTCCACCCGGACGGCTGCCGGCACCAGTGACTACATTCTTTACACCTTCCAACTGATCAATGCGCGCACCAGCGCCATCGTCTGGGAAGACAATGCCGAAATCAAAAAGCAGGGCCTGGAGGACGCGGCGTATCGCTGAGCGCTACCGCCTCTTTCCGTCGCGCCGCCTGACGCTTGGCGCCACCGGATGTGCGCCGGCCGGCGCGACGGACGGGTCTGTTTCGCCTGCCGCTCCCCGCCCCTTCGAATGGAACCACACACCAACCAGACCGGGGTTGTGATCAACCCTGTCCGACCGCGTCCTCCGACCGCGACGGGGCGGCCCGGCAAGCCAGCGCACGGACGGTGCTGCGGCGTGCGCGTCGCGACCGGGGGGTGCGCACTGCTTGGCGCCGTGCTGCTGGTTGCGGGATGCGCCACCCCTCCCGCCGCCAAAGTGGCGCTGACCGGTGACCTCCTCGTGGACGGACCGAACCTGATCGCCCATGGTCCGGCGCGCGATCAGGTCCTTTGGCAGTATCGCACCGCGGTGGCGGCGCTGCGCCGCGGACAATTCGAGGTGGCCAGGCCGCTGCTCGACGCCGCCCTGGCCCGGTTGCAAGGGGTGTATGGGCCGGATTCGGAGGCCCGCAAATCACGCGGATTATTTCAACGCGAATCACGCAAGACTTTCATCGGCGAGCCCTACGAACGGAGCATGGCCTACGTGTATCGCGGCATCATCTACTGGCGGGACGGGGAGCTGGACAACGCCCGCGCCTGTTTTCGCAGCGCGATGTTTGAGGACGGTGACGCCGAGAACCAGGCATATCAGGGCGACTGGGTGCTGCCGGATTATCTCGACGGTCTGGCCACGGTGAAATTGGGCGGGGACGGCAGCGCGGCGCTGCAACGGGCCCGGGCCCATGCCCGCAACGTTCTGCTGCCGGACTATCAACCCCGGGCCAACGTCTTGTGTCTGGTGGAATACGGGCCCGGTCCGCAGAAATATCGGGCGGGAACCTACGGGGAAGAACTGCGGTTTCGGACGCGCCGCTCGGAAGTGTTTTCTGCAACCCTCAAAACCGGCGCGATCCGCCAATTCGTGGCCCCGTGCGACGATTTGAATTTTCAAGCGACGACGCGCGGAGGGCGAGTCATGGATCACGTTTTGGCGAACAAGGCGGTGTTCAAGCACACCACCGGCGCCGCGGGCGATGCCGCCTTGTTCGGGGGGCTGGCGACGGCCGCGCTGAGCCGGGATCGCACGGTGCAGGGGGTTGGCCTGGGGGTCGCGCTGGCGGGGTTGCTCGCCAAAGGCTTCTCCTCGGCCACCACCCCGGAGGCCGACATCCGGCAGTGGGACAATCTGCCGCAATTCATCAGTTTCGCGTCGTTGCAATTGCCGCCGGGCAGCCAGGTGCTGACCGTGGAATTCAACAACGGCGCCGGCGCCCCGCTTCCGTCACTAACCAAAACCATCAACGTGAACGTGCGCGCGGATCGAGACACGGTCGTCTTCGTCAGCGACAGTTCCACAACCCCTGAAAATCAATGAACGCAAAACCTCTCCTGCTGTTGCCGCTCCTCGGCGCGATGCTGATCACCGGCTGTCGCACCCACGATCGCGGCCCGTATCTACCCGAGAACTCGAAGCGAGCCGCCTACGAAAATACCGAGCGCTTCGTACTGCTCGATCCCGGCACGCAATACTCCGTCACCTGCTCAGGCATCAACGAACGCACCCTGGCCGATGGACGCCTGGAGGTCACGGCGCTGCTGCGCAATCGCGAAAACCGCCGGATCGAAGTGCAGGCCAACTGCGTTTTCAAGGACGACCACATGATGCCAGTGGATGATGAAACGCCATTTCAAGCGGTGATTTTGTCGGAGAACGCCACCGAAGCGGTGAAGTTCACGTCCATGAATAACCGGGCGAAGAAGTACACCATCCGCGTGCGTCAGGCGCGCTGAATCCCGACCGCCCGCGAGCTTACGCGTCCGCTGCGGGCGGTTGAATCTCGGCCCACAAGGGCTGGAGATCGGCATCGGCGAGCGCCTGGGCGTGGATTTGCTGTTGGCCGCCAATTTCGCAGGCACGCTGCAACCAGCGGCGGGCCGCCGGCAAATCACGCAACTGGCACTCGTAACAGGCCAGATTAAACGCAATGGTGGCTTCCCGGGGAAACTTCTGCGCCGCGGGGGCCAGAAAGTCCCGCGCCTGTTCGAGGCCGCCCCCGCGCTTGCGACGCAAGGCGTAGGCGCAATGCAACCAGCCGGCCGGTTCCCCGGGCAGGGCGCACAGCAGTTGCTCCGCAAACGCAAAGGCGGCATCCCAATTTTGTTCGGCTGCCGCCAGGGCAAACTGCAGACGTAACACCGCCGGATGAGTCCGGCTTTCCGGACTCATCCCGGCCAGCTCGGCGCGCACTTCGGCCAGGTTGCCCAATTCCAGCCAGCCGCAAGCCGCGTTGAGCTGATGGGCATCCGAAATTTTCAACCCTTGCACGCGCCGAACATAGGCGGGCGGCGGGACTTCGGCAATGTCCTTTGGTTTGACCTTGCCGGGGCCGGCTGGTAGAACGCGGGACGACAAAAACGTCGCTGCCGCATCGCATTATGAAAACCAGCATCCAGCCCCGGTATCGCCGCATCCTGCTTAAACTCAGCGGGGAAGCGTTGGGCGGCGAAGCCGGGTTTGGCATCAACGCCCGGGAAATCCAAAGCATGGCGGAGCAGGTGCGTGAAGTACGTGACCTGGGCGTGGAAGTGGTGGTGGTCCTGGGCGGAGGGAACATTTTTCGCGGCCTGGCCGGCAGCGAAAAAGGCATCGAACGGGCCACTGGCGATTACATGGGCATGCTGGCCACCATCATCAATTCGCTCGCCTTGCAGGACGCGCTGGAAAAACTGGGGGTGGCCACCCGGGTGCAAACGGCCATCGCCATGCCGCAGGTGGCGGAAACCTTCATCCGCCGCCGCGCCGTGCGGCATCTGGAAAAAGGCCGCGTGGTCATTTTTGGCGGCGGCACGGGCAACCCCTACTTCTCCACCGACACCGCCGCGGCCCTGCGCGCGACGGAAATCGGCGCGGAAGTCATCTTGAAAGCCACCAAGGTGGATGGCATCTACGAGAGCGACCCCAAAAAAGATCCGGCCGCCCGACGCTACCCGCAGATCACTTACCTGGAATGTTTGCAGAAACAGCTCAAGGTGATGGACGCCACCGCCTTCTCGCTTTGCATGGACAACAAAATGCCCATCATCGTCTTCGATTTTTTCAAACCGCACAACCTGAAGCGCGTGGTGCTGGGCGAGTCCGTCGGCACGGTGGTGACGGGATGATCCGATCGGAACAAGCCGCATGCCGGAGCTGCCCGAAGTTGAAGTCCTGGTGCGTCATCTGCGTCCGCTGTTGCGCGGCAAACGGATCCGCGCCGTCACTGTCCACCGGAAGAAAGTCATCCGACCGGACTCCCCGCGGCGGTTGCGACGCGTGTTGACCGGGGCCACCTTTCAGGGCGTGCAGCGGCGCGGCAAGTATCTGCTGTTTCAATTGCAACGAAGGGGCGGCCACCCTCCGGTGCTGCTGACCGGCCACCTGGGCATGAGCGGGCGGATGTTTTTGAACCGCAACCCGGCCCCGTTGCCCAAACACGCCGCCGTCGTGCTGGATTTGGGCCGTGAACGGTTCATTTACGAGGACCCACGCTACTTTGGTCGCCTCAGCTTGAAGGTGGAGGCGGTCAAGCGGCTCGGTCCGGAACCCCTGAGCCGCAAGTTTACGCCGGCAGTCTTTGCCGCCGCCCTGACGGACTCCCGGCGCGCCATCAAGATTTGTTTGTTGGATCAGAACCTTGTGGCCGGCATCGGCAACATCTATGCCAGCGAAGCATTGCACCGGGCCCGCATCAACCCATGCTGCCCGGCGGGCGGATTGACAGTCCGGCAGCGGCACACGCTCTGGCGCGCCATGCGGGCGGTGTTGACGGAGGCCATCCGCTTCGGCAGCACGGTGCCGCTGCACCACGGACCGGGCGGGCGAAGCCAAGGCCGGTTGTTTTACTACGGGCTGCGGACGGAAACGCCCCGGTATTACCGGGAATGCCTGCAGGTTTACGACCGGGCGGGGCAGCCCTGCCGCCGCTGTCGCACCCCCATTGAACGCCTGGTTCAGGCCGGGCGCAGCACCTATTTTTGCCCGCAATGTCAGCGGTAATTTCCCCCAGTTTTTCAGCGCAAATTTGCACTTGAAGTTGGCCGTTGTTTTGCCAAAGTCAGCCCGTCTGATAGATGGCTTGTCGCTGCCACGACATGGTGAATCTTCAAGTGAACCTGGTTCAGTGATGATTTGAAACCCGGTGGTCGGGAACAGTGTGGAGTAAGCAGAGTTGGTCTCGGACAGTTAAACATCACATGAGCACAAAGTTGTTTGTAGGAAATCTTTCCTTCAAAACCACTGAAAACGACCTTCAAGACGCCTTTGCCGCCTTCGGCAGCGTGGTGGAGGCCAACATCATGATGGATCGCATGACCGGTCGCCCGCGGGGATTTGCGTTTGTCACGATGGCGAGCCCGGAAGAAGCCCAGAAGGCCATTGAGGGATTGCACGGCAAGGAATTCGACGGCCGGGCTTTGACGGTGAACATTGCGCGGCCACGCGAAGAACGTCCGGCCGGCGGCGGCGGACGCGGCCCACGACGCGACTTCGGCGGTGGCCGGGGAGACCGGGGGGAACGCTAGTCCTTTCAACTCCCGACCCTTTTCAGACGGAACCCGGGAAACGCCGGGTTCCGTTTTGCTTTTCCGGCGGAGCGCGCATGGGCCGGCGCCCGCCGCGCCCGGCGGCCGTCCGGGTGTGGGAAAGGGGCAGGATGGATCGCCCGAAAATTCTCCCGGGATTGACCATGACGGGGAATCTTCCGATGCTCGACGCGTGGTAAACGCCGCTCAACTGCAATCTTACCTGGAAACCCGGCTGCCGGACGCATTGGAATTGTTACGGCAGATGGTGAACATCAACAGCTTCACCTTGAACCGTGACGGGGTCAACCGCCTGGCCCGGCTCACGGCGGACAGCTTCGCGCCGCTGGGCTTCGCGGCCGAATTTGTGGATCCGGCCAATCCCCAATACGGGACGCATCTGGTATTGACCCGCCGCGGCAATGGCCGTCAAAGCCTCGCAATGGTGTCGCACCTCGATACCGTGTTTCCGCCGGAGGAGGAAGCGCGCAACCATTTTCACTGGTCCGTGGAGGGCGATCGCATCTTTGGCCCGGGCACCAATGACATCAAGGGCGGGACCGTAATGATGTGGCTGGTGTTGAAAGCCCTCCAGGACCGGGCGCCGGAAGTGTTCGAGCGGATCACCTGGAAACTGTTCCTTAATTCCGCCGAGGAAACTTTCTCCCCGGATTTCGGCAGGATTTGCCGGGAGCGCCTGACGCCCCACACGCTGGCGGCGCTGGTCTTCGAAGCCGAGGGGCGGTTGGGCGCGGACCGGCTGGTGGTGCTGGCGCGCAAGGGCCGCGCCACCTGGCGCGTGACGGTGAAGGGTCGCGGTGCGCATGCCGGAGGCAAGCATGCCCACGGATGCAACGCCATCGTGGAACTCGGCCGCCTGCTGCCACGCCTTGCGGCCATCACCGACTACTCACGTGAACTGACCGTCAATGTCGCCACCATCACCGGCGGCACAACCCTGAATCGCGTCCCCCATGAAGCAGTGGCCGAGGGCGAATTGCGCGCCTTCGATGCCGCCACCTACCAGGCGGGCGTCCAGCAACTGCTGGCCCTCGCCGGGACGGGTGAAGTCCCCAGCCCGGCGGATGGTTTCCGCTGTGAAATCCAAGTGGAAATTCTCACGGAAGCCCGGCCGTGGCCGCGCAACGCCGCCACGGATCGGCTGGGGGAAATCTGGGTTCAAACCGGACGCGAACTGGGGATTCCCGTCAGCACCCACCAGCGCGGTGGATTGAGCGATGGCAATCAAATTTGGGATGTCGTGCCCACCCTGGACGGTTTGGGCCCCTGGGGCGATGGCGACCACTGTTCCGAACGCAGCGCGGATGGCTCGAAGCTGCCCGAATTCGTGGAGATCAGCGGCATCATTCCAAAAGCGCTGTTGAACGTGATGGCGATCGTGAAACTGGCCGGCCCGCACTAATCCCGCCGTATTCGTCACTCCCCTCCGGGATGCCCCCGGAAAAATTCTTGGCGCCGCTTCACCGCAAGCCGCCTTGGGACTTCCGGAAAGGCAGCTTTGAGTCAAACCGGGACAAAATCTTCGCGGACGGGCCGGCACAACGGCCTGGCACGGAGGATGCAATCGTACGGACGCAAAGAACATTCGAAGTCGTATATGAAGTTCAAAGTCGAGGTGGGCGAAATCGAAAAAAATCAGATCGAATTCAACCACAACCAGCTGATGGGGCTGTTGTCCATCAAGGTGAACCAAAAAACCGTGCTGAAAAACTCCCGTCTCCTCAACGAACCCGCGCGCGAGGTTTTTCAATTCGTCGTGGGCCAGATGGAGCGGTCTGAAGTCCGCATCGAAAAACTGCGCCGGCAACTGTTCGGCACCCGCAACAGCGTCTATGTGGACAACCGGCTGGTGCGGGTTTTTGAGGGAGTGTGACGTGTCGCCCGCGTGGCGACGCGCGGATTTTGCATTGGCGCGGCATCGCCGACGGGGAATAATCCACCCGTGGCTGAACCGTCTGCAACCACCGTCGTGCATGAATGGCTGGGAGAGCACCGCCTCGCCGATGGCCGGAAGGTGCGCTTCCGCCACCTCCGCCCCAGTGATGAGCCCCTGATCACCGCCGCCATCAATTCCGCCTCGGCCGAAACCTTGTTGCATCGGTTTTTTAGCCCCGTCCGCCAGGTCTCCCCGGAAATGTTGCGCCGAATGCTGCGCCTGGAAGGCGGACGCGAAACCTGCATTGTGGGGCTGGTGGAGACTCCGGCCGGCCTCCGACTGATTTGTGGCGCGCGCTATGTGAAATTATCCACGCCGGAGGCTGCGGAGGTCGCCATCACCGTGCATGACGATTTTCACCGGGTTGGGCTGGGCCATCACCTGCTGCGGTTGTTGGCCCGGCTGGCGGTGCGCGACGGCGTGCGCGTTTTTACCGCCGAGGTGTTGAGCAGCAACGAAAAGATGCTGCACCTGCTGCGCAAGGTTTCAGGCGGGCGCATCCAGGGAAAGTGGACGGGCGAGGTTTATCACGCTGAAATTCCCCTCCCACGGCTGCTGTCCTGAACCCGGCCACCGTGGAAATCATCTGGACAAAAAGTAGCTGCGCTGACGCGGGGTGATGGGCAGTTGCAGCTTCTCCATCACTTGCAGCATGTCCTCCCAGACCCGGCGTTTGTCACCTGGCGTATTGGTGCGCAGAAGGTATGCGGGATGGAACGTGGGCATGAGGGGAATGCCGCGATACTCCATCCAGTGGCCCCGGATTTTGGTGATCGGCATCGCCCGCCCCAGCAAACCCTTGAGGGCCACCGCCCCGAGCGCCACCAGCACCCTGGGTTTGATCAAATCAATCTGCCGTTCCAGATACGGCAGGCAGGTGGCCATTTCCGCCTCCGTGGGTGGCCGGTTGCCCGCTGTTCGACCGGGAGTGTCGGGGCGGCATTTGAGGACATTGGCAATGTACACGGTGCTCCGGGTCAATCCCATCGTCTCAATGATCCGGGTGAGCAGTTGACCCGCCTTGCCCACAAACGGCTCTCCCGCGAGATCTTCATCGGCGCCGGGCGCTT
This sequence comes from Verrucomicrobiota bacterium, assembly GCA_029573725.1. Lineage (GTDB taxonomy): Bacteria > Verrucomicrobiota > Verrucomicrobiia > Limisphaerales > JADLHS01 > JADLHS01. The sequence continues at coordinate 29,931 of JAKQDQ010000093.1, forward strand.
CGCCCACAAACATCAGTTGCGCCTCAATATCCCCGACGCCAAAAACCACCGATTTGCGGGCAGCAACCAGGTGGGGGCATTTGACGCAAGCCAGCACCTCCCGGCGCAGCTCCGCATAAGCCGCCGCCTTGTCGGCATGAGCGACCCGGGCGGGCGCGGCCTGCACCGGCCGGGGGATTGGAGACGTTGCAACCCCGGGCGCCGCCTTCGGCAGCGGCGGTTGCGGCATCAAAATCGTCCGGGAGGACGGCACGGTGCGCGGCGCGGCGGGTGGACGCGGCGCGGGCGCCGGCCGGGAAATGTGGCGCGCCGGAGCGGACAAGGCACGCAGGGTTTCCGCTGAGACGATCACTCGTCGCTGTCCCCGCCGCTGCATGGCCTCCAGGTGGCGGATCGTATGATCCAGTAATTGCACGTACGCCAATTGCATTGCTCCATCGTAACTTGCCCCGGGCCGTGAGCGAGGAAAACTTGGTTCACACCGGGCGCCCGGCGAATTCCGCGTGGCCAAGGCGGCGGGGGCTGTGGTACCGTATCCGTGCATGTCTGGGCTTCGCCGGGCCGCCATCGATGTCGGCACCAATTCAGTGAAACTGCTCATTGCTGAGATTCAGGGCAAGGAAATCCACGCCCTTTGCGAGGCCAGCAATCAGACCCGCCTCGGCCAGGGGTTTTATCAGACGCGCCATTTGCAACCGGAGGCGATTGCGCTCACCGCGCAGGCGGTTGCCGATTACGTCCGGCAGGCCCGGGCCTGGGCCTGTGAAACCGTCCGCGTGTTTTCCACCAGCGTCGCCCGGGAGGCAGTGAACGCCGCGGCGCTGGTCGAAGCGATCCAGCAACGAACCGGGATCGCCGTGGAAATCATTTCCGGCGCGCAAGAAGCCGACTGGGTGTTCCGCGGAGTCCTCAGCAACGCGGCCCTGCCGGCCGGCCCGTTGCTGCTGCTCGACGTGGGTGGCGGGAGCACCGAATTCATTCTCGGCTGGCAACAACGCCGGCTCTTCAGCCACAGTTTCCCGCTGGGCTCGGTGCGTCTGCTGGAAACCTTCCCCATCAGCGATCCGCCAACCCCCGCCGAATTGCACGCGGTCACCCTGCAGGTGCGCGGGCTGCTCACCGAACAGGTGGCTCCGGTCCTGACCCCGGCCTGGCAACGGGAAATTCCCCGCCCCGCGGCCCCGCCTCAGCTGGTCGGCACCGGCGGCGCAGCGACCATCCTGGCGCGGATGGCCGCTCAACTGCACACCTTCGACCGCGCACAAATTGAAGCCACACGCATCTCCGCGGCGTGGGTGACACAACAAACGGAACAACTGTGGCGGCTGCCCCTGGCGGAAAGGCGGCAGCTGATCGGCCTGCCCCCGTCCCGGGCGGATGTGATCCTGACCGGAGCGGTCATTTATCAGGCCATCATGGAGTGCCTTCAGTTTCGTGAACTGCGCGTCAGCACGCGCGGTTTGCGCTTTGCCGCCGTGCTGGACGCCCGCTGATCCGGTCAGCGGGAGAAGAACGCGTCGTGCAACGAACCGCGTTCCGTGCGGAGCACGGCGCCGGTGCGAACGTTATGACGCTCGAACCAGCCCCGGGAAACCTCCAGCACGTATTGCAGGTTGGATGTTTGGGAGCGCACTCCGACTTCATTGCCCGGTTCGAGTTCAATGATTTCCGCGATCGTTCCATCCGGCGTGATGTACGCCGCCGAGAGCGGCACGACGCAATGGCGCATGTAAAAGTCTTTCGGGCCGATGGCTTCCGGCGGAAACACAAAGAGCATGCCTTCGCTTTCGGCAATGTTGGTGCGATACATCATCCCGGTGCGGATTTGCAGCCCGGTGCGCGCGATTTCGGCGGTGAGTTCCTCGGCCCCCAGCCAGAGCTTGATCGTGGGCAGACGCGGCTGCGCGTGGGTCAAATGGCCATACACCGGGTCAATCTCGGGCTGGGCGGGCGCGGCCGGACGGCCGCAGCCGCCCAATCCGCCGAGCACCAGCACCAGCACCAGTCCACGCACGCAACAACGCATGGGCGCATTTAGGCAAATCCTTCCGCTGAACACCATTCTTTTTCCGGACCGCGCGCGAAGTGGAGATTCTCCGCGATGACCCGCCCGATTACGCTTGCGCCGGATCCGGTTTCATGTGAAACACGATGAAGCGGGACATGCAAACCAAAGCGGACATCGTTGCCGACTGGCTGCCGCGTTATACCGGCACGTCGCTGCGGGAGTTCGGCCGGCACATCCTGCTGGTCAATTTCAACGATTACGTGGAACGGTTCGCCCGCTGGCACCAGGTGCCGATCCGTGGACGCGATTGTCCCATGCCCAACGCCACCGCCAACGGCATCACGATCGTCAACTTCGGCATGGGCAGCGCCAACGCCGCGACGGTCATGGATCTGTTGACCGCCATCCGGCCCAAGGCCGCCTTGTTCCTCGGCAAATGCGGCGGAATCAAACACGTCGCCACCGTCGGCAATCTGGTGCTGCCCATCGCGGCCATCCGTGGCGAAGGCGCCTCGAACGATTATTATCCGCCGGAAGTTCCGGCCCTGCCGGCGTTCAGTCTGCAAAAGGCCATTTCCACCACCATTCGTGATCACCATCAGGATTATTGGACCGGCACGGTCTATACCACCAACCGCCGCGTCTGGGAGCATGACCGCAAATTCAAGGCGTACCTGCGCAAAATCCGGTGCATCGGGATTGACATGGAAACGGCGACCATTTTCATCACCGGTTTCTACAATGAAATCCCCACTGGCGCGCTCCTGCTGGTTTCCGACCAACCCATGGTGCCCGAGGGCATTAAAACCGCCGCGAGCGACCGGAAAGTCACCCGCCAATTCGCTGACCAGCATCTGCGCATCGGCATCGATTCGCTCAAACAGCTGATCAACCACGGCCTCACCGTCAAGCACCTGCGGTTTTGATCATCGCCGTCCGCCCCCCCGGAAGTCCGGTCCCGCGGCCCGAAGCAGAGTTGCCCGGCGGACGGTTGCCGCTATGCTGGCGGGGGTGGAGCGTGTGGCGGTGCCGACCCGCATCCGACATTGCCGGAAAACCTCAGACACTATGAGCGACCCCGTGGAAGCAAACTCAGCAATCGCAGCGGACCCGACAACGGCCAAAGTCTGTCTGGCGCGTTCGGTTGCGCAGGCCCTGGCCAAGGATCCCGCGCTCGAAGCCGTCACCATTGACCGGTCGCGTCACGTCGTTTCCGTGGCCACCATGGGGCGGGTGAACGATGCGCAGCTGGGCCAACGCATCACCGCCAGCCTCCAGGCGGTCGAGGCCCTGCCGCCCGGGCAGGCCTGCGCGTTGCTGACCGGCAAAACCGATTGTCACACCTGCGAGCTTCCCCTCTCGGAGACCGAGCGGCGCCAAATCACCATCGCCCACGACGGAAACACCACGACCATCGCACGGGTTACCTGCCCCACCGCACCCAGCTTCTGGCGCTGGCGCGACTGGCCACTGCCCAAGGTGGTCCAGCGGGATGTCGAATTTCTGGAGGATGCTGACGAACCGGTGGACGAATGGAAAGCGCAACTGCTTGCCGCCGCACTCTGCGGCGGACTGGGTCTGGGAGGATATTGCCTGGATCGAACCGGTCTCCCGGGGCTGGCGGTGGCGGGCTACGTGGCGGCCTATCTCGCCGGCGGTTGGTTCACCGCGGCCGAAGTCTGGGAACGCCTGCGTCAACGGGCGATTGACGTGCATTTTCTCATGCTGGCGGTGGCGCTGGGGGCCGCCAGCATCGGGGCCTGGGGGGAGGGTGCCGTGTTGCTGTTCCTGTTCTCCTTGTCCGGCGGGTTGGAACACTTTGCGCTCGGCCGGACCCAGCGGGAAATTCGCGCCCTGTTTCGTGCAGCGCCCAAGGTGGCGACCACGCTGGATGCGACCGGCAACGAGCAGGAGGTGCCCGTGGCGCGCCTGCAACCGGGCATGAAACTGCGGATCAAACCGGGGGCACAGTTTCCGGTGGACGCCGAAGTGTGCAAAGGAAACACCGCAGCGGATGAATCCAATCTCACGGGCGAAGCCACACCCGTGGAGAAATCCATCGGCGACACCGTGCTGGCGGGAACGATGAATCTTTGGGGGGTCGTGGACGCCACGGTGCTGCGGCCGGCCACGGAGAGCGCCCTGCAAAAGATCATCCATCTGATTCGCGAAGCCCAACATCAGAAGGCGCCCGCGCAACGCTTCACCGACCGGTTTGGCGCGATTTACACCTACGCCGTGCTCGGCCTCTCATTCGCGATGTTTTTCGTGTGGTGGCGCGGCCTGGGACTGCCACCGTTCACGTCCACCGCAGACCTGCCCAGCGCCTTTTACCGGGCCATGACCCTGCTCGTGGTGGCGTCGCCATGCGCGTTGGTGCTTTCCATCCCCTCGGCGGTGCTGGCGGCGATTGCTTCGGGCGCCCGGCACGGAGTGCTGATCCGTGGCGGAGCGGCGGTGGAAAAACTGGCCGATGTCAACGTGGTGGCGCTCGATAAAACCGGCACCCTGACCACGGGGGAATTGCGGGTGGAAAAGGTCGAAAGCTTTCCCCCGGGACGGGAGAGCGAAATCGCCACCCTGACTTACTCGCTGGAAAAATTGTCCACTCATCCGCTGGCGCGGGCCATAGCCCGCTATGGCAAACACCAGCAACTCCAGGCCGCCGACCTCGAGCAGTTCGAATCCGTAACCGGTCAGGGCCTCCGGGCGCGGCACCACGGAAAGGACATCTTCCTGGGGCGGCGCGACTGGGTGCTTGCACGGGGATGCGAGGCGAGCTGCGCGACGCCGCCCCGTTCCGAATCGCCGGCGGCCGGGTTGCCCGCAGTGGAGGCCGACGCCGGTGCTTCGGAAGTTTGGCTGGCCTGGGGTGATTTGCTGGGCCGCATTGTCCTCCGGGATGACCTTCGCCCTCAAGCCCGTTTGGTGGTGGAGGCATTGAAACGCGGCGGGGTGCGCACGCTGGTGCTGACCGGCGACCGCCAGGCCACCGCCGCCCATCTCAGGGCGCAATTGCAGCTGGACGAAGTGCGGGCGGAATTGAAGCCCGACGAGAAAGTCGCCGTCATCAAATCGCTCAGCGCACAAGGTCACCGTGTGGCAATGGTGGGCGACGGAGTCAACGACGCCCCGAGCCTGGCCGTGGCGCACGTGGGCGTGGCCATGGGCGCGCGGGGATCGGATGCGGCCTTGGAACAGGCGGACGTGGTGTTGATGCATGACCGGCTGGAAAATTTCCTGACGGCCTTCCGGCTCAGCCACCGGGCCCGCCGGATCATCCGGCAGAATTTGGTCGTGTCGCTAAGCACCGTCGCCGTGCTGGTGACCTTTGCCCTGCTGGGGCGGATTCCGCTGCCGATCGGGGTGGTGGGGCACGAAGGCAGCACCGTCATTGTCGTGATGAACAGCCTGCGCCTGTTGTTCCGCGACGCGGCGCGCCCCTCCTGAAGCCGGACGCCGCGCCGGATCAAGAGCGGGGCTTCCGGGTCTTCACACTGAATTTGACCGACGTACGGACGCCCTTGGTGGCGAGCGGAGCATGGTTGCGGCGGCGGCGACGTTGCTGGCGCGTCTCGGCGGAAAACAGCGTTCGCACCAGCCGCAATCCAACCGCCACCAGCAGCCCCCCGCCCACTGCGATCATGACCAGTTCGCCCAAGCTCATGCGCTATTTATGGCAGGCGGGCCGCCGTTGTAAAGTCCGGGCATCCCCGTCCGGCTGGCGTGCCGACCGGACCGAACCCATCCGCCCGGAGGAGGCCGGCACGCGCTTCAGTCCGGCCAGTGCAGACGGACCCCCTGATCTGCCAGGTGCGATTGGAACTCCTCCAGCAGTTCCGGCCGCGCCCGCACTTCGTGGGGCTGACGCTTTTTCTGTGTGCAAAACGCGATCAACGCGCCCGCCGCCTCGCCGATGTTCCATTCCACCGGGTGCAAGCGGTAGCAACCATTGGTAATGTGAGTGACGCCCAGGTTTTTGCAGGCAGGCAGCAGGTTCTTCACCCGCCGGGGCAACAACGCTCCGAGCGGAATCTGAAACGGCAGCGACGCGATATCAATGTAGTTGTCGCCCCCGGAGCTTGGATGCAAGTCAATCCGGTAGCTGCCAATCCCCACGGTGTCCGGAAACCGCTCGGCCTTGACCGCGTCCCGGGACTGTCCCAGCAGTTCCGCACGTGCATCCGCGCCGACGTGCTGTTCCCGCACCGTGAAAACCGCGCGAATCCGCCGGCTCTCGCGAATGTAGGGATATTTGGCCAAACCATCCTCGGTGGCCACAATGTCCGGACGCAGTTTCAAGCCCTTCCAGCCCGTGCCGCCGTCCGGTCGCGGCGCCCGTGTTTGCAACCAGTACAGCAGCGCGAGGCTGAGCTGTTTGGCGCTGGCCAGATGCCGCGCCGCCGCGTCCGGGGCGCAGCCAAACAAATTCCCCGGCAAATAATCATTCTGCGGCCAGTTGACCAGCGACACGTCGCCACCATAAGTGCCGGGGACGAAATTTTTCCGGTCCACAATGCGCCGGTAGTGAAACAGGCCCGTCGCCTTTTCCGGATCGAAGCCATAATTGCGTGGCTCGAGCGTGATGGGATGGGAATAAGTCAGATCGAGCAATTTACCCGGCCAGGCGGGTTTCACGGGCGGGATGTAATCGCGCCAGAATTCCCACTCGCGGGGTTTGTCGATGGTATGATCTTCGCCCTGCCGGTACTCCATGGCAAAACAGCAGGTGAAGGCCTGCATGTTTTGTGGTTGAGCCACGGGCTTGGCGTGCGGTTCACCGGTCTCGGATCGGGCTTCGGCCCCGGTGACAAACTCGGTTTTCGTAAGCGGCAGCAATTCCCCCGTTTCCGTCGCATCGATGAAATACGGTGCGGTCAACTCCAACCGGTGGCCGGAAGTCCGGCTGCATACCTCCACGGCGGTCACCGCGTCGCCGTGGGTGGCTGCATCCAGGACGCTGTGCTGCAGCAAAATTTGCACGCGCCCGCTGGCCACATACGGCGCGAGCATCTCGGTCAGGGCCGCCAGGGCCACCCGCGGCTCATGACACAACCGTGAAACCCCGCCGTTGCCCGGATTTAATGAAACATTATCCCGCGCGGCTGCCACCAGCGGAAAGTTGCGCCGATAATAGTCCCGGATGCGCCGGCGCAAATCCTGGTAGCTTTTCGTGCCGCCATACGTTTCGATCCAGGGATTCTCATCCGGCGGCACCGCTTGCGCCGTGAGCTGCCCGCCGATCCAATCCGTCTCCTCGGTCAGGATGACGCGCAGCCCGTTCCGGGCCGCCGCCCAGGCCGCCGCGCACCCCCCCAGGCCGCCGCCAACGATGACCAGGTCCGCGGCCCGGGCCCGGACCCGGATGTTCCGGGAGGATACAGAGCGCGCGGATTTGGTGGCACAGGAAGCCAGGGGCGCCACCCCGGCCACCAGCGGCACGGCGGTGCCGATTCGTTTCAAAAACGTACGACGGTTTTGTCCCTGCGATTGCATGGCGGCAACGTGCCGATCCGTGCGCGCCAGCACAATCGGAATCTGTCCGTAGTCACGATTTCCCGGGGTTCGATCGTCCTGCTTCCCGCAAACAAATCCTCCGACGGTGGCGCTGCGGTTGCCCGGGCCACCGCGGGGAGAGACCGCCAGGCAGGCAATGCGGCGACGGCGGCCGACCTTCCAAGCGACGTGGACGCCCAATGGCTGCCCCGCTGGACCGCCGTGGCGCTGAAATTAAATCTCAAGCCGCTCCGGCAGGCCGAGAATTTGGACCTGCGTCTGCAGCCGGATTTCCAGTGGAGCTTCCGTGGTCAATCGTCCCAGCACCCGGATATCCGGGGGAAACAAACTCGAAGCTGCCGCATCCTGCCGGATGGCGATGGCGATGGCGCCTTCGATGCGGCGGCGCAGGCGGTCTTCCACTTTGAGTGGCGCGACGAAAATCTGCTCCAGTTGCAACTGGCGTTTGGCCAGTTCAAACAGGCGCGTGCTGTCGCGTAAAAATTCCGGCAGACAGGCCCGCGTGCCCTCGCGCCAGAGCCCGTTCCACACCGGCCGGGCCAGGCCACGCGGCAGCAGTTCCGGATCACAAATCCGATAGTTGCCCCCCAGCGTGTTGATGATGTACTCCTTCATCCGCTGGTGAAAGGAAGCCCCCGTCTGCCCAACATGGGTGAGCCGGTAGCCGGAACCCACTTGAATGGCCAAAAAATAAATTCCGCCGGATTTCCGCTGGGCACAGCCGGCCAGCACGTCGGCGGTTTCCGAGTAAGCGGGATACGGACCGGCAAAGCTCACCGTCCGGATTTCCGTCCCAACCTGCTGGCTGACTTTTCCTCGCATGACTCCGCGTTGCGGCAGAGCGTAACCGGTTGGCCGACCGGAGAGAAGCGGTTTTCCACACGCCAGCCGCGGAGAACCCCGGGGTCCGCGGTACCGCCGGCGGCGTTGAGCGGGGCTGGAGGCTTATGATTTTTCGCCGCGCACCAGCAGCACGGGAATGGTGGTCTTGTGGCGCACCTCCCGGATGGTGCTGCCGTGAAACAGGTCCCCAAAGAACCGGTGCCCGTGACTGCCCATGGCGATCAGGTCGAATCGTCCGGCGGCCGCCACTTTTAGAATCTCCTTGGGCGGCTCGCCCAGCGCCAGCTGGGTGTGGACCGTCAACCCGCAGGCCCGCAGCCTGGTGGCGGCCGCCTCCAAGTAGGCCCGGTCAGCCTTCATTTCATCGGATTCGGCGAGTGCCAACTGGTGAAAGTGTCGCGCGGCATAACCGTCAGCCACATGGAGCAGCAGCAGTTCGGAGTGCATCTGGCGGGCCAGCATGGTGACGTGATCCAGCAAATTCCGATCGGCAGGCTCGCATTCAAGCGCAACTAGAATTTTGCGGTACATGAGCAGCCTAGGGAATCGTGGACAGTTCAAATCCGCCGGCAAGCGCCGCGGCCGCAGCCACGGGCTTGAGCGTGTCGTACAACAATTTCAGGTTGAGCGCAATAATCACAATCGTGATGGTCCAGCCCAGCAGCTTGACCCAGGCGGGGTTCACGAACTCACCCATCTTGGCCTTCTCCCCAGTGAAGCGCATCAACGGCCAGACGGCAAATCCCAACTGCATGGACAAAATCACCTGGCTGATCACGAGCAGTTCCGTGGCCTTTTCTTCGCCAAAAATCCCGATCACCACCACCGCCGGAATGATGGCCAGTCCCCGGGTGATCAACCGGCGCAGCCAGGGACGCAGCCGGATATTGACGAAGCCCTCCATGACGATTTGCCCGGCCAATGTACCGGTCAGCGTCGAGTTCTGTCCTGAAGCCAGCAACGCCAACGCGAACAACACGCTTGCCCCCGTCGCGCCCAGCGCCCCGGGCAACAGCCGGTAGGCATCCTGGATCTCGGCCACGTCGTGATGCCCCGACCAATGAAAGGCCGCTGCGGACAGCACCAGGATCGCCCCGTTGATGAACAGCGCAAATGTCAGGGCCACGGTCGAGTCAATCGTCGCAAACTTGATGGCCTCCCGTTTTCCGACGGTGTTTTGTTCGTACTTCCGTGTCTGCACGATCGAGGAGTGCAAATACAGGTTATGCGGCATGACGGTTGCACCGATGATGCCAATGGCCAGGTAGAGCATGCCCGGATTCCGCACGATTTCAGCCGTGGGAACGAAGCCCGCCACCACTTCACCCAGATTCGGCCTGGCCAGCAGCAGCTCAAAACCGAAGCAGGTGCCGATGGTGGTAATCAACACCACCACAATGGCTTCGAGCCGGCGAAATCCGCGTGACTGCAAATACAACACCGCCAGCACGTCCAGCACCGTGATCAGGCAGCCCCAGACCAGCGGGATGCGAAACAGCAACTGCAGCGCGATGGCCGATCCCACCACCTCCGCCAGGTCACATGCCGCAATGGCAATCTCGCAGATGATCCATAAAAACCAGACCAGCGGTTTGGAATAATGATCCCGGCAGGCTTGCGCCAGATCGCGTCCGGTCGCTATGCCAAGTTTGACGCACAGGTGCTGCAGCAGGATCGCCATCAGGTTGGAAACCATGATGACGGACAACAGCGCGTAGCCAAACTGGGCGCCGCCGGCCAGGTCGGTGGCCCAATTCCCGGGGTCCATGTAACCCACGGCCACCAGGAAGCCGGGCCCGGAAAACGCCAGCAGCTTCCGCCAGAAACTCGCGGTGGCCGGCACGTGAACGCTCCGGTGGGACTCCGGCAGCGAGGGCGTCTCGCGGTGCCGACGCCAGTTGCCGGAGGATGCCGTGGGCGGAGGTAAATCTTCGGTTGGGTGATTGCCCGGATTCACAAGCGGTAATGAACCTAGACCGCCTGCCGACCGGGTCAAGCTCAACCAGCATCGTCAGAGCCGGCCAGCACCGCAGTCCAGCCTCCGGAAATTGCCCGGCCCTCCGGAATTTGTCACTTGCCAAGCGCGCTCGATTTTGTGTCTTGTGGGAGATGCCGGATTGGTTGGCCGTAATCATTTTGGGGATCATTGAGGGAGTCACCGAGTTCCTGCCCATTTCCTCCACGGGACATCTGTTGCTGGCGCAACACTGGTTGCAGCCGCGCACCGAGATGTTCAATGTCGTCATTCAAACCGGCGCGGTACTCGCCGTGCTGGCGGTCTTCGCCCAGCGCGCCAAAACCCTGGTCTGGCGGTGGCACGAACCGGCCAATTGGGACTATCTGATCAAACTTTTCGGCGCCTTCGTGCTGACGGCGGCCGGCGGACTCACCTTGAAACAGTTGGGATTGAAACTGCCGGAGACGGTCGCCCCGGTGGCCTGGGCCACCTTGATCGGAGGCATCCTCTTCATCGGCGTCGAGGACTGGTTGCGCGGCAAAAAAACCTCGGAAAAGGTGACCTGGACCGTGGCCATCGCCGTGGGCTTGGCGCAACTGGTCGCCGCCGCCTTTCCCGGCGCCTCGCGTTCCGGCACAACCATTCTGATCGCGCTGGCGCTCGGATTAAGCCGCAGCGCGGCCACTGAATTCTCGTTCCTGGTGGGCATTCCCACGCTACTGTCGGCCGGGGCCAAGGAGGCTTTTGACGCCGTCCGGGATCACGCTCCTCACGAACCTTGGTCCCACGTGCTATTGGCGACCATTGCCGCCGCCATCACGGCTTTTATTGTGGTGAAATGGCTGCTGGGCTACGTCCGTCACCACACGTTCATCCCGTTCGGATGGTATCGGATCGCTCTCGGCCTGGCGATTTTGCTCCTGGTGCGTTGACCGCAAGATTCTTTATTTGTCGGGCACCGGAATGAGGATTTTCTGGCCGACTTGCATGCGTTCCGGTTTCAAACCCTCGTTGGCTCTCTGAATCATGTCCACGGTGATCTTCTTCCCGGTTTCCTTGCTGTAAGCCAGGGCAATGGCCAGCAGCGTGTCGCCCGAGGCAATCGTATGCTCGAAGGCGTCTTTGGGTAGGTTGGCCGCGGGTGTGTTCGCCGGGCGCTCGGGCGGCCGGGATACTGCGGGTTTGGCGGTGGCAATCTGGGTCAGGCGATCGAACTCCTTTTCCAGAAAGGCCCGGTCCGCCTTTCGCTTCTCTTCCATCTCCTGGACTTTGCGCGCCAGTTCCCGCAAGTCATCCTGGCTGGCCGGGGTCGCCGCGGGCCGGTTTTGATTCTGCTCACGCAAGGCGGCCAGTTCCCGCACCAGCGCATCAATCTGGCGCTTCTGACTCTGGCTTTCCTCCTGCAAATCCTGGATGTACCCGGTCAACCGCTTGATCCGCTCCTCCAGAAAAGCGGCATCCTGCCCCTGCGCCAGCAGGTTCGCCCCCAACCAAACCGCCATTGAACATGCGAAAATTCGTTTCACATCCCGGACAATAGAAGCCACATGAAATGGGCGCAAGTCCGAGTTCGGCCCGGCAGGTGTTCCTTCGACTTTCTCCCGGTTCGCGTCTAAATTGTCACGGTATGAGCATGGCGGAGACATCCGAAAACCCCGTGCGTCCGGCGCCGCAAACCGGCACGGCCCGGTACACCGGCGAGGTGGTGTACATCTACGCCTTCGATATTGCCTACGACACGGCACGCAGGCCGATGACGCGACTGCTGGGCCAGGCGGTCGAACATTTCTCAATGGACGCCAACCGCCGCAGTCCGCGGCAACTGTCGTTTCATCGGCCGGAGATGGTGCGGCTGCCCGTGCTGGAGCGCGTCGGACCGCACGGCCCGGTGCCAATCCAGCGCACCATCAAATTTCTGTCCATCGGCGCCATCAGCATCACGGTGCGTGTGCCCTTTGCCGTCCCGCATCTGCAAGACCTGATCGCGTTTCACGACCTGCAATTCAGCGACGGATCGCTGCAGGATCACGTGTACCAACTCGCGCACGAAGTGGTCGTGGAACTCAAGGGCCGGCTGCAGTCGCCCCACCCTCACTGGATGGAAGAAGAGGCTTACACGGTTTTTTGTATTGCCGCCCCCATCTGGACGGCGTCCGACCGGCCCACCACCGCCCTGCACTGGTTTCAAGCGCACCGCCGTCAGGTCGCGGCACTGCTGGCCCAGGAGCTTGAAATCGAACGACTTTCCCAGCAGGAAACCGACGAATCCACCTCGCGCCACCTCAGCTACTATGAAGACGATCTCGTGGTGATCGACTGGGATGCCGCGCTGCTGATTGACGATCCTTCCGCGTTCGACGAAACGCTGCACATCCTCGAGCTGGCCAATCTTCAACTGACCGAGCTGGAAGCCTACGACCGCCTGCTCGACGACGCCTTGGAACGCTCATACCGGGATCTGAGCCGTGATCCGCTGCGTCCGCGCCGGGATATTCTCCGTGAGTTGCGGGAGATCCGCATTGACATGGCGCGTTTCAATGATGAACTTTCGAACACCACCAAATTCTTCGGCGACTGGCACCTGGCCCGCATCCACGAACAAATCACCACCCGTCTGCATCTGGCCGAGTGGCATCGCACCATTGAAGGCAAGCTCCGCATCCTCAACGACCTCTACCAGATTCTCAAGCATGACCAGGCCAATCGCTGGATGGTGATTCTGGAAGCCACCATCGTGCTGCTGTTCATCATTGATCTGGTGATCCTGTTCATGGGGCTGCAATGACGGCGCGCCAATGCCGCGGACCGCGACACCCGGGACCGCGGTTATTGGAGCTGTGTGCGCAACCGTGCCGGGTCACCCGTCGGCGGCTGGCAGGCATTCCCGGTGCAGACGTAGGCCAGCGTCCTCTCCTGGACCGGCAAACTCCGGACAAACTCTGCCACCGCGCCGGTGTTCCCGAGCACCACTTTGTGGGGCTGATAAACCAGATGCGCGGCGCGCAGCAATTGCCGCCCCTCGACGGTCGCCGCCGGTCCGGCAATCACCACGCGCCACGGCTCGTCCACCCAGAAGTCCAGCGCCTGCAACAGATGGGATGAAGCCTGCGGCAGTCGGTCGAGTTGCGCCGCCGAACGTTGCAACGTCCGCTCCGCCGCCCGCCGGAACTCCGGCCGCCCGGTGATCGCCGCCAGCTTGAGCAAGGCAAGCGCGGCCACGGAATTTCCCGCCGGCTCGGCGCCATCGTAGTCATCCTTGATGCGTAAAATCAAATCCGGGGAATCCGGCGGGCTCTGCCAGAACCCGCCCTGGGCGTCATCGTAGAAACGGCGCAGCATTGCCGCGGCCAGCTCCACGGCAAAGTCCAGCGTTGGGGCCGCCAACGTGGCCTGGTAAAGTTCCAGCACCCCGGCCAGCAGAAAGGCGTACGCTTCCAGCAGTTGCACGACGTCGCGCTTTCCATTGCGCCAGCGGTGATACAGGGTCCCGCTCGCCGCCTCCCAGAGATGCCGCTGCAGGAACGCCAGATTTTGTTCCGCCGCGGCCAGGTAGCGCGGCTCGTCCAGGATCACACCCGCCCGGGCCAGCGCCCCCAGCATCAGCCCGTTCCACGAAACAAGAATTTTGTCATCTCGGAACGGACGCACCCGCCGCGCCCGGGCGGCCCGCATTTTCGCCAGTCCGGCGGCGAGGAGGGGCTGGTCCGCACCGGTCGCGTCGGGCCGGGCGAGGCGCAGCACGTTCAAACCCGGCAACGGATGCGGATGACTGTGATCCACGAAGTTTCCTTCCCGGGTGATACCAAAGTAATCCCTCACCACGATGAATTCGTCGGGTGACAGCAGCTTCGCCAGTTCATCATGCGTCCAGCAGTAAAACTTCCCTTCCTGCCCCTCGCTGTCGGCGTCCTCGGCCGAATAAAATCCGCCCTCGGGATGGGTCATTTCGCGCAACACATACTCCAGAATCCCCCGCACCACCTCCGCATGGCGCGCGCCCCCGCCGACCAGGCAGGCATCCAGGTAAAGCTGGGCCAATTGCGCGTTGTCGTAGAGCATCTTCTCAAAATGCGGCACCCGCCATTGACCATCCACGGAATAACGCGCAAATCCGCCCCCCAGTTGATCGTGAATGCCGCCCGCGGCCATCTGGTCGCAGGTATGTAACACCATCCGGACGGCGTCCGCGTCATTGAAGCGCTGCGCATAGCGCAGCAGAAAGATTGGCCGGCTGGGCTGCGGAAACTTGGGCGCCTCACTGAACCCACCGTGGACCGCATCATACGTTGCCTTGAAGGCCAGTCCCGCCCGGCGCAACATTTCCAGGGAAAGCGCGTGTGCGCCCGGCGGCGCCTGCGCCAGCGTTTGCATCTGCGCGTGGATTTCACCGGCCGAAGTGGCAATCTCCGTTGCGTGCTTTTGCCAGAGGGTGGCGATCTCCTGCAGCAGCGACAAAAAGCTGCGGCGTCCGGCGCGATCCTCCGGCGGAAAGTAGGTGCCGCCAAAAAACGGCTTCAAGTCCGGCGTCAAAAATACGTTCAGGGGCCACCCTCCGCTGCCCGTCGTACTCTGCACAAACGTCATGTAAATTTTATCCACGTCGGGGCGCTCCTCGCGATCCACCTTGATGCTCACAAAATGTTCACGGAGAAACGCGGCGACCGTTTCGTCCTCGAACGATTCACGCTCCATTACGTGACACCAATGGCAGGTGGAGTAGCCGATGCTGAGGAAGATGGGCTTGTTCCCGGCGCGCGCCTGCGCAAAGGCCGCGGCGCCCCACGGCCACCAATCCACCGGATTGTGCGCATGCTGCAGCAGGTAGGGCGACGGCTCGTGGATCAGATGGTTGGGTTGTTTCGTGGTGGCGGCCATGTCCAGCCCCACCATCGGAGCTTCCCGGGGCAACATCCAGAGAAATTTTCCGCGGCGCCCGCCGGACACCGCCCACGAAACCAAGTCTCGCCCGGCGTCGCGGCTTGGCCTAAGCTGGCGGCGTGCTGTCCAATCGCCATTGGAAAACAGAAATCGTGGTGGCTTTTCTGCTGGGAGTGCTGGGCTGCTTGTTGTGCGGCATGCTGCTCACACGCCTGCTGTTTGGTCCGCTGCCGGCGGGCGCCGTCCCGGGCGCGGCGCGCGCCGCAGTTGGCGTGCTGTGTTTTCAGCTGGGCACTCTGTTCTGCGCCGGATGGCTGTTGGCCCGCCATGGGACGAGCTGGCGCGAGGCTTTCGGCTGGGCCAACCGCCGCGCCCAATCGCTTTGGCTGCCCGTGGTCACCATCGCGCTCTTTCTTCCTGTTGGCGCGTTGCTGAAGAACGGCACTTCCGGGCTCTTGAAATTCCTGGGAAGACCGGACCACGAACAGAACGCCCTGCTCATTTTGCAGCGGTCCACCACCCTGCCCACGCTCCTGCTCCTGGGGGTGCTGACGGTGCTGCTCGCGCCGTTGGTCGAAGAACTCATTTTCCGGGGCGTGCTCTATCCGTGGCTCAAAGGCCTCGGTTTTCCGCGTCTGGCCTGGTGGGGCACAGCCACCCTGTTCGCCGCCATCCATGGCAACCTGCCGGCATTCCTGCCGCTGGTCGGCCTGGCGTTGCTCTTCGTCTGGCTCTACGAGAAAACGGACAACCTGCTGGCCCCCATCACGGCCCACCTGGTCTTCAACGCGGTGAATTTCGTCCTCTTCCTCCTGCTGCGCGAACGCGCCGCCCCGGGATTGCTGCCGGCATGAACGAATTTGAACTGATTGCTCAACTAACGCGGGAGCTCCCCACCAATGCGGCGGTCCACACCGGTCCGGGCGACGATTGTGCGGTGTTGGATCTGGACGTTCCGGGCCAGCAATTGTTGTTCAAAACGGACGCGGTGGTCGAAGGCATTCATTTTGAGAAAACCACGGCCCCGGAGAGGATCGGTCGCAAAGCGCTGGCGCGGAGCCTGAGTGATATTGCCGCCATGGCGGGAACTCCGGTGGCGGCCGTCATTACTCTCGGATTGCCGGAAAACTTTCAACCCGACTCCATCATCCAAATTTACGCCGGGCTGAATCAACTCGCCCGGCAATACGGAGTCGCGATCGTCGGGGGTGAAACGACCACCAACCCCGGACGGCTGCTGATTTCCGTGGCGCTGCTCGGCCGCGTCGCCACCGGCAAGGCCGTCCTCCGGACGGGGGCGCAGGCGGGCGACGCCCTCTTCGTCACGGGCGAACTGGGTGGCAGCCGCGCCGGCAAGCATCTGGACTTCACCCCGCGGCTCACCGAAGCGCGCTGGCTGGCCGATCACTTTCCGCTTCACGCGATGATGGATTTGAGCGACGGATTGGCGGGGGATTTACCGCACCTTTTACGCGCCAGCCGGGTCGGGGCGGAGCTGCTGAAGTCCGCCGTGCCAATCAGCCGCGCCGCCCGGGACAGGGCGCGACGCGGTGATGCCGCCAGGTCCGCCTTTGCGGCCGCCCTCACCGACGGGGAAGATTTTGAATTGCTGTTCACCCTGCCCAGTCACGAGGCGGTGCCGCTGCTGGACGCGTGGAAGACGCGCTTCCCTGAATTGAAACTGAGCTGCATCGGCAAAATCGTCCCCGGAGCGGGTTTGCGGCTCCGGGACGCAACCGGGGTGCATCCAATCACCGCACATGGCTACGTTCATTTCTCATAGTCCCGCGGAGACGGAGCAGTTTGGTTTCGCGTGGGGACGCCAAGCGCACGCCGGCCTGGTGATTGCCTTGAGTGGCGAGCTCGGCGCCGGCAAGACCCAGCTGGTGCGTGGCCTCGCGCGCGGTCTGGGCGCAACCACCCGGGTCCACTCGCCCACCTTCACCCTGGTGAATGAGTATCCGGGAGGCCGGCTGACGCTGTTCCATCTCGATCTGTACCGGCTCGAAGGACCGGAACAAATCCACACCGCGGGACTGGATGAATTTTTCCACCCCGGCGGCGTCACCGTCATCGAATGGGCGGAACGTCTGGAAACCGCCGGGTCCATCTCCACACCGGCGGCACTCTGGCGCGCGCGGATCGAAGTGCTCGGAGAAACCGAACGCCGCATCACCTATGAAGATTCTGGCGCTTGATTTCAGTTCCCCCCGCCGCAGTGCCGCGGTGGGCGACGACCGCAACGGCATCCACGAGATCGCGGCCCCGCGGTCCGGCCCCGAAATGCGCCCCTTCGATCTCATTGAATCCGCCTTGCGCGCAGCGACCATGCGCCGGGAGGACATCGAAGTGCTGGCCGTTGGAATCGGGCCGGGCTCCTACACCGGAATCCGCGTGGCGATTGCCCTGGCCCAGGGCTGGCATCTGGCCACGGGCGTGAAATTGCTCGGAATCAACAGCGTGGAGTGCATGGCGGCACAAATCGCCGCCTGCCGCGCAGCCGGCGCCTTTCAAGTGGTGGTGGACGCGCAACGCGGAGAATTTTACCGGGCCGGCTATGTGATCGGGAACGGGATGGCGCAGATGGTGGCGCCGTTGAAAATCAGCTCCCGGGCCGAGGTGGAACACCACGCCCACGCAGGGGACGCCATCGCCGGCCCGGATGTGACCCGGTGGTTTCCGCAGGGAGAGGATTGTTTTCCGTCCGCCGCCACATTGGTCCGCCTCGCCGCCACGCGCATGGATTTTGTCGCCGCTGAAAGCCTCGCCCCCATCTATCTGCGCGAAACGGCCTTTGTCAAAGGACCAACACCGCAGCGCGGGCCGGTGTAGTTTCAAGATCAGCGGGGCGCATCATCCGCCGCCGGCGGCTTCATGTGGCGATGCACAAAAAGGTAGTAGAGGATGCCAATCACGCCCACGAAACCAACCAGCCAGAGGGTGACTTTGTGCATTGCTCCGTTGCTGATCTCGCCACCGATTTTCACGCCCAGCCAGCACAGCACGGCCGACCACAGCGCCGACCCCAGCACGGTGTAGAGGGAATATGTCCAAAAATTCATCCGCACGATGCCTGCAGGTATTCCGATGAGATGGCGCACGACGGGCAGCAATCGGGCCGCAAAAATACCCAGCGCCCCGTAGTGTGCCGCCCAGCGCTCCGCGCCTTTCACTTTCGCCGGGCTGATCAGGAAAAATTTTCCGTACCGCAGGACGAATGGCCGGCCGGCCGCGCGCGCGATCCAATACATCAACGCCGCCCCCACCCAGGAGCCCAGAGTGCCGGCGGCGACGAGGACGCCCTGCGCCGGCCAGCCGTGCAATCGCCAGGTCAGGCAGCTGATGCCTTCTCCGCTCCACGCCAGGTGCGCGGCGGGTGGAATGACCACTTCACTGGGCAGCGGCACGATGGAACTCTCGACCGCCATCAACAACACCACCGCCCAGACACCCCAGGTGCTGAGCACGCTGAAATACCAGTCCACCATGGGTTGCAGCAGTTCTTTCATGTGGCGAAGGGTTATAGCCGAGCCCACCGCTCCCAGCAAACTTTCCTCGTCCAAGGGAGGGAGACGCCCGGCGCCCGCACCCGAAGCCCGCAGGGCGACGCTATTTTTTGGCGGGTGCGGCGGGAGCAGGTTTGGGAGCGGGCGTCGCCGGTTTGGCCGCCGCCGGAGCCGCCACTGGACGCAGACCGTACTTCGTCAGAATCGGCACGTAGTCCGGGTGTGATTTTCCGTATTCGGCCAACTGCAGAGCCGCTTTTTGCAGAGCCTGCATCTGTTTGGGAATCGAACTGCCCTGCTGCTCCAATTGCGTCACAAATTGACTGATCTGGGCGACTTGCGGCTGCAGGGCGACGGCCATGGCGTTGTTGTAACCCGCCTCGCGCCAGAAAAACACGCAGAGCGCCAGCACCACGAGCAGCAGCACGATCCGCAGGGTGTTGGCCTGCGCTTCCAGGGCGGTCACCGTGAGCTTCAAATCAGACAACTCCTCCCTTGCTGGAGTGGCGGCGGGTGCCGCAGACGGATTGGTGGGATCACTCATAAAATTCAACAATCACCTGGTGGCCGGGGCGGCCGCCGGTTTGGCCGCCGCGCCGGGTTTGCCGACGATGGTTTCCAGCACCGGATTGATGCTCGGATTGGTTTTGGCGTATTCCAAGCTCTCGGCCACCAGACTGCGGATCAACTGCTCGTTGTTCTGGAGTCCGCTAAACTGTCCGATCAACACCTGATATTGCCGGACGGTCTTGGATTTGTTGTAGTACTTGAACACACACACCAACAGCGCAAGGGTGCTGATCAGCAGCACCCAGTTCAAAATCCTGCCTGTGCCATCACTTCTCATAAATCACGTCCCGCGAGTCTAACGGCTCGCCGGGCATTGTCCATTGAGTTTTTAGTCACCGGGACGCCGCGGGCTTGTTCCAAACGTAGCGCGTCAGAACGACGCGCAACACCGCGGCCAGCGGAATCGCCAGAATGCCGCCCAGAATGCCGCCCAACAGGGTCGTTCCCACCATCAAGGCGATAATGATGGTGACCGGATGCAAGCCGACCCGATCGCCCATGATCTTCGGTTGGATGACAAACCCTTCCAGTCCCTGCACGACCGCAAACACCAGCAGCACCAGCGCCGGATGCTGCCAGTCCCCGAACGCCACCACGGCAATCACCAGGGCGGAAACACAGGTCGTGATTGCGCCCAAAAACGGAATGATGGTGAGAAACGTCGCCATCACGCCAATCAACAAGGCGTATGGTAATCCGATCAGCGCAAACCCGATCATGTAAAGCATGCCGTCACATATCGCCACCAGCACCTGGCCACGGAAAAAAGCCACGAGATACTCGCTGATGGCGTTGAGGACAAAAACCAGCTCGTCTTTGAACCGGGAATCCTGCACGGGCAGGTAATCGCGCCACTGCCGGTTGATGCCCTGTTTTTCCAGCAGAAAATAAAATGCATAAATGGGCACCAGCGCCAGCCCGGCAATCACGCCAAACACCGTGCCCACAAATCCCACCACCTGCCGCATCCATTCCCCAAACCGCGGCAGCAACCGCGTCACGTAATCAGTGACCGGGTTCCAGGTATTGGGCAGTTCTCCCGCAGGGGATGACGCCGGGGTCTCGTTCGTGGCGCTCCCGGCCGGCGGTGCGGACGGCAGCACCACGGGCGGGTTGGTTTCCATGCTCTTGACCAGGCTGCCGAGCGATTCCAACAATTCGACGCCCCGTTCCGGCAGCCATCTGGGCGGATTGGTCGCCAGTTTCGCCGCCTGCGCCGGCAATTGTTTCGTGAATTCGCTGGACTTTTGCGCCAGCTGTTGGGACTCCACCACCAGGCGCGGCACCACGCTGGCCGCCAACCCCAGCACGATCAGCAGCGCCAGCACGAAAACCACGGCCACGGCCCGCATGCGCGGCACCCGGCGTCGTTCCAAAAAGCCCACCACCGGATCCAACAGGCAGGCCAGCACCGCCGCCACGGCAATGGGCCAGATGACCGGGGACAACACATTCAGCACCTCCCCCAGCCCCCAGACCAAAGCCACCACCAGGGCCACAATGATGCCAATGGCCAGTCCGGTGACCGCCATCCAGATGATCCGGGTCTGTTTTTCGGTGGGGGGTGGCAGGCTCATGCTTCTGGTCGGGCCAAGTCTTCCGGCTTTCTCCTGCGCACACAATGGAAAAATGCCCTACCCGCCGGCATTGCATCCACCGCCGCCAACGCGGCCCGATCCGTGAAGCCGCTGCGGGCGGAGGCGGATTCAACCCCGTCCCAACTGTCGTGATTTCTCGGTGGCGACGCGCACGGCGCTCATCACCGTGCCGCGCAGTTTGCCCTTCTCCAGTTCGTGCAAGCCTTCGATCGTGGTCCCGCCGGGACTGGTCACCTGGTCCTTGAGCTCGCCGGGATGGCGCCCCGTTTCCAGCACCATCCGCGCGCTCCCCAGCACCGTCTGCGCCGCAAGCCGGGTGGCCAGATCCCGGGGCAGGCCGGCCGCCACGCCCCCGTCACTCAGGGCCTCGATAAATTGATACACATACGCAGGACCGCTGCCGCTCAATCCCGTCACCGCATCAAGCCAGGCTTCCTTGACGATCCAGGCCAGCCCCACGGCGGCCAGTAATTGTTGCGCCAGTTCCCCATCTGCCCGAGTGGCGGCTTGTCCCAAGGCAAACGCACTGGCCGAGGCTCCGACCAACGCAGGCGTGTTCGGCATAACCCGGATGACGCGCGCCCCGGCCGGCAGCGCCGCTTCCAGCCGGCCCAGGGGTACCCCGGCCGCGATGGAAATGAGCAGGTGCCGGGCGGTAAAGCCGGATTGGATTTCGCCAAGCACCGGGGCGACCTGATCCGGCTTGACCGCAAGAAAGATGACTTGCGCGGCCTCAACGACCTCGCGATTGGTCGCCATCGCGCGCCCGCCCGTGGCCTGGGCAAACCCCGCGCGCGCCGCCGGCAGCGGATCGCTGGCCGTGAGCCGACCCGCCTCGACGAGCCCGGCGCGAATGAATCCACGCGCCAACGCGGTGGCCATCTTCCCCGCCCCCAAGAATCCCATGTCCAGTGATTCTGCCATGCGGGACATTTAAGCCGTTTCCGCGGAGACGCGGAAGCCAAAAGGAAAGAGGCGCACGCCCCGCGGCGGGGTGGAGATTGCGCGCCGGATCGTCGGCCCTGTGCATCCGCGCGGCCGGATGCAAACTCATTGATCTTTTTGGCGTGACAGGCGGAGCGAATCTCGACATGTACCCCCCGAAGCGTTTATTGTCGGGTCAAATCTCCTTGAGGTTTGCATTCCTCCGGGCAGGTGATGAACAAAATTACAACAATGTTTGGTGAAAAACGAATTTGGCGAATCATGCGCGCGTCCATCCCTCACGCGCCATTCACGCCCCAAACCAGGTTTATCATGCTGAGAACCATGCTCCTGACCGTGTTGATGGGACTGCTGGCGGGCTGTCGGCATCACCAGTATGCAGTGGTTGCCGACCCGCCTCCCCCGGTCACCAAGGACGGCAACGAAGAACAATACCAGCGTGAGGTGGATGAAATTCTCC
Organism: Verrucomicrobiota bacterium; assembly: GCA_029573725.1. Taxonomy (GTDB): domain Bacteria; phylum Verrucomicrobiota; class Verrucomicrobiia; order Limisphaerales; family JADLHS01; genus JADLHS01. Next base: position 52,213 of record JAKQDQ010000093.1, read on the forward strand.
GCCTCGCCAATGACAACCGCTGGGAGGACGCACAAACCCTGGCCACCGCCCTGCATCAGAAGGCGCCCAATCACCGCGCCGCCGAGCGCCTGGACACCTGGGTGCGGCAGCAACGCCAGCGGATTCGCGACCAGCAGCTGGAAGATAAAATCCGCGCGATCGATTCCAAGAACTCGGTGTTTAATCCCACCCCGAAAAGTTTGATCCTGGAGAACAAGGACCGCGGGCTGCCGGCCACCAAGGACATCCGGGACACCGTGGCGCGCATCGAAAACGCCCCCTATATTCCAGAATCCTACGGCAAGGTCATCCAGGAAAAGGGGCCGCTGTTTGACATTGATGCCGCCAAGGGGCCAATGGCGAAAGTGCTGGAAAAGGAGGTGAGCATGCACCTCGACAACGTCCCCCTCGAAACCATTCTGTTCAACCTGAGCGAGTCCACCGGGGTCAATATCGTGGCCGACAAGTCATTGGCCGCCTTGAAACAACAGCTCAACATCAACCTGGACAAGGTGCGCCTGGGAGAGCTGTTCAAGTACATCGGGCGCAATTACGAGCTGCAGTTTCAGGTCGGCCCGGAACTGGTCTGGGTGGTGGACGCCAAGGACCCGAAACGCATCATGGAGGAGACGCGGTTCTACCGGTTGCGCAAGGGGTTCGTGCTGCCCGCGCAACTGGGGGCCGAGGAGGCCGTGCGCACCCAGGTCACCGCCAACAACGTCACGACCGTCTCGGAAACGCAGAAGTTCAACAAGTTCGTCAATGACGACGCGCCACGGATGCCATCCATCGAACGCGCCATCACCAACCTGTTCACCGGCTCGAAATACATGATTGATTACGAGCGGAATTTGATTGTGGCAACCGGCACGCCCGAGCAGTTGGACGTGTTGGAAAACATCATCAAGGAGTTTGACAAACCCATCCAGCAGGTCCTGATTGAGGCGCGGTTCGTCACCCTGTCCAAACCGGCCTTTCTCCAACTGGGCGCCATCTGGGAAACCGGACGCCAGCCGAGCGCCCGCAGCCCGCAGGATTTGACGGGTCTGTTCACCGGGATTGCCGGGAGTGACTCGACCATCACAAAAAACATCGGCATCGGGCTGGCCGAGTCGTTCACCAACGTGTTGAACAGTTCCACGTTGAGCGCCACGATCAGCGCCCTGGAACAAAGCGGCGAAAGCCAGACCCTGAGCGCGCCACGGTTGACGGTCCTGAACAACCTGCCTGCCACCATCGCCGACGGCAAGGTGCAGTATTATTACGAGGAATACACCGTGAAAACCACCGTGGGCCAATACGTCACCTCCTCCTCGTTCGTGCCGCAGGGCAAGCCCGCCAAAATCACCTCCGGCGCCGAGTTGAGCGTCATGGCCAGCATCGCCGGTGACGGCCAGCACATCCTGCTGGCTTTGAATCCCCGGGTGAACACCGACGTGCAACTCGTGCGGTTCGCGACCCTGACCGATTATTCGGGCGGCAACCAGCCCAGCACCTTTGACATCAATCTGCCGCAATACCGCACACAGGAACTGGCCACGCGCGTGGTGGTGCGCTCCGGCGAAACCGTGGTCATGGGCGGCGTCCTGGAACGCCAAAAGGCCACGGTGGTGGAATCCGTGCCCGTGTTGGGCAACATCCCCATCCTCGGGGTCCTGTTCCGCCGCCGGACGGAAGTGGATCAACCGCGCTACCTGCTGGTCTTCGTCACCGCCACCATCGTCACCGAATCCGGAGAATTCCTGATTTACGACGACACCCCGGAGAAAAACTGATTGATCCGCCCGGTTCATGCTTAACGCTGCGCACCTCAACTCAGTTCGGCGGGTGTTGGCCGTGGACGCGGGCCGCCGTCGGCTGAAGCTGGCCTTGATCGAGAAACACGCGAACCGCATCCGGATCGTGCGGGAGGAATCGGTGGATCTGCAGGAGGAAGGCCTGGTCACTGCCGAGGAGCTCAAGCAGTATTTGCAAACCACCTTGGATGCCTGGGGCCGCCCGCCCATTGCCATCACCCTGCCCCAGCATCTTTCCACCTCCCATCTGATTGATCTGCCGCCCGGTTCGGACGCGGAGGTGCATCAACTCATCGAGGCCGAGGTCATCAAGCTGAGCGGCGTCAGCGACACGCCCATCGTCCGTGACTTTATTCGCGTCGGGGCCACGCCGGCGGGGCGGCCTCAATACTGGGTCACGCTCGCCAAGGAGGGGGATGTCGAGGGCCTCATCCAGCTCCTGGGTTTGCAGCAGGCCAACCTCTGCGAGGTCAGCACCGCGGCCAATTCGCTCGCCGCCGCCTATCTCGCCACCGTGCCCACCGCCACCCAGACGGTGCTGATCCACCTGGGCGCGCAACACACGCTGGTGGTGGTGCGGCATCAGGCCGCAACCGTCTATGCAGGCAGCTTTCCCACCGGCAGTGACTCGTTCACCCGCGCCCTGGCGCAGGCGCGGCATTGTTCCGTGGCCGAGGCCGAGCAGCTCAAACAACAGACCGACACCCTGGACGGAACGCAGGCGGTGCCGGAAATGGTGGCGGCCGTGAACCGGTGGGCCATCGAGCTGCGCCGGTTCATTGAGGTTGCGTTGCAGCAAAACCTGAAACCGCGGGTGGACGCCTCCATGTTCCTCCATGCCGCCAGCGGCCTGGGCTTCCGCCAGCCCGGCCTGCTGGCTTATCTGAACCAGCAGCTGGGCCTGGCGCTGCAGGTCTGGCCCAAACAGCGGAACTCACCCAGTGCCGGGTTTGAAATCGTGTATGGCACGGCACTCCAGGCGGTGGGGGCGTCCACGCAGCCCGTTTCACTGCTGCCCGCGCAACGACAGCAACGCTGGCAACAGCACCGCAACACCCAGCGGCTCGCCCGCATCAATAATGTGCTGCTGGTGGTGGGGTTCCTCTTCCTCATCGTCACCCTGTGGCATCGCCTCGCACAACTGCTGCACGAAAAAGACCTGCTGCACAAAGTGCGGGACGCAACCACCACGTTGCGCACGGAGCAGGCATTGACGGTCCAGCTCCAAACCGACTACGAAAATTTGCGGCCCCTGTTGCAGGCCCGGCAAAACACGCACGACTTGTTGGAAACCCTGGACCTGCTGGAGCAAACCCGCAGCAACCGCCCCTTCTGGTTCGTGTTGATCGCGGATCAGCGGAGTTACTTTCACGCCCTGCAAAATGCCGCCACCAACCGCCCCGGCGCCACCAATGTGTACGGCCCCTGGCTGCTGGAAACCACCGCCACCAACCGCTCTCCGGCGCACCCGGGATTGATCGCCGAGCTCACGGTGCCCGGGAATCTGGATGACGCCCGCCAGGTCCTGAGTTCCATCGTCAACGACCTGAAATCGCGGCCATTGTTCGCCAAAGTGGATTTGTTGACGGATGATTTGCGGCAAAACCTGGCCGACCCCAAGGTGCTCATACCGGAACGCCATTTCGCCCTGGCCCTGAACTTCTCCAACACGGTTTTTCAATTGCCGCATCCCGTGGTCCGGTCACGATCCGGTGATTCCGGGCCGGGCCGGACCAGCCGTCGCCCGGGCGACGATCCACTCCAATGAACTGGCTGAGTCATCAAGGCAAACGCGTACTGGTGCCCGGAGCCGCCCTGGCGCTGATCGCCGGCTATCTCTTCGGCCTGCTGCCGTTGAAGCAGCAATCCGAAAACCTCAAAGCCCCCCTGCGAAAGGAATGGACGGAGCTGGCGCGGACGCTGGGCGATTCGAACCGGCTCAGCATTGACTTTGGCGCCATTACCAGCCAGTTGGAGCACACGCGATTGGCGTTGCGAACCCTGGAGCAGGCGTGGACCCAGGCCGCCACCCGTTGCGAGCTGAGCCCCGCCACCGAGGAACGGATGCAGGCCCCGTTTCAATTGGTGGATTATGAAAATGAACGCGGCCGGCAACAGGACGAACTGCGCCAGGTGGCGGCCAAACTCAAGGCCACGCTCTCCCCGGCGGTGTTTGAGGGTTTCCCCACCCACTCGACGGCGGTCACCCAACCGGCCCTGCTCTGGGCGGAGTTGGAAATGGTGACTGGATTGCTGCATACGGCTTTGCAGTGCGGCATCCCCGTCGTCGAATCCCTGACCGTGGCCTATACTCCCTCCAATGCCCCGGTCACCAGCACCAACGCGTGGGTGCGCAAAATCCCCATCCAAATCGAACTGACCGCTCCGGCGCCCACCATCAACCGCCTCCTGCAAGCGCTGCCGATGCGCACCAATGAACTGGCTGCCGCCCCGCTCGCCTTGACGCTTCCCGGTCCGAAACCCGCCCTCTACGTGGACCACATTTTATTGCGCAAACAAACGCCGACCCACCTCGAGGAAGTTCGCGCCACCGTGCAGGTGGCGGGCTTCGTGTTCTCGCCCCCCCGTTAGCCTGATCCCCCGATGAAAACCCAATCTCTGGAAACGCCGTGGTTCATCCTGGGCCTGCACCTGGGCCTGTGGTTCTTCATCATCCTGCTGGCGCTGCAATGGCGCGGCGCGGCCCTGCCGTTCCACGATCGGGCGCAAGCGGTCGCATACTCGTCCCCCATTCCCCTGGCCGCCCTCCCCGCGCTGTTTGCCTCGGAAACCTGGGCGCGCAACACCAACCCGGCCCCCCTGTTGGGCCCCTTTGCCACCCGCCATTTCATTCCCGTGACGCCGCCCGTCCCGCCACCCACCACCCGGAAAATCGCCCTGGTTTACCAGGGATTCTACACCACGCCCAACGCCGAGAAGGTGTTCCTGGAATCGGACAAGCAATTGATGGTCTTTCCCATCGGCGGCCAGATCGCCCCCACGCTTTTCGTCGCCGGCGCCACGCCGCGGGAATTGACGCTGACCAACACGGCCGCGCAAACTAACGTGCTGAAATTGAACACCGCCACCACGCTGGAAGTGCCCATCAAATGACCTCGCCTGAACCCGCCCAGGAAGTGGGCGATATTCTCCTGCAACAGGGACTGCTCAGCACCGCACAGTTGGAACAGGTGCGGCGGCGTCAACGCCGCTTGCGGCTGGCGCAGCACCGCGCGGTGGTGGATTTGAACTTCGTCTCCGAGGAACAGGCCTGGCGCGCGCTCGCCACGATCAGCGGCCTGGAATTTGTGGCGGTCAACACCCTGAATCTGCCGCGCGCCACCTTGGAACTTGTTCCGATCAAGTTCCTCTTCCATTATCACATGCTGCCAATCGGGATCGAGGATGGCGTCATCACCCTGGCCTTCAGTGAGCCGCCCCACCAGATGGAGGCAGGCAACCTGCAGTTGCTCCTGAATCGCCGCTTCAAAATCGTCCTCGCCACCCCCAGCGCCATCCACGCAGTCATCAAAAAACACTTCGGCCTGGGCGCGGCCGTCATTCAAAAATTGCGCGAGGAGCGCGGCGGCGGCGACCTGGACCGGGAGATCGTTTTTGACGTTCCGGAACGGGAGGAGGATTCCGCGCTCGATGCCACCATCTCCGCTTTCGTGGACCAAATCCTGCAGGAGGCGTTACGGTTGCAGGCCACGGACATTCACCTCGAACCCTACGCCCATGCCGTTCGCCTCCGCTATCGTCTGGATGGAATTTTGGAAACCGTGCCCGTTCCGCCGGACATGCGGCACCTGCACGCCGCCGTCGTTTCCCGCCTGAAAATCATGGCCGGCCTGAACATCGCCGAAAAGCGGCTGCCGCAGGATGGACGCATCGCCATGAAAACCGGTTCGGAAGAATACGATCTGCGCGTGTCCATCATGCCCACCAAGCACGGGGAGGCGGTGGCGTTGCGCCTGCTTGGGCGGCAGCAGTTGTTCCTGGACCTGAACCAGCTCGGCATGGAGCCCGACCAGGAGGCCCTCTTTGCGCAACTCACCAAATTGCCGCAGGGGCTGGTGTTGCTGACCGGCCCCACCGGCAGCGGCAAGACCACCACCCTCTACACTGCGCTGGCCCAGGCCAACGATGAAGGCCGCAAGATCATCACCTTCGAGGACCCCATTGAATACCAGCTCGAAGGCGTGGTGCAAATCCAGGTGCGCGAACAGATCGGACTCAGCTTCGCCACCGGCCTGCGTTCGGTGCTGCGGCACGATCCCGATGTGGTGCTGATCGGAGAAATCCGGGATCCCGAAACCGCCGAAATCGCCGTGCGCGCCGCCCAGACAGGCCATCTGGTTTTCTCCACCCTGCACACCAACAACAGCATCGGCGCCGTGACGCGCTTCCTGGAAATGCGCATCGAACCCTACCTGGTGTCCTCCTCCCTGGTGTGCAGCGTTTCCCAGCGCCTGGCCCGGCGCATCTGCCGGCACTGCTCCGAGCCGGACCGCCACCTTCCCCCGGAGCTCCGCGAGGAAATGGCCGCCGCGCTGAAAATCCCCGCAAGCGAGGTGCAGGCGTTCCGCGGTCGCGGCTGCGTGGAATGTCACCAAAAAGGCTACCGGGGACGCGTGGCGATCTATGAGATGTTCCTGCTCAATGAAACCCTGGCGGACCTGATCCAACCCGGCGTCAAGACCGGGGAGCTGCGGGCCGCCGCGCGCCGCTTCGGCTGGCGCTCCCTGCGGGAAATGGGCTGGCTCAAGGTGCAACGCGGCCTCATCCCCGTGGCCGAACAGGAACGTTGGACGCACTCCCTCAACCCGGGAGGCGCCCCCGGCTCACCTTCCCTGGTCCCGGGGGAATAAGAGATGAAATTAACCGTTGCCCTCGCCGGTTTCCCTGCTAATCTGTGCGTCCCTTGCCCGTCAGTCCGGTGCGGGGGAGAAACGGTTCGCGCCGCTGTGGAGCGGAATGGATTGAACCATCGCAACATCTAAACCAATCCCGAGTTTCGCGGGATGCCCTGTTCGCAGGGTCTTAACCAAAGGAAACATGATCAGCATCGGCATCAAAGAATTGTTGGAAGCCGGCGTCCACTTCGGACACCAGACCAAGCGCTGGAACCCCAAGATGAAACCCTTCATCTTCGACGCGCGCAACGGCATCCACATCATCGACCTCAGCAAAACTGTGCAACAACTGGAAGCGGCCTGTGACTTCCTCGCCAAAACCGTTGCCAAGGGGAACAAGGTCATTTTCGTCGGCACGAAAAAGCAGGCCCAGCAGGCGGTAAAGGAAACCGCCCGCGAATCCGGTCAGCTCTTCGTCACCGAACGCTGGCTCGGCGGCACCCTCACCAATTTCCAGACCGTCAAGCGTTCGCTCGAACGGTTGAAGGAAATCGAAAAGATGGAGGCGGACGGCTCCATCAACAATTACGTCAAACAGGAACAGGCCGTCCTCCGGCGCGAAGCCGCGCGCCTCGTGAAATACTTTGACGGCATCCGCAGCCTGAACGGCAGCCCGGGCGCGTTGTTCGTCGTGGATACCAAGCGCGAACGCAATGCCGTCGCCGAAGCGCGCAAACTGAAAATCCCCATCGTCGCCATCACCGACACGAACACGGATCCCGACCTGGTGGATTATCCGATCGCGGGCAACGACGACGCCATCCGTTCCGTGCGCATCATCCTCGCCACCCTCGGGCAGGCCATCACCCGGGCCATGGCCGAGTATGAATCGAAGTCCCATCGCTCCCCGGCGGCGGACGAACCGGCCGCACCCGAACCCGTACCGGCGCCCGAGGCGGCGCCGGCGGCCTGAACCATTTCCGGGAGCGGCGGCGATGCAGCTGAAGAACATCGCCGCGGCCCCCGGCGGAGAACCCGTTCTCCAACCAGCAACTTTGAACCAACAACCAGCAACTTAACTATGGCTGAAATTACTGCCGCCAGCGTCGCCAAACTTCGTCAAATGACCGGCGCCGGCATGATGGAATGCAAAAAAGCCCTCGTGGAAGCGGCGGGCGACCTGGACCGGGCGGTGGACTTCCTCCGCAAATCCGGTGCGGCCAGCGCGGCCAAAAAATCTCTGCGCGACGCCCGCGAAGGCGTCATCGCCCAGCACATCACGCCCGACGGCAAATCCGGCGTCCTGGTCGAGGTGAACTGTGAAACCGACTTCGTTGCGCGCAACGAAAGCTTCATCGCCTTCTGCGAGGAAATCGCCAAAAAGATCACGGCCAATCCGGCGGCCGACCTCGAAGCCGACCGGCAGGCTGCCGTCACCAAGATTGGCGAGAACATCAAAATCACACGGCACGCGCGCCTCGAAGTGTCCGGCAGCGGATTGATTGCCGCCTACATTCATACCGGAGGCAAAGTCGGCGTGCTGGTGGAAGTCGGCGCGGACAAATCCGAAACCGTCAATCGGAACGAGTTCAAGCAACTGGTGAAAGACATCACACTGCAAATCGCGGCGGGAAATCCCCAGGCTGTCTCTCGCGAACAAGTCGCTCCGGAAGTGATTCAAAAGGAACGCGAAATCGCCGCGCAATCCGATCGCCTCAAGGGCAAACCAGCGCAGGCGCTCGAGAAGATTCTCGCCGGCATGCTCGAGAAGTTCTACCAAACCTACTGCCTCGTGGATCAGGGCTTCGTCAAACGCAATGGCGAAATCAGCGTCAAGGATCACGTGGCGGAAATTGCCAAACAACTCGGCGATACCATTGTCATCCGCCGCTTCGTCCGCTATCAGGTGGGCGAGGCCGCTGCCTGATCACGCACCGTCCCGGTCTCCGCCGGGGCCGCACCCGGGCGGGCTGCCTACGGCGGAGGCAAATCAGGCCCTCCCGCGAACCGGCTGAGGATCTTGACGCCACCGGCGACCTTTGCCGGTTGAACCCCGTTCGGCCAACGCCGTCCTTCGACGTCGTGCCCCTCCCCGCGAACCACGATTTCCAACATCCCCACTCAAGACGCCGCCCCGCGGTTGGGACGTCAGACAATCGGACGCGGGTTCATTTGCGCGCCGGAGACGGCGCAATTCGTGGCGCGGACACAATTCCGTAAACGTCTCCCCTCCGCGGAACGCACAAGGGACTTTGTCGCCCAGGCTGCGGCGGCCGCTTGCGCGATTTTTAAAAGCCCCCCCATCACCATCCTTTGCTTTTCTTCCATCGCTCGTACTGCTGAATGGTGCCATCCACAGTCGGAGGCGCAGCTGTCGGCCCTGAAGCCGCGGAGGCCCGTGAGGGAGCGCCCGGCACAATGTCCCTCCGGCAATGTTTGCAAACCCGGGCGTCCGGCTGCACCCATTCCGCGCAGAACGGGCACTTCCGCGATCTCATGTTCGGCCCCAACCAAATCACCATCCAGCCAATCGGACCAAGCAGTGCGCCAAACAAAAATCCGGCCCCTGTGCGGCCCTTGTGCTTGCCAATGATGGAGCCGATCAAGCCGAGGATGGTGCTGCCGAACACTGGCACGAGGTATTCCAAACTTTCCATAAATCAAAATCCGCCGCGACTCCAAGTCCCTCCGGTTTTGTCGCCGCGCCCTGGTCCCGGAACGTCTTCCCGGCAACCGGATCGTCCGCCCGCGTTCATTCCCGCGCTGGCGTTGTCCGTTCCCGCCGTGCGGACTTCCACACTTGCCGAAACTCACTCCAAACCAGCATGGCCGCCACGGCAACCGAACAGAAAGCCGTGATGCTCCAGCCCCACGACGGGGCGTCGTTGCCCAAAGGCGACGCGGCAAAACGACACAACCAGTACGCAAAGCAGACGGCGGCGGCAACCAGCGCACCCCCAAATCCACCAAGGGCCACAAGTTTCAAGCCGCGCTGTACGCCTGACGGCAGGCGACTAATCCCCAACGCGACCACCCCACCCCCGAGCGCCAGCAGCAGCACCAGCAACCCCTGACCCGGTTTGGCGGAAAAATAGGCGACTCCCTCGTTTGTGACGAAGAACTCATAAACGTCGTGAGCCATCAGGCCGCCGATGAGGCCCAGACCGAGAGTGAGCAGGAGACGACGCATGATGCTCGATCAGGTCCGGCCACCTTCCGGGGCCGGGCTCCGCAGGCCGCTGGTGGACGGGATTCGCTGGTGCATGAAAATCCCTGTACGCTTGAACGCCGGGCAAGGCAAGGGCTAATTTGGTCGCCCTTCACATCGGCCCCCCCGGATCATCCCCTCGCCCCCACCACGAAATCCCACCGCCTGACCGGCTGACGGCCGCCTTTGCAACGTCGGAGCAAACGACTGCCCCGATTCCGGCTCGACAAAATTGAAGCATGTGCCATATAAGCGGCATGCGTCATGTCGGCGCTGGCAGCTCCGGTTGAGGTGGGGAAACGTGAGTCCCCCAGTCGGAGCGGCGGCGGGAACAGCGCACGGAGGCCGGACATGAATCACACCGGCGGCAAAGCGGGGACATCGCCGGATGCGTTCCCGCAAAACCGGACTGATCCGGCGGCCTCCATCAAGGACACCTGATGACAACAGATTGCAAGCGCGACATAGAGAAGGCTTATCCGAAAGCGGATTTTGTTAAAAAATTACGACGTCTGGCTGACGCCATCGAGAAGGGGGACCGCTTTGCCATACAAATCGCGGGCGAGAGAATCTTTGTTCCTGCCCACGCCGTCTGCAATATTGAGCATGAGCGATCCAGGAAAGCGGAAGAAATCGAGTTTCAAATCAAATGGTCCAGGGCGTGAGCGTAACGGCCCGCCCCGGGTTCTCCGCAGCGCTTTGACCGGAGGGAGCGGGGCGAGCGACGAATTCCAGCCGGGCTTTGCCGTGCGCCAATCTTCGCCACCTGCAGCGGACGCGAGCTGACGAGGACCGCGCTGCCTCCCGGACACCTGTTCCGACGTCGCCGAAGTCATCCTTGGCGGCCGCGGGCAGCTGTCGGCGTTTTCCTCGGATAAGAACCTCACCGCGCGCCACTCGGCCACGTACGGGGAGCCGCGCGAATGGGTGCGCCATGCGCCGACGCGCCCGCCCGCGCGGGCGGAGCGGCGGAATCGGCTGGACAGCAGCCGGTGACGATGGAGATAGTACCCCTGCCGCGGCCGCAACGAGCGGCGTATGAGCCAGACCCTCGCCACCAGCACTGCTGCCAACCGCGCCTTTCCGCCCGGACTGCACAACGCGTATTCCTTCTCCGCCTTCAACGCGCTCTCGTTCCAAATTGTGCTGGGGAGTCCGATGATTTTGTACGCGCAGACCCTTGAAGCAAGCGCCACGGTGCTGGGCATCATTGCGGGGATGATGCCGCTGCTGGTCATCTTTCAAATCCCCGCCGCCAGCCACATCAACCGCATTGGCTACCGGCGTTTTGTTCTGGCGGGCTGGGGCACGCGGGTGCTGTTCATCTTCGCCATGGCGCTCGTGCCGTTGACCAGCGGATTTCTCAACGTTGCCAACCGTCTCGCACTGCTGTTGGCGCTGCTGTTTTGCTTCAACCTGTCGCGCGGCATTTCCAGTTGCGCCTGGCTGCCGTGGATTGCGCAGCTCGTGCCGGCGGAAGGACGCGGCCGCTACCTCGCCCGCGATGCGGCGGTGCAGAATCTGGCCAGCTTCGTCACCTTCCTGGTGGCGGCGGTAACGCTCTCGGGCAATACGCGGTCGTGGCAGTTTGGCGTGCTGTTCGCCTTCAGCGCCTGCATGGGGGCCATCAGCCTGATTTTCCTCAAGCGGATTCCCGACGTGCCCATCACCGAACCGCCCGGGACCGCGCGCACGGCCGTTCCGTGGCTGGCCATGATTCGATACGCGCCCTTCAAAAAACTGCTCGCGGTCGCGGTGGGCTGGTCGGTGGCCTATGGGGGCATCAACGCGTTCACCGTGGCGTTTTTGAAAGCCGACGATGTTTTATCGGAAGGCCAGATTTTGCTGATCAGTTCGGTGGCCTTTCTCGGTGGGGTAAGCAGTTTGTGGCTGCTCGGCTCACGTTTCGACCGCGTGGGCAGCAAACCGGTTCTGGGAGCGGCCTGTGTGGGCTGGTTGATGGTGCTGGCTGGCTGGGGCGCCCTGGCGGGGGACGCATTGCGTCCGGCGCTTGGGGTGATTCTGGGTCTGGAGTTTTTCATGGGCCTGCTGGCCGCCGCAGTCAGCATGGCCAACAACAAACTGGCCATGGGCATCGTGCCCGAAATGGGGCGCAACCATTTCTTTGCCATTTTTTCCGTGGTCTCCAATGTCACGCTGGGACTGGCCCCGATTGCCTGGGGGGTGTTGATTGACGCCATGGGCCCGCGCGCGCCTCGTCTGTTCGGGCTGCAATGGAATCGCTACACCGTATTCTTTGGAGGCGCGGCGGTGGCCTTTCTCATCCTCCTGGGCGTCATTCAGCGGCTGCACGAGCCCCGGGCCGCCAGCATGCAGGCGCTGTTGCGGGAAATTCTCATCCAATCGCCACAACGCTTCTGGCTGCGCTTCTGGCCGCGGTAAGATGCTCCCGCCGCGCCGGCACTAAGGTCCCAGCACCTTTTCCAGCTCCTTGACCTTGGGATACACGGGCGAGGACGAGGCGACGCGCTCCTTGACCGTCGCATACAGCTTTTTGGCCGCTGCGGGATTTTCCCGGATCAACGCCTTGCACAACTCGATTTCGATCCATGCCTTGCGCGGATCCGCCAGGTAGCGCTCGTTTTGGCTGAACCAATCCTGAAATGCCGCCGGCCCGCGGCTCCGGGCCTCGCGGTAGCTCAGTTCGAGCTGGGCGGGCATCCCGGCCAGTCCCTCCCCCGTCTCCACCGCGGCGCTTTGCCGGGGCCGGCTCTCGTGTTCCAGTCGCGCCTGATCCCATTGCTGGAACAGCCGGTAGCCGACGTAGGCGGCGACAACGAGGATCAACACCCAGATGGCTTTGGTCATGATTCCTCGATGCGTTGGATGCGCGCGCCCAGGCGCCGGAGTTTGACATCCATTTGTTCATAACCGCGATCCAGATGGTACACCCGGTTGACCTGGGTCGTGCCCCGGGCCGCCAAACCGGCCACCACCAGCGCCGCCGAGGCGCGCAGATCACTCGCCATCACCGGCGCGCCGCTCAACGGCTTGCCCCCCTTGACAATGGCGCTGGGCCCTTCAATTTCGATCTCCGCACCCAGCCGCGCCAGCTCGCTCACGTGCATGAAACGCGATTCAAAAATCCGCTCGGTAATAATGCTGATGCCCGGCGTCAACGCCATCAGCGCCATCATCTGCGCCTGCACATCCGTCGGAAAACCGGCATACGGCAGCGTGGTGACGTCGACCGCTTGCAACCTGCCGTTGCGCCGCGCCACCAGATCGGCACCCCGGCGTTCCACCACCACCCCCGCCTCATTCAATTTGTCAATCACCGCGCGCAGATGATCCGCCCGCGCCCCTTTCAAGACGATCTCGCCATTGGTCGCGCCGGCGGCGATGGCAAAGGTCGCCGCCTCGATGCGATCCGGAATCACCTCATGTTCCGCACCGTGCAATTGCGACACCCCGGTGATGGTGATGGTGGGACTGCCCGCGCCCTGGATTTTTGCGCCCATGGCGATGAGAAAATTGGCCAAATCCACCACTTCCGGCTCGCACGCGGCGCTTTCAATGAAGGTCACCCCCTCCGCCAGCACCGCCGCCATCATGGCGTTGGCCGTGCCCAGGACCGTCGAGCCGGCCCGCCCCCCGAGGAACATCGGGCCGCCCACCAATTTTTTCGCGCTGGCCTCCACGTAACCGCTCTCAATCCGGATTTTGGCCCCCAACGCCGCGAAGGCTTTCAAGTGCAGGTTGATGGGCCGCGCGCCGATGACGCACCCGCCCGGCAGGGAAACCACGGCCTTTCGCAGACGCCCCAGCAACGGTCCCATGATGCAAATGGAGCCGCGCATCTTCCGCACGAGATCGTAATCGGCATGCCCCTTGATCCGGCGCGCTTCAATCCGGAGCGCGCCGCCGTCAAGCCGCGCCTTCGCCCCGAGCCATTCGAGGATTTGCGTCATGAAGCGGACATCGCTCAACTGCGGTACCCGGTGAATCACACACGGCTCGGGGGTCAACAACGTGGCCGCCATGATCGGCAGCACCGCGTTTTTCGCCCCGCTGATCTCAACCTCGCCGTGCAACGGCACCCCGCCTTTGATGAGAAAACTGTCCATGCAAAATTTGACCGCTGATCAACCCCGCCGTCCCGGACGATCGGGAACTTGAGCCGGTGTCCAAGTCTAGTGCGCCGCCGGCGCCGCCACAAGCTCCGGGCCGGGGCGGCGGGCCTGCCCTTCCCGGTCAGGCGCCCAGCACAAAATTCTCGAGCAAAATCACCGCAATGCCCGTCAACGCGCCCCCGGCGATCACGCCGCCGCAGATCGGTTCCTGATTTTGCACGATGATGCGGTTCGCCCGGGATCCCGGCTTTTTGAAGGTGCGCTCCGCCAGCCAGAAGAACAGGCTGCCCAGGAACATGGCCAGACAGGTGTTGAACGGGATCACCGCCGCCAGTCCCACTCCGACGCCCGACAACCAAAAGCGCCCTTTCGTGGCAAGCCGGAGACCTTCCAGGGCCAGTCCCAGCAGTCCGCCCGCCAGTGCCGCCCAGCGCGCGGACATGGCCAGATTGGAAAGGCCCTCGGTCAGCACCTCGGCGACCGCCTTCCAAATGCTCACGGCGGGCATGGGATACTGTTCTTGAATCATTTCGGATGGACCGCCCTTGAGAAACACCCAATAGAAAACCGGCACGGACACCAGCGCGCCGGCAAAAATTCCCAGCACATGGCCGATGGCCTGCTGGCGTGGTTTCGCGCCCAGCATGTACCCGGGTTTGATGTCCATGAGCAGGTTGGCGGCGTTGCCGGCCACCTCGGCCGTGATGCCCGCCGTCATCAGGTTGGTTTTGATGTTCTTCGGGTCCAGCGCGCCAAAGGTCAACTGGGTCAGCTTGCCCATCGCCCCTGTCGGCGTGATGGAGGTCAGCGCGGTGGAATTCACGCCGATGAGCGTGAAGACGAACACGAGCGGCACGGCGATGATGCCCAGCCAGACGTTCACATCGAAAAAATAATGCGCCAGCAAGACCACAATCGTGCCGACGATGGGAATGCCGATGACGAACACGCGCATGGGCAGTTCAATGTGGCGGAGCACGTCGTTGTCGGTTGCGCGACCTTTGCGGAACAGACCGCGAAACGCGCTGAACAGAATTTGCGGCTTGGCAAAAAACGCCAGCAGCGACGCCGTCGTCATCATCGCCACGCCGCCCCACAGCGCCCACGCGGTGATGGCGCGAAAACCATAATGCGTGACGCCGTCCGCGCCCGTGTGCCCCACAATATCCCCGAGGGCAATGCCCCAGGGAGCGAGCAGCAGATAGTTGATGAGCGCGCCGATCAGCAGCGAAACACCGACCCGGATCCCCATCAAGCCGCCCGCCGCCATCATGACGAAATCCGTATCGGGTCGCACGGTCAGTTCGCGCAGTTCCACCCCGCCGATTTTGAGCGAGGTGAATTTGTAAATCCAACCGTCGAGATATTCCGGGACCAGGAGAAAACCCAGCTTGAGCTTTTCCAGAATCGCCTGGCTTTGCAGCAACTTGGCCAGCGCCGCCAATCCGCCCGCGGACAGCAACACCTTCGCCTTGAACATCCCGTCCGCCGCGTTGCCCGAATGCAGCGCGTCCATGACGATGCCCGCCGCGCGCCCCTCGGGAAAGGGATGCTGCTCGTCATTGATAAACCGCCGCTTCAAGGGAAAGGCAAACAGCACCCCGAGCACGGCGATCGCGATGATCCAGATCATCGTGGTGGCCATGGGAATGACGGTGTTCGTGACGAGCATGTACGCGCCCAGGCTCGAAATCATCGGCGCCGTCATGTACCCCGCCGCCGTGGCGATGGACTGCATACAGTTGTTTTCGAGGATGGTGTATTCCGAACCAATCTTCAGCGCCGAAAGGGCCTTAAACAACGCAAATGCGAGAATGACCGAGGTGATGCCCACGCCGAGCGTCCAGCCGGTCTTCGCGCCCACGTAGAGATTGGTCAGCGACAAAATGCCGCCGAGACACATCCCCGTGAGCGCTGAACGGAGGGTCAGTTGCGGCATGTCTCCGCGCCAGACATGCTCAAACCACCAGCGGTCCTTTTGCTCCAGTGTCCAGGTGCGAATTTGTTCCGGGTCCAGCTGTTTGATGGCCATGCGCGGTTTTCGGTTGTTGCAATTGTGCGCGCCAGAGTGGCGGACCGCACGGCGCATTTCAATCCCGCAGGTGCATCGAGACCGGGTTTCCCGGCCGGCTCCCGCAGCGCTCAGGGCAGACGGCGCGCCAGATACAGCGTGTCGCTGGTCCGCAGCAGCTCGTAGAAGCCGAGTTTCTTGTAAAATCGCTCCGCCCGCGCGTTTTCCGGCGCCATCCCCAGATGCACGCCGGGGGTCCGGCGCGCCGTGAGCGCGGACAAAAGCACCTGCATCAATTCCCGGCCCAGGCCGCGGCCCTGCGCGCGCGGCATCAGATCAATGTGTAAATGGGACGGATATTCGGCGTAGGGCTCGGGACAAACGACGTCGGGATGATAGTATTGGTGATAAAGTTTTTGCGTGGGCGTCCATGCGGCCGGGTCGCCGGTCGGTTCGGGATGTTGCCGCCGCAACGGCGCCAGCCACTCCTCCGCGAACGCCCGGTAAAATTGCCGCGAATCCAGCGCCCCCAGAACATACCCGCACACTCCTTGCGGATCCTCAAGCACAAAGGCCAGTTCCGGTTCCAGATGGATATAGGGACCGACAAAGATGTTGCCCAGGGCCCGCGGGTCATCGCGATAGAGATGAGTCCCGTCGCGGCCGCCATCCCCCGTGGTCAGACATACCTGATACGCCGCCGCCTCGTCTTCGGGACGGCACGGGCGAATTTGAAATCCTGCGGGCAACATGACGGAAATGGTTTACCGGGCCCGGCCCGATTTGGAAAGTGCAGAAGTAAAATGTCCGGCGGCATCCATGACGAGCAGCTGCTGCAGGCCGGCCACCAAGCCACCGCGATACACTCCCGGCCGATGCTCCCCGGAAACGAAACCCGCCGCCAGCTCCGGCCGCGATTCCCGCCAGCGGAGGTACGCCTGCATCAAGGTGACTTCCTCCTTGAGATCCCACACGTGCCGGTAAAGCGCGTAGCAGAGATCGCGGTCCGCCAGCTCCGTCACGCTTGTCAGCAGCGCCGCCAATTCCCGGCAGGCGCGTTGCAAGCGCGGCCAGGTCCGCCCCCAGTACTCCGGCGGCGTCCGCAGCAGGGTGGCGTAATTCCGCAACAATTGCGCGGCTTGCGGGCCATGGGCAAACGGCAGGTGAAACACGTCGGTCAACCAGTGGAGATCGCGCGCCGTCATCCGATGGCGCGTCCGGCTGGCGAAGGCCGCACGCCATGCCGCGCGCGCCGCCTGGCCGGCGTTCCGCGGATTCCACGTCCGGCGCGCTCGCGTGTAGGTGGCAAAAGTCCGAAGCGGCACATAGTTCAGCGGGAACTCGCAATTCGGGTTGCAAAGGATGCCGCGCACCTCGGAACGCAGCTGCGTCGGACGCCCCGCATACGGCCCGAGGTAAATCCGCCGCCGGTCGTAATCGTTGGCATGCAGGTTGTCCCAGATCAACGGCGGCCGGCGGAGAACCGTTTGCAATTCGCGAATCGAGGCCGGAGGAATCGTTTCGGAAACAATTTCCGGTCCGGTCCAGAAGATGTCAATCTGTGGCGCCAACCGCGCTCCGATTTCCCGCAAGTAAGCGGATTGCGCAACGGGGCCCGCCGCCATGCGGCCGCAATAAATCGTGGGACAAAACCACAGCCGGCTGCCGGGCACCTCCTGCTGCAACCACGCGGACAGTTCGTTGGCGACGGAACTTTGGGCCGCGGCAAAACTGCCGAACCGGCGCGTGTCTGCGGCACGCATCCGTTGCGGAATGTCATCGAACAGGATGGCAAAGGCGCGCCCCCCCAGCCGCGCGACTTGTCGCAACTTGCGTTGCAACACCGGAAACTCCGTGGCGTAATGCAGGTCCAGTCCGGGCGCGAGGGCATAGACGAAATTGAGGCCGCGCCGGCGGCAATCCGCGACCAGGCTTTTCAATCCCGCCGCTTCCGCCCGGTCGTAAGGTGCGCGCCAGATCGCGCGATGTTTGAGGTCGTCCTTGGGCGCGTACATGTAGGTGTTCAAACCCCATTGTTGCAGCCAGCGGAACAGTTGCCGACGCTGTGCATCCGTCCAGGGACGGCCGTAGAATCCCTCGATCACGCCACTGATCCAGGCTGGTGTTTTCATGGCTGGAAACCCGTGTTCATCGTGCCGTCCATGATGGCGGGAAGCGCCGGTTTGTCAAAGCGTCGCCCGCGCCGGGGCCGGCGCGGCTGCTAATCCGCTTGCTCCGCGCCGGGCGGATGGGTTTGACTGTGCCCATGATCAGGCTGGTGACGGGGCGGACGCGCTCCCCGCGGAAGGAGGGCGTTTGAAGTCGGCGACGGATTTTCTAAACAAGCACTTGGTGCCGACGTTGACGGTGTTGAGTGAAAACACCTATCTGTCCGCCATTCGCGCCGGCATGGTGTCGGTGGTGCCGCTGACCATCATCGGCGGTTTGTTCATGGTGCTGGCCGAATTTCCCGTGGCCGCCTGGACGGAGTTCATTGCGCCCTGGCACCAACTGCTCGAATACCCGTTCAAAGCCACGTTTGGCTTGCTGGCGGTGTTTGTCAGTTTTGCCATCGGTTATGACCTGGGCGCGCGGTTCAAACTGGACCCGCTGTCCAGCGCCTCCATCGCCACCCTGGTCTTTCTGCTGCTGCAACTGCATTTGGTGCCCGGCGAAGAACCGGTCATCGCGCTCAACACCGAGGGTCTGGGCTCAAACGGGTTGTTTACGGCCATCGTGGTGGCGTTGATTTGTGTGCGGGTGCAGAAATTCTTCACCGACCGCAACCTGGTGATCAAGCTCCCCGCCAGTGTGCCGGCGGTGGTCTATGAATCCTTTCTTTCCTTGATTCCGATGTGCGTGTTGGTGCTGGTGTTCTGGGGAATCCGGTTCGGCCTGGGCGTGGACATCAATCACCAGGTGCAACTGCTGTTCAAACCGCTGGTGTTCGCGTTGAACACGCTGCCCGGCATCCTGGTGTACGCCTTTTGTGTGACGTTGCTGTGGTCGGTGGGCATCAACGGCGACAATGCGATGGACGCCGTCGTGGCGCCGGTCTTTCTGGCGGGCTTGATGGCCAATGCCGAGGCCATGAACGCCGGACAGCCGTTGACCAACATTACCGCGCTCGGCTTCTTCACCACCTTCGTGAATGTCGGCGGCACCGGGGCAACCATTGCGCTGGCGCTGGTGATGATCAACTCCAAGGAGCCGGGCTTCCGCAAAGTCAGCCGGCTCTCGTTGCCGACGCAGATTTTCCAGATCAACGAGCCGATCTTCTTCGGCTTTCCCATCGTGTTGAACCCGATCTTCATGATGCCGTACATCTTGAACGCGCTGATTCTCACCGCCAGCACCTATCTGCTGATGGATTGGGGAATCATCCAGAAACCATTCGTCAACGTACCCTGGACCACCCCGCCAATCATCGGCCATTACCTGGTCTCCGGTGGCGACTGGCGGGCCGCGGTCTGGGGCGTGATCTCCATCGTCCTCGCCATGGCGATCTACTATCCCTTCGCCAAAGTCGCTGAGCGCCAACGGCTGAAAGCGGAAGCGGAAGGCAAAGCGCACGAGTAACACCGCCCGGAACGGCCGGCAGCGAATCATCGCCCGCCCGGCCCGGACAACTCCATTTTTCCTGACATTCGATTGCAGGCTGCTACGGTGGGATTGTGACAAATTTACTTATCGCTGCGATCGGTGCAATCCTGGCCTCCAACCCGCCGGTGACAGTCAGCAATCTGATCCAAACCGCGACGGGCATTGCGGTGAGCGTGCCCGCCACCAATGACCCTGTGACCCAGGCCTTGTCGCGCCTGATGCAGGAGGATGATGCCGCGCGCGCGGAAGTGGAAAAGTGGGTCGAGGATAATGAAAAGTTCGCCGCCCAAGGCGCGGGCCTGCCGCCGGCCGACATGCGTCGCCGCATACTGGCGCGTCTCGCGCCGGTGCGCGAGGGTTATGAGGCGTTGCTCCGGCAACACACCAACCGGGCGGACATCCGGATCGCCTACGCGAGCTACCTGGGCGATCTCGGCGAGGAAATTCCGGCCATTGAACAACTGGAAAAGGCGCGGGCCCTCGATCCGCAGGACCCGGCCATCTGGAACAATCTCGCCAATCTTTACGGTCACAACGGCGAAGTAACCAACGCGTTTGACTACTACACCAGGGCGATTGAACTCAATCCGCAGGAGCCGGTGTATTACCACAATTTCGGCACCACGCTGTTCCTGTTTCGCAAGGACGCGCGGGAGCATTACCACATCAACGAACAGCAGGTCTTCGATCGGGCGCTCGCCCTGTACAGCAATGCGATGCGCCTGGATCCGCACGACTTCCAGCTCGCCGCCGACGTGGCGCAGACGTTCTATGGCATTCAACCGCCACGCGTGGACGACGCCCTGCGCGCCTGGACCAACGCGTTCGCACTGGCCGGCAACGCGGAGGAACGTGAAGGCGTGCATCTGCATTTTGCCCGAATCAAGATCAAAGCCGGCCGCCTTGAGGAAGCGCAGTCCCATTTGAACCAGGTGACGGACACCAGTCACGAGGTGGTCAAAGGACGGTTGATCCGGATGCTGCAGCAGGCCCGTCCCGCCCCGCCGACCGCCACAAACGCCAGCCCGACCGGCCCCTCCCACGCTCCCACCAGCGCACCCTAGCCGCCGCCTTCGTCCACCTCCCACCCCGCATCCAGCGGCCCTTGCCCATGCCCGTGGAACTGACCGAATCCTTGTTGCAAAAATGCGCCGGGTGGGACGTGGTCAAGCGCGCCCGCAGCTACGTGGCCGCGGGACAGGTCAGCCAATCCTCGTGGCAACCGCCACACCTCGAAGGGCTGGTGCAAAACCACGGCGTTGCGTACCGGGCCGGCCTGAAGATTGAAAGCGCGATTGATGTGGAAAACCTCTGTACGTGCCGCGAAGCGCGGGAGTGGGGCAAGATCTGCGCGCATAGCGTCGCGGTCGCCCTGCACTGGCTCGCCCCGCCAACACCAGCAACACGGACGCCCCAAACCCTCCCGAATCAACAGTCTCCTCCTGCCGGTCCGGACCGGGCAAAATCCAGTCGCAGCCTTCAGCGCGGCGCGAATGGTGATCCAGCCAAACTCTTCATCCTGTTTCCCCCAGACCTCGAGCCGGCGCTCGCCCGCGGCAAAATCATGCTGGTGTTCGAAGCGCAATGGGCGGACCGCCGCGCGCCGCTCAACGCATTACCCCGGGACCGTTCCTATGCCTTTCCGGCCGCGGACGCGCAGATCATTGACCGGTTGGAAGCTTGGACGGGCGGCGAAACTCCGGCCCTGTTGTCCCTTGAGCTCCGCGAGCTGGAAGCCCTGCTGCCGTTGCTGGTGGATCATCCCCGCCTCAGCCGCGGTCGGGATCAGGTGCTGCACGTGGCCGCGACGCCGTGCCGGATCCCCCTGTGCGCGACGCTCGAAACCGACGGCGAAATTCGGATTGCAGCCGCGAACGCGGACTGGGCTGCAGGCGCCGACGGCGCACCCCGGATCGTGGGCAACTGGGTTTGGCGGCAGCCCACCTGGCAACCGCTCGGCCTGCCCGACAGTCTCCGCAACGTCACACGTGAATCCTGCCGGATTTCGCGCGCAGACGTGCCGCGCTTCCTGAGTCAGCATTGGCCGCAACTCCAGGCGGCGGGCGCGGTGGTGGCCAACTTTCAACCCACGGATTTTTCGCTCGACCCGCAAACGCCCCGGTTCGAGCTGGCGTTGCGCGGCGGCCTGGCGCAACTGCGCGCCACCCTGCGCTGCACCTACGGCACGCGCAGCCAGCCGCTCGGCCGGGCTCTCCCGACGGAAGAACTCTGGTGGCCGGATCCGGACCACCCCAGACGCTACCTCGCCCGCGACCTGGCCGCCGAGCAGGCGGCCCAAGCCCGCCTGCAACGCAGCGGTTTCCAAGGTCCCGATGCGACGGACGAATGGCGGCTCGAAGGTCAGGATGCGGTGCTGAATTTTTTTGCGCGCGATTATCCGCACTGGCAGCACGAATGGCGCATCAGCCTGGACGAACACCTGACGCAACGCACCCTCCCGAACATTGAACGCATTGAGCCGCGTTTGGCAATTTCGTCCTCCGGGATGCAGTGGTTTGACCTGGACCTGGCTTTTTCCAGCAGCGGCGGCACCAGCTTTTCGCCGGCGGAAATTCAACAATTGCTCCGCTCCGGCCGCAGTCACACCCGGCTCAAAAACGGCAAATTCGCGGTCCTGGACACCGGCGCGGTCGAAGAACTCCAGGAAACATTGCTCGACTGCGCGCCGCAACAACACGCCCATGGCTATCGCATTCCGGCCCCGCAAGCGGGATTCCTGGAAGCCACCCTGCGGCAATATCCAACCTGGCAAGTGCAAGCGCCCGCCGCCTGGCGCGACCGTGCCGCCCGGCAATCAGGGGCGGCCATGCCGGCACCGCCGCCGCTGGGGCCGTTGGAGACGGTGCTCCGCCCCTACCAAAAACAGGGCGTGGCGTGGTTGCAGTTTCTGCGGCAAAACCGCTTCGGCGGCATTCTGGCCGACGAAATGGGGCTGGGCAAAACCCTGCAGGCGCTGGCGCATCTGCAACTTTGCCGCCTGGAAAACCCGTTGCCGGCCGCCGGCCCGCGTCTGCCGCATTTGATTGTGTGCCCCACCAGTCTCGTTTTCAACTGGCTGGCCGAGGCCCGCAAGTTTGTGCCCGGCTTGCGCCTCCTCGCCCTGCACGGCCCGCAGCGCCATCGACAGTTCGAGCAGATTCCGGCCTGCGACCTGGTCGTGACCACCTATGCCCTGATCCGGCGCGACGCGGAGAAATACCGCGGGCGGGAGTTCGACACGGTGATATTGGACGAGGCCCAACACATCAAAAACCGTCGCACCCAGAACGCGCAAGCGGTGAAGGCCATCCGGGCGGAGCACCGGGTGGTGTTGACCGGCACGCCGCTGGAAAATTCCGTGCAGGATCTGTGGTCCATCTTCGACTTCCTGATGCCGGGCTACCTGGGTGGCGCCCGGGATTTTCATGAGCGCTACGAAGTGCCCATCCTGAAGGCCAGGAGCACGGCCGCACAAACGCGCCTGGCGCGACGATTGCGGCCCTTTTTGCTCCGCCGCTTAAAGCGGGACGTCGCGCCGGACCTGCCGGCCAAATTGGAACAGGTGGCCTACTGCGAACTCACGACCGGCCAGCGCGCGGTCTATCAACAGGTTCTGACCGCCACGCGCCAGGAAGTGCTCACCGCCGCCGGCGCGGCGGATTTGCCCGCAAACCGCCTGCGGGTGTTGACGGCACTGCTACGGCTGCGCCAGATCTGTTGCGACCTGCGCCTGTTGCCGCAGACCCCGAACCCGCCGCCGCCGCCCTCGGGCAAGTTTGCCTTGTTCGCCGAGTTGGTGGAGCAAATCCTGGATGGCGGGCATCGGGCCCTGGTGTTCAGCCAGTTCGTGGAGATGTTACAGCTGTTGAAGGCGCATCTGGAGGCGGAGGGCATCGCCTATTGCTACCTCGACGGCACGACGACGGAGCGCGCGCGGGTGGTGGAACAATTTCAGACGCAGCGCGACATCCCCCTGTTTCTTATCAGCCTGAAAGCCGGCGGCGTGGGCCTGAATCTGACCGGCGCGGACACGGTGATTCATTTTGACCCGTGGTGGAATCCGGCGGTCGAGGATCAAGCCACCGATCGCGCGCATCGCCTCGGGCAACACCGGGTGGTGACCAGTTACAAGCTCATTGCGCGGGATACCGTGGAGGAAAAAATCCTGCGGCTGCAACAGCGCAAGCGCGACCTGATTGCAGCGACGGTTGGCGGGGAGGCGGAGTTTGCCGCCACCTTGAGCTGGGAGGAAATCCAGGCGTTGCTGGCCTAGCACGGCCCTTTCCGGAGACTGGGATTTCGCCCCCAAAAACCCGGAGATAAAACTTGCCGACGGAAAATGGCAATGCTCTGCTGTGGACATTGAAATGCGCCGCCACATCCGCCCCCTAAACATATGAAAACCAAATTGCTGCTCCTGCTGGCCAGCGTCGGCCTGCTGCTGGCCTGGCCACCAACCGCCACCGCCGAGACGGGCGAAGTGAGCGAGGAAATGAAAGCCATTCTCACCAAGGTGCAAACCAAGGTGAGGGCCGGAGACCGCGCCGAGGCCAACTTCACGGATGAATTGAAGGAACTCGACACCCTGCTGGAAAAACACAAAAACGAGAAAACGGATGAAGTCGCCCAAGTGTTGCTGATCAAATCCCAGTTATACTCGCAAATTTTCCACGACGAAAAGAAGGGTGAGGCGTATCTGGCACAATTGCTGAAGGAATTTCCGGACACCAAGCCGGCGGAGATGCTGCGCAAACAGGAGGCGGCCAAAAAAATTCGCGAGAGCCTGGTGGAAGGCGCGAAGTTCCCGGACTTTGAAGTGCAGGACCTGGACGGCAAACCTCTTTCCATCGCCGCGTACAAGGGCAAGGTGGTGCTGGTGGATTTTTGGGCGACCTGGTGCGGGCCGTGCGTGGCCGAACTGCCCAACGTCCTTAAAGCTTACGAGAAGCATCACGCCGCCGGTTTTGAGATCGTCGGCATCAGCCTGGACAGCGACCGCGCCAAGCTCGACAAGTTCATCAAAGATAAAAATATGCCGTGGCAGCAGTTCTTTGACGGACAGGGTTGGAACAACAAACTCTCCACAAAATACGGAGTGAACAGCATTCCCGCCACCTACCTCCTGGACGGCAACGGCATGATCCTCGCCAAGAACCTGCGCGGCGAAGCCCTCGAACAGGCTTTGGCCAAAGTATTGACCAAAAAATAAGTGAAACATTTTGTGCGGCGCAATCATCGTCCCGAGCCAGTGGCGCCGCGTTCATACCATTAACCAGCAACTCAAACTCCCTTCTCGCATGAAAAAATCCCTTCTCGCTTTCACGTTAAGCCTTGCGGTCCTGGTGACCATTCAAGCCGCGGACGACGCCGGCTACAAACCCCTGTTTAACGGCAAGGATCTGTCCGGCTGGCAACTCCGCGATCCGAACGGGCATAACAGTTGGAAGGTCGAGAATGGCATTCTCAAGAACATCGTGAACCAGGGTGAACACGGCACGGATTTACTTACTGACCAGAAGTTCCAGAACTTTACCGTCAAATACGAATACCTCGTTCCGAACGATTCCAACAGCGGGTTCTATCTGCGGGGGCGCTACGAGATCCAAATCCTCGGCGACCACGCGAGCGGAAAGCCCAGCAAAACCGGCAATGGCGCCCTCTACAACTTCAAGGCCCCGGACCAGTTCGTTTCCAAGCCGGGCGACCAATGGCAATCCGTGGAGGCCACGATCATCGGGAATCGCATCACGGTGACCCAAAACGGCATCAAGACCCACGACAACGTGGAGATTCACAAAGGCACGGGCGGCGAATTGGATCACCATTACGATCAGCCGGGCCCGATCCTGTTGCAAGGCGACCACGGCACGGTGTGGTTTCGCAACCTGCGCATCAAGGAGCTGAAATAATCCGCAGCGGCGGCCACGCCGTCCCGTCGTTCGGGGCGCCTGCGGGCTCCGGGCACATTACAACTGCTCCAACACCCGGTGCAGTTCCGCATCGGTGTTGTAAAAGTGCGGGGAGAGCCGCAGGTAACGCTGTCCCTGCCGGTCGGCGCGCAACGAGGTGACGATGTGTGCCTGCTGCAGCCGCTGGTGACAGGCCGCCATGTCGGCACCCGGTTTGAAAAAGGTGACAATCCCGCTGGCGTTTTCAGGGGCGGCGTCGGCGTGCAAAACCACATATCCGCGGGCCTGCAGGGCGGGCACGAGCCAGGCGCGCTTGCGCAGCAGATCCGCCGCAATGTTCTCCACCCCCAGCTCCAACAGCAGGCGCAGCGCGGCATTCAATCCCACCAACCCGAGCAGATTCTGCGTGCCCGGCTCGAATTTTTTTGCGCCCGGATGAAATTCAATTTTCTCCTGCGTCACGAAGTTGGGACAACGCACATTGTGCCAGCCGTAAATCGGCGGATTGAGATGCGGCTGCAGGTCCTGCTTCACAAACATCAAGCCGGCGCCGCACGGTCCGAGCAGCCACTTGTGCGCATCCGCCGCCAGCAAATCCACGGGCTGCACCGGCATGGGAAACGCCCCGACCGTCTGAATTCCATCCAGACAAAAAAGAATGTTGCGCTCCCGCAAGGCGGCGCCAATCGCCGCGTAATCCAGCCGGTAGCCACTCACGAAATGACAACTGGCTAGGGCGACGAGCCGGGTCTGCTCATCCACCTGCCCCAGGACGTCCAGCGGGCGGATGGCCCCCAGCCCGCGGGTGTTGAGCAGCCGCACCTGGACCCCCTGCCCCGCCAGGGCCAGCCAGGGATAGACGTTGGAGGGATAATCATCCCAGTACACCAGCACATTGTCGCCCTTGCGAAACTTCAATCCACTGGCAAACAAACTCAAGGCGAGCGAGGTCGGTCCGACCAGGGCCACCTCTTCCGGCGCGCAGCTCAGCAGCTGCGCCCCCAATGATCGTCCTTCCTCCACCACCTGCGGCCAGATGGCGGCCTCCTGATCGCCCGCTGCCGCATGCCACGCGTAGTCGGCAACCGCCTGGGCGACGCGTCGGGGCAGGGGGCAATCCCCCGCATGTCCGAGGAAAATTTTGTTTTTCACCACGGGAAACTCGTGCTGGCGCAACTCCTCATTATGCTGAAGTTCATCAATTTGCATTGCGGCAGGTTAGCGGCGGGGGAAAAGCGGAGCAATAAACTAGCAGTTTATGATAAAAAATGCGTTGGCATTGACGGGCAACTCTCACATATTCACCGCGCTAATATGGCAACAAAAACACTACGATTCTGGAGCATATTCCTCTTTTGGGTCATCGGCGGGGCGTGCGGCGCGAATGCCAGTGAAGCGGACATCCACATTCCCGATCTGACCACCATCACCTTCGACGGGCTGGGCGGCGCCAGCGGCCCGCTGCTGATGTACCTTGGCATCGGCATCTGTCTGATCGGCGCGATTTTCGGTCTCGTGCAGTATCAACAAACCAAGGCGCTGGATGTGCATGCGAGCATGGCGCAGGTGTCGAACACCATCTGGGAAACCTGTAAAACCTACCTCTTCACACAGGGAAAATTTCTGGCTGTGCTCTGGGCGTTGATCGCCGCCTGCATGGTTTATTACTTTGGATTTCTCACCGAACACAAGGATGCCGCGGGTCAGGCGTTGGGCACCGGAAAAGTGGCGTTCAACGTGGTGGTGATTTTGTTGTCTTCCATCCTGGGCATTCTGGGCAGTTACGGCGTCGCATGGTTCGGCATCCGGATCAACACCGTGTCCAACTCGCGTGCCGCCTTTTCGGCGCTCAAGGGGAATCCGCTCCTGACCCTGGGCATTCCGTTGCGCTCCGGCATGAGTGTGGGCCTGCTCCTCGTGGCGGTGGAACTGTTTTTCATGATTTGCATCCTGATGTTCCTGCCGCGCGAACTGGTCGGCCCGTGCTTCATCGGCTTCGCCATCGGCGAATCGCTCGGGGCCAGCGTGCTGCGCATCTGCGGCGGCATTTTCACCAAGATCGCCGACATCGGCTCGGACCTGATGAAAATCGTCTTCAAGCTGCCCGAAGACGATCCCAAGAATCCCGGGGTCATCGCCGACTGCACGGGCGACAATGCGGGCGACTCGGTCGGACCGACAGCAGACGGCTTCGAGACGTATGGCGTGACCGGGGTGGCGTTGATCGCATTCCTGGCGCTGGCGCTGGCCACCAATCCCGTCATTTGCGGCACCCTGATCATCTGGCTCTTTGCCATGCGCGCGCTGATGATCGTCACCTCGTTGGTCTCCTATTTTGTCAACGAGGGGTTGAGCCGGGTCAAGTATGCCGGGAAGAAGGATTTTGACTTCGAAGAACCGCTCACGCACCTGGTCTGGATTACTTCGGCGGTGTCCATCGGCATCACTTTTCTGGCAAGTTATTTTCTGCTTGCCCGGCAACCCGGGGTGCATCCGCAGCTTTGGTGGGTGCTCTCCATCATCATCAGCTGCGGCACGGTGGCCGGGGCGTTAATCCCCGAATTCACCAAGGTGTTCGTCAGCACGACCTCGCGCCATGTGAAAGAGGTCACCAACTGCTCCCGGCACGGCGGCGCGTCACTGAACATCCTGTCGGGGTTTGTGGCGGGGAACATGTCGGCCTTCTGGATGGGACTGGTCATCATGCTGCTGATGTTCATCTCGTATTACTTCTCGCAGAATCCGGCGGTGCTCACGCTGATGCCGGAGCATTTCAAATTCGCCACCCCGATCTTTGCGTTCGGCCTGGTCGCGTTCGGTTTCCTTGGCATGGGCCCGGTGACGATTGCCGTGGACAGCTACGGTCCGGTGACGGACAACGCCCAATCCGTCTATGAACTCAGCCAGATCGAAGGCCGTCAGGACATCAAGGCGGAAATCAAGCGGGATTTCGGCTTCGATGCGGATTTCGAAAACGCCAAATACCAATTGGAAAAAGGCGACGGCGCGGGCAACACCTTCAAGGCCACCGCCAAGCCGGTGCTGATCGGCACCGCCGTCGTGGGGGCCACGACCATGGTGTTCGGCATCATCATCCTGCTGGAAAATCTCTTCGGCAACGTAATCGCCAAACTTTCCATCGTGAACCCGGAAATCATTCTTGGCCTCATCGCCGGTGGCGGCGTGATCTACTGGTTCACCGGCGCCAGCACCCAGGCCGTCGTCACCGGCGCCTACCGCGCCGTGGTTTACATCAAGGAAAACATGAAGCTCGACGCCACGACGGCCAGCGACAAGGACAGCAAGGAGGTCGTGCGCATCTGCACCGAGTACGCCCAGAAAGGCATGTGGAACATCTTCATCGTGGTCTTCTGCTTCGCACTCGCGCTGCCGTTCTTCAATCCCTACTTCTTCATCGGTTACCTGATCGGCATCGCGTTCTTCGGCCTGTTCCAGGCCATTTTCATGGCCAACGCCGGCGGCGCGTGGGACAACGCCAAAAAAATCGTGGAGGTGGATCTCCGCCAAAAGGGGACCGAACTCCACGCCGCCACGGTGGTGGGCGACACCGTGGGCGATCCCTTCAAGGACACGAGTTCCGTGGCCATGAACCCGGTGATCAAGTTCACCACGCTCTTCGGATTGCTGGCGGTGGAAATTGCGGTGACCATGCCGGATCAACGTGCGAAGACGATCATTGGCGCCTTCTTCTTCCTGGTGGCGTTGATTTTTGTCTATCGGTCGTTCTACGCCATGCGCATTCCGGAAAACAAATAACCCGCCCTGCGACGCTGCATGCCGGAGCAGACTTCTGCTCCGGCTTTGCCTGCGCCCCCCGCCATCAGATCGCGCCCGCCAGAAAGGCCGTGTCGCTTTTTCGGTGGACAGGCTTGCTATGCTGGAGGCGTGAAGAAAACCAAATGGATCCTGTCCCGGCGGGAAATGCTGACGGCCTGGCGACGGCGTGATGCCCGTTACGACGGGCTGTTCTGTTTTGGCGTCAAATCCACGGGCATTTTCTGCCGCCCCTCCTGTCCGTCGCAACCCCGGGAATCGCAGCTCGAATTTTTTCACCAGGCCGCCGCGGCCCGTCGCGCCGGTTACCGCCCCTGCAAACGCTGCCGGCCCGAACTGGCGCCCGGACAACCCCCGGCCTGGCTGGCGCCATTGTTGCGCCGCACCGCGGGGCCGACCGATTGCAAGCTCCCGGCCCGGGAACTGCGCCGGCTCCACCTTCCCCCCGAACGCGTGCGACGGTGGTTCCAAAAGCATCTCGGCCTGAGCTTCGCCGAATGGAATCGCAGCCAACGGCTCGCCCGGGCCTTCGCCGCCATTCATGCCGGCAGGCGCCTGGATTCGGTGGTCTTCGATCACGGTTACGAATCCTTCAGCGGTTTCCGCAGTGCGTTTCTGCGCGCCTTCGGCCAAACTCCGCGGCGGACCATGACCGGCGATCATCTCCGGGTGGCGTTATGTCCGACGCCACTGGGCCCGATGCTGGCCGTGGCCCGGGGAGACGCCCTCTGCCAGCTGGAATTTGCGGATGTGCGCAACTGGGAACACAGCCACCACGCATTGCGACGCCGTTTCAACCTCCCTGTCGTCCGCCTGGACAACGCCGTTTTGCAACAGCTCCGGAGCGAACTGGACCAATATTTTGCCGGAACCTTGAAAAAATTTACCGTCCCCGTGGTGTGGCACGGTTCGTCGTTTCAATCCCGCGTCTGGCGTGAATTGCGCAAAATTCCGTACGGCAAAATTGCGAGTTACACCGAGGTCGCCCGGCGCCTGGGTGTCCCCCGCGCCGCGCGCGCGGTCGCCCGGGCCAACGCCACCAATCGCCTTTACCTCCTGGTTCCGTGCCATCGCGTAGTGGCAAAAAATGGAACGCTCAGCGGGTACGGCGGTGGCGTCTGGCGCAAGCGCATGTTGTTGAACCTGGAACATGCGGGCCATCTGTCCGGCCAAACCACCGGCGAAGTCCCGGCTCAAGGCACGTAGTCGCGCGCGGCCCCCCCTTTTCAGCGGTTCCGGTCGTCTGAAGATTGTGAAGCCGCCCTCCATCGGTTTATGTTTTGCGCGGCATGTTGTCCACGCAACCGGCTCCAGCAGGTCCACAATCCACTCGCTTTATGCCGTGGATCGTGGCCGTTGCGATGTTCATGCTGCAACTGGATGGCACCATCGTGAACACGGCCGTGCCCACCATGGCGGCCAGCTTCCAGGTCGCGTCCCTCAGCCTGAAATCCGTCATCACCAGCTACACCCTGGGACTGGCCGTGTTCATCCCGCTCAGCGGCTGGGTGGCGGACCGGTTTGGGACACGGCGCATATTCAACCTGGCCATCATCCTCTTCACCCTGGGTTCGCTGCTCTGCGGTCTCTCGCTCAATCTGCCCATGCTGGTCGCTTCCCGCATCCTGCAAGGCGCGGGTGCGGCCATCATGCTGCCGGTGGGACGCATTGCGTTGCTCCTCACGTTCCCGAAGTCCGAGATGATTCGAATCATGAATTACGTGATCGTGCCGGCGCTGATCGGACCGTTGTTGGGCCCGGTCACCGGCGGCCTGATCGTGCACTGGATGCCGTGGCGGATGATTTTTTTGTTGAACCTGCCCTTTGGGCTGCTCGGACTCTATCTGTCGCACCGGTTCATGCCTGAACACCGCAATCCGCACATCGGACGCTTCGACTTCCGCGGGTTTCTGCTGTTTGGGAGCGGCGTGGCCCTGCTCTCCTACGTTTTGGAAATCTTCGGGAAACATTTTCTGCCGCCAGCAGCCATTGGGGCGATGTTGGCGGCCGCCTTGATCCTGCTGTTTGCCTATGCCTGGCATGCGCAATCGCGGCGGCATCCGCTCCTGACGCTCAACCTGTTTGGCCTGCGCACGTTCCGCATTTCGGTGGTGGGTGGCTTCGTGACGCGCCTGGGCATCAGCGGCATGCCATTCCTGTTGCCGCTCCTCTACCAGATCGGATTGGGCTACACCCCATGGCAGGCGGGCTTGCTGACCATGCCTCAGGCAGCCGCCGCCATCGGCATGAAGCTCTGCACACAGCCGATTCTCGCCCGTTTCGGCCATCGCGTCATCTTGTTGCTGAACACCACATTGATTGGTCTCACCATCATGATGTTTGCACTTGTGAAAATCGGCACTCCCGTCTGGATGATCCTGTCCTTAAGCCTGCTGCAAGGCTGTTTCTCGGCGCTCCAGTTCACGAGCATGAACACCTTGACGTTTGCCGATACCACCGACGCCCAAACGAGTGATGCCAGCACCATTGCGAGCACCGCCCAGCAACTCTCTGTCAGCATCGGAGTTGCCGGCGCTTCGCTGATCACCGGCTGGTTCTTGGGCGGCATCCAGCACTCGGACTCGCACCAGTTGATTCCGGCGCTGCACCATGCCTTCATCACCCTGGGCCTGCTTACGATTTTGAGCGCCTGGACGTTCACCCGCCTGCATCCCGCCGACGGCGACAGCGTCAGCAATCGCGGCACGGGAAGGCAGCGCCAGCCGGCAACCACCGCCAAAAGGGGACATTTTCATCGAGTCCAGTAGGGGATATTCTCAAAGAGTCGGGACAATCCCCGGCACAAGAGTTGTGATCCGGCGTCCGTTCGTTTACCTTGAATCCGCAGTTCGTCGCAACTGCATTGGATTTCGTTTATGTCATTTCAAATCCTCAATCTGGAAGCGGTGGCGGAGTACCTGAATTTCACACCGGCGGAGGTTGAACAACGGGTCAAGGACCGGGTGATTCCTTTTGAGAAGCGCGGCGACCGGCTGATCTTCCGCAAGGGGGAAATTGACGAGTGGGCCTCGCAGCGCATCCTGGGTTTTTCCACCGAGCGGCTGGCCGCCTACCACGAAAAATCCAGCCGGCGGGCCCGCAAAATCCTGGCGCATGAAGCCATTTTACCCGAAATCCTCGCGGCGGGAACCATTGAACCCAGCCTGAAATCCCGGACCAAACCGGCCGTGTTGCACGACCTCGTCACCCTGGCCGACCAGACCGGCAAGCTCAATGACCCCAAGTTGCTGCGGAGCAGCTTGGCGGCGCGGGAGGACCTCTGTTCCACCGGCATGCCGGGCGGCTTCGCCGTGCCACATTTGCGGGTACAGGAGCCGTATCTGTTTGAGACCTCCTTTCTCGTGATGGGCCGGCTCGTCCGCCCCATTTATTTCGGCGCGCCGGATGATGAGCCGACCGACCTGTTCTTTCTGCTTTGTTGTCAGGACGATCGGTTGCACCTGCACACCCTGGCGCGCTTGTGCATGGTCGCCGTTAAAACGGACGCCCTGGCGCAATTGCGCAATGCCCCGGACGCGTCCGTCATGCGCGACATCCTGCTCGCCGCCGAACAGGAGGTTTTGGCCGCCCAGAAATCGCCTTGAAGCCGGCAGGGGGGGCAAGCCGGGCCGCTTACGACGGGCGCGCCGGCCAAAACGGCGGTTTTTCCGGGGCTTCTACTTCTCTTCCGACGTGGTCGCCACGTCCCTCTGCGCGTCCACCACTGTGGCCTCGGGCCAGCCATCGGCATTCCAGCGCAACGGCATGATGGCCAGCGTGGCTTGCCCGTTCATCAACAGGTTGCCCTCGAAATCGGAGGTGAACCATGTGCGCCCTTTGGCGTCCAACATACTCGCGTGCCCGGGACCGATGAGCGGGCCGTTGGTCGTGGCCAGAAACACGGTGCCCCCCTTGTGCAGCATGTCCACGCCGGCCTTGTCAAGGTACGGTCCGGTGATCGTCCGGCTGCGTCCGATGCGGATGTTGTAGGTGCTCTTCGGTCCCTGACAGCACGTTCCCCAGTTCACGAACAAAAAATAGAAATCATTCTGCCGGCACAAAAACGCCGCCTCGATGGATTCATTGTAGGCAAGTGAATACAACTGCGCATCGGGCGTCAGGCGCAACCCCGTTTGCGGGTCGAGTTGCATCAGTTTGATGCCGCTCCAGTACGAGCCAAACACCATCCACAAGGTGCCGTCCACATCGCGAAAAATCGCGGGATCAATCGCATTATATTGCGCGCCGGCCTGACCTTCCTGAGTGCGCACGACCGGACCATGATCCGTCCAATGATAGGCGGGATCCCCGGGGTCCAGGGTGGGATTGCTGGCCAGGCCGATGGCCGAGGTCATCTTGCCGAATGTGGATGCCGAATAGTAAAGCAGATAACGATCGCCCAGCTTGATGATGTCGGGCGCCCAATAGTTCAAGTGAGGATTTTTCGGAACGGCTTCCGCGATCCATGCGGGGGGCCGCTGAAATACTGGCGGACCGGGCACCCAGGTTTCCAGATCCTTGGAACGATAGGACGGCACCCCGCGGCCGGTGTAAAAGACCCAGTATTCATCCTTGCACTGGATGATGGTGGACGGATCGCGAGTCACGATGCCGCGACTGGCAGACTTTTCCAACGACTGCGCCGGATAGGCGGGCGGGACAAGGCCGGTCTGCGCCGGAAGACCCGGCGCCAGACAGATCATCAGCGCCCCCCAGCCGGGCCAGGACCGTTGCAGCAACCGCCGGTACTGAGAGTTCATCGCGCTTAGTGTGTGTGGGTACCGGCCCCGATGCAAGCCCCCCGCCACCACGGCTTTCTCCTCCGGCGCCACCCCGGGAAGCCGCCCGCATCCCGACCATCAGACGAACGGCTATTGATAATTCAAAACGACGTTGCCGCCCGAAAGCTGCACGCTCTGAATGTGGACGGCCTGCTGCCAGCCAATGCGGTAGAAGCGCGTCGCCCCGTTTTGCGGAACAATGATGCGCCTGGCGGCCGCATCCACCAGCGCATGCAGCTCGGCGGTATAGGGTCCTGCGGCCGTCGCGGCGGAGAAAACCTGCGGTGCGGCTGGCACAAAAACCAGGTAGTTCATGGTCAGGCCGTCCCGGTAGGCTTCGTTGTCTTCTCCATCAATCGTCGCGCGTAGGGTGTGGACGCCATTGAGATTCACCACCGCCAGCCCCCCCCCCGGCTGCACCAGTGGCGTATAGCGATAGTTGTGCGTGAAGAAGGTGCTGGGTACCTGGAAGCTTCCCAGGGCATTGGTGGATGATCCGGCGGCAATGCGATCCAGGCGCACCGGCATGGCCAGCCCGGCCGCGGCGCGCAAGTAAACGTTGTAGTATTTTGTCCCATCGAAGGTCCGCGTGTAATTCAACCACTCGCCGCCGCGCACCCGGGTCACCAGATATTCCTGCAACGTGGCATTCAGACCCGAGTATTTGCTGCGTTGCGTGTCGTAATGCCGTGAAATGCCGTAACCGATCGGGCCGAGGTCCGCATCCGCATCTCCATAGACATAATCGCCCGTGTTACCCTGCTGGGTGCCGACGGGATCATAATGCCGGTATTGACTGTTCAGACTCCTCGGACCGTAGTCCGTATCGTAAAAATCCGTCGCCGGCTCCCCAACCTGGTCAACGTAACCCACCCCCGAATTGATCAGCGTGCCCGCGTCATAAGCCGGGTCGTAGTCGTAATATCCTGATGCCGGCGGGTCGTTGAGATACGCGCCTCCATTAAAATCATAATCCTCGGACTCAATGACCTTGACCGCGGAACTGGCCAGAAAGGCGTCGGAGAACGTATCGAAAGTCCATTCATTCGTGGTGCGCCGCTGCAATACATCCTCCACCACAATCCGCGCGTCATACACCACGTTCGACGCCAGTCCGTTAAACGACACGCTCACATTTGTCGCAGGCCCGGTCAGGACCAGGTCCTCCGACACATCCACGCCATTGAGGTATAACCTGATGGCGCCGGGATTGATGTTGTTGGTCGGGGTCAGGGTGGTGGCATGGAACGTAATCCCACTGGCCGCCGGATGGAAATTTTTGAAGGACGCCGGCGTCCGGTTCACGACCTGCGGCACTCCCGGTTTCCCGTGCGCAATGGCCGGCGCGGCGACCGGGCCGGGCGGAGCGGTCTCTCCCACGTAAAAATTGTCGAAAGTCACGTCCACATTTGAGATGTAGTCATTGTTCGCCAGCTTGTAGGCAAACACCCCTACGCAACCGTAACGCGGAGTGAGATTGTAGCCGCCATTGTATTGGTAGGACGTATCCCCGGTCATGCTCAGAAGCGGCGCGGTCAGGTCGTTCACGTCGTAGATGCTGGCCGTATAAACAGCGGGATTGGCGTCCAGGGCATTGGTATTGGACAACACGAGTCGATAGGTCCGGCCGGGCACCCAACGGAAGCGGGACTGCGTCACGGCAACCGGCAGGCCCAGGCTGGAACGGTATTGAAAAATGTCGTAATTGACGGTCCAGATGCTCATCTGGTCGGCATGCCCCAATGGTCCCAGGTTGCCCGGACCGGTATAACTCCGGTTGTTATGCAGCCGGACATTGAAAGTGATGCCGTTGGGAGCATCTGGATTCAGCGGATCGGTGGAGTAGAACCAGCTGCTTTGGGGAAGGGCATCATTGCCCGCCACCCGGGCAATCAATCCCACCACCAGATCACTGTCCTGGCTGGTATCCCAGGCCACGACATCCACCGCCGCGTAAAAGTTGGTGTACACCCGGTTCGTAAACAGCGCATACACCCGCGCGTTGGTGTCCGAGCCGGAGAGCATGGGCGTTCCCTGCAACCGATAAGCCTTCCCTCCCAGACCATCGGCGGGAAAGGTGACAGTGGCGGGATGTTCCGTGGACTTCAACCAGCCGGTATCGCTGCCGCTGTCGAAATCATAATACACCTGGGCGAGCAACCCGCCGGCATACAGCCACCCCGCCGCAACCACCAGCAGTGTTAATCGGCGGACGCGGGAGAGATCCACGCTGCGACCGGGAAATTTTGTGTTGGTTTTCATGATGATGCGGAAATTGAAGATGGGGTGTTGATGGATGGTTGTGTCACCGCAATGCCTCCCGGCCGCCGGACGATGAAAAGCCGCCTCTCAACGAGGCGGCCTTCCGAGAATATCCTTGAGCCGGGGTTCGAACATTCAGGGTTTACGGCGGCTCCGCAAACCGAACAAGCCCGCAACTCCCAGACCCACCAGCGCCAACGCCGAAGGCTCGGGCACCGTGGCCACAATCACACCGTTCCACAACTCGCTCCGATTTGAACCGGTCGTGGCCAGAGAAACCGGGAGGATCAAGGTGTCGCCATAAAGTCCCGTCCCGGTCAACGACACCAACGCCGCCGAAGTGTTGGCCGCGTCATTGCCATTATTGAGCGGCGACGTGCTAAGATCGACCTGGTATGGGCTGCCGTTGATGTAAATGCTATAATCGAGCGCGCCGGAATCAAACCCGAAGGTCATTCCCGCCGGCGCAACCCCATCCTGCGCCGTGCCGCCCGTAATATCGAATACGATGTCCCGATAGACGCCATAAATCTGCGCGAAACCATAGCCGGGAACGGCTCCCTGACCGACCATGCCGTAGTTTTCAACTCCATTTACAGTGTTGTTCGGCGGCCAAGTGAACGGAGCGGCCGGATTCACCAGGGCGGTAATGCTGCTGCCGCCACTGAAGGTCAACACCCCTCCACTCAAGCTGGCTTTGATGGCGCCGCTGAAATGCGCGACATCCCCTCCGGGCGCCAGCGGGGCAAAGTTCAGGCCAAAGGCCTGTCCCGAAAGCGTAATGGTGCTCAACGAACTGTTGATGTAATACACCGTTTCCTCCACAACAGAGGCTGGACTTGAGAGCGGTGCCGTTACGACGGCGCAAGCCATCAAACCACCGGTCACGCCGGCCAGTCTGGATTTAAATTTTTTCATAATATGCCTGTTGAAATATGGGTTCGATCTTCTGTGGTGACTGCGTTTATTCTTGGGTTCCGGTTTAATTCCGAGTATGGGCGGACCCTAATGAACATCCATCGTCATGTCAAGATTTTTCCTGGTCGCGCGAGCGGACGGAGACCTGCCACCATCAGGTGCATCGCCCTGGGAAGCCGCCGCCGGTTTCAACACGCAAATCGCTCGCTGCAGCAATGCCGGTGTGTCCCGCCAGGTGTTCTTCAATCCTGCGCCTGAACTCTTGGGCCATGCCGGCGGGCCCACCCGGGCCCACGCGGGCCGCGGGCGTAGGCCCGGCAGACCAAATTCACCCAACCTCCGGCTGCTCCGCGCACGACTCCGTCCGCAACGGCTCGTCGCCACCAGCAACCCGGCCAGGACGCCGACGGTCACCGCGGCGGAAGCCCCCTATGGGTGGCCACGAATTGGCGTGTTCAGCAAAACCAACCGGCGTGAACCGCCTTTTCCGTTTTTTACTTGAACCCGGTCCTTCAGACGCGTAGGAGAATCGCAACATGCCGATTCATTTGCCGCCGTTCTCGCGTCGCGCTTTTCTGAAGCGATCAATGCTCGCTGGAGCCGGTCTGGCGCTGGCCCCGTCGCTGACGCTCGCGGAGCAAGCTGCAGAGACCGAGTCGTGGGCGCTGTTGTCCGATCCCCACATCGCCACGGATGCCGCCAGGGTGGTGCGGGGCATCAACATGACCGGGCATTTAATCGCCGTCGGCAAAGAAGTGTTGGAACGGCCGGAGCGCCCCGCGGGCCTGCTGATCTGCGGCGATCTGGCCTACAACCAGGGGACGCCCGGTGATTACGCCCAATTGCTCACCCTGCTGCATCCGATGCGGGCGGCGGGATTGCCCATGCACCTGGCTCTCGGCAATCATGATCACCGGACAAATTTCTGGACCGCCTTGCCGGCGGAGGACCCAACCCCACGTCCGGTCGCGGACAAACAGACCGCCCTGCTCCAGACGCGGAAGCTGAATTGGTTCATGCTCGATTCGCTGGAGAAAACGCGGCAAACCCCGGGGGAGCTGGGTGCCGCGCAATTGCACTGGTTGCAGACAACGTTGGACGCCCACCCGGCCAAACCCGCGGTAATTTTCGTCCACCATAATCCGGGCTCGGCCGAAAACACCGGAGCCCTGAAGGACACGGCAGCACTGCTGGAGGTGATCCGACCGCGACGTCAAGTCAAGGCCTGGATTTTCGGACATACCCACGTTTGGAAGCTGGCCGAAGATTCCAGTGGCATTCATTTGGTGAACCTGCCCGCAGTCGGATATGTGTTCCGGCCGGACGCCCCCTCGGGCTGGGTGCATGCGACGGTGCGCGACGACGGCCTGTCCGTGGAACTGCGCAGCTTGGACGGCCAACACCCTGATCATGGCCGGAAGTTCAATCTCGTCTGGCGCCCGGCATAAGCCGGGTTCCAATTTTCCCCTGGTTGGTGAAATTTAAACTCGCCTCCTCCACCAAATGCTGCTTTCCTTGCCCCGCAGCAGCAGCGTGGCAACTCATTGAACACGGTGACAAAGCTGCGCGGTTAATTGTGGGGAGTGTGCTTTTGCCCGTCCCGTGGTGAATTCCGGTCGGAAACGTTGATTTTATGAACAAAATTTCATCTCCAAATTCCTCCACGCTTTCTCGTCGCGATTTTGTGCGCACCACCGCCCTGGCAGCCGGCGCGGTGGCATTGAGCGGACCGTTCATTCGCACGGCCCGCGCCGGAGAGCCGGGGGCCAACTCCAAAGTGCGCGCCGGGCTGATTGGCTGTGGAGGCATGGGCAGCGGCGACCTTGAGTGCTTCTTCCTCAATCCGGAGGTGGACTGTGCGGTGATTGCCGACATTGATGACAGCCACCTGGCGAACGGCGCCAAACTATGTGAAAAGCATTCCCGCCCGAAACCGGATTTGGTGCGCGATTTTCGCCGCGTACTCGACCGCAAGGACGTAGACTTGGTGATCATTGCCACGCCGGACCACTGGCATGCGTTGCCAACGGTCATGGCCTGCCAGGCGGGCAAGGATGTGTACGTGGAAAAGCCGCTGGCCACCACGGTGGACGAGGGCCGGGCGATGCTGACGGCGGCGCAGAAACACAACCGGATCGTGCAGATGGGGTCCCAGTGGAAGAGTTGCACGCACATCATCGAGGCGGCGGAATTCGTGAAATCCGGCAAACTCGGCCCCGTCAGCATGGTGCGGGCGTGGGCGTGGCTGGACTGGCAGCCGCAACTGGAAGCACTTCCCGATGGCCTGCCTCCCGCCGGAGTGGATTACGATTTCTGGTTGGGCCCCGCCCCCAAGCGCCCGTTCAATCCCAATCGCTTTCATTACAATTTCCGCTGGTTCTGGGATTATGCCGGCGGGTTGATGACCGATTGGGGCGTGCATTTGATCAACATGGCTTTGATGGGCATGCCGCCGGTGCCGCCCAAAACCGTCTGCTCCAGTGGCGGCACCTTCGTGCAACGCGACTCGCGCGAAACGCCGGACTCCCAAATCGCCCTGTATGAATTCCCCGATTTCATTTTGGAATGGGAGCACAAGAGCGGGGTCGGGGTCGGCTTGAACAACCGCTCGTGGGGCGTCTCGTGGAGCGGCACCGAAGGCACGATTCTGCTCAACGACGCCGGTTGGGAATTGGTGATCGAAAAGCGCAAGGCCAATCTCGAACCGGAAAAACACAAAAGCAGCGGCGATCCGCGCCCGGCCCATGTCCGCAATTTCCTCGATTGCGTGGTGTCCCGCAAACCGCCAGTGCTGAATTTGGAGCTCGCGCATCACGTTTCCACGGTGGCGCACCTGGGCAACATCGCGTTCCGCAGCGGCAGCAAACTGGTGTGGGACGCGGAGAAGGAACGGATTACGAATGATTCCCGCGCCGACAAACTGCTCGGTGTGAAATATCGCAAACCGTGGAAGCTGCCCTACGCAAAGCGCGCCTGAGCAGTTTGCCCCCGCGATTCCCGCAGACCCCGTCCGTGGCCGAACCGGGGAGAACAGACTGCTGGGGCGCGTCACGCAAAGCGACCGTCCGTCCGGACTGATTTCAGGGAACACCGGGGGGCGCGGCCAGCCGGGTTGCCCACCCTCGTAACGCCAGGCGCAGTCCTCCGGCTGGCGGAGCACCTGTTCGTCGTGAATGGACCGACGCAACGCGGTCGGCGAAAGGTCCAGCACGGGAGTGCTCCCGGCACTGACCAACGCCAGCAAGCCCCACCCGCCCTGCGGGCGCCCCGCCAACGGCGCGACCGTTCTCGCGACTGGCTGCGGGAGGAATCGGAAGACCAGCGCGCAGCGGCAACCGCAACCCGGCGCCGGGCGGCATCGTCGCTCAGGCGGCGGCCTGATTTTCTTTCCGGCGAATGATGGGTTTGCCTTCCCCAAGCACCGCCGGCCGGGTGATTTTGATGTGGAAGATGTCGGGGCTGCCCGGGACCTCGTACATCACTTCGAGCATGATCTTTTCAATCAACGCCCGCAGCGCGCGCGCCCCCGTGCCTTTTTTGTGCGCCTGCGCGGCGAGTTCCGCCTTGGCCTCGGCGGTGAATTCCAGTTTCACGCCATCCATGGAGAGGAGTTTGGCATACTGCTTGGTCAGGGCGTTGCGCGGCTCGGTGAGGATGGTGACGAGTTGTTCCTCGGAAAGCTCGGCCAGGGTGGTGATGACGGGGAGTCGCCCCACGAATTCCGGGATGAATCCGTATTGCAATAAATCCTCCGGCTCCACGTGGGTCAAAATTTCGTCGCGACCTGCCGCCGCCATTTTTTGCGCCTGCTGCACCGCCGCGAAGCCCATGGTGTGGCGGCCCAGCCGGCGCTGGATGATTTTCTCCAGGCCGATGAACGCGCCCCCACAGATAAACAGCACGTTGCCGGTGTTGACGCGAATGTATTCCTGTTGCGGATGCTTGCGGCCGCCCTGCGGCGGCACGTTGCAGATCGTGCCTTCCAGAATCTTCAACAGCGCCTGCTGGACACCCTCGCCGCTGACATCCCGGGTGATGGATGGCCCCTCGCTCTTGCGGGTGATTTTGTCGATTTCATCAATGTAAACAATGCCGCGCTGGGCGCGCTTCACATCATAGTCGGCACTTTGCAGCAGGCGGAGGATGATGTTCTCCACATCCTCCCCCACGTAGCCGGCTTCGGTCAGGGTGGTGGCATCGGCAATGGCAAAGGGGACATCCAGAATTTTGGCCAGGGTGCGGGCGAGCAGGGTTTTGCCGGAGCCCGTGGGGCCGATCATGAGAATGTTGCTCTTCTCGATTTCCACATCCGCCAGGGCGCGGGAGGCGGACTCGCCGGCCTCGTTGCCTTGGTCCGCGGGGGGCACCGCCGGGAGTTGAATCCGTTTGTAGTGGTTATGCACGGCGACGGCCAGGGTTTTCTTGGCCTGCTCCTGACCGATGCAATGCAGATCCAGCTGATGCTTGATCTCCGCCGGCTTGGGGACGGTGAGGCGCGGATGTTTCTTTTGTTCCTGCAACTGCGTCTCCCGATCGAGGACGTTTTTGCAGAGAATGATGCAGTTGTCGCAGATGTACACGCCCGGCCCGGCGATCAGCTTCTTCACTTCGGCGTGCGATTTGCCGCAGAAGCTGCACATCGTGAGATTGGTGGGTCGGGCCATGCGCCGGCTCCTGCTCAATGCTTCTCTGCGCCTGGAATCTCCTTGCGTGATTGCACCACGTGATCCACCAGCCCGTAATTCCGGGCCTCTTCGGCGCTCATAAAATTGTCACGGTCGCAGTCTTTTTCCACCTGGTCCGCCGGTTTGCCCGTGTGTTTGGCGAGGATCTGGTTGAGCGTGGCTTTCAGCTTGAGCATGTGTTTGACGCGAATTTCCACGTCGCTGGCGGGGCCTTCCGCGCCGCCCAGCACCTGATGAATCATGATGTTCGAGTTGGGGAGGGCGTATCGCTTGCCTTTTGCGCCCGCGGCAAGCAACACGGCGCCCATGCTGGCGGCCTGGCCCACGCAATAGGTGTTCACATCGCAGGTCATGTATTGCATGGTGTCGTAAATGGCCAGGCCCGCCGTGACGCTCCCGCCCGGCGAATTGATGTAAAGATGCACGTCCTTTTTGGGGTCCGCCATTTGCAGGAACAGCAACTGGGCGATCACGATGTTGGCGACCTGGTCGTCCACCGGCGTGCCGAGGAACAGGATGCGATCCACCAGCAAACGTGAATAAATGTCCCAGCTGCGTTCGCCGCGGCCGGTCTGTTCCACCACGATGGGAACG
This sequence comes from Verrucomicrobiota bacterium, assembly GCA_029573725.1. Taxonomy (GTDB): domain Bacteria; phylum Verrucomicrobiota; class Verrucomicrobiia; order Limisphaerales; family JADLHS01; genus JADLHS01. The sequence continues at coordinate 94,725 of JAKQDQ010000093.1, forward strand.
AGAAAATTGTTTGGCTCAACTAAGTTGCTCATTCGCGTCGGCAAGCTACTGGAGGGGCGGGAGAGCGTCAAGGCCGGGCGAAATCCGCTCCGAAACGCCGAACGAAAGTTTGACCTGCGCCGCCGGAGTGGATTAGTATCCGCCGAAATTACGGCCGGACGGGCGGAAACGCCGTCGCATCTTCCATGGAAATATATTTTGTACTCCTCTGTCTGGCGGCCGTCATTGGACTTTACTTCTACAACAACCCCCTTGGACACGGCAATTGGTTCCTGCTGCGCCGGTTCATCAACTGGTTTCCGCTGGGGATGACGTACGCGTTCCTCTACATGGGACGCTACAACCTGCAGGTTTCCAAAAACGCGCTGGGCACCCTGATGAGCAAGGAGGACTTCGGCATCATTTTCGGGGCGGGCACGTTCGTCTATGCGTTCTCGTTTCTGGTCAACGGTCCGCTGGTGGACAAGCTCGGCGGCAAATTCGGCATTCTCATCGCCGCGCTCGGTTCCGCCGCGGCCAACATGGTTCTGGGAGGGCTCACGTACTTCGTAGTTTTGGGCAGGCTCCAGGTCAACCTGGTGCTGGCCTACGCCGTGGTTTACGCGGTCAACATGTATTTCCAGAGCTACGGGGCGGTCTCCATCATCAAGGTGAAGGCCTACTGGTTCCATGTGCGGGAACGCGGCGTGTTCGGGGCGATTTTCGGCACGCTGATTTCCTTTGGCATCTATTTCGCCTTTGATTGGGGGGCGGCCATTGTCAACCTGACCAAGGCGGGGCCATTGGAATCCGCCGGATGGCTCCATCGGCTGCTGCGCCAGGTTTTTGCGGTGGACACCGCCGCGGTGGACGCGACGTGGGCGGTCTTTTTCATTCCGGCCGTCATCCTGCTTTTCTGGGCGGCCCTGGATTGGTGGTTGATCAAGGACACGCCGGAGGAGGCTGGATTTCCCTATCTGGACACCCACGATGCGTCCTCGGGGGAAATGCACCTTCAACTCACCACCATGGATTTGTTGAAACGGATCTTCGCCAGCAAGCTGATGCTGGTGATCGCCGCGGTGGAGCTGACTTCCGGGGTGCTGCGCAACGGCATCATTCAATGGTACACCATTTTTGCGCACGAGGTGCCGCAGGCGGGGGCAAAATATTTTCAGGACAACTGGGGATTTTTACTCTGCGTGTTCGGCATCGCCGGCGGATTCACGGGGGGATTGGTGTCGGACAAACTGTTTCAGTCCCGACGGGGGCCGCCCGCGGCCCTGTTGGGCGCGGTGATGTTTCTGCTGACGAGCCTGATGGTGGTCTTCTTGTTTCGCTCCGCGGTCGCCGTCGCCCTGCTGGCGTTGCTGATGTCGGCCGCGGTGATTGGAGTGCATTCGCTCATGTCCGGAACGGCGGCGGCGGATTTTGGCGGGCGCAAGGCCACGGCGACCTGTTCCGGCATCGTGGATGGTTTCGTGTATCTGGGCAGCACCATCCAATCGCTCGGCATCGGTTTTTTGACGCCGGAAGTCCACGCGCCCAGCCCCACGGCCCACGCCGTGTTCAGCTTCAGCGAACTGGCGGGACGCAGCTGGTATTGGTGGCCGGTGTTCTTGATTCCATTCGCCATCCTCGGCACGTTGCTGGCCGGGTTCATCTGGTACGAATTGCCGGCGGCCACGCGGAAATACCTGGCGCAGTTGCAACCGAAAGCGGCGCCGCCGCAAAAGGAGTAAGCCCCGGGCCGCCGCGCTTCAGCAGCAGCGGATGTTTTCCACCGCCAACAATTTGCGCTTCCAATCCAACCCGCCCCCGAAGCCGCCCAGCCGGTGATGGGCCCCGAGGACCCGGTGGCAGGGAATCAGCAACGGAATGGGATTGGCGCCACAGGCGCTCCCGACTGCGCGCACCGCCTTGGGGCGTCCGATCGTTGCCGCCACTTCGCCATAACTTCGCGTCTGGCCGAGGGGGATGTTCGCGAGCGCGCACCAGACGGCCCGTTGGAATGCCGTGCCCTGCGCAAGGTCCAGAGGGGGCAGGACCGCGGGCGGGCGTCCGCTCAAAACCGCCTTTACCGCCGCGGCGGTCTGACGCTGCCAGGCGCGAATTTGCGGCGGCAGACGGCCCGGGGTCGGCGTCGGGGGCATGGCCGCACCAGGAAAGCGCAAACCCGCCAAACCGACCCCCGAGTAGCTCGCGAGAAAGTCACCAGTGTTCGTGACGATGGGAAGGCAGTAGTAGGGCGGCACGGCGCGCAAGGGTTTGCAAGGTCAGCGGTGATGGAGGTACCACCACAGTGTCCCGAACAAAACGATGAACAGGACGGCGGCAAAGAAGATGAAGCGGTTACGGGCGATCCGCCGCTCCTTGCGCAGGGGACGTAATCCCTGCACTCCGCCTGCAGCCAGATAGTTCACCAGTTGGGGATTGCTGGTGTTTGGCCCGGTGAAGAAGCGGCGGAGTTTCTGGAGCAGCGCGGGGACATTCAGTTTGCGCGTGCCGAACTCGTTGAAGTGCTCGGGGAGGTTGGGCATTTCATTCTCCGTGGTGATGCGCTCCTGGCTGATTTCTTCAAAAACCGGCTCAGGATTGGGTGCGGCTGGCGACCGGGTCGTGGCGGTTGGCAGCGCATGCATCACAGTGACGCCCCGGGGCACCGCGGTCGAGCGCAGCCGCGGCACGCGGTCCGGCGCCTGGTGGAGCTGCTGATCAAGTCGTTGAATTTCCGCTTCAAGCGCGGCAATCTTTACGTTCAGCTCCTGCGCCCGATCGGAAATCGGGTCCGGTTTTTTCTTCCACCAACTCATGCGTCGCGACGGTCTGCCGGGGGGTCAGCGCGGTCCCCACAGCATCGCCACCAACACGCCCAGTGCGAGCAATGCGATCATTGCCAGCGGCCAGGTGAGGGCCAGCCCCATCTTGCAAAGTTGCCCGAAACTGAGCGTCGTCAAGTCAGGTCGCCCGGCGGCGGAACGCCCCGGCGCCTCCCTGGATTGCGCGGTGTTTTCGTTGGCCAGAACGTCAAATTTCAACCGTGCTCCGTTCCATTCCAGCCGCGCGTTTTCAATCGTGGTCAGGGCCCGGGTGAGTTCGACGTTGAACTGCTCCTTGGACCAGCCCTCTTCGTTGATGCCGCGCACCTTGACCAGGGCGTCACGCAGGTTGGCAACGGTTTTGTTCATCTGCTCGGCATCGCGGCGGGCGGCGAACTCCGCCTCCTCGAGCAACCCCAGTCCCCGGGTCAGGTTCTGGATCAACTCCTGGCGTCCGGTTTGAAATTCCGTCTGGCGGCGGCGCACTTCCTCGAGCGCGGCGCGCTCACGTTCCAGCTCCTCCTGGGCGCGTTTCAGATCCGCCAGCTTGCGCTGCGCTTCGGCAACCCGCGAGTCCACCTCCTCCCGCGAAGGCGCGCGCGTCCCTCCGGCGACACTGTGGGCGGGAGACGACTGGTGGATGAAATCCGCATCGACAAACTCCGTGGCATCATATTCCGTCGGCATGCGGCGACTGTATGTCCACCGGGAAAAACTGTAAAGGAATGTATTGGCCGAAAATGACTCCTGCACTGGCGCGCGCGTTGGGCATCCGGATTGAATTAGGCTGTGCGGACCGGGACATAATTGCTATGGTTTGTCCGGGCGGCCCCGTAGCTCAAATGGATAGAGCAGCGGTTTCCTAAACCGTTGATTCCAGTTCAATTCTGGACGGGGCTACCATCGGCCGAAGCCTCGCTCCATGGGGCTCTGGGGAGGGATGGTGAATACCCCCGGTGACGGGGCGTCTATCCCTTGACAGATGAGGGAACTGTGCAACAAAGGTAAAGTTATGAAAAGCCGCCATTTTCTCCGCTACGTTTTGATGGGCACGGGCGTTGCAGTGCTGGCGCTCTCCGGCTGCAGGCAGCAGAGCGCGCGCGGCTCCTCCCCCTACTACGTTACCAGTGAAACGGTGGTGGCCGACGCCCTCCCCTCCGTTGCGTCCCCGATGCCGCCGGCCGCGTCAACTACAGTCCCGGCAAATGACGCAAACGTTCCGCCCCCGGCCACGACGGAAGCCCCGGCAGTCGCATCACGCCCTGCTCCAGCGGCTGCGCCCGCCGCGTTGATCATCAGCAATGCTCCGGTCCCGGTGGTCCCCGAGAGGTTGCGGGTTTCCCAGGCGCTGAGTGACGTCATTGACATGGCGCAATCCGGCGTGGATGAACAGGTGATTTTGACCTACGTGACCAACTCCTCGGCAGCGTTTCTTCTGGGGGCGGAGGAAATCATTTATCTCAAGGATCTGGGTGTTTCCAGCGAAATCATTACCTCCATGATGGAGCGCGATCAGAGTTTGAAGACGGTATGGGGAATCCAGACGCCTCCCTCGGTCGCCAGTGTTCCCGCGGGAGAGGAAACGGCGACGGCCGCGGCCCCCACGTACGTGTCCCCGCCCCAGCCGGCGTCCGAGCCGGCAGCGCCAGCGCCGGTCGAAGCCACGGATGAGTATTTTGATGCCGCACTTTCACCCTATGGCACCTGGGTGACGATTGACGGTTACGGCCGGGTCTGGCGGCCGACAATTGTGGTGCGGCATCCGGGATGGCGGCCTTATTCCGACGGTGGACGCTGGGTTTACACCGACTTCGGCTGGTATTGGATGTCGGATTACTCGTGGGGATCGGTGGTGTTCCATTATGGGCGGTGGTTCAATGATCCGCGGTGGGGTTGGTGCTGGTGGCCCAACCGGGTCTGGGGGCCTTCATGGGTGTCCTGGCGTTACGATAATGACTATTGTGGCTGGGCGCCGTTGCCGCCGAATTCCCTTTACACTCCGGGGGTCGGCTTCAGCTATTTCGGCAGCTCCGTCGGGGCCAGTTTTGGGTTCCATCTGGGCGTTGGCTCGTGGTTGTTTGTCCCGTGGGCACGTTTCTGCGACCCTCATCCCTATCGCTACCACCTGTCGAGCGCCCGGTCGGTCGCCATCTTCAATCAAACCACCATCGTCAACAATTATGGCAGCGGCAACCACACCACAGTCATCAACCGGGGCATTTCCCCGGATCGGGTGCGGGAGCGGGCGCGGACGGAAGTGCGCACCGTCAGCTTGCGAAGCGAACCGGCGAGCCAGGGCGGAATCCGCAGCGACCGGTTCGAGAATGGGGGGCGCACCCTGGTGGTGGAGCGTCCTGCGCTGTCCCGGCCCGCACGGGGAGCCATCGCCGAGTCCGTCACCCCGGCTGCCCGGCAATTCCGTTCCCCGCGGGATGTCTCGGAAAACCGGACTGAACTGAACCGCGAAAATCGCCCGGCGGCTGGAGCGAAAACGTTTGAGGGAATTTCATCCGGGGCGGCGCGCGCCGATCGGAATCTTCTTGTTCGCGACCACGAACCGCACACCAGCCTCCAGCCGGCCAAGCCGGCGCCGAGTGTTTCCCAACAGTCACCGGCAACACCGGCAACACCGGCAACCCGCCCGACGCCGATCTTCGACAAACCCGTTACCGTGAGGCCTCAGCCCACCCGGCCGCAATCTGTTGCCCCGGTCCCGCGCAGTTCGGCACCAACGGTCATCGGAGGAACACCACGCTCCTCCGGGCGGGATTATTCGGTCTGGAGCACGCCAGGCAGCCAGCCGCAACGCAACTGGAATCAACCGGCAAACCGTGCGGACGGAAATCCCGGAACCGAGGGGCGGTTAACCCCCAATGGAAATCCGCGTCCTCAGATCAATCGTACGTTCACCCCCCCATCACGCGAGACGCCGTCCGACCGCTGGCAATCGTCACCCAGAACGCTCAGCCCCCGGATTGAGCCGCGCTACACGCGGCCGAATTATTCCTCCCCGCGAGTTGCCGAATCACGTGCGTTTACTCCCCACCCGGTGAATCCGCCAGCGACCTTTGCGCCATCGGCACCCTCCCGCCCCACCTTCAATCCGGCGCCCGCGGCTCCGGCCCGGCCGGCAGCACCGGTCCCGTCAGAAGGTCGGAGCGCACGCCCGGGAGGTCGTTAAGTCAGAATAAGGCATTCCATGAAAAATGGGGCATTGTTGTTTGCGGCCGTTTTGGCGGTTTGGTGCGGTTCAACCGGCGGTCGGGCCGCGACCACGAATCTGTTCTCGACTGGATTTGAAGCGGCGGAAGGATATTCAACGGATCAGGATCTGGCTGGACAACAAAACTGGCAATCGGAAGGCTCCGGGGGCAACGGCATCATTCCCGGCGCATTACAAGAACAGTCGGCATACATTGGCTTTTCCCCGCCGGAGCCGGCCGATGCGAGTCTGGTGTTGTGGCAGCCCATTAATTTTGCTCCGCTCACCGCCGGCCGGCCCTTGGTGAAATTCCGGGTGCTGGTGAACATTTCCGATTCGTCAAACGGCGAGTACGACATTTTCCGCTGGAGCGTCTATAATCACCAGGTCAACCGGTTGTTTTCCATTGATCTGGACAATCTGTATCTCGACGTGAGTTACCGGCTGGATGGCACGAACGCCACCGTGTTCACCTCGATCCCGTTTGTCAACAACAGCAATTATCTGCTGACGGTCACGATGGACTTCGCGGCCAACCGCTGGAGCGCCACCTGGAACGACGCGATCATTGCCACCAATCAACCGCTCACCACCACCAACGCGCCGCTGACGTTGGGCGACATTGATGCCATCTGGCTGTTCAATCGGACCGCCATCACCAACAGTCAGGGACAAATCGAATACGTCAACGCGCCGGGCGACAATTACATGCTGTTCGACAATTATCAGATCACCGCCGAAGCCCTGCCGCCGCCACAAGCGCAGCTGCAACTGCTGGGACGCACCGCCGCGGGCTGGGGGTTGCTCCGCGTCTTGGGACGCACGGGGGATCGCTGGGCGGTGGAGGCCACCACGGATTTCACGGCCTGGAGTCCGCTCAAAACCAACATCATCTCGGATGGCTCGTTTGACGCCGTGGACACCCATTCCGGCTCGTTGGACCGGCGCTTTTATCGGGCGCGTTTCGTGCCCTGATCAACGCAGCTTGAGTTCCACACCGTGGCGTTCCAGCGTGCTCCCCTCAAAACGTGCCAGCCGCGCCAGGGCGATGTTGTAGTCGGCCAGGGCGCGGATTTCCGCCGAGCGGGCGGCGGTCAATTTGCTTTGCAGGTCCAGGACGACGAAGCTGGTGCTCTTTCCCTTTTCAAGTTTCATCTCTTCAGCGCGTAAAGCCTCCTCGGCGTAGGCCCGCGCCTGCCTGGTGGCATCCACCCGCTCCAGACTGGAGCGCGCCACGGCGATGGCGTTCTCGATTTCAATCATCGCATTTTGCTCCAGTTGTTTGAGCACCAACTCCAATTGATCGCGGGTGGTGCGCGCCGCCTTGTAATTATTGCGCGCGCCGATGTTCCCCAGCGGAATGGTCAGCTGGGCGCCATAGGCGTAATAAGTGTTGTCCAGATTCCGCACCTGTTTGAACGCCTGACCGGTGTTCCGGGCCGAGCCGGCGTAACCTATGTCCCCCACCAGATCCAATTGCGGATAGCGTTGATTGTCGGCATAGACCACCCGCTTCTCCTGCATCTGCACGTCAATGCGCGCCTGCTGCAAATCCGGACGATCCGCCATGCCGCGCCGCCAGCTGTCCTGCAAACTCAACGGCTGCGGCACGGCGCGGAGCGTGTCAGTGGGATGGATTTCCGTGGTCAACCACGCCGCGTAATCATCGCTGAGCAGATTCTTGAGGGCCCGCTGCTGGGTGCCCCGATTGGAACGGGCCTCGAGTAAATCCGCCTGGCGCGAGGCCGCCTCGGACTCGGCCTGTCGTTCGTCCAGCGGCGCGAGCGCGCCCACCTCCACGCGGCGGCGATTTTCGGCCACCAACCGTTGGGCGAGCTCCAGCGCCTTCTCCTGCACCTTCACCGTTTCCTCGGAATAAATGAAATTGTAATAGGCCTCTTCGACGGCGGTGATGGTCTGGATGATTTGACTGCGCAACTGCACTTCCGAGCGTTGCAGGTTCTTGCGGTTCAAAAAAATCTGCAGGCGTGTGCCGTCCACCCAGAAATCCTTCAACAACGGCTGGCGCAGTTCAAAGAAACCCACATTGGCCGCGGCGTTCTCGAACGGGTTGCGCGTGGGCAGCGTGCCGTAATTGGTGCTGTAGAGGTAGCCGGACGGCAGGCCGGTGTTGATGTCGTAAATGGCATTTGTGGTGATGAAGGAGTTGCCGGGGTCAATCACGGCTCCGGGGGAATTCCCCGAGCGGTCACTCACCGTCGCGCCAAACGTATAGCGCGTCCCCCAGGGAAGCAACCCGCCAAGGGAACCGTTGAAACTGTCAATCTCGCTTTCGGTGCCGGTGTACGCCCGGCTTTGCTCGTCCAGGCCGCCAGGCGACAACTCGTAATTATGCCGGCCACTCAACGAGAAGGTGGGATCGTAACCCGCATAGGCGCTTTTGAGGGAGAAACCCGCGATCTCCGGATCCATCCGGCTGATCTGCACGTCGAGATTATGTTCCAGCGCAATGCGGATGCAGTCGCCCAACGACAACATCCGGTGTTGCACCTCCAATCGTTTTTCCATGGTGGTGCGGACCTGCTGCTCCAGGTCATCGGCCATCACGGCCGCGGAGATCAGAACCAGCAGGCCAGCCAAGGTTAATTTTCTCATGGTCAATCCAGTGTGAGGAACTTGTCCAGTTGCGTCAATCTGACGCGGCACGATTCAGACGATCCACGATGCCGCGCCATTCAGGTCCCGCCGGCAAAGCTTCCACAATAATCAACGCCACGCCTGCCGCATCGCAGCGGTGCAGCTCGGCATAAATGGCGCGCGCATAAGCCGCCGCATCCACAGGAATCACGCTGACTCCCGCCAATCCCGCGTCGGACGGGATCCGTGTGTGCGCAATCACTTGAATTTTCGCGCGCGGAAATGGAAGCGCGCCGAGCTGTTGATGCAGGTCCGCCGTGTCGTGCCACGTGCGCACCAGCAACCTGGCCTTCGGGGCGTAGTGCTTGGGCAACTGGCCCGGACTGCGCAGCCCCCGGTGCTCCGAAGCGGCACCGGACGCGTCTGCCGCCGGGGCGGAAGGCGGATGCCCCACGGCCCGTATGGCCTCTTCAGAAATCATGCCCGGTCGCAGCACCCGCCACGGCAGTGTGGTCAAATCCACAACCGTGCTTTCAATGCCGACTCCGGCCGCACCGCCGTCCACGATCAGTGGAAGGCGTCCGGCAAATTGTTTGTGAACATGCTCCGCCGTGGTCGGCGATACCAAGTTGGCCGGATTGGCGCTGGGCGCCGCCAGCGGAAACCCGCAGGCGCGAATGACCGCCTGCATCAAGGGATGGTCCGGCCAGCGCACTCCCACCGTCGGCCCGCCGGCGGTGACAATATCCGGAATTTGCCGGGAACGCGGCAACACGAGCGTCAGCGGCCCGGGCCAGAATTGATGCGCCAGTTGTGCCGCCGACCCGGGCCATGCGGTGACACACTGTTGGGCAAGCTCCAGGCCGGCCACATGAACAATGATGGGATTATGTGCCGGCCGCCCCTTGAGCTCGTAGAGTTTGGCGACGGCGACGGGATCCAGCGCATTGGCCGCCAGCCCGTAAACGGTTTCGGTCGGCAACGCCACCACCGCTCCGCGCCGCAACCAATCGGCGGCCTGTTGCACCGCCGCGTCAAACAGGGCCAGCGTGTGGGTCGGAAGAATTGCGGTCCTCATTTGGTCCCCGAAACTCCACGGAAAGCGCGTGTGACCACTGTTCCGGCCGGAGGAAACCCGCCGGTTCCATGAATCTCGGGCGGCCGCCATCCGGCCCTCCTGAAAATTTGTGCCGGCATTGCCCGCGCCGTCCGGACCACGGGAAATTCCGGTTGCTTGCGTGCCACCATCTCCGGGCATCGCCCGGGCACCGCCCACACTCCGCGCGCCCGCAGCGCGGCGAGGCAAACCTGCCGGCACGCATTCGATGTTCGGTTCTCGTCCATGATCCTGACCGTGCATTAGACGCACAAACCGGGGAGGCCGTCAAAAACTTCCGTCCCGCTTGACCACGGGGCCGCGCGAGCCCGCTTCATCTGAAATTGCCGGAAATCGCCCAGCCGCCACCCTGCGACTGGAGCTCCCGGTGCGCCCCCGCCTCCGGCACCCAACGGACACACCAGGCTGGACAATCGTCCGGAGCAGCCGGCAACGGGGAAGGTCCGCCCAGCCGGGTTCGGCAACGACAGTTTCCGCTTTGTTCACGCGCCCGCCTGCTTATCCTTGCCCGATGCTGGATGCATGGACCGCACAACTGCAACGCGCCGAACCGTTGACGGCGACACAAATCAGCGCGGCGGTGACGCAGCTCACTACTGAGGCCGTGCCGGTGGAAACCAAGGCAGAGTTTCTCACGGCCCTGGCGCGCAAGGGAGAGACACTGGAAGAGATTGCGGCGTTTGCGGCGGCGCTGCTGGAGCGTTCGGTGCGGGTGCCCCTGGACGCCGCAACGCGGGCCCGGGAAATTCTGGACGTCTGCGGCACGGGAGGCGATCACCTGGGAACGTTCAACATATCCACCACGGTCGCCTTGGTCTGCGCCGCCGCGGGCGTCACCGTGGCCAAGCACGGGAATCGCGCGGTCACTTCTAAAACGGGCAGCGCCGACGTGCTGGAATCCCTGGGCATCCGGATTGACCTCACGCCCGAGGAGGCGGCGGCGGCACTGCGCGATCATGGCTTCGCCTTTTTCTTTGCGCCCAATTATCATCCCGCCTTCAAGCACATCATTCCCATCCGCAAGTTGTGCGCCTCCCGCGGACAACGCACGATCTTCAACTTTCTCGGGCCGCTGTTAAACCCCGCGCGGCCCACCGCCCAGCTGCTGGGCGTGCCCAAGCCGGAACTGTGCAAACCGCTGGCCCAGGCGTTGCAATCACTGGGCTTGCGCCGGGCAATGGTGGTTTCGGGGGCGGTGCCCGATCCGGCCGCGCCCACCCACGACCCGGAGCTTGGCGTGCGCAGTCTGGATGAAATTTCCACGCTCGGCCCGAGCACCGTGGCCGAATTTTACCAGGCGCGCGCACTGGCCATTTCCCAGTTGCACCCGGAGACCTTCCCGTTGCAGCCGGTGGCGTTCGCGGATTTGAGCGGCGGCGATCGGGACGCCAATGCAGAAATCATCCGCCAGATTTTGCGGGGACGGGACCGGGGGCCGCGCGCCGATGCGGTCAAATTGAATGCCGGGGCGGCGCTGTTCGTGGCCGGGCGGGTGCGTTCGATCAGTGAGGGCTGGGAACTGACGGACACCCTCATCCATGACGGGCGTGCCTGGGCGAAACTGGAACAACTGCGGAGCAAATAAACTGTTTTCCGCGCTTGCTTAAAACCGGTCCAGCCATTACGGATTACAGCAACAACGGCGGTTCACCTTCCAGTGGCCATGTATAAAATTGTCGGAGCGGACGGTAAAGAATACGGGCCGGCAACCCGGGAACAACTGCAGGAGTGGCGGCGCCAGGGGCGCGTCAATCTGCAGACTCCGGTGCGACCAGAAACGGGGGGCGACTGGCGGCCCTTCGTGACCTATGCGGAATTGAATCTGGGCTCCGATCTGCCGCCGCTCCCGCCGCCGGTCCTCAACGGGCGCGCGGCAGTAAAAATCCCCGCCGGCATTTGCGGGATTTTAATCGGCGCCCTGGGCATCCATAAATTCATTCTGGGGTACACCGGCACGGGCTTGATCATGTTGCTGGTTTCCGTGCTCACCTGCGGAATGGCCGCTCCCGTCATCGGGTTGATTGGGCTGATCGAAGGCATTATTTACCTCACCAAGGCGGATGATGAATTTGTGCAAATTTATGTGCAGAACCGGAAGGAATGGTTTTGACCCCGAAATCCACCCCCCACACGACCATGTATAAAATTATCGGCGCCGATGGAAATGAATACGGACCGGTTGCGCTTGAGCAACTGAAGCAATGGATCGCCGAAGGGCGGGCCAACCATCAATCCAAAGTCCTGCGCGAAGGCGAAGGGGAATGGAAGACCATCGCGGAGCTGCCCGAGCTGTCCGGCGCGGCGCTGCCGCCCTTGACCGCCCCTGCGCGCCCGCAGTGGAGCGGCGGCGAAGTGCCCAACTATCTCTGGCAATCCATCGTGGTCACGCTGTGCTGCTGCATCCCGTTCGGCGTCGTGGCCATCATTTATGCCGCGCAGGTGCGGACAAAACTGAGCGTGGGGGATCTGGCGGGTGCGCAGGAAGCCTCGGCCAAGGCAAAAATGTGGTGCTGGATCGGATTCATTGTCGGCATCGCGACCAACATCATTGGAGGCGTGATCCAGTTCGTGGCGATGCGGGCGGCCAGTGGGAATTGAATCAATGCGAATGTCTCATTCAACGGTCTCCGCCGCGCCACCGCGTCAACCGGGCTGGAAGTGGCTCTGCCTTGGTTCGGTGACCGGTGCGGCGCTAGCGGTTTTATACTGCTTTGCCCGTTTTGATCCGAGTGAACATTCATTTTTCCCGCGCTGTCTTTTCCATACGCTCAGCGGGCTGGACTGTCCCGGCTGCGGTGGCCAGCGCGCGTTACACCAGTTGTTGCACGGCCACTTGAACCTGGCGTTGCAAAGCAATGCGTTGTTCGTATTCCTGTTGCCGCTTGGGGCGTGGGTCGGATGCGGATTTTTGTTCCGGACGCTATTGGGGGTCCGTCTTCCCAGGTTCTTTGCGCACCACCTCTGGCCGTGGGCGCTTTGCGGCTTGGTAATCGGCTTCGCCATCGCGCGGAATTTGCCGGGCTGTGATTGGTTGCGGCCTTGAGGTTGCGTTCATGAAATTTAACCTGCGCCTGGGCGATGGCCGGAACCTCACGGCAGCCGATGCCTGGGCTTGTTGCACCGGCAATTGCGCGTTTCCCGGCAGCGGCTCATTACTGGCTGGACGCAGGATTGGTTACGCACAAAGCCTGCTGGCGGGGATTGGCTTTGTTCTGACGCTGTGGTTCGGCAGCCGTTTTCTCGCCTGGGGTGTGCGACATTGGTCGGAATTGATGCATCCCTCGGGCGATCCACTGGATTTTCTGGAAAGTCTGTGGCAAGGCGTGCGCGGCACGCTATTCGGCATTGGCATCTTTGCGTTTAGCTGGACTTGGGCCCTGCTGACCAGTCTGTCCATTCTCCGTGCCGCCCGTCAGCGGGAGAAAGCCATTCACAAACCGCCGGTGATCCATTAAACGCCCCACTGGTTTACGGGCGTCATGGGGGATCGGCAATCACGGGTTCGCAGATGCTTGATGTATGAACTGGTTGCGGCACATTCAGGCTTGGTTGGGTTGGAGTGACCAAGCAACACCCGAACACTTGCGCCGCGGTCAATTGGGCGAGCGGGCGGCGAAGCGACAACTGCAAAAGCTCGGTCTGAAATACCTCACTACCAACTTTCGCTCGGACCGTGGGGAAATTGATCTGATTTTTCGCGACCGCGATTGCCTCGTGTTTATCGAAGTAAAAACCCGTTCTTCCGAAGAGTGGACTCGACCGGCGGCCGCGGTGGACGCGGGCAAGCGGCGCCGCCTTTCCCAAACCGCGTTGGACTATCTGCGGCTGCTGAAGCAGCCCGAGGTCAAAATCCGTTTTGACATCGTGGAAGTGTTGTTGACCGACGGCGAGGTGCGCGAGGTGCGGCACCTGCCAAATGCGTTTTCGTTAAGCCGGCCCTATCGATATTGAAGATCGCGGTACGTCGGGCGGGAGAATTGCTTCAAGCCACTTTGCTATCGGTCCCGTTTGGTTGTTCACGGGTTGAATTGGCGATGCGATTGAAGCTTTATCCAAGATTCAGTCGCGAGTGCCGCCCGTGAATATGTGGACGCGCATAATGGTTCGGCACAGTCGGAACGGCGCGCGCGTTCCAACCAGCGGTGATCCAATGGTGCGGCAATCAACTTCAGCGTGTTGGCGGCTACGGTCGTTTCCTCCTTCATTCCCGCCGCGCCCCCGCGCCCCACAAAAAATCCCGCCAGCAGCAACGTGACGCGAATCATGGTGCTGCGGGAGTACGTCGCCAGATTGCAGGGGCGCTCCGGATCGAGCGCCTGGAATAAATTCGTGAACAGTGGCAGCGTCCACATCGCTGGATTGCGCGCCGGTGAGAAGGCATCGAACATGATGGCGTGGGGGGCCGGCACGCCGGACAGTTGCGGCGCCGCCAGCCAGGCCGGGAAATCCCCCAATTGCAGTTGCCAGGATACATCGTGCGCGCCATCGGTGAACCGGAGTTGCCCGGTCTCCGCGAGAGCCTGCAGGGCGGGCCCGTAGGGATGCACATATCCCAACGCCTCCTGATGCTGCAAGGCAAACCGCAAAGGTTCGAGGGTGTTGTCGAAGCTGATCAACCGCAACGGACAGGACAGTTCCCGTGTGGCCCGCAGCACGGCGATGGCATTGGCGGCGGCGCCAAGTCCCACGTCCCAAATGACGAATTCCCCCGTCGCGGCGCGCAGGCGCTCCGCGACCTGCAATTGCCGGACATGCAGCGCCTCCGCTTCCGCGGCCGGGCCGGCGCCGGGATGCATCTTCTCGGCGTAGGCGGCGGCGTAAACCGCAGACGCGCCCCCGGCCACCCGAACGAGCTGGTAGCTCGCGTGAGTGGATGGCGGACTCACCACAACGCAGCCGGCGGGCCGGATTTAGAACCAGCCTCTCTTGTTCTGGACGTAGGTGCGCGAGAATTCCTCGTCGCTCTTGGTCAGGTAAAGGATGCCTTCAATCAATCCGATGATGGCCACGATCCAGGCGCCGAGTCCCAGCGTCAGAATGGACACGAGCAGCATGATGATGCCTTGGGTGGTGTAACCCAGGATGAACTTGTGGATGCCCAGCGCGCCAAGGAGAATGCCGCAGATGCCCGCCGCGATTTTCTTGTCGGCACCCGGGGGTTTGTTGTCGCTCATGATTTTTTGAGTGTTGAATTTTCGGCAAACGACCCTCACCGCTTAGCGAATGCGGTCTCCAACGTCAACACGATTTTAACAAATTAACAAATCAACCGGGCCCGGGCGGCCGTCAGAACTGCGTCATGACGTCATCCAACCCGGCGAACAACTGGTTCATCGTGGCCATGGTTTCGTCGCCCATGTTGGAGATGCGGAAGATCCTGCCCCCGATTTTACCGCAGCCTCCGTCAATCAGAAGGCCCTGGACTCTGGTTCATTACTGTCGTTTCGTTACACTCACCATGCGGTCCACCAGCGAGATCCGGGCACGCGGACCTTTGAAGGTCTCACCCGACGTTAACCCGCCAAAACGGTCAGAGACAAAGACAATCTTGGTTGGCGTCACCAGCGGCAGGTTTGTGCTTCCGTGCGGGTCAGCGGTTAAATGGATCGTTTAGACCGTTCCAGTTGCCGTTGTCCCGTATGCCATCGCGGTTGGAGTCGTCAATTTCCTTGATTCCCATGGCCTCGGCGTGGCAATCGACAAAGACAAACTCCGGCCTGCCGTTGTTACGAGGAGCGGGATAGGCGCGCACCTTCCAATCGTACGGACCGGAGCTGGGCGTTTCAATCATGCCGTCGGCACCTTCGTAATATCCGGTAAGTTTCGCGCCCAGATTCAGGGAAGGCAGCGGCGGGTCGAGCACGTAAGGCGCCTCAGGCTTGCCGGTGAAAGTGCCGCCGTGTGATTTCGAGCCGGCGGTATCCCCCACGAGCACCGTACTGGTTGTCTGGCGGATGTCGGCGTTCAGCCGGGCGTTATATCCGGGCTTCCCATGCTCGCCGGTGGCATACCCCAGGTAGTGCAGGTTGTAACCATAACCGCCGTAAATGTACTGCCGATACCCGTCGATGCCGAACGGCCGGGAAAAACCCTCACTGGCAATTTGCTCGGTAGTCAGAAATGGACTCAGGAACACCTTGGGCTGGGGTGCGTAGCGGACCATTTGGTCGGGCCAGTGAGTTTTGGCCGTTTTATCCAGTCCCAGGTTCTTTCCCTCCTGGCGGTCGATGATCGCCCCTTGGTAGTAATAGCCTTCGTGCTGGGCAAAATACCCTTTGTTGTCGTCGAGGTACATCTGGTTGGCGATGCCAATTTGCCGCAGGTTGTTGAGGCTCGATATCCCCTTGGCGGCGTTTTTTGCACGGGCCAGCGCGGGTAGCAGCAATGCGGCCAGGATGGCGATAATGCCGATGACTACCAGTAGCTCGATCAAGGTAAAGCCCCGTAGCTGCAAGCGGCGACAGTTGATTTGCGGGACAGTTATATCAATAAACTTCACGCCACTCACCGTAACCAGCTTAAGTTGACCGTCGCCGTCCGCAAGCTCTAGTTTTCTGGCCGAGCTTGTGCATTAAAAGCCGAGGCGGGATCGGAGGCGGGCGGGGTCCCACGAGGGCGCGGTCCAGTGCTTAGGCTGATTACAACTGGCCCATGGCCTGGTCCAGCGCGCTGAGCAATTGGTTCATGGTGGCTTCGGTCTCGTCACCCATGTTGGAAATGCGGAAGGTCTTGCCTTTGATTTTGCCGTAGCCGCCATCAATCAAAAAGCCCTGTTCCTTGGTGAGCTGCTGGAGCTTGGGCACTTCCACCACCCGGCCGCCGGCCTTGGCGCCATTATTGACGCAGCATAGCGTCAGGGATTCGGATCCAGTTTCAGGAAACAGCGTGAATCCATGTTTCGCCGCCCAGTCCCGGGTCATTTGATTGGTCCGGCGATGCCGCGCAAAGCGCTGCTCCAAACCCTCCGCAAAAAATTCATCCAGCTTCGAGCTGAGCGCGTACGTGTGCGCAATGCTTGGCGTGCTGGGCGTCATGTTTTGTTCCGCATTTTTCTGGAATTCCAGAAAGTCGAAATAATAGCCGCGATCCCGGATCGTCGCGGCCCTGGCCAGCGCGGCGGCGGAGCAGGTGAACACCGCAAAACCCGGCGGCAACGCAAAGGCTTTCTGGGTGCCGGCCAGCAACACGTCAATGCCCAGTTCATCGAATTTGATCGGCACGGCCGTCATGGAGCTGACTGCATCCACGATGAACATGACGTCGGGGTATTTTTTCTTCAGTGCCGCGATTTCGGCGAGCGGGCTCATGACGCCGGTCGAGGTTTCGTTGTGAATCAGTGTCAACGCGTCGAACTGGCCGGTGGCCAGCTTTTGGTCCACGGCCTCGGCGCGGATGGGCGAACCCCAGTCCACCTGCAAGGCCTCCGCGTCCTTGCCGCAACGCCGGGCGACATCACACCATTTGTCGGAGAACGCGCCGCACATGCAGTTGAGGACTTTTTTTGCGACGAGGTTGCGAATGGCGCCCTCCATCACCCCCCAGGCGGAGGAAGTGGCCAGGTACACGAGGCGCCGGGTGGCGAGCAGCTGCTGGAGCTGCGGCTGAATTTTCGCGACGAGATCCTTGTAGCTCTGGCTGCGATGCCCGACCATCGGCTGACAGAACGCGCGGAAGGTTTTCTCACTGACTTCGACCGGTCCGGGGATGTGCAATTTAAGGTGTCCCATAAGACGGCACATGCTTTCAAAAAGGCGGAGGGCAGGCAAGCGCCGGTTCGCCGGAGGGGAATATGATTGCCAAATCGGTCCGCGCGAATAAAAAATTCCCGCATGCCAGAATTGCAACCGCTCCCTGCTCATTTGATCGGAGGAAATTTCCTCCTCACGGAAACCGACCCCGGCCGGGTGTTCACGCCGGAAGATCTGACGGCGGAACAACGGCTGATGGCGCAGACCGCCGAAAAGTTCATGGAAAAGGAGGTGCTGCCCCATCTCGAAGCGTTGGAACATCAGGAGGGAGATTGGTCGCGCCGGCTGTTCCGCCAGGCGGGCGGGCTGGGTTTGCTGGGCATGGGCGTACCGGCCGATTACGACGGCCTCGAGCTGGATCGCGCCACGATCGTGGGGGTGGAAGAACAACTGACGCGCCTGG
Organism: Verrucomicrobiota bacterium; assembly: GCA_029573725.1. Classification (GTDB taxonomy): domain Bacteria; phylum Verrucomicrobiota; class Verrucomicrobiia; order Limisphaerales; family JADLHS01; genus JADLHS01. Next base: position 112,591 of record JAKQDQ010000093.1, read on the forward strand.
GCGGATTTGGTGTGACCTGCGGCGCGCACAGCGGCATCGGCAGCCAGCCGCTGCAATACTTCGGCACGGAGGCGCAAAAGAAAAAATATCTCGCGAAACTCGCCAGCGGCCAGTGGATGGGCGCCTACGCCCTGAGTGAAGCGGGATCGGGCTCGGACGCGCTGGGGTTGCGCACCAAAGCCGAGCTTTCTGCCGACGGCAAACATTACATCCTCAACGGCACCAAGATGTGGATTTCGAACGCAGCCTGGGCGGATTTGTTCACGGTTTTTGCCAGGGTGGACGGCCAGCAGGTCACCGCGTTTCTGGTGGAGCGAACCTTCCCCGGCGTCTCCACCGGCAAAGAGGAGCACAAACTGGGGATCAAGTCGTCCTCAACCCGCCGCGTGATTCTCGAAGACGCGAAGGTGCCGGTGGAAAACCTGCTCGGCGGGGTCGGCAAAGGGGCTTACATCGCGTTCAACATTCTCAACTCGGGCCGCTTCAAGCTGGGGGCGGGCGCGATGGGCGCGGCCAAGGAGGCGTTGCGCGGGGCGACGCAATACGCGTTGGAGCGTCACCAGTTTGGCCGGCCCCTGGCCGGGTTCGGGTTGATCCAGCAGAAGCTGGCAGAAATGGCCGTGCGCATTTTTGCCGGGGAAAGCGCCGTCTACCGGACGGCCGCGATGATGGACGCGGTGTTTGCGACCGGGGAAACCCTGGCGGCCACGGAGCCGCCATTTCCGCGCGGCCTGGAAGAATTTGCCCTCGAGTGTTCCATCATCAAAGTGGCGTGCAGCGAAATCCTGGACGACGTGGCAGATGAATCGTTGCAGATTCATGGCGGTTACGGCTACACGGAGGAATTCTCCGCCGCGCGGACCGTCCGGGATTCGCGCATCAACCGGATTTTTGAGGGCACCAACGAGATCAACCGGCTGTTCATTCCCGGCCTGCTGCTGCGACGCGCCCAGCGCGGTCGATTGCCGTTGATCGGCGCCATCACCAAGGTCACCCAGGACCTCCTGAGCCCCGCGCCACTGGAAGATCAGTCCGGCGAGGACCTGCTCTCCGCTGCGCGCGGGCTGCTGGGAAACGCCAAAAAGCTCACCTTGTTCATCGCGGGCGTGGCGCACCAGAAATTCGGCGACAAAATGATTGAGGAACAGGAGGTCGGCGCGGCGTTGAGTGATTTGATCATTGACGTGTACCTGGGGGAAAGCGCCTGGCTGCGAACAGCCAAGGCCCGTTCGACCCGGCGGGAGACGTCCGTACTGGCGGATTTGACCTTGCAATTCATCAATGACGCGGTCGGACGGATGGAAGGGCACGCCCGCCGGGCGCTCGCCGCCCTTTCACAGGGTGACGAGTTGCGGGCGCAGCTGGGGATGGTGCGGCGCTTGCTGCGCTGGACTCCATTGAACACCGTGGCACGCGGTCGTTCCATCGCCCGACGACTGTGCGAACGGGGCAGTTACCCGGCGTTGCTTGCCGCCCCGTAAGCCGGCCGTGTCCAGGCGGACGCAAAACTTCTTGCGGGTCCGGGGCATGGATGTCAGATTGCCGCACCATTCCAAGAACATGACGTATCCGAACCTCTCTCTGCCCGAACTGGTGGAACGCGCCCAAACCCGGGTGCCGGATCGCCCCGCGTTAATCTACTTTGGGGGTGCAATCACATACGCCCAGCTCGCCCGCCATGTGGCCCGGGTGGCGGCCGCGCTGCGCGCGCTGGGCGTCACCAAAGGCGACCGCGTGGCCCTGATGATGCCCAACTGCCCGCAGTTTGTGATCGCATTTTTTGCCGCGCTGCGGGCGGGGGCCATCGTCACCGCCACCAGCGCCATGTACACCGCCCGCGAGGTGGAACATCAATGGCGCGATGCCGGGGTCAAGCTGGCGATTGTGGACCGGCACTTCCAGCGCATCATCCGCGCGGTCGCCCCTCAGGTGTCCACCCTGCAGCACGTCGTCCGCACGGGATTGCGGCAATACGCCCCAGCCCAATTCGCGCGACTGGACCGCCAGTGGCACACCCCTCCCTCGGCAGCGCCCGGCACGGCTGCGGGCAGGCCGCACCGGCTGCGTTCCACCGGCGTGCAGTCGCATGAATGGACGGAATTGCTGGAGCCGGCGGGGGAACTCGCCGACGATGGCCCCCAACCGTCGGACATTGCCTGCCTGCAATACACCGGCGGCACGACGGGCATCTCCAAGGGCGCCATTCTAACGCACCGCAACCTGGTCACCAATGCCGCCCAGGCCATGAACTGGCTGACGGGGGGCGACGAACGCGAGGAGACGTTTGTCGCCAGCCTGCCGTTGTTTCATATTTACGCGCTGACCTGCGTGATGATTTCCTCCATCTACATGGGCGGTTGCACGCTCCTGCTGCCGCGCTTCCAACTGCGCGCCGCCCTGAATCTCATCCGCAAATACCGTCCGACCATTTACCACGGGGTGCCGACAATGTACGTCGCCTTCAACAACACCCCGAACGTGCGCCGTTACGGTTTTGATTCGCTCCGGGTTTGCATGAGCGGCGGCGGCCCCCTGCCCGTCGAGGTAAAACAGAAATTTGAAGCGTTGACCGGCGGCAAACTGGTGGAAGGCTACGGCCTGACCGAAACCTCGCCGGTGACGCACATCAATCCCCTGACGGGGACGCCAAGGGTGGGAAGCATCGGGCTGCCGATTGCCGATACGGAAGCGCGGATCATGGACTTGGTGGAGGGCGGACGTGAAATGCCCGTCGGCGAGATTGGCGAAATCGCCATCCGCGGCCCCCAGGTGATGCAGGGCTACTGGAACAAGCCGGAGGAAACGGCGCAGGTGCTGCGTGAGGGCTGGTTCTACACCGGCGACGTCGCCCGGAAGGACGCCGACGGATTTTATTACATTGTGGATCGCAAGAAGGACATGATTATCGCCGGCGGCTACAATATCTATCCGCGCGAGGTTGAGGAGGTCCTGTTTGAGTGTCCGAAAGTCAAGGAAGCGGTGGTCATTGGCGTGCCGGACGGATACCGTGGTGAAACCGTCAAGGCCTTCATCGTGCTGAAGGACGGCATGAGCGCCACGGCGGAGGAGGTCATCGGATTTTGCCGCGGACGGATTGCCAATTACAAAATCCCCCGGCTGGTCACCTTTCGGGATTCCCTGCCGAAATCGGGCGTGGGCAAATATCTGCGGCGGGAGCTGCGGAACTTGTGATCGCCAGCCCCCGCACCGCGTCACGGACCGCCCGGCCATGCATGCCCCAAGGAGTTGGCGTAATCGCGCAAGCCGGGCGCCGCGGCATCGGCCCGGCATTCACCGGCCATCAACAAAACCCGGTTGGTGCCGGCGATTGTTTGACTTGTCCGCCAACTTGACGGCAGACTGTTTCAGTCAACCCTCATGGGCCGCGCGGAGATCGCGTGAGGGAGATTGCGTCGCAGAAGGCCGGAACAGATTGAAACCATGCTGACTATTCGCAAAGCCGCCATCATCGGCGCGGGAAACATGGGTGCGCAAATTGCCGCGCATCTTGCCAATGTGGGCATTCCGTCACTGCTGATGGATGTCGCGCCCACGGAATTGTTGCCGGAGGAACAGGCGCGCGAACTTACGCTGCAATCACCGGCAGTGCGCAACCGGGTTACGCAGACGTTATTCGCGCGGATGCAGAAATTAAAGCCGGCACCGCTGTTCACACCCGAAGCCGCCAGCCTGATTCGCATCGGCAACGTCGAGGACAATCTGGCCGAGATTGGAGACGCCGATTGGATCATTGAAGCGATTCTGGAACGGATGGAGTTGAAGCGGGCCATGCACGCCCGGATCGCGGCACAGGCGCGACCCGACGCGTTGGTTTCCACAAACACTTCCGGTTTGTCCATTGCGGGCATGACCCAGGACCTGCCGCTGGAATATCGCCGGCGTTTCTTCGGAACGCATTTCTTCAATCCGCCGCGTTACATGCGGTTGCTCGAAGTGATTCCCACGCCGGATACGGACCGGGCGTTGCTCAAAGCCTTCGCCGCGTTCGGCGAAGCCGTCCTGGGCAAGGGCATCGTCATGGCCCGGGACACCCCCGGCTTCGTGGCCAATCGCATTGGGTGTTTCGACCTCCAGCACGCCACCCTGCTGATGCTCGAGCAAGGTCTGACCATTGACGAGGTGGACGCGATCACCGGGCCGGCGATCGGCCGCCCCAAAAGCGCCACCTTCCGCCTGGGCGACATCGTGGGCGTGGATTTGCTCGCGCAAATGGGCCGCAATCTGCGCGGATTGCTGGGCCACGATCCACACCACGAAAGTTTCCGCGAAATCCCATTCATCGAGGACATGGTCAAACGAGGGTGGTGGGGCGAGAAAAAAGGACAGGGTTTTTACCGGCGCGTCAAAGCGGACCAGGGCCGGCAAATTCTGACGCTGGATTACCGGACGATGGAGTACGGGCCGCAACAAAAACCGCGTTTTGCCTCGCTGGAAGCCGCCCGCAAAATCAGCGATCGCCGTGAACGGATTCGCGCGTTGTGCGCCGCCACCGACCGGGCCGGCACCTTCGCGTGGAAGCATCTGAGTGCGGTGCTGAGTTATGCCGCGGACCGGCTGACCGAGATTGCCGATGACGTGGTCACCGTGGATAACGCCATGAAGTGGGGGTACAACTGGGAGCTCGGACCGTTTGAGACCTGGGACGCACTCGGGGTGCGGGAGACGGTGGAGCGGCTGCACGCCGAGGGGCGCGCGGTGCCGGCGGCCGCGCAGGACTTGCTGGCGGCCGGCCAGACCTCGTTTTACGCACTGGCCAACGGCCGGCGCTCCTTCTTCGATTTTGGCGCGCGGGCCTACGCGCCGGAAGTCGAGGCGCCCCAGGTCATCCATCTGCCGTGGCTGCATCAGGCCAACAAGATCATCCGCAGCAATCCCGGCGCGAGCCTGGTGGACTTGGGCGACGGGGTCGCGTGCCTGGAATTTCACGTGAAGATGAACGTCATCGGCGGCGATCAGTTGGGGCTGCTCAAACAATCCTTGGAAGTCGTGCGCCAGAATTTCGCCGGACTGGTGATTGGCAATCAAGGGCCGCATTTTTCCGCCGGCGCAAATCTTTTGCTGCTGGCCACGCAAATTCAAAACCAGGATTGGGATGAGATTGATCTGATGATCCGGACGTTTCAAACCGCCACCAGCACCTTGCGCCAATTCGGGAAGCCGGTGGTGGCCGCCTGTCACGGCTACACCCTGGGCGGGGGCACGGAACTTTCCATGGGCTGCGACCACATCGTGCTGGCGGCGGAAACCTACATGGGCCTGCCGGAAGTGGGCGTGGGCCTGATTCCCGGCGCGCAAGGCACGAAGGAAATGTTGATCCGCAGCACGGAGGGCATCATTCGCGATGCCGGCGTGGATTATTTTCCCGGTGTGCGACATGCGTGGGAGACCATCGGCCTGGCCAAGGTGGGCACGAGTGCGGCCGAGGCGTTGAAATTGCGTTATCTGCGGCCGGAGGAAACCACCATCGTGTTGAATCCGGACTGGCTGATCGGCACCGCCAAGGCCCAGGTGTTGCACCTGGCGGCGCAGGGCTACCGTCCGCGGCCGCCGCGCGCGGATCTGCCCGCCGTTGGCGCCAGCGGCATCGCCCTCTGCCAGTTGCAACTGCAACAGATGCGGGCCGCGGGTCAGATCAGCGCGCACGATGAGAAGATCGGCAACAAGCTGGCCGGCATCTTGTGCGGCGGCCCCCTGAGTTCCCTGCACTACGTGACCGAACAATACATTTTGGATTTGGAACGGGAGGCTTTCCTCAGCCTGTGCGGCGAGCCCAAGACGCTGGAACGCATCACCCACACGCTGAAAACCGGAAAGCCGTTGAGAAACTGAAAGCTATGAATGAAGTCTTCATTGTCGCGGCCGCGCGCACACCGGTGGGCAAGGCGCCCAACGGAAAATTGCGCACCGTCCGCCCGGACGATCTGGCCGCCCTGGTGCTGCAGGGCGCGCTGGCGCGGGTGCCGCAATTGCCCGTGGAACAGATTGAGGATGTGATTCTGGGTTGCGCCATGCCGGAGGCGGCGCAGGGCATGAACCTCGCCCGCCTGGCGGGACAGCTGGCCGGATGGCCGGATGGGGTGCCGGGAGTCACCATCAACCGCTTTTGCGCCTCCGGCCTGGAAGCCATTGCCATGGGGGCGCAACGGATTCTGAGCGGCATGGCCGGGGTGATCGTGGCCGGCGGGGTGGAAAGCATGAGCCAGGTACCGATGGGCGGTTTCAAGCTGTCCCCCAACCCGCGGCTCGTGGAGCAGATGCCGGACGCCTATCTTTCGATGGGGTTGACGGCCGAAAAGCTGGCTGCTCAATTCAAAATTTCGCGCGAGGACGCGGACCGTTTCGCTTTGGAAAGCCATCAGAAAGCCCTCGCCGCACTCGCTGCCGGACGATTCAAGGACGAATGCATTCCGGTGCCGGTGCGTGAAGTGACTTTGGACCCTGCCGGCAAACGCAGCACCCGCGAGTATGAGTTTACGGCCGATGAGGGGCCGCGGCGCGATACGTCGCTGGATCGGCTGGCAGCGTTGAAACCGGCGTTCGGCCCGCGAGGGGTGGTGACCGCCGGCAACGCCTCACAACGCAGCGACGGGGCCGCCGCCGTGGTGCTGATGTCCGCCGCAAAGGTGAAGGAGCTGGGGGCGCAGCCCCTGGCGCGGTTTGTCACCTATGCCGTGGGCGGCGTGCCGCCGGGGATCATGGGCATCGGCCCGGTGGAGGCCATCCCCAAAGCCCTCCAGCGCGCCGGACTGCAGCTCGCCGATCTCGACGTGATCGAATTGAACGAGGCCTTCGCCTGCCAGGCGCTGGCCGTCATGCGCCAGCTCGAACTGCCGGCGGACCGCATCAACGTCAATGGCGGCGCGGTCGCGCTCGGCCATCCCCTCGGCGCCACGGGCGCAAAATTGACGGTCTCCATTCTCAACGAACTCCGGCGCCGCAAGGGGCGGTACGGATTGGTAACCATGTGCGTGGGGGGCGGCATGGGCGGCGCGGGAATTTTTGAAATGTGCCAATGAAAATTCTAGTTCCCCTCAAACGCGTGCCCGATCCCGACACGAAAATCCGGCTCAAGCCCGACGGCACGGGCGTGGAGACGGACGGCGTCAAATTCTCCGTGAACCCTTTCGACGCGATCGCCCTGGAAGAGGCGCTGCGCCTGGAGGAAAAACTCGGCGAAATGGACATCGTGGTCGTCAGCATCGGCGGTGAGGCCTCCATCGAGCAGTTGCGCGTCGGACTGGCGATGGGCGCCCAGCGCGCCCTGCTGATCAAGACCGGGGCCGCGCTGGATTCGCTGGCCGTGGCCAAGATTCTCGCCGCGGTCTATCAACGCGAGCAACCCGATTTCGTGCTGATGGGCAAACAGGCGATTGATGATGATGCGAACCAGACCGGTCAGATGCTCGCCGCGTTGCTGGGCATCGGCCAGGCGACTTTCGTTTCCCGGCTCGAGCTTGTGGAGCAGCGCACCCGGGCCCGCTGCGCGCGGGAAACCGACGCGGGACTGGAAAGCATTACCGTCAAACTGCCCGCAATCATCACCGCCGATCTGCGTCTGAACGAACCCCGTTACGTTTCGCTGCCCGGCATCATGAAGGCCAAAAAGAAGCCTTTGGAAGAACTGGAACTGGAAGCGCTGGGCGTCGCCGCCGTCGCGCGCACGACCGTCCTGCACTACGAAGCGCCACCGTCCCGCCAGGCCGGGGTGCGTGTGCCCACGGTGGAGGCACTGGTGGACAAACTGAAAAATGAGGCAAAAGTGATTTGACCCGCCGCCAGCTCCTCCGCGCCGCCCCGGCGATTGCACAGGCGCAGGTTGATGCAGCGACGGACAGCAACGGGTTGGACAAAGCATCATGGCAAACATTTTGGTCATTGCAGAACACGACGCAGGCCAGCTGAAGCTGGCAACGCTCTCCGCCCTCGGTTTCGCCGCGCAGACGGCGGCGACGACCCACGGAGTTTACGACGTGCTGGTCATCGGCGCGCAGATGGGAACAACGGCTGAATCCCTGCGTGCTTATGGGGCGCGCCAGGTGTTGGTGGCGGATGCGGCCCCGCTCCAATCGCCACTTGCCGACCGCCATGCCTGGGTGATCGAGGCGGTGGTGAAGCAGCGGGATTACGGAATCGTCGTTGCCGCCGCTTCCACTTTCACCAAGGACATTCTGCCCCGGGCGGCGGCGCTGCTGGACGCGGGGATGTTGAGCGACGTGGTGGGGGTGAGCCGGACGGACGATGATCTGGTCTTCAAGCGCGTGATGTATGCGGGCAACGTCCTGGCCACCGTCACCCTGGCCGGTGATCTGAAATTCCTGACGATCCGTGCCGCGGCGTTTGCCCCGGTGGTTGCAGGAACGACCCTCTCCCCGGTGGAGCAGATCCCGCTGCCGGCCGGGCCGATGCCGGATTTGGCGGAATACGGCGGGCGCGAAGCGAAAGTGGCGGGGCGTCCGGATGCCACGGAAGCGCGCGTGGTGGTTTCCGGCGGACGCGCGATCAAAAACGCGGAGGACTTTGAACGACTGGTGGGAGGACTGGCGGATGCGCTGGGCGGAGCGGTCGGTTCGTCCCGGGCCCTGGTGGACAGCGGCATCACCCCCAATTCCCTGCAGATTGGGCAGACGGGAAAGATTGTGGCTCCCGACCTCTACCTCGCCGTGGGCATTTCGGGGGCCATTCAACATCTGGCGGGGATCAAGGACAGCAAGGTGATTGTGGCGATCAACAAGGACGCCGATGCGCCAATCTTCGAAATCGCGGATTACGGTTTGGTCGCGGATGTTTACACCGCCGTGCCGGAGCTGACGGCTCAATTGAAGCAGTGACGCGTCGTTGCCATGATTCCCACGCGCGAAACTTTCGGCAACATCCCGCCGGCATCCATCCTCCTCTTTTACCTGCTGACCATCATCTCCCTGGCGATCTTTGCGCATGGCGTGTGGCGGCGGTTCAAGTTGTGGCGGCAGGGCGTTTCGATTGATGTCGAACACCTGTTTCGCGGCGGCTTTAAACAAGTTTGCGCACGGCTGAAGCCGGGATTGCTGCGACTCTGGACGGACGCTTTGGGGCAGCAACGCGTGCGCGGGCGCGGCCTGGCCTCGCTGGCGCACATCTGGTTGTTTGCCGGATTCATGATGTTGTTCCTGGGCACGACGATGCTGGAGGTGGACAACATCGCCAGTTGGATTTCCAAGTCGCTGCACTTTCATCAAGGCACCTACTACGTCATCTACGAGTTTACGTTGGATGCGTTCGGGCTGCTGTTTCTGGCGGGATGTGTGATGTTTGTCTGGCGGCGCACCCGCCGCCCGCCCAGCCTGGGTCATAACGCTGCGGATTGGTATGTGCTGATTTCGTTTCTGGCCATTGGAATCACCGGCTACCTCGTCGAGGCGTTGCGCATCGTCTGGCAGCAGCCCGAGGGCATTGGGGCCAAATGCTCGTTCGTCGGGTTATGGATGGCGCACTGGTTTTCCGGCCTGACCGAGGCCGGCGCGCGTTCCACGCATCTGGTCGTGTGGTGGGTGCATAGTCTGCTGGTGTTCCTCTTCATTGCCACCATCCCCTACACGCGGCTGATGCACATCATCCTCGGCCCGTTGAACTTGTTCTTCGCCCCCGCCGTGCTGGGCCGGATGAAACCGATCACGATGGAGGAAGTGGAACAGACCGAGCGCATCGGTGTGGCCGCCATCGAGCATTATGATCAACAACAGCTGCTCAGCCTCGATGCGTGCATGGAATGTGGCCGGTGCGAGGAGGCGTGTCCGGCGTTCGCCTCCGGCAAACCGCTCTCCCCCAAGCGCGTGGTGCAGGATTTGAAGGGGCTCATGACGGCGAATCTCAGTTTGGTCGCGCCTGCGGCTGCCGCCGGCGCGCCGGGAGCCAAATCCTTTCTGCGCGCGTTGCACGATGAAACCATCCTGGCGGAAACGCTGTGGGCCTGCACGGCGTGCAGCGCCTGCGTGCAGGTTTGCCCGGTGCGCATTGATCAACTGACATTGATCACCGACCTGCGCCGCAACCGCGTAGGTGAAGGCGCGCTGAGCGGCACGGCCGCCACCGCGCTGCGCCGCATGCAGGCGAGCGGCAATCCGTGGGGTTTGCCCCCGACGGAACGCGGAAACTGGGCGGAGGGACTGCGCGCGCCGACAGTGCGGGAGAATCCCAATTTCGAGTGGCTCTACTGGATCGGTTGCGCCGGCGCGTACGACCGCCGGGCGCAACGCGTCGCCCGCGCCATGGTGAAACTGCTGAATCACGCCCAAGTCAACTTTGCCATTCTGGGCCGCGAAGAAAAATGCACGGGCGACTCCGCGCGCCGTTTGGGCGAGGAATTCCTCTTTCAAGAACTGGCGCAGGCCAACATCGCCACCCTGACAAAATACAAGGTACGAAAGATCCTCACCCATTGTCCGCACGGTTTGAATGCCTTCCTGAAGGATTACCCGCAGTTTGGCGGACATTATGAAGTGGTGCATCATTCGCAATTGCTCGAGCAACTGATTGCCGCCGGCCGCCTGAAGGTGCCGGCCGCCGCATCCGGCGCTGATGCCATCACCTACCACGACCCCTGCTATCTCGCCCGCGTCAACCGCATTCACGACGCCCCCCGCTCGGTCCTGTCGGCGAGCACGAAGGATTTGCGTGAGATGGGACGCCGGCGGGAAAAGACCTTCTGTTGCGGGGCGGGCGGCGGACGCATCTGGATGGAAGAGGATCCGAAGCAGCGCGTGTCCACCTTGCGCGCCAGGGAGGCCTTGGGGACGGGTGCCAAAACGGTGGCGGTCAGCTGCCCGTTCTGCCTCACGATGATGACCGACGGCATCGCCGCCCAGTCAAGCACCACCCGCGTCCTGGACATTGCGGAAATTCTGGCCGACAAATTGTCCCTCCCCGATTGAGCGCGGATGGGTTGGGCCGACCCAGCCAACCAAGCCCGCCCCCCATGCCGCCGCCGGGGCGATGCGCCCTCCGCTGCGGAGGGCTTTGCTGTCCGCCCGCGGCGGCAACCGGGATCGTTTCGACCTCGCCGCTTCCACTCCTGTCGTGGCAGGCGGGCATTGAATGTTCCGGCAGGACGTCTTATGCTCGGACGTGTTTCAGCACTGCTCCAATGCGCGTTCGGTCTCCTGGCTGATCTGGTGGCTGGCCGGAATGCTGGTCGTTCCGCCACTGTCCGCCTTGGAGGTTGTCCCTTTGAATGCGCCCGCGCCCTGGCAACGGCTCGAGTTCCGCATTGCCGGTGTGCCCACCGTAACCAATCCCTTCGATCCGGACCTCATCCGTGTTGAGGCCACGTTCCAGCCGCCGACCGGGCCGGCGCTGGTCGTTCCCGGCTTTTGGTATCAAGCCTGGCAACGCCATCTCACCGGCAACCGCGAGAAGTTGAGTGCCACCCAAGCGCCGGAGTGGCGTCTGCGCTTCGCGCCGCCCGCGGCCGGCAATTATTCGGTGAGCGTGACCGTGTTCACCAACCATCAACCCACCGGACTGACCGGCAGCACAAATTTCTCCGTCCCGGAGGAGGCGCCGCCGCGCAGCGGTTACGTGCGCATCGCCGCCAGCGGGCAGTATTTCGAAACGGGTGACGGCCAGCCGTTGCGGTTGATTGGCGCCAATGTGTGCTGGCACGGCAGCCGCGGCACCTACGATTATGACGACTGGCTCCCGGCCATGCAGGCGGCCGGCGAAAATTATTTCCGGCTCTGGATGTGTCCGTGGTCGTTTGGTTTGGAAACCGCAACCAATTCGCTTAACCGGTACCGTCTTGATGAGGCCTGGCGTCTGGATTACGTCCTGCAACAAGCCGAGCAGCGCGGATTCTACGTCGAGCTGTGTTTGGACTATCACGGCATGTTTGCCTCCGAGCCGGACTATTGGGGCGGCAACAACTTTTGGCCCAGTCACCCGTACCACGTCGCGCAAGGCGGACCGTGCGCGACCCCCAACGCCTTCTTCACCAACGCCGCCGCGCGTGCGCTCTATCAAAAACGGCTGCGCTATCTCGTGGCGCGTTATGGCTACAGCCCGAGCCTGTTGTCCTGGCAATTCTTCAACGAGATTGACAATGTCTATTCCGTGCTGAACGCCCATGACGTGGCTGTGTGGCACGCCCTCATGGGCGATTGGCTGCGCGCCCATGATCCGTTCCGGCATTTGCGCACCACCAGTTTCACCACGGCCGAACCGCGCGCCGAGATGTGGTCGCTGCCGCAAATTGATTACGTATGCGTTCATGCCTACGGGCCGGGCCGGCCGGCGCGGGCGTTGCGCGACGCCACGCAGAAGTTATGGCGGCAATTCGCCAAACCCGTCCTCATAGATGAATACGGCACGAGCTGGCAGGGTTGGAATCGTGCCGCCGATCCGCACCTGCGTGGTTTTCGTCAGGGACTCTGGGGCGGCGCACTGGGTGGTTCGGCCGGCACGAGCATGTCCTGGTGGTGGGAGCACCTCCACAGCGAAAATGTCTATCCGGCCTACACGGCCCTGGGCCAAATCTTAAATCGCACCGGCTGGGGCCAGGGCGACTGGACCAATCTGGTGTTCAACCCGGTGTTGACCCCGCCGCCGACCGTCGGCGGGCCGTTGCCGCACGGACAACCGTTCGACGTCACCCTGCCGCTTGATCCGCGCTGGGGTGCCCTGCTGTCCGGTGAGGTCGCCGTGCCCAATCCGGGCGCCGCCAGCTATTCCGCCAGTGCGCTCAACAGTTTTGTCCACGGCACCACCCATTCCAACTTGCGGATTCCCTTTCGCCTCAGCGCCTGGTTGACCAACGAGGCGCGGCTGATCATGCATTTGAATTCGGTTTCTTGGAATTCCGCACTTGTCGTCCGCGCCAATGGCGTGCAGCTCTATCGCACCAACCTCGCCAACCTGGATGGTGGTTACGCGGTGAATCACGAATACGATGCCGACCTGACCGTGGACCTGCCCGCCGGCCAATGCCTGATTGAAATTCTCAACGCGGGCGGAGACTGGTTTCATCTGGACTGGGTGCGGTTGGAGCGCGCGTTGCCCGCCACCTACACCAATGACTGGCAGCCCCCGTGCGAACCGATCGGACTGGCCGGCGCGCGGGAAGCGTTGTTGTACGTCGTCGCACCCGGCGCCGCCTTCCCCGGCGGCGCCACCGAACCGACCCTGCCCATGCAGTCGGGCCAGTCCATCACGCTCAGCAACTGGCCGGCGGGCAATTATCTGGCTGAATGGTATGATCCGGCAACCGCCAATCGCCTGGGCCAGACCCGGGCCACCACCAGCAACACGGTCCTGCGGCTGCCCCTGCCCGACTTCAGCGTTGATCTGGCGGGCATTCTCCACCCACCACCGCGCCTGGCCCTGCCCGGTTATGATGCCAACACCGGTTACCACTTCGCCTTGCAATCTGAAACGGGCGGCCGCTACCAAATTGAATCCTCCACCAACCTGCTACAATGGCAACCCCTGATCCTGGTCACCAATGCCACCGGCTCGATGACCCTCACCGACGTCAGCGCACCCGTCCTGCCGCAACAATTTTATCGTGCCAGACAGTCGCTCCCCGGGCCGTAGGACGAACGGAACCGACCGCCGCCGGCCCCGCGGCGCGACAGCGGGGACGGACGGTGCGTCGCTGGCTGGGCGTTCTGATTCTCACGCTGGCCACGCTTGGGAGTGTCGCGGCCACGCCGGTGATTTATTGCACGGACCTGTTTCACCCACCCGAAGATCCCGATGATCATTTCGATCTTGCCACCCTCTTTGCGCTGCCGGAGCTGGAAGTGAAAGCCATCCTGCTGGATCAGGGGGAACGACAGCGCCGCCAACCCGGCGCCATCCCGCTCCGGCAAATGCGGCGGCTCACCGGGCAGCGCGTGCCGTTTGCCGCAGGGCTGGAGCAAAAACTGGTTTCGTCGTCCGACACGGGTCTGAACCAGGCAGATGCATGCCAGGCGGGTGTCCGGCTGCTGTTGCAGGCGCTGCGTGACGCGGTGTCGCCGGTCACGATCTTCACCACGGGCAGCGTGCGCGACGTTTGTGCCGCCTGGAATCGTGAGCCGGCGCTGCTGCGCGAAAAGGTGGCGCGCGTTTATCTGAACCTCGGCAATGCCAGCCCGGGACAGTCTGAATACAATGTTGATCTTGACCCCCAAGCCTGCGTGGGATTGCTGCGCTCCGGCCTCCCCATCTATCTGGGGTGCTGCCTGCCGATGTCCTCAGCCCCCAGCGCCGCCACGTTCAGCACCTGGTGGCATTTTCGCCAGGCCGAAGTGTTGGCGGTCGCCCCGCCGGGCCTGCAGAATTTCTTCATCTATGCGTTGCAGCGTTGCCCCACGAACGCACTGGACCCCCTGCAGGCGCTGTCAGACGACCTGCGGCCCTGGCAGCCGCTGGTTTGGGAAATGAACCGGAACATGTGGTGCACCGCCACGTTTTTGCATGCCGCCGGCCGCAAATTGACTCCCACCGGACAGGGTTGGCGGGCCGTTCCCGGTTCACCCTCCACTCGCGATGCGTCGCCGTTTGCCTTTGTCCCGGCGCAGGTCACGGTCAACGACACCGGACAGCTCACCCTGGCCCCCGGGGCGCGCGAACCGAACCTGCACCTCTTCAAAATCACGGCCCCCGATGTCTACCCCACGGCCATGCGCGACTGCGTGCGCGAATTGTTCCGGACGTTTCCGGAGCGGCAGTGACGCGCGCCGGGGCGTTTAGTTCGCCGGGTTGCCGCGGGAGGGGCCCGGTGCGAGCAGGCGTTGATAGTCCCGATACAAATGGTTTGTGCGGCTGACGGCGGGGCGGATGAATTCCCGGTAGCCCCAGGTGATGGCGACGGGGGTGTAAGAGCGGACGAACCGCAATTTCGCCGCCAGTTTTTCCGCCGGCACGCCGCGCCAGCAAGGCTGGGTGCGGGGATCGTTCACGTGCGTTTTCCGCCCGAACTTGGCGACGTACTCCGTCGGACTGTCCACCCGCAGTTCCCCGGTTTCCACATTGGCCCACAGTCGTTTGCCGGCGGCGTCACAGGCCTGCTTCATGGCGGCGAAGAAAGGCGCACACTGGGCATCGGTATAATAGGACAGGTGCTCGCCGCGATCCTGCAGCGCCACGATGTCAATGGCCGAACCGCGCAGGATGTCGGTCCAGAAATCAGCGTAGTCAGCGGGCGTGGCCCAGCGAAAATCCCCCAGCACCTGCTGGTCGTCCAAAATAAAGAAGGGTGAAATCAACACCGGCCGGGCGGGCGCGATGGCCTTGCAGGCGGCGGCAACTTCGCGGTACAGGGTGCGCGACAATTCCCGTTGCGCACCCCACATGACGTAGGTTTCGTAAGGCACGTAAAAGCCCTTGAATGATGGATGGTGTCCGTAACGCTGGTGCAACATTTGGATGCGGGCCTGGGCGCGCGCCAGTTCGGCAGCAGCATCGGGTTGTGCCCACCAATGAGGCATCGCGCCAGTATCCACGAACAATTCCATCCGGCGCTGGTCCGCCGCGTTGAACAGCGCTTCCGTGGGATCGTTCGTTGCCCCCGTTGCCCCCGCGCCAAAGGACGAGCCCAACAGCACCACCACCCGCATGCCCAGGGCCTTCATGGCGTCCAATTCGGCCGCGTTCAGATCGAATGCCGGCGCCGGCGCGGTGGGCGTCACGTACCACAGACAACCGATCAGATGCGCCTGGCGGCCGTCATGACGCCAGGCGCAACCGGCCATCATCCACAGCAGCAGCCCCCATCCGCAGCGCACCACCCAGTGGACAGGTCTGCCGGTCCCCTTTTGCCGGTGTTGCCGCGTCTCGTGCATGGAATCACGGGTTGGACAAACTCTGGGGGCCTGTTTTCCAATCCAGGCAATACCCGAAGTCCGCGGGATGCGTGGAAAAGGTCACGGACGATCCCTTCAGACGCCAGGCAATCGGGCGGGCGCGGTTGCCCCTGGCGTCCACGGCCCGAAGCGCCCCAACTTCCGCAGGAGTGCGGTGGAAGGAGTCGAGATTTAACGAAATCGCGAACGCCGGCTGGTCCGGCAAGGGCACAATCGTCAGATCCGCCGCCGTCTCGATCAGCCGCAGGCCGCGCGTGGTCTGCACCGGGCCGAAGTCCACCCGTTGTGGAGACGGCACCGGCGCGAGTGTGCGCGGTGGGTTTGGGGCGGCGGTCATGTAAATCTTGGTGACGTTGGTTTGCCCGGCGTTGACCTCGCCCTCGACGTGCAGCACCCCCAGTGCGTAACGACGGGTTGGCCGCGGCTCGCCGATGAGCCGGTAACGGGTGCCATCGCCTTGGGCATCGTAAAGACCGCATAAAATCTCATACTCGCCGAGCGGATAATTTTCAGGCACGTGCAGCATCCAGTTCGTACCGGTAAGCACCCCGCCCTGCCACGCGCTGGTGGGAATCTCCGGATCACCGCCACCGTAAAATTCCGTGTCCGTGTAACGTCCCGGTGTCGGGCGGCGGAAATGGTAGAACACGCGCAAATCCTTGGGTGCAGGTTGCACCGCGTCCCAGCGGGTGACCAAACGAAAATTCCGTCCGCCCAATGGTTCAAGACGTTCGGCGGTTGGACGAATGGCCAGCGTTTCTGGAGCGGGAGGCCGGGCGTTCACATAACGGATCGGGCCGGCGCGGGATTGCTCGATGACGCGCCCGCCAATTTTCTCCACGCTGCAAACCACCGGGCCCGCCTGCGCCACAAAACCGTACGGCGGCAGCGTATGGCCGGTGATTTCCCAATCGTTCGTGCCGCGATTCACCCACGCCGTCGCGCCGGAGGTCCAGCGCACCAGCAGCCGGTGCAGATCCCCTCCCGGATTTTCCACCGCGGCGATGTCTGCGTGCGCCACGGCTTCGGCGAACGGCTGGAGCAACCAGTACTTGCGGATGGCGCCCCCGGAGAGCATCGGCAGATCCGCCATCAGCGCGTGGCCGGCCAGCACCTCAATCCCCAGATAATCGTCGCTCTCAATGCCGTGTTCATCGCGCGAGCGGTTGCCCTGGTAGCGATTGGAATAGCCCGCGCCGTGCAGGCTGAAGCGGGTGTGATGCACCAGGTCGAACCACGGCACGCGTTCCCAGTCCGCGCAGGGCACCGTCATGCTGAACGGTTCGCCCCGCGGCTGGAGCTGCAACCACTGACAATCCGCGCCATCCAGCCAGCCGATCAATTGATCGCTGCCCGCCTCGCTGAGGGTCGGGCCGTGGCCCACCGCCGTGCGAATCTGCGCAAACGCCTCCCCCCAATGCCGCAATGTTTCCATTTTGGAATGCCAGCGTCCGTCCCGATCGAAGTAATCAAACGCATTCAGGGAGGTCCAGACATCCACAAACGCCGCGGTGGGCTGGAGCGCCGGCACCAGCCAGCGCAGGTTGCGCTGCAAAAACGGCTGCACGTGGTCCGGGCGGAACTGCCAGGCCTGCGCGTTCCGCCCCTCGTTCAGCCAGCCCCGGCGCGGTTGCCCGGCGGCATCGAACGTGATGTGGTCATAGCTGAACCCTTCGGCGTCCGGATAAAAATCAATGTAGTTGTCGTGCAACCCCCAGAGCGCCCCGGCGCGCGTGCAGAGCTCCCCAAGCTCCCGCAATTCCTCCGGCGTGCCGAGTTGTGGCTGCGGCGGAAAGATGTCCGGCAGCCGATAGTCGTAACCCCAGCGTTGCCAGACGTGAATGATCGCCAGGGAATTGGTCAGTCCGTAGTCGAAACAGCGCTGCAGTGCGGCTGCATTGTCGCGATACGATCCGCCCCAGAGATCGAACACCAGGCGTCCGGCCTTCTGCGCCACCGCAGGGGCGGCAGGCTGGTCGTGGAGCGTGCGGTATTGGAGGGCGCAATTCATCGCCCCGCGGCGTCCCGGCACGAAGGTGAACGTCGGCGCGGGATGCGTGTGGAGGGAATAGAGGTGCATCCCGGGCTCCACTTGGAACCAGTCTGGAGGAGTGTCGCAGGCCTGTAACAGCGCCACGCCATTCGTGAAATCGCAGCCCACGTGGCGGGTGGACAGTTCGTGCCCGCCGCCATGCACGGTAAACTTCCCCGGTTCTTCTACAACATAGCCGTGACCAAAATAAACCTTGGCGGCCGACTGATCCGCCGGACCAACGCCCACGTCGGTGAGACGTGCGTCGCTGGAAAATTGCACGCGCAACCCGGGGCCATCCGCCCAGAGCGTGGCCGTCAGGATGGCGGGCGTCACCCCGGGGGCGGCCCGCTTCCCGTGGCGGTCAAATTCCCGTTGCAACTGGAGGTGATGCCGGATCTCCAGCCGGCGATCCGCCGGGATCACCTCGATTTTTTCCACGCGTGCGGCAGATTCCCAAACTCCCACGCGCCCGCCCTCGAGACTCAAATCAAATCCCTGCAGAACCACCGCGCCGGATTCCGATCCGAAGGCCAGCGCGGCATCCAACAGGCCATTTGCGCCGGGCGCAACCGCCGCGCGCAGGCCATCCGCCAGCGCGAACACATAAGTTCCCGCCCCCGCGCTTCCGCCAGTCACGCTTGTCCGCGCCCGGGCGGCGCGTTGCGGGAAATCCCCGGACTCCGGCGTGCGCGCCGCCGCGTCAGCCAGCAGGATGGGGTCGCCCCAAAAACTGGAATCGCAAGTCGGATCGAGCCTTGGCCCCGGATGCGCTTCCAGCCGTAATTTGATCGTTTGCCCCGCCCACCGGGATAAATCCGCCTCGCCCGGCACCCACACGGTGCTCGCCGTGTGTCGTTCAAAAATTTTTTCGTCACCGACCCAGACGCGAAACGTTACGCCGTCACTGGGCGGCTCCGGCGGCGCCACGTCGCGGATGGCGTTGAAAAAACGGAGGCGCAATTCGCGCGCCGGGGGGAGTTTGATCGGATATTCCAGAAACAACGGGCCGGTCCCCCCGCGATATGGCGGATGCACATTCAGCGACGCCCGCGTCCGGCCGCGCGCCATTACACCGCGCTCAAAGAAGGCCAGTGATTCCGGTTCGCAGCCTTCCCAACCGGCCGGCAACCAATGCGGCGCTTCCCCATGCCGTTGCCAGACCGGGCGACAGTTCTGCAGCTGTGTCAGCGCCAGGCCGCCGAACGCGGGCACGACGGCAACCGCCTCCTCGTCCCGGGCCGGCCCGTCCGCCGCCTCAAACTGCGTTTCGAAAATGCGCACGGCGTGCGCGGTAAGCGTCGTGGAACTCCCGGCGGCATGAAAGCGGGCATACACATGCAGCGGATACATCGCCGAATAAGCGCCCGCGCCGAACTTGAACGAAAAAACCTCCGCTGCGCTGCCGTGTCCCGGGAGCGCCAAAGTCGCGCGAGTTCGTCCCACTGGAAGACAGGGTGACACCCAGCCCTTTAGTTCCAATTCAACACTCAGCGTCTCCGCTGCGTGATTGGTCAGTGTGACGCGCACCGCCTGCGTGGCCTCGAGGGAGCGGACCGTTGGAATGGCGCCGATCGTCAAGCGGAGCGGACCTGTTGTGACCGCATGGCCGTTGAACGCAATGGCCGGTTCAGCGGCAGCGATCAGGAGCAACCCCGCACACCCAAATCTCAGGCAACGCATGCCCAGAGCATGTCCGGTACCGACGGCTTTGTCACGTCGTTGCCGTTGTGGTCAGCCGCCGGTGCGCTGGCAGGACCAAACCTGCAGCGCGGTCTCGCGCCCCGGCTGCTCACGGAGAAATTCCTTTGCCCTGCAATCCTCGATCCGCCGGTAGAAACCGACCAGCCAAACTCGGGCAATGAAGTCGAGAGCTGCTGCACCGCACGCCGCGCTTGCTCGTGCTGGTCGCCCGCCGGCAGATGGATGAATTGCTCGGCGTCATCCGGCGAAACAACCTCGCCGAAATCCACGGTGCGTTCCGACACCGCGCCGCCGTGTTCGCCGCTGCTGCTCGAAATGATGACCCGCTTGAGCTTGGACGCGCCTTTCACGGCGTGAATGATGATGTTCTCCTGCAACACCGCGTCCCCACTGAACGCGGCGGAGCGCGATTCAAAGACGCGCAACCGATGCAGCGACATCGCTTTCAGGAAATCCTCCCGAAACGGTTTGAAGTAAGGGCCGCTGCAAAAGCTGCGCGGCGTGATGGCAACCAACTCACCGCCCTTGTCGAGCAGCCGGGTGACGAGCGCCACAAACCCCGCATATAGGTTGCTCGTCTCGATGCCCGCCGACTGCAGCAACAACCGCGTCGGCGAATCGCTGCGGATTTTTCGGTAGGGCGGATTGATGATGGCGGTGTTGAAGCGCGGCGCTTCCGACGTGAACAAATCGCCCCGCACCATCGGCACGGCGGCGGCGATGAAATCCTCGTTCAAGACCGTGGCGGAAAATGAAATGCCAGCGCGAGCGCGCGGTCCGTGTTGGCAATCCAGCGCCTGCACCATTCCGTGAATTCGCCGACGCTCCGTTTCTCGAACGCGACCAGATTGTAGGGAGGGTCGTGCAAGCCGAGTTGCCCCTTTTCGTTCTGGACCAGAGTCTGAACGTCTTCCCAGCGCGACGCGTCCAGGCAACCGACGCGGTGTTTGCCGGGCGGGTCTTGCCAAACGTCGCCCGGTCGCAACCGGCAGTGCCGCTCCAAGGCCGCCCGCAGTTGTGGCACTTCGTCGAGCCGAGGTAACGGGCTGTTCTGCATTGCGGTCAGGCTATCAAGTTCACCGGTTTATTCCAAGGCAACATGTACTCGTGAACGAACTTCACATATTCCTCGACTGAAACGATTCTAAAAACAAAATCACTGTAGCCTACGTCAGTGAGACCGGACGAAATGGCTCTTTTAGCGTCAGGAATTTTGCAAAATCTAGTTCCATTCGCGTTTGCTCGATCACGTGCCTCGGGAATGTTAGCGAGCTTTCTCGCGCAAATGATTTCGGTAATGGCTGATGCGCAAATGCAGTCAAATCGGTACTCGGCTTCCTGTTCGGTGAGGTTCATTCCGCGCATCACAGGTCGCGACAAATTCTTGCTGAGGTCGTGGAAGAAGACGCCTTCCAGCAAGAGATTTGGGCCGATAGGCAAGAGGTAGTGGTTTGCTTTGTGGTCCTCCAAGACCATCGGCACTAATCCAACATCTGACATCGGAAATTCGATGGATGAACTGGCGACTGCCCATTTTGTGCTCAGAAACTGGCTGTAATCGCATTGGTAATTGCGTGCGAACTGAAAGCGGTAGAGTAATTGAAGAAGTTTCTCAGATTTGATGATCACTTTGCGTCCCAGCGAACATTGGCGTCGTAGTTCGCGAACGGTTTCTTCAGGAATGCTCAGGTCGCGAAACAACGAATTGCTGCCGTTCTCCAGTTCCATGTTCAACTGAATCGTGAAACTAACCACTGCTCCCGGCTTTGAATACGGGGCGACACCCTTGAGGAAAGAACAGTACCAGCACAGGTTCGAGTAGATTGATTGAGGCAACTTGGTCATTGGACGCGTTGCAGCGTCTTCGAGTGCTCTGAACGTGTTCCGCAAGCCAGATTCCACTTTTGAGAACGCTGACTCAAGAGTGTTGTCTGCTGCGCCAGAAACCAACAGTTGGTTGTAGCCGTGGGCGGCGCATGTCCGCTCAAGACCCTTCGGTATCCATTCTCCAGTCTCGACTTGATAACACTGGAAAGGAGCACCGTCGGTCTTTAACCGTTTCAACAGGTGCTGAGAAATCCAATGTTGATTTTCGTTGGCGACGTTCATCGTTACTGGCAAACGGAGCGATTCACACCTTCGCGTAAACCTCGTTGCCATTCTCGACGAATTCGCGGCTCTTTTCTTCCATTCCTTTTTGAAGCGCTTCCTGTTCGGAGACGCCAACCGCTACGCGGAGTTCCAAGGTTCAGATTTCAAGTTGGGTCAGCGATAAATCTCTCGGCGGTGGCGCACGCGGTTGACGCGCACGACGCGAATTGCGTCGGCGATTTCGTAAACCACGCGGTAGTCGCCCAGCGGATGCGCCAGTCATTCTTGCTGCCCGCGAGTTTGCGGCAACCGGGCGGGCGCGGGTTGTTCGCGAGTGCTTGGATGGCGGCAATGACGCGGTTGTGAATCTCGGACGAGAGACGCGAGAGGTCTTTCTCGGCAGCGCGTTCAAGCAGGACGCGACACATGGTCACTTGCGGTTGCGCTCGGCGAGGTAGTCTTCCAGCGGACGGTATTGCAGCGGCGTCTTGCGGGCGCGCTTGAGCCACGCCACATCATCGGCGTCCGCCACGCGCTCTAAAAGCTCCTCGTAGTTCTTGATGGGGATGATGACGGAGACGGGCTTGCCTTTGCGCGTCACAATTTCGGGTTCGGGCAATGTTGCTTTCATGGCTTGGAATTTATCACGTTTCAGGCATCACGCCTTGCGGTGTTTGCGTTGGAGATTTACCACGCGATGGCCGGATTGTTTTTCGCGTCGGCGCAAGTCGTCAAAGAGGCGGTCAATGTCGTGTCCGCGAGCGGCGGAGAGTTCGTCCTTGATGCGCCAGATTTCCTGGAGCACCACGTCGCCGGTCGGTTTGGCGGTTTGGATGTCAGTCGTTTTGCTCATAGGTGATTCCCATCAGTTCAGCCGGTGTGTAAATCTCCGGCAGGGTGTGGCCTTGCTGGGCAACAAGTTTGCGCAGCCGTCCGAGGATGGCAGCGTTGGCGATGTGCCGACAATTCCATGTGAGTAATATATCCATTTCGTGAACCGTGGCGAGGGCGATGTGTGCGGCGTCGCCTTCGGCTTTCGCGGGCAGCAGCCCGGAATCCATGATGCTCCGGGTCAACTCGCGGGCTTCTTCGGTGGATTCAAGCAACGCAACATCGGCCAGAAGTGCGAGGCGGCGCTGGGCCATTTCCGGTTCGCCGCGCGCGATTTCGTCAAGGACAAGCTGGCTGGTGAAAGGTTCATGTTTCTCGCGCTGAAATTCCCACCAGTCGCGCGTGAGTTGCTGGTTCGCGGCTTGAATCAAGTCGCGCGCGGGTCGCGCGACAACGTAGCTCGGCATCGTGCTTTCGATGTAGATGCGCATTGGTCAATTCTGTTTGTTCCCTCACCCGGCCTTCGGCCACCCTCTCCCATCCGATGGGCGAGGGCGTGTGTTCGGCGGGTCGCCGAAACACGACAGGCGAGTCGCCTGTGCTACCCTTTCGCGTAAATCTCGTTTCCCTTCTCGGTGAACTCACGGGATTTTTCTTCCATTCCCTTTTGCAGAGCTTCCTGTTCGGAGACGCCTTGTTCGGCGGCGTATTTGCGGACGTCTTCGGTGATCTTCATTGAACAGAAATGCGGGCCGCACATGGAACAGAAGTGTGCGGTCTTTGCGCCTTCCTGCGGGAGAGTTTCATCGTGGAATTGACTCGAACGCTGCCCAGCGTTCTCGCCCTTCCGGCTTTCGCTTCGCAAAAGTCTTCTCGGGCTGTCCCCACAGCTCTCGAATCACGCGCGGTTATATTCATGCCTTGGAGTATAACTCTGCTCCCTTTTCCAGGAATTCACGAGACTTTTGTTCCATTCCGGCTTTGATTGCGTCTTCCTCGGCAACTGCGTTCTCAGCAGCAAACTGCCTCACATCTTCCGTTATCTTCATGGAACAAAAGTGAGGTCCACACATGCTGCAAAAGTGAGCTGTTTTAGCTCCGTCTTGAGGCAACGTTTCATCATGAAACTTACGAGCTGTCACCGGATCAAGCGACAAATTGAATTGATCTTCCCAGCGGAATTCAAAGCGCGCCTTGCTCAACGCATTGTCACGATACTGCGCGCCGGGATGGCCTTTGGCCAGGTCGGCGGCGTGGGCGGCGATCTTGTAGGCGATGACGCCGTCTTTCACGTCCTTCTTGTTCGGCAGGCCGAGGTGTTCCTTGGGCGTGACGTAGCAGAGCATCGCGCAGCCATACCAACCGATCATCGCCGCGCCGATTCCACTCGTGATGTGGTCGTAGCCGGGCGCGATGTCGGTGGTGAGCGGCCCGAGCGTGTAGAACGGCGCTTCGCCGCACCATTCGAGTTGTTTCGCCATGTTTTCCTCGATCATGTGCATGGGCACGTGTCCGGGACCTTCGTTCATCACTTGCACGCCCTTGGCCCACGCGCGTTTGGTGAGTTCGCCCTGCACTTCGAGTTCGCCGAATTGCGCCTGGTCGTTGGCGTCGGCAATCGAGCCGGGACGCAGGCCGTCGCCGATGCTGAACGAAACGTCATACGCGGCCATGATGTCGCAGATGTCGTCCCAGTGGGTGTAGAGGAAATTTTCTTTGTGATGCGCGAGACACCATTTGGCCATGATTGAACCGCCGCGCGAAACGATGCCGGTCATGCGGTTCGCGGTGAGCGGCACGAAGCGCAGCAACACGCCGGCGTGGATGGTGAAGTAATCCACGCCTTGCTCGGCCTGTTCGATGAGGGTGTCGCGGAAAAGTTCCCAGGTGAGGTCCTCGGCCTTGCCGCCGACTTTTTCGAGCGCCTGATAGATCGGCACGGTGCCGATGGGCACGGGCGAGTTGCGCAGAATCCATTCGCGCGTGGCGTGGATGTTCTTGCCGGTGGAGAGGTCCATGACGGTGTCCGCGCCCCACTTGGTGGCCCAGCGCATCTTTTCGACTTCCTCTTCGATGCTCGATGCCACGGCGCTGTTGCCGATGTTGGCGTTGATCTTCACGAGGAAGTTGCGCCCGATGATCATCGGCTCGAGTTCGGGGTGATTGATGTTCGACGGGATGATGGCGCGGCCAGCGGCGACTTCGGCGCGGACGAATTCGGGAGTGATTTCAGCGGGGATGCGCTGGGGGAAGCGGGAGAAGACGGAGGGCGTAAACGCGGAGTGCGGAGTGCGGAGTGCGGAGTGTTGTGCGCTGCCGGCGTGTTGTTTGCGTAAATCATTCCGAACGATGTCATCGGTTAATTCCGCAATCCGAATTCCGCATTCCGCACTTCGGAGGTTCTCGCGGATGGCGATGTATTCCATCTCGGGGGTGATGATGCCGGCGCGGGCGTATTGGAGTTGCGTGACGATTTTGCCCGGCTTCGCGCGGAGCGGCTGGCGACGCGGGGCGGTCAGGCCTTCGAGGCGGAAACTCGTTTCGTCCTGGCGTTTGGCCTTGGAAAGCGTGCGATGTTTTTCGGAGAGGTAGCCGTCGTCAATCGGCTGCACCTCGCGGCCTTTGTACTCCTCCACGTCGCCGCGCTTGAGAATCCAGTCGCGACGCAACGCGGGCAAGCCTTCCTCCACTGTGCCGGTGAAGGCGGGGTCGCCCCACGGCCCGGAGCAGTCATACACGCGGACGGGAGCATTCGGCGTGACCGCGCCGGTGTAAGACTTGGTGCCGGTGAGGGTGATCTCCCGCATCGGCACGCGAATGTCCGGATGAATCCGGCCGGGCACATAAACGCGCCGGCTGTTGGGCAACTGTTCGCTGCTGTGTGGTTCCAAAGAATCTTTCTTGGCAATCATAAGTATAATTCGGCGGTCGTGAGCTACTCGAACGCAACCCGGAAGGCGGAGGCAATTCCCTTCGCCGGCATTACCCGGATCAGGTTCAACGGGTCGTCTGCTATGGCAGACCTCTCAGCCCCGTCACACGAGGCTCCCCGACATGGACGGGAAAACTCTAGGCCGCTCCGCACAACCGGTCAAGTGCGCGCAAAACCCTTCCGCGACGCGACGGCGTATTTGCTCGTCACGCCCGGCCACCTGTGCTTCCTTAAGGGCTGACCGGATGGTCCCGGCGGCCCGGAACGTGCCGCGTCGCAATGAACCTCTTCCACAAGTGGCTGATGCGCATCGCCCTGCTCCCGGCAGGAGCGGGGACATTGCTGGCATTCACCAGCACCGACGCCCATACCAGTTTTACCGCGTTCAACAACGCGTTTCTGGTGAGCGGCGCCTATTCGGGCTGGTGGACCGGCGCGGAGTTGTTGGAAATGGCGGAAGACGCGTACGACAACTCACCGACTGCGGCGCGGCGGAGCATTGTCACCAGCACCTGCAATGGCTTTCTTTCGCAGAACGGCTCGAACTGGGATTACAACGAATACAACGACGACATCGCGTGGGCGTGCATTGCCTTTTCCCGCGCCTATTTGATCACGGGAAACGCAAACTTCCGAAACGTGGCGAAATCCAATTTCGATCTCATGTTCGCCCGGGGCTGGGACACGAATTATTTCGGCGGGGGCCTCTGGTGGCGGCAATCCGACCGGCAGAGCAAGAACGCGTGCATCCAGGGACCGGCGACGATTGCGGCGTGTTATCTTCACCAGATTTACGGCGACACCAACTACTTGAACAAGGCACAGGCCATTTACGCGTGGAATCGAAAATACCTGTTCAACACCAACAGCGGGGCGGTTTCCGACAACATCAACACGAACGGCACGGTGGACACGGTCGCCCTGACCTACAATCAGGGCACGTTCATCGGGGGAGCGAATTTTCTCCATCGCGCGACGGGGCTGCCGTTCTATTACCAGGACGCCATCCTGGCAGGCCGGCGCACCCAGAACAACATGACCACGGCGGGTATTTTGCCGGAGTGGAGTTCCAATTCCGACCTCTCGGGGTTCAACGGCATCTTTGTCCGCTGGATGGCGCGGTTTGCGAAGGATCAAAATCTTTGGCCCGCATTCGGTCCGTGGTTGACAACCAACGCCAACGCCGCGTGGGGCATCCGGAACACCAACAACCTGGCCTGGCAGAAGTGGCGCACCCAGACGCCCGACGTCAGCAGTGAACTCGGCAGTTGGGGTTGCTCGGCGGCGGTCGTTGTCATGCAAGTCGCCGATCCCAGTCCGGGTGATGCATTGCAAATTACTCCGTCCGCCGGTTTCACGGCCGTGGCGCAGCCGGGGCAGTTGCCCGCGGCCACCAGTCTCAACCTGCTGCTGACCAACGCCGGCGCGGCGGCATTCAACTGGTCGCTCGGCAATCCCCCGGCCTGGTTGACCGTCTCCGCGAGCAGTGGGACGTTGAACGCCGCCAGTGCCACCACCGTCACCGTGGACCTTGTCCCGGCCGCCACCACGAATTTGTCAGCCGGGCGTTACTTCGCGAACATTGCGGTCACCAATCTTGCCAGCGGCTTCATCGCGAATCGCGGGTTCACTTTGGTCATTTCCGGAGGTGACGCGCCGATTGTGATGACCGGACACAATGCGAGCATTCTGGCGCCAAACACCGCGACTGCAGCCACACCCGGCGCAACGGGCTTCGATGTTCCGAACAACTACAGTTTCTATCAGGCCGGTCTGGCGGGCACCACGCGCGGGCTGCCGCCGGACGGAGTTTTCACCAGTCAGTGGGACAAGAAAACCGTCTTCCAACTCAAGCCCTATGGTGTCAACAATGCGCTGGTCGTCGGCTACACCTATCCGGGTTCGGCCACGCTGACCCTCGCGACGCCGAAGGCTTACAAGTCACTCAGCATTCTGGCGTGCTCGGCGAACGGCGGCGGCATGGGCACCTGCGTGCTCAACTTCACCAATGGCACGCAAAGCCCGGTGTTCAATTTCAACGCGCAGGATTGGTTTGGGACCACGGCCAACGTCGCCATTCAAGCGATGGGCCGGTTGAAGTTGACCGGGAGTTTTGGCGCGGAGGACAACGGGCCGGTCAATCCAAACCTGTACCAGACCACGATTGATCTGGCGGCGATCGGCCAGGACAAATCCATTGCTTCGATCACCTTCACCACACCGGCGGGCGCCGGCGCGCAACAGACGACCGGGATCCTCGCGGTGAGCGGGACGCTGGCCTATCGCGAGCCGGTCATCACCCAGCAGCCCACGCCGACGAACCTGTTTCGCTTTGCCGGAGCAAGCAACACCTGGACCGTGGCCGCCAACGCCGGATTGCCCGTTTCCTACAGTTGGCGGCACAATGGCAGCGTCATCCCCGGGGCCAACGGCGCTTCCTACCATCTTGCAAACATGCAGACGAATCACTCCGGCAATTACACGGTGGTGATCAGCAATGCGTTTGGTGTCGTCACCAGCAGTATCGCTGCGTTGACCGTGGTGGCCGCGCCGACGTATCCACTGGGCCAGGCGATATTGACCGACAACCCGGTGGGCTATTGGCGACTGGATGAAACCGCCGGCGTCGTGGCGCGGGATTATGTGGCCAACAACAACGGCAGTTACGCCAACGTCCAGCTCGGCCAGCCGGGTTACCGGTTGATTGACACCCACACGGCCGTCCGGTTTGGCGGACTGACCAGCAGCAACAGTTGCGTTACGAACATCAACCTGGATTTTGCCACGTCGGGAAACGCGGCGTTCACGGTCGAGGCGTGGGTGAATGGCGGCACGCAAACGACGGATGCCGGGTTGGTCACCAAGGGCTACGGCAGCGGCGGCGAGCAATTCAATCTGGACTGCGGCGGACCGGGGCGCGCGTTTCGGTTTTTTGTCCGGGATGCAGGCGGCACGGCGCGATTGGCCACCAGCAGCATCGTGCCCAACAATCAGTGGTATCACCTCGTCGGTGTCTGTGATCAGGCCAACGGCGCGGTGCGGCTGTTTGTCAACGGCGTCAATGTCGCGCAAGGAACGCTCGCGCCCGGCACGGGGCTTCTGGGTTCTTCCGCTTCGGTGAGCATCGGCTCACGCCAGGGCGGCCCGGGCACGCCTTACAACTTTCAATTCGTTGGCTGGATGGAAGAAGTCGCCATCTACGGCTACGCGCTGGGCACAAATCAGATTGTGACGCACTATCGGGCGGCCACGAACCGTGCACCGGTCTGGGCCGGCAATCCGTTGACATTTCCCGACCTCATTGCCGGAGGCTGGTTCACAACGTCCCTGACCAGTCTCGCATCCGATCCCAACGGCGATGCGCTGACCTTTGCCAAGTTGACCGGTCCCGGCTGGCTGACCGTAACGGCCAGCGGCACGGCCAGCGGCTGGGTGTCTTCAAGCCATGTCGGACTCAACACCTTTGTGTTCCGCGTCACCGACCCGGCCGGCGCCTCCAGCACAACCACCGCGAACCTTGAAGTGCTGGCCGCGCCGCCAATTGTTGTGCGGTTGGCCCCCCACGGGGACCAACTGGAATTGCATTGGACCGGAGGTGTTCCGATTTATCAGGTCCAATTCACCACGAATCTGTCCGCCCCGGTCTGGTGGAACTTTGGAACGCCGACCGCCGGCAACACCCTCATGCTGACGCCCACCAACCCGGCGCTTTATTTCCGGGTGTTGGGCCAGTGAGGCCGCCACACCACACGCCCCCGGCGGATGGGCCGATGCTCATCCTGCAAGAGACGATCGGACACCGAACTGATGCCCCGCGCCAGGCGCGCAGCCAAATGACCACTGTGCCTCCCGGGCGCTTCGTAAATTGCACAGCGCGCGGAGCGGCTGCGTAATCACGCAGAGATTCTCCGCGCACCGACATTGGCCTTGAACTGATTTTGGGCCGGCTCCTTGGGATAAATGGATTGGTGCGGGGCGAAGGCAGCCGGCTGACGCGCGATGGGGTGAGCCAGCCAGCGTTGCCCAACCAGTTCACGGAAATTCCCGTCACATCATGGAGCCACACGAACCGGCCGGGATGCTCCGCCCTCAGCGGCGAGGCGGCCGAAAGCCCGGACGCATGGTGCAAATCGCCGTCCCACGGCATCGGCACGGTCATGGTCCGGAGCACGCATGCAGTGACGGTGGCCAGGGTGGCGCTGGCAGTCCGGTCCGGAAGGAAAACCGCCACCCGGCGTATGTCGGGATCCGGCAACGGGCTGGCATGCAGCACGGGACCGGCAAACTCGGCGGCTTCCAGGTGCGCCCCCCCCAGACCGGCAAGGAAACCCAAAGGCCGGCGCCACCTCCAGTCTTAAGCTCCCGCATCGGGCCCGGAACAATTTCAGACGGCGGGATGGGACAGAAAGATGAAATAGGCCACCGTGAAGTAAATAATGATGCCGGTCACGTCCACGAACGTGGCGACGAACGGCGCCGAACAAGTGGCCGGGTCCAGTTTGCAGCGACGCAGCACCATGGGCAGCATGGCCCCCATCAGACTGCCCCACAACACCACGCCCACCAGACTGCCACCCACCGCAAGCGCCAGCTCAAAATGCGCCGCCCCGTAGTCTTTGAG
Organism: Verrucomicrobiota bacterium; assembly: GCA_029573725.1. Taxonomy (GTDB): domain Bacteria; phylum Verrucomicrobiota; class Verrucomicrobiia; order Limisphaerales; family JADLHS01; genus JADLHS01. The sequence goes on from JAKQDQ010000093.1 coordinate 142,641, forward strand.
ACCCACCCATTGCCAGATAAGGATCCGCACCATCCCCACCGCGGCGAGGATGCACCCCAGCAAAAAGCCCGTGGTCACCTCACGCCGGAAGACGCGCCACCAGTCCCGCAACAACACATCCCCCAGCGCCATCGCGCGAATGATCAACGTGGTCGCCTGGGAGCCGGAGTTGCCACCGCTCGACAGAATCAACGGCAGAAACACCGCCAGCACGGCCGCGCGCTCAATTTCCTTCTCGAAATATCCCATCGCGGTGGCGGTGAACATTTCGCCAATGAACAGGACCGCGAGCCAGCCCGCGCGTTTGCGCACCATTTGCAACAGGCTCAGCCGCAGATACGACGCCTCAAACGCTTCCACACCGCCGAGCTTTTGCATGTCTTCGGTGGCCTCGATTTCCGCCACGTCCAGGACGTCGTCCACGGTGACGACCCCCACCAGCACCTCATTGGAATCCACCACCGGCAAAATGGTGGTGTCATATTTTTTGAAGGCGGCCACGGCAGTCTCCTGGTCCGCCATGGCGCGCAAAAAAATCCGCTGGTTTTCCAGGCAGGCGGACACGGGCGACTCCAGCGGGGCAACCACCAGTTTGCGCAGGCGCACGTAATCCACAAGCCGCCCGCGCGCGTCCACCACGTACAGCTGGCTGATGGTTTCGCACTTGTCGGGTTGCTGGCGCAGCTGCGCGAGCACCTCGGCCACCGTCCAGTCCTGCTGGATCGCCACATACTCGGGTGTCATGCGCCGCCCGATGGAGTCCTTGGGGTAGCCCAACAGGGCGGTGGCGATCTTGCGCTGCTCCGGCGTGAGCAGGTTGAGCAATCTCTGCGTCACTGCGGCGGGCAGTTCCTCCAGCAACGCCGTGCGGTCGTCGGCAGAAAGGTCGTGCAAAATTTGGGCCACCTGTTCGCTGCCCAACGCCTGCAACAAAGGCTCCTGATGTTCCACCGGCAGGTTCTCAAACACCTCCGCCGCCAGGTCGCGCGGCAGGATCCGCAACAGCACCGCTTCTTCGTCGGCGGTCAAATCCGCGAAGATCTCCGCCAGGTCCTGGGCTGGAAAACCCGACAACGCCGCCCGCAGCTGGTTGAAGTCGCGTTTGCGAATCAACTCTTCCAGCTCCGGCTTGAGCAGGTGGCCGATCACGGGAATTACTCAACTGAAAAAGCCCGGCCAGTGCAAAGGAAAATCGAGGCGTTTTCCCTCGCCGCGGGGCGGTGGAAGGTCGGGGCGCGTTCAGCCGCGGTCCCGTTGCCCGGCCACGGGTCAATCCGCCCGCAACTCCAGGATGCAGGCGTCGGCCGCCGCCAGCGCCGGCTGGAGCACCACTTCCCGTCCGGCGAATGCGCCGACTTGCCTGCGCCCGCTTGCATCCGTGCGCTGAATCCGCCCCGTGGCCGGCAAGTGATGCTGCTGGCGATCCAGCGTGAGGCGGGGGGCCATCGGGGTTGCACCAATATTGACGACCACCACGGCAATCGCGCCGTCGCGCGCGCGCCAGGTGGCGGCATGGAGCAAGGGTTCAGACTGCTCAAACTCACGGACGCCGCCTTGTTGACCGGCGTAAATCGAGAGCCGCGACATCGGAATTACCGTGGCCGCGTCGGCGTATTCCGGCGGCGGCAATAATTGGCCGTGTAGCAGGTACGGCAGCGCCTGCGCGCGCAACCGCGCCAGTTTCAAAACAAACGCCAATTCCTCGGCCCGCTCCGTCAGTTGATTGGTGCGGAAATTGGCCAGCGTGGGTTGTTGTCCCCAAATAAACGCCCGCGCCTGTTCCAGGCGAAACTGCGTGGCGAATTTCCGATCCAATAATTTCAACGGCTCCTTGGGAGCGAACTCTGCAGGCCATAACTCGTCGTAGGGCGGCGCGGTCAGCGACGAGTAGTTGCCGAAGAAAATCGCGTAGTCGTGATACACGGCGTGAAAAAACGGAATGGTCTCCCAGCCATCCGCGCCAGCGTAGCGTTCGCGGCTTACCTGCAGCGCCAGCATCAGGTCCAGATGCGGCAGCCAGTTTTCGCCGCATCCCTCGCCCGCCAGCGCCGGGCCGGCGCGCACTTGATTTTGCTGGCGGATGGCGGCGGCGAGTTTTTGAAAGCCCCGCATCCAATACGTGCCGCTGCCCAAGGAGTGGCCGTGCGCGGGATCGTAACAAGCCAGACTCGAACAGGCCTGGTCCATGTAAATGCCGTCCACCCCCAGCCCGCGAAACGCGGCCGTGGCGAGGCTGGCATATTTATGTCGCCAAAACTCCGTGCCCATGCACATCGAAGCGCAAGGCAGCTTGCTGAACGTGTTGTAAACCTCCGGATGAATCTGGCCGTCGGCCGCCTTTACCGCAAAGCGCGCAGCGTTTTCATTGGTCCAGCTCGCCGTCGTCATGCCCCAGAGCCGCTGGTTCATGTACACAATCGCCCGCACGTCATGAGCGTGAGCGGTCTGCAACGCGGCGCGAAACGCCGCTTCCCCCTCGCGGGGCGGTAGGTATTCCGGGAAACCGGTGTCGTAGGCGCAACCGTGCCACCAATGCCAGAAGACGCTGACCGGCAAACCCAGCGCGCGTTGCAGGGCGATGGCCGGCTCGATCACTCCCGGTGACGCACCGCGATTCCACACCCAGAGCGCGGTATTGGTCACCCACGCCGGCGCCAGGCCGTTCTGCAGCCGGCTCGCGTGCGCCCACGATTGATTGGTGGCCCAGGCACGATAACGCTCGGCCGCTTGAAACCAATCGCCACGAAAACTTCCCAGCACCACGGAATACGGCAGCTCATAACGCTGCGCCGGATTTTGCGCCGGCTCCGGGCGATGACGAATCTCCAGATTCAAATCGGCATTGGTCGTGGCAAACGCGGCAAAATCTTTCAGATAATCGCCCGCGTCATCGCAGGCCAGATAACAACTGACCCCGCCCGCACTGGTGAGCGCCAGACACTGCAAGGAAAGCAATCCCGGATAATGCCACTCCCAACGCTGCGGCGGCCCCTGAACAGGGGACAACAAGGCGCGCGGGTTCGCCGCCTGTTGCCCCATCCAGACCGGCACCGCCAGCCGCTCCGCCGGCTGTGCTTGCAGGTTGATGACGCGGGGAAACCGGATCGCTCCCAAGCGCAATCCCCCCAAACCCTCCACTGCCAGCCCCCAACGACTCATCGGCTGGTCCACCTCAAAGGCAATATGCACCCGCACCTGCAATCGCGGCGCCGCGACCACATCGAAATCACTCCAAACCAGCTCATGCGCCGCGACCCCGGTCAATGCCCGCGAGGCAAAAGAGCGCGCCCGGGCCGGGTGCAACACCGGTTCCGCGCCACCGGAAAGCTCAAGCTCCCAGAGCGCGCCCAGATTGGTGGTCTGAATAAAATTGTGCCCCGTCGCCCCGTCCACCAATTCCACCAGGTGCCCCAGGCGCGGTTCGATCCCGATCTGCAACTGCGCATTTCCCAAACGCACCACCTCGGCCGGGGTCGGAGGCGCGCAACCGAACATCAGGGCCGGCACGATCAGCCCTCGCCCACGCCGCAACGCGGCTGAGCAACCCGCCGTCAGCAGGGACGACCGTTTTACGAATTGCAGCAGAACGGAAGGCAACTTCATCAGACCGAGTCTGGCGCCAAACCCCGGCAGACGCAACTGTGAGGCGACCGCGCCCGGGCCGGGACACGCCACAGTCCGGAAAATTTGATTGACCGGGCGCCGGGTTCCGCGCTACTGTGCCCGCGTGATCGGAATGCTGAATCTGAACCTGCTGCCAGGCGCGCTGCGACTGAACAACGCGGCGGTTGGGTTCTGATCGGTTCCGGAATTTTCGAGCCCCACTGCCCAGCGGCGGTGGGGTTTTGTTTTGCCAAAATGACCGTGCATCACCATAAACTCGCCAGCACATGTTGAAAGATCCGTCTCAGAAATACCGTCCGTTTCCGCCGGTGAACCTGCCGGACCGGCAATGGCCCGGCCGCGTCATCACGGCCGCGCCCCGGTGGTGCAGCGTGGATTTGCGCGATGGCAACCAGGCGCTGGCCGTGCCGATGAACGTCGGCCAGAAACTCGAGCTGTTCAATACGCTGGTCAAGGTGGGGTTCAAGGAAATCGAGGTGGGTTTTCCATCCGCCTCGAACACCGAGTTCACGTTCAACCGCCGGTTGATTGAGGAGCAACGCGCGCCGGAGGACGTGTGGTTGCAGGTGCTGGTGCAGGCGCGTGAGGATTTGATTGAGCGCACCGTCGAATCGCTGGTGGGCGCCAAGCGGGTGATCATCCACCTCTACAACTCCACTTCACCGGCGCAACGCCGTGTGGTGTTTGGCATGTCCAGGCCGGAAATCGTGCGGGTCGCCGTACGGGGGGCGCAATTAATCAAGGAGCGGTTGGAACGGTTGCGCGGCACCGAAATCATGTTGCAGTATTCGCCGGAGAGTTTTTCCGCCACCGAAGTCGAGTTCGCCCGGGACATCTCCGAGGCGGTCATGGACGTCTGGCAACCCACCCCGCAGCGCAAAATGATTTTAAATCTGCCGGACACGGTGGAAGTGGCCATGCCGAATGTGTACGCGGACCAGATCGAGTGGATCTGCCGCCACATCAAAAATCGCGATTCGCTCATTGTGAGTTTGCACACGCACAACGATCGGGGCACCGGCGTGGCGGCGACCGAACTGGGATTGCTGGCCGGCGCCGAACGCGTGGAAGGCACGTTGTTTGGCAATGGCGAGCGCACCGGCAACTTGGACGTGGTGGCCGTCGGCTTGAATCTTTACATGCACGGCATTGATCCGCAGCTGGATTTCTCCAACCTGAACGCGGTGCGCGCCGTTTACGAGCGCTGCACCGGCATGACCGTGCCGCCGCGCCAGCCGTACGCGGGCGAGCTGGTCTTCACCGCGTTCAGCGGCTCGCACCAGGACGCGATCAAGAAAGGGCTGGCCGAATGGGAGGACAAGCAAATTGAATTGCAATCGTCCACGTCCACCGGCACGGCGAAGTCCGAGCTGCAACACTGGGACGTGCCGTACCTCACCATTGACCCACGCGACATCGGCCGTGAGTATCGTGAAGTCATCCGCGTGAACAGCCAGTCGGGCAAGGGCGGCGTGGCGTATTTGCTGGAGAGCGAATACGGCATCGAGTTGCCCAAGGATTTTCAGCGGGAGTTTGGGCCCATTGCCAATGACGAGGTGGACCGGCTCGGCCGCGAGGTCAGCGGCGCAGAGCTGAAGGCGATGTTCTGGCGCGAATACATTGAGCGTCATGCCCCCTGGCAATTGCTGGGTTTCGAGACGGAAAGCCGCAACGGCGGGGTGAAGTGCAAAGCGCGCCTTCGCCACCACGGACAGCCGGTGGAATTCACCGGCGAAGGAAACGGCCCGTTGGCCGCCCTGGTCAACGGATTCAGCCGGACGTGCGATCTGCGCTTCGAAATCACCCACTACAGCGAGCACGCGTTGAGTGCCGGCGAAACGGCCAGCGCCATTGCCTACATCCAAATCAAACAGGCGGACGGCAAAACCCGTTGGGGCGCAGGCGTGGATACCAATATTGAACTGGCCTCCGTGCATGCGGTACTGAGCGCTTTGAATCGCAGTTGATCTTTTCACGTCCATAAAACCATGCGCTTACTTCGCTGCTCATTTGCCGGGGTGCTGATCTCCTGCCTGCTCCCCACGCTCCCGGCGGCCACCAACTCCGCTCCCCCGCTGCGGGTCATGACCTACAACCTGCGTTACGGCACGGCTTCCGACGGCCTCAATGTCTGGGCAAATCGGCGACCGCTCATGCACCAGTTGCTGACCAACGCCGCACCGGATCTCATCGGCACGCAGGAGGGCCTGTACCGCCAGTTGCAGGAGCTGGCGCACGATCTGCCGGACTATCAGTGGACGGGGGTGGGCCGCGACGACGGCAAAACTGCAGGCGAATTCATGGCGGTCTTCTATCGCCCGGCGCGCCTGGAGGCGTTATCCACCAACCATTTCTGGTTGTCCGACACCCCCGCGGTGCCGGGTTCCACCACTTGGGGCAACCAAGTCCGCCGCATGGTGACGTGGCTGGAGTTCCGGGACCGGGCCACCGACCGGCAATTTTTCTTCTTCAACACCCATTTTGATCACATCGTGCAACTCTCCCGGGAGAAAAGCGCGGAGTTGCTGCGCCGGCGGGTGCAGGAATTGAACACGTCCCGGCCGGTGCTGGTCACCGGGGACTTCAATGCCGCCGCGGAGCGCAACCGGGTTTACACGCTGCTGACCGGAGACGGGTTTTTCTCGGACACCTGGCGCGCCGCCCCGGAGCGCGTCAACGACGGCGTCAACACCTTCAATAATTACCGGCCGCCCGTCTGGCAGGGAAACCGCATTGACTGGATTTTGACGCGCGGCCCGGTGCAGGTCACGCGCGGTGAAATTTTGATTGCACATCAGGAGCACCAGTTCCCGAGCGACCATTTCCCGGTGCTGGTCGAATTGACGCTGACCGGCGACTGAACGACCTCATGAACCATCCGCTTTCCCGCTCGTCAAGCCGCCGCTTTTGGCATAAACTCCCCGTCATCTCGGTTATGAAAATTCCGGCCGTCACCTGCCTGTTACTTGGGACCTGCCTCGCGCCGAATGTCTTTGGGCAGCCCTGGTCCGTACCCGCCACCAACTCCACCCCGCCGCCGCCCGGCATTCCCATTCCGACCCAGCCGATGCCGATGCCGCCGCCGCCCCGCATCATGCATCCGGCGGTCCAGCGGCCGGCCCTGGCAAACCAACCCCTCGCCGATGGCATTCTGGCGTTTGATGCCGAGAAGAAGGAGTATCATGCCGCAGCCGGTGAACAAAACGGCGCCTTTGTCTTTAACATCACCAATGTGTCACCGCAGGAAGTCACGATCCAGCACGTGCAAACCTCCTGCGGTTGCACCACGGCAAAGATCCAATTGCCCATGGTGCTGGCGCCCAAGCAAGTGGCGCAAATCCCGATCAACATGAACATTGCCGGCAAATTTGGCAGCGTCACCAAAACCGTCACCATTCACTCCGATCGCGGACAAAAAACGTTGCTTGTGACCAGCATCATTCCGGACCGGCAGACCAGCACCCTGACCATGGGCGCGGATCGCACGCGCAATCAGCAAATTGCGCTGGCAAACCGCCAGGCGGTGTTCCATGGAGACTGCGCGCGTTGTCACGTTGAACCGTTGATCGGGAAAACCGGCAAGGAACTGTACACCGCCGCCTGCGGCATTTGTCATGACGCCGAGCATCGCGCCTCCATGGTGACCGACTTGCATCGCCTCCCGCCCCCCACCGATGCGGAGTACTGGCGCTTTTTCATCATCAATGGGAAACCCGGCACCCTGATGCCGGCCTTTGCACAATCCCAGGGTGGACCGCTCTCCGATGCGCAGATTGCCTCCCTGGTGGAATATCTGGTCAAAGACTTTCCCAGTTCGGCCAAGGGTCAATAGCGCCGCCGCTCAATTGAGCGATCCGTTCGCCCCCGCTTCCCGTCACTGACTTTAAGCTTTGGCGCCTCCGGTGAAGCGCATATCGTGCGCCTGTGGCAACTCCGGGTGACCATGCTGATCCGCTCGCCGCCCCCATCACGTGTCTCCGGGGTGTCGGGGCGGAACGCGCACAGCTGCTGGGCCGGCTGGGCATCACCCGCATCGGAGAGCTGCTGTTACACCGGCCGCGCCGCTATGAAGACCGTCGGAAGCTTGTGGCCATCCGCGAACTCAAAGCAGGTGAGGCGGCCACGGTGCGCGGAAAAATCATCGCTGCCGGCGGCAAAAATTTCCGCCACGGGGCGCGCCGCTTGTTTGAATGCGTATTGGACGACGGCACGGCTCATCTGCATTTGCGCTGGTGGCGGGCCCAACCGTGGATGGAAAACTACTTCGTCCGCGACCGCGAAGTTCTGGCCTTTGGAAAAACCGGATCGCTGCGTCCCCGGACGTTTGAACATCCGGAAACGGAATTCATCGAGTCCGGAGAGGACGATTTCATCCACGTCAATCGCATCGTTCCGGTTCATCCCCTGACGGAAGGAATCACCGCCCGGGTGATGCGCAGCCTCATCTGGCGCGCCCTCGAACATTACGCCGCCGCCCTCACGGAACCGGAATGGGGACGCCGGCTGGCGGCGCAGCCTCCGCCAGACCTCTCCCCCCCGTCCGTCGTCGCCCTGGACCAATGGCCGCGCGCCCGGGCCATTCGCCAGCTGCATTTTCCGGACGAACTCGCCGATGCCGAAGCCGCGCGGCAAAGACTGGCGCTGGATGAATTTGTCGCGTTGCAGCTGGAAATTCTGTCGCGCCGCAAAAGGTTCGAAGCCCGCGCCGGCGCACGGCCCTGCGCCGGCACCAATCGCCTCATCAAACCATTCCTCGCCAGCCTTGGCTTCCCGCTCACCCCCGCGCAAACGCGGGTCCTCCGGGAGATCCGAAACGACATGGGCGGCGCGCACCCGATGCGGCGTCTGCTGCAAGGCGACGTCGGCTCCGGTAAAACCGTGGTGGCGGCCGCCACGGCGTTGATGGCGGTGGAAAGTGGTTTCAACGTCGCGCTCATGGCGCCAACCGAAATTCTCGCCGCACAGCATCACCATAATTTTTCGCGGTGGTTCGCACCGCTGGGAGTGCCGGTGGCGCTGCACACAGGCGCCAACAAAACCTCCGCCCGTCCGGCAGCCGCCCCCTCCTCCCATCCCGCGCCCCCCCCGACGCTGTACATCGGCACGCACGCCCTGGTTGCCCGGGGCTTCGTCCTGTCTCGGCTGGGGCTGGTGGTGATCGACGAACAGCACAAGTTTGGCGTGGCGCAACGCGAGCAACTCGTCCGCAAGGGCAATTATCCACACCTGTTGGTGATGACCGCCACCCCCATCCCGCGCACGCTGGGATTGACGCTTTACGGCGACCTGGATCTTTCCCTCATCGACCGCCCCCCCGCGGGACGTGGCGCGATTAAGACCTTTCTTCGCAGCTCGGCGCGCCGGCCGCAGGTCTGGGCATTTCTCCGCCAGCAACTCCGCCTTGGCCGTCAGGCTTACGTGGTTTATCCGCGCGTGGAAGACAATGCGGACGGCCTGAAAGCGGTCACCAAAGAATGGAAGGGGTTGCGCGAGCAACTTGCCCCCTTCCGGATCGGCCTGCTGCACGGCCGCCTCAAGCCGGAGGAAAACGAACGCACGATGGCCGGGTTCCGCAACCGCACCTTGCACGTGTTGCTGGCCACCTCCTTGATCGAAGTCGGTGTGGATGTCGCCAATGCCTCCGTCATGCTGATTGAAAACGCCGAGGCCTTCGGGCTGTCCCAGCTGCACCAGTTACGGGGGCGGATTGGCCGGGGCACGGAAACCAGCTATTGCATTCTCCTTTCCGATGCGCCCGATCCCACCGCGCGCGAGCGCCTGCAAACCCTGGTCGAAACGACGGACGGTTTCCGCATTGCCGAGGCGGATTTGCGGCTTCGCGGGCCGGGTGAACTGCTGGGGCAGCAACAAAGCGGCCTGCCCTCCTTCCGCTTCGGTTCGCTCGCGGACGACCTGCTGCTGGTGCAACAGGCGCGCGGGCTGGCTGCCGCCGTCCTTGCAACAAAAGATTGAGCCGGAAGCCGGGTTTTCCGCATAATCCCGCCCGGCTTGTCTGCGTTATGAACGACCACTGCATCGGCGCCCGCCCCCCCGTCAGAACATTGGCGGTCTTGAACCTGTTGTGGCTGCTGCTGGCACCCGTCGTCAGCGGCGCAGCGGCCAATTCCACCAACCCGCCGGCCTGGTGGCAGCGACCGTTGTCCCTGGCCGACGCCCTCAACCTGGCACTGCAACAGAACCGCACCATCCTGCAGTCCCGGCAAAACGTGGAAGCGGCAACCGGTGTCTCGCTACAAACCCGCGCGGTGACGATTCCGAAAATTCAATCTTCCGGCAGTTACACTGATACGGACCGGCGGGCGCTGGAAGCGTTCTACCCCGGGCAGGTGATCGACCGCCAGAACTGGAGCGCAAACATTCAAATTGTACAATCCCTCTTTGAAGGCGGGCGACTGCTCTCCGCGGTGCGCGCCGCCAAACTCATCAAGGAACAGGCTCTGCTTGAACACCAAACGCTCGTCGCAGACACCCTGCTGGCCACGCGCATCGCCTATTACGACGTCCTGCTCGCCCACCAGCAAATCGTGGTGCGCGAAGCTTCCGTCAATCTCCTGACCCAGGAACTGCAGGATGAACAGCACCGGTATGACGCCGGCACGGTGCCGCGCTTCAACGTCCTGCGCGCGGAAGTGGCCGTGGCCAATGCCCGGCCGCTGTTGATTCGCGCGCGCAACACGCATCGCATCGCGCAAAGCAACCTCGCCCAGCTGCTCGGCGACCATTTCCCGCGGGAGATGTGGGAAACGATTCCGCTGCACCTTTCGGACAGCCTGGCGACCGCGCCTGTTGACATTCAATTACCCGCCGCCATTGTTCAAGCGCTGGAGCGGCGCACCGAATTGGAGGCGCTCCGCAAATCCGCGCAGTTGCGCCAGGAGGACATCATCACCGCCCGGAGCGGGCGGCTGCCAAGTCTGCAAGGATTCGCGGGCTGGGGCTGGCGCGATTCGAGCCTGACCACCGACTTGAGCGACACGGCCGACGGCTGGCAGGTCGGGGTGCGCATGAACTGGTATATTTTTGACGGACTGGCCACGCGGGGCAAGGTGGCGCAGGCCAAAGCCGCCCATGAACGCAGCCGTGTGGAGATCGACGACGCGAGCAGCCGCATCGAACTCGAGGTGCGCACCACCTACACGGTGTTCATCAGCGCCCGTGAAGTGCTGGAGTCCCAGAAGAAGGTGCAGGAACAAGCCGAGGAGGCTCTGCGGCTGGCCCAATCCCGCGCCGCCGCCGGCACGGCCACGCAATTGGACGTGCTCACGGCGGAAACCGCCCTGACCGAAGCCCGCACCACTCAGATCCAGGCGGAATACGATTACGCGGTGGCCATCGCCAGGTTGGAGCGCGCGATTGGCGCCTTCGGAACGCCCCAGACGGATTAGTCGGAAAACGCTCCCCCCCGGCGGCCCCCCGCCCGCACCCGGGTGGGAATTAGACTTGGTCGCGAAAGGCTTTCACCCTAGCCTGCTGTCATGGTTCATGTCGGGATTGGTTATGATGTTCATCAACTGGTGGCGGGCCGCAAGCTGGTGCTCGGCGGCGTGGAAATCCCCCACACCCAGGGCCTGGAGGGGCATTCGGATGCGGACGTGCTGCTCCACGCCGTATGTGATGCCCTGCTGGGCGCGTTGGGCGAAGGCGACATCGGCCATTTTTTCCCCAACACGGACCCGCGCTGGCGCGATGCCCCCAGCCGGATATTTCTGGAGGCGGTGGCGCAAAAGGTGACGGAGCGCCAGAGCCGGATCGTCAACGTGGACGCCACGGTCATTGCGCAGGCACCGAAAATTTATCCACATATCGCGGCCATGAAGAAATGCATCGCCGGGGCATTAAACCTTGCCGAAACGCGGATCGGCATCAAGGCCACCACCAACGAACAGCTGGGTTTTATCGGGCGCGAAGAAGGCATCGCCGCCATGGCGGTTGCCGGAATCGATCGTCCCTGATTCCGGCAGTGCGGGCGCACATCCCTTCCGGCATCACCCCACACCGCCTGCCCCCGTCCAGAGCCTCGTTCTATGCCCAAAGCCGAAATCAGCTGGAAACGGGTTACGGAAACCGGGGAAAAGCTGCAAGTCACCGCCCAGCGCGTGGGTGGTGAATGGCGGTTCTGGCATCGGGCGCGGCGCTTCGATCAGTGGCAGCCCGTCCCCGAGCCGCCACTCGAAGACTGGCTGTTGTTGCTGGATGCCGTCCAGCGCTTGATAACGCGGCGTCGCTTGCAGCCTGATCATGAGGCTTTGGTGCGGCGCCGCATTCTCGAACGTTTCCCCGGGACTCCTCTCCCCGGGTAGTCCGCCAGTTGACCCACCCGCCGGCGGAGCGCTGCCCATGCCCCGAACGGCAGCATGGGCGAGGATTTCCGGCAGCTCAATCCTCCGAAAAAAAAGCCCGCTGAGTCAGCGGGCTGGTGGTGAAACGGAGTAAAATTACTTGGCGGCAGCGGTTTTTTTGTCCGCCTCCTTTGCCGGGGCGGCGGGCGCCGTGGCAACCAACTCATCCACCCATTCCAGAATGGCTTTGGGCGCCGCGTCGCCGGGGCGCTGCTCCAGTTTGACGATCCGGGTGTACCCGCCCACGCGGCCCTTGAAGGCAGGAGCGATGTCATCGAACAGGATGCGCAGGACGTCTTCATTGGCGCGCCATTTTTGCTTCTCGGCCTTGCTCAAGGGGCCGGAGGGGCCACGGGTACGCAACCGGGCGGCGGCCAGACGGCGTGCCTGCAGCGTGCCTTTTTTGCCCAGGGTGACCATTTTCTCCGCCACCGGGCGGGCGGCCCGGGCCCGGGCCAGCGTGGTGGTAATGCGCTTATGCTTGATCAAACTGCACACCATGTTTGCCAGCATCGCGTTGCGATGCTCGAACTGGCGGCCCAGTTTCGCCGTTTTTTTCAGGTGTCGCATAAAATTTACAACGTTTTGGTTTCGTCTTTCGGCCCGTCAATCAAGCCGGGTTCAAAAGTCATCCCCAGGGACAGTCCCAGCCCGACCAGCTTGTCCTTGATTTCATTGAGCGATTTTTTGCCGAAATTGCGGTATTTCAACATCTCGGATTCCGACTTCATGGCCAGCTGCCCCACGGTGGTGATGTTCGCGTTGTTCAAGCAGTTGGCAGCCCGCACGCTCAGTTCAATTTCGTTGACGCTCATATTGAGCAGTTTCTTGAGCTTCACCTTCTCGTCGTCCTGCCGGTTCACCGTCTCCTCAAATTCCACGGCGTTCTTGTCGTAACCCACAAAAACGTCCAGGTGATGCGCAAGAATCGCAGAAGCCTGTGTCAAGGCGTCATCCGGTGTAATGCGGCCATCGGTCCAGATCTCGAGGATCAGGCGATCGTAATCGGTCCGGTTGCCCACGCGGGCCGCCTCCACCGCGTAGCGTACCCGCGTCACTGGCGAAAACAGCGAATCAATCGCAATCACCCCGATGGCCTGCCCGGCTTTCTTGTTTTCATCCCCCGTCAAAAAGCCGCGTCCGATTTTCACCGTCAGCTCCATCTCCAGCTTTTTCTTTTTATCGAGCGTGCAAATGACCTCCCCGGGATTGACCAGTTCGATGTTCTGGTTGAGCTGGATGTCCCCGGCGGTGACTGCTCCCTCCTTGTTCACCGAGAGCAGCAGCACCTGCTCATCCCGCGCGTGGGCCTTGAACTTCAACTTCTTCAGGTTCAAGACAATTTCCGTAACGTCCTCCACCACGCCTTCCACGGTGGCGAACTCGTGCATGGCGCCGTCAATTTTGATGGCGGTGATGGCGGCTCCCTCCAGCGAACTCAGGAGCACGCGCCGCAGCGAGTTGCCGATGGTGTGGCCATAACCGGTTTCAAACGGTTCGGCCACAAACTTGGCATACACATCCGTCGCGCTTGCCTCTTCCTTGGTCAAGCGCTTGGGCATTTCAAAACGACCGAGACGTACTGGCATGATTTCCTTTCAACAATTTTAATCTGACGCCACCGCCGCTATTCCCCCCGGTGGCGACGTCCGTATAATTGTGTTTCAAAGTTCCGCCACAGCGGAACGGGTTCAGGGTTAACGGGAATAAAATTCGACGACGGCCTGTTCGTTGGCAACGGGATTGATCTCCTCCCGGGTGGGGATGCGCATCACCACGCCCTTGAATTCATCCTTGTTCAAGGCCAGCCAGTCCGGCACCGCCCGGCTCGTGGACAATTCCATGGCCCGCGTGGCCATCTGCCGGGACACCGTGGTGTCCTTGACCGCGACCACGTCATTGACCTTGAGGGCGTACGACGGAATGCTGACCTTGCGGCCATTCACGGTAATATGACCATGCGCAACCATCTGTCGCGCAGCGGCACGGGTCGTGCCGAACCCCAGGTGATGGACGACATTATCCAGCCGGGTCTCCAAAATTTGCAACATGTGTTCGCCGGTCACACCACGGCGCCGCAAGGCCTTCTCATAAACGCCGCGAAACTGGCGCTCCAGCAGGCCGTAGTAATAGCGCAGCTTTTGCTTTTCCACCAGGCCCAGGCCGTAATCCGTCAGCTTGCGCCGGGATTTGGGACCATGAACTCCGGGCGGATAATTACGCCGCTCAAGATATTTTGTCGGGCCAAACATCGGAATGCCGAAGCGGCGACTGATGCGAACGCGAGGACCTTTGTAACGAGCCATAGAAAATGATGAATGCGATTTGGGTTTCCGGTTTAGACGCGGCGTTTCTTGCGCGGACGGCAGCCGTTATGCGGCACCGGCGTCACGTCCTTGATCGAGCTGATGTCCAACCCGATTGCCTGCAGGGCGCGGATTGCGGATTCCCGCCCCGATCCCGGCCCCTTGACCCGCACTTCCACTTCCTTCATGCCGTGCGCCATGGCCTGGCGGGCGGCGTCCTGGGCCACCATTTGCGCGGCGTAGGCGGTGCTTTTCCGGGAGCCTTTGAATCCCACCCGGCCCGCTGCGGACCAGCCGATCAGATTGCCGTGCATATCGGTGATGGAGACCTGGGTGTTGTTGAACGTGGCCAGAATATTGGCAATGCCGGCGGTTACGTTCTTGGCATGCTTGGCCTTGATGATCTTCTTGGCGCCGGCATCCTCGCCGAGCAGTTCTGCAGCGGTGGGCGCCGCGGCGGCGGCGGCGGGAGCGGCCGCCGCGGTTGCGGTGGCCGCCTTCTTCACCTTGGCCTCCCCGGGTGCCGGGGCGGACACTTCCGTACCGGCTTCGTCAGCCGGGGCGGGTTTCTTCTTCGTTTCGTCAGCCATAAAAATCCAGGTTTAGTGAATGCCCGTCTTGGCGTTCGGGTTCCGTTGCACCCCGACCGTCTTGCGCGGCCCCTTGCGGGTGCGGGCATTGGTTTGGGTGCGCTGCCCGCGCACCGGCAGGCTGCGCAAATGCCGGATGCCGCGGTAGCACTTGATTGCCTGCAACCGGCGCAGGTTCAGTCCAAGTTCGCGGCGCAGATCCCCTTCGATCACGTACTTGCCGTCCTGGATCGCGCGCACGATCTGGGACAGTTGCGCCTCGGTCAAATCCTTCGCGCGGATGGACGGATCAATGTTGGTGCGTTCGAGAATCTCCAGGGCATTGACCGGCCCAATGCCATAGATGTAGCGCAGCGCGATATCAATGCGCTTGTTCGGGGGGATTTCCACTCCAATGATGCGGGCCATACTTGATTATCCTTGACGTTGTTTATGACGCTTGTTTGTGCAAATGACGCGCAGGACGCCACGGCGACGCACCATTTTGCAGCGTTCGCACAGCTTTTTTACCGAGGCTCGAACTTTCATGTTAACTCAATTCTCCATCTACCAACCGACCGGTGGACAAATCAAAGGGCGTTAATTGCATGGTCACCCTGTCGCCCGGTTGCACGCCGGCAAACTTGTACTTCTGCCGGCCTGCCGCAAACGCCAGTACCTGGTGCCCATTGGCAAGTTCCACCCGGAACGTGCCGTTGGGCAGGGCCGCAATCACGCGCCCTTCGACCCGGAAGGCGTCCGCACACATGTCAAAATTTCCGGTGCTCCGGTCGTAATGAGCACCGTATGCTCAAAATGGGCAGAGAGTGAACCATCTTGCGTCACTACTGTCCAGCCGTCTTTCAGGATTTTGACGTCCGGACGCCCCATATTCACCATGGGCTCAATCGCAATCGTCATTCCGGCCCGTAACTTCGCACTGCTCCCAACATCCACGAAGTTAGGCACTTGCGGCTCTTCATGCACCGACCGGCCCACGCCATGGCCGACAAATTCCCGCACGACGCTGAACCCATTTCGTTCGACAAAATCTTGTACGGCGCGCGAAATATCCGTGACGCGATTTCCGGCGACCGCCTGGGCGATGCCCTGGTGGAGCGCCTGTTGCGTGACATCCATCAACCGCTGCGCCGCCGCACTGCATCCCCCGACGGCCACGGTGGTGGCGGTGTCGCCCACGTAACCCGCATAGCGCACTCCGCAATCAATGCTGACAATGTCGCCGAAGCGCAATATCCGCTCCCCCGCCAACCCGTGAACCACTTCCTCGTTCACGGACAAGCAAGTATGCCGCGGGTATTTCCGATACCCCAAAAAGGCGCTCTGGCAGCCGCGCCGCTTCATGGTCTCGCCCGCAAACTCATCCACCTGGAGCGTCGTGACTCCGGGTTGAATGAACGCCGCAATGTCGTCCAGTACTTCCGCCGCCAGCAGCCCCGCCGCCCGCATCAGCTCCTGCTCGGGACCGCTTTTGATGAGGCTCATGATTGCGTTGACCTTTCTGCCCCGTTCCGCGGACGTGCCGTCAACCCGGCGGCTCCGCTTCAGGACGCAGTGCAGTCCTAAAATCGCCCGCGCATCTTCCCCTTCTTCAGGAAGCCGTCATAATGACGCATCAACAAATGCGCTTCGACCTGCCGCATCGTGTCCAACATCACCCCCACGATGATCAGCAAGCTCGTGCCGCCGAAAAAGTGCGAGACGCCCGGGGGAATCTTCAGCCACTCGCCCAGTAAAATCGGAAAAATGGCAATGGCCGTCAGGAAGATTGCCCCGGCCAGCGTGATGCGGCTCATCGTGTTGTGTAAAAATTCACTGGTCGGCTGCCCCGGACGCACCCCGGGAATATAGCCACCATTTTTCTTCAAATCGTCCGCCACCTGGATTTCGTTGAACTGCGTGGCCACCCAGAAATAGGAGAAGAACAGGATCATCAATCCATACAGCGTCAAATACCCAATCGAACCGTAGTTCAGGAGGTAGGCCAGGTCGTTGAAAAACTTGAGATTGAAACGCGCTCCAATCATGGACAGCAGCTTTTGGGGGAACATCAAAATTGCCGCCGCAAAAATCACGGGCATGACCCCGGAATAATTTACCCGCAGCGGCATGAAGGAGGACTGGCCGGCGTAAATTTTTCGCCCCACCGCCCGCTGGGCGTACTGCACGGGAATTTTTCTTTGGCCCAGAGTCACCGCCACCGTCACGCCCACCACCAGGAACATCATCACGATCATGGCCACCGCCTCCATCAGGCCGTGGGTGCGCTCAATCCCCTCGCCGGGCCAGAACATTTCCTTCAACTGGCCCACCGCGCCGGGCAACGCGGCAATAATGCCGATCGTGATGAGCAGGGAAACTCCGTTGCCAATGCCCCGGTCGGTGATTTGCTCTCCCAGCCACATCAACAACATCGTGCCCGTCGTCAACAAAATCACCGTTTGCACGCGGTACCACCAGATGTAGTCCTTGTGCAGCACCAGGTCCCCGTAATTCCAGCCCTGGAAGATGGTTTGTGGGTTTTCCCAACTGAGCGCCATCATGCCCCCCTGCACCAGACACAGGCCCACGGTTAGATATCGCCCATACTGAACGATTTTTACGCGGCCGCCGTCCTCGCGCGCCAGCTTGCTCAAGGTGGGGATCACCGCGGTCAACAACTGCAGGATGATCGTGGCGCTGATGTAAGGCATGATCCCCAGTGCGCCCACCGCCCCATGGCTCATGGCCTCGCCCGTAAACAGGTTGTACATCCCCAACATCCCCCCGGTGCCGGCATGGGAATCGAAAAACTTGCCCAGCGCCTCGACATTCAGGCCCGGCACATGCACGAAGGCAATGAGTCGGGCTATGGCCAGCAGCATGACGGTAAACAAAATCCGGGACTTCAGTTCCGGAATTTTGAAACAGTTGGTGAATGTCTGGACGAGGTTGCCAAGCATGATGGAAAATCCTGCGATTAGGTCTGCGACGTCGCGACGGGCGCCGCGGTCAGCAGTTCACATGTGCCGCCTTTACCCTCAATCTTCGCCCGGGCCGCCGCGCTGAACGCATGCGCGATCACGGTCAGCTTGCGCGTCAATTCACCGGTCCCCAGCACCTTGACGCCGTCCCCGCGGCCATTGACCAGGCCGCTCTGGCGCAACGCCGCTTCATCCACCCGGCTCCCCTCGGCAAACACGTTGAGAGCCTCTACGTTGACCGGCAGATAGCGGGTGGCGAACCGCGCATTGTTGAAACCGCGCTTGGGAATGCGCCGAATCAACGGCATCTGGCCGCCTTCAAAACCGATCCGCATGGAACTGCCGGACCGGGCGGACTGCCCCTTGCCACCCCGTCCCGCCGTTTTGCCACGACCGCTGGATTCGCCCTGTCCGATCCGCTTGCGCCGATGCTTAGCGCCCGGACGCGGTTTAAGATTATGTAAACGCATAAGAAATTAGTTGCCGGCCGGAGCCGAGGCCGCCGCCCGGACTTCCAAACCACGGCTCTTGAAAATGTCCTGCCGCAAGCGCAGCTGCTGCAACCCGCTCAACGTGGCCTTCACCACATTGGCGGCATTTTTCGACCCCAACGACTTGCTCAGCACGTCGCGCACGCCGGCCGATTCCAGAACGGCCCGCACCGTCTTCCCGGCAATAATGCCCGTTCCCGGCGAAGCGGGACGCAACAGTACACGCGCCCCGTCAAACTCCGAATAAACCTCGTGGGGAATCGTGGTGTCCTTCAGCGCGACAAACGTCATTTGCCGTCGGGCGTCCTCCCCGCCCCGGCGGATGGCATCCGCGACCTCGGTGGCCTTGCCCAGTCCCAGACCCACACGCCCCTTTTTGTCGCCCACCACCACCAGCGCGCTGAATTTGAACCGGCGTCCCCCTTTGACGACTTTTGACGAACGATTGATGAAGACGACCTTCTCGATCAATTCCTCGCCACCGGGACCATCAAATCGCACTTCGGGCGCATCGGCGCGTCGGCCGCGTCCGGCGCGCCCCCCGCGTCCCCCGCGCCCGCGGGCCAGGGCGCCCTCGCTCGCCGATGCGTTTTCGACTTCCTCTTTGTTAATGATTTCCGTCTCGGACTCGTTCGCCATAAAAATTAGAATTGTAATCCCGTCTCGCGCGCCGCATCAGCCAAGGCCTTCACTTTGCCATGATATTTGGCGCTGCCGCGGTCGAAGACGATGGCTTTGATGCCCTTGTCCAAGGCCGCCCGCGCCGCCGCGCTGCCAACCGTCCTGGCGCCGGCCACGTTGGCCGCCAATTTTTGTTCCCGCAACGTCTTGCTGCGGGTGGAGGCGGCCGCCAGGGTTCGACCAACGGTGTCATCAATGAACTGCACGTAAATGTGCATCCCGGTAAAGACCACGCTCATCCGCGGCCGCTCGGCCGTGCCCACCACTTTCTTGCGCACCCGCCAACGGCGCAGCTGCTGCAACTTTCGTTTCTTCTGCGTTTGCATGTTGTTGATGCCACGGTTTTTGCCGTGACGACTAAATCAATGATTATTGAACCGTCTTGCCTTCCTTGCGTTGGACATGTTCACCCGCATACCGCACGCCCTTGCCCTTGTAGGGCTCGGGCGGATAGTAGGCGCGGATTTCCGAAGCCACCTTGCCAACCAGCGCCTTGTCCGGCCCTTCAATGGTCAGCTTGGTGTTCTCTTCGACCGTGATCTTGATTTGCTCAGGAATGTCGTAATTAATCGGGTGCGAAAATCCGAGGTTCAAATTGACCACTTTCCCGGCAACGGCAGCTTTGAAACCCACGCCCTGAATCTCGAGTTTTTTGCTGAAACCGTCGGACACTCCCTTCACCATGTTGTGGACCAATGCCCGGCTCAACCCATGCAGGGCCCGGGCCTGGGGATCATCGCCATCGCGTTTGACCACCACCTTGTCGCCCTCCACCTGGAGGCTGGTGCGTTGCGGCAGTTCCCAGTCCAGCTTGCCTTTCGGCCCCTCCACATGCACCTTCCGCCCTTTCACCTCGACCTTCACCTTGGCCGGGATGGCAATCGGTAATTTTCCAATACGCGACATAAATGAATCCTCACCAAACGTAACAAAGCACTTCTCCGCCGATGTTCTTCTTGCGGGCCTGCTGTCCCGTCATCACGCCTTCGGAGGTGGAAAGCACCGCCACCCCCAGCCCGCCGCGCACCCGCGGCATCTCGTCCGCCCCCACGTAATTGCGCAGGCCGGGGCGGCTGACACGCCGCAAACCTTCGATGACCGGTTTCTTCCCTTCATATTTCAAGCGCAGTTTGAGCGTCTTCCTTCCGGTGCTCTCGACCGCCACCTCGGAGATGTAACCTTCCGCCTTGAGAAGGTGCGCCAGGCTTTCCTTCAACTTGGAGTGGGGAATCTGCACGGTCGGCAACAACGCCCGCGACGCATTGCGAATCCGGGTCAACATGTCGGCAATCGGATCAATCATACTCGAAATGGCTCTTATTCTTTCGCTGGGAATTTAGGGACTACCAACTGGCCTTGACCACCCCGGGGATCAGTCCGTTGGCCGCCGCTTCGCGGAAGGTCAGCCGGGAGCAGCCGAATTTCCGGAGGTAACCATGGCGGCGCCCCGTCATCGAACAACGGTTCACCAGCCGGGTTGGGCTGGCATCACGCGGCAGTTTCGCCAGGCCGGCGTAGTCCCGTCGGGCCTTCAATTCCGCGCGTTTGGCGGCGTATTTCTGAACCGTTGCTGCTTTGCGCTTGTTGCGCTCCAACCATGCTGTCTTCGCCATAAATAAATCGTTCGCTGTTACTTTTCTGCGAATGGGAAACCCATCTGCTTCAACAAATCCAACGCCTGCGCGTCACTCGTCGCGCTGGTCACAATCGTGATGTCCATGCCCTGCTGCCGCTTTACCTTCTCCAGTTCGATCTCTGGAAAAATGGACTGGTCGGCGATGCCAAAGGTGTAATTGCCGCGACCGTCGAACTTGCGCGGCGACAGGCCGCGGAAGTCACGGATGCGCGGCAGGGTCACCGCCACCAAACGATCGAAAAACTCATACATTGCGTCCCGCCGCAAGGTGACGCGGCAGCCAATCGGCTGGTCCTTGCGCAGCTTGAAATTCGCAATCGCCTTGCGGGAGCGGCTGATTGCCGGCTTGCGGCCGGTGATGGAGGTGAGGTCCTTGGCCGCATCCTCGAGGGCGCCCTTTTCCAGCGCCGCACTGACGCCCATGTTCACCACGATTTTTTCCATTTTGGGCACTTGGTGGACATTGGGGTAGTTGTGCTTGGCCTTCAGCGCCGGCACCACCTCATTGACGTATTTGTTATAAAGTCGGGATGTCATGTGTTTCGGTCACGGTTTGGGCCGTGACGCCTGGGTTCATTGTCACGCCTTGGCTTGGTTGCCCCCACGTTTCGCCGCCCGGGCGTCAAAGTCAGCGGCCAGCATCACATTGGAAACATGGACCGAACCTTCCCGCTCCACGATGGCCCCCTGGGGGTTTTGTTGGTTCTTGCGGGTATGGCGCTTGATCAGGGCCACCCCCTCCACAATGACGCGGCTCTTTTTGCCGAGCACGTGAATGATGCGCCCGCGCTTGCCTTTGCTCGCCCCGGACAGCACCACCACCTCGTCATTTTTCTTTACGTGAAATCGCTTCATAACCTCAAATAACCTCCGGCGCCAGCGAAATGATCTTCATGAATTTCTTTTCGCGCAGTTCGCGGGCAACCGGGCCGAAAATGCGCGTGCCCTTTGGATTATGCTCCGCGTCAATGATGACGCAGGCATTCCGGTCGAAACGCAGATACGAGCCATCGGACCGGCGGATGACCTGCCGGGTGCGCACGATGACGGCGTTGTGCACCTCGCCCTTTTTCACCTGCCCATCCGGCGCGGCATCCTTGATATGCACCTTCACCACGTCGCCAATGCCGGCGTAGGTTTGATTGCGCCCCAACACGCCGATGTTCCAGGCCACTTTCGCGCCCGTGTTATCAGCCACATCCAGATGAGAACGGACTTGCAACATAAAATTGACCTCAAACCGCAACGCGCTCGACGCCGTCGCTCTTTTCCACCACCTCCACCAGCCGCCAGCGCTTCAGCTTGGACAGCGGCCGGGTCTCCTCGATCCGCACCTTGTCGCCCACCCTGGCCGCCGCCTGTTCGTCATGGGCGTAGAACTTCTTGTACGCCTTCACCACTTTCTTGAACCGCGGATGCGGAAACCGCCGCTCCACGCGCACCACGATGGTCTTGGCCATCTTGTTCGAGATCACCTCACCCACGCGCTCCTTGCGGTGACCGCGTTTTTCTGCCGTTTGAGTTGTTTCAGCCATACCAGATTACCCCGTTAAGCCTGCTGCAAATTACGCAACTGCGACGCCCGCGTTTCGAGCCGCGCAATATCCCGTCGCAACGTCCGCAACCGGGCGGTTTTCTCCAGCTGGGCGCTGGCCTGCTGCAAACGCAGGTTAAACATTTCCAGACGCAAATCCCGGCTCTTGGCGAGCGCTTCGGTCAGCGTCATGTCTTTGATTTCCGAAAACTTCATAATTCTCCTCCTCCGGCAGCGCCTAGGCGGCGCGTTGATGCCGGGAAACAAATTTGGTCTTGATCGGCAGTTTGGCGGCGGCCAGCCGCAGGCAGTTGCGGGCCACCGATTCCGGCACGCCGTCCACCTCGAACAGTATGTTGGCCGGGCGCACCACGGCCACCCAGCCTTCCACCGGCGCCTTGCCCTTGCCCATGCGGGTTTCGAGCGGCTTTTTGGTGAACGACTTTTGGGGAAACACCCGGATCCACAATTTGCCGTTGCGTTTCATCTCGCGCGAGATCGCCACACGCGCCGCCTCGAGTTGTTTGCTGTCCATCCAGCATCGTTCCAACGCCATCAGACCGTACTCACCAAAGGCCACCGTACTGCCGCGGTACGCCAGTCCCGCGCGGTTGCCCCGGTGCATTTTGCGATACTTCACTCTTGCTGGCTGTAAAGGCATATTCGTCTCCTCGTCTCAAATTCCATTCCTCAACCGGCCACCGCCGCCGCCTCCGGCTTGGCGGCCTTGTGCGGCTGGTTCTCCCCCTTGCAAATCCAGCACTTGACACCCAATTTGCCGTACACGGTGTTGGCTTCGGCAAAACCGTAGTCCACGTTCGCCCGCAGGGTGTGCAGCGGAACGCGCCCCCAGTGGTACTTTTCCACCCGGGCGATTTCCGCCCCGCCCAGTCGCCCCGCACAACGGATCTTGATGCCTTCCGCCTTAAAATCCTTCGCAGTCTGCACCACCTTTTTCATCGCGCGCCGGAAGGAAACCCGGCGTTCCAGCTGCAACGCCACGTTTTCCGCCACCAATTGCGCGTCAATCTCCGGAGACTTCACCTCCTGGATGTCCACGTAAATTTCCTTGCCGGTCATCCGGCTGAGATCCTCCTTGATCTTGTCAATTTCCGATCCCTTGCGGCCGATCACCACCCCGGGTCGCGCCGTCAAAATCGTGATGCGGCAGCGGCTTGCCGCGCGCTCGATCAAAATTTTCGGCACCGCCGCGCCTTCGAGCTTCTTTTTCAGGATCGTGCGGATTTTGCGATCCTCCGCGAGCAGGCTGCCAAAGTCCTTCTTGGCGGAGTACCACTTGGAACGCCAGTCTTTGTTCACCGCGACCCGCAGGCCGATTGGATTGGTTTTTTGCCCCATAATATTACTCGTCCGACAAGGTGATTTTGATGTGGCTGCGTCGCTTGATGATGGGCCCGGCCGATCCGCGCGCCTTCGGCACGACGCGCTTCAAGGAAGTTGCCGCGCCAGCCACGGCCTCCTTGACCACCAGGGACTCCGGCTTGGCCTTGTTGTTGTTCTCCGCATTGGCGATCGCCGATTTGAGCGTCTTGGCCACCAGGCGCGCCGATTTGCGCGGCACGACCGCCAGCACCGCCTGCGCCTGCAGCGCCGGCAGGCCCTGAATCTGCCGCACCACCTCGCGCACTTTCTGCGCGGACATCGGCACATTTTTAAGAATTGCGTGGACTTGCATAACCTACTTGGCCTCCGCTTTCGCCGTGTGCGCACCATGCTTCTTGAACGTGCGCGTCAGGGAAAATTCCCCCAGGCGATGTCCCACCATGTTTTCCGTCACAAACACCGGATTGAACACCTTCCCGTTATGCACGGCAAAGGTTACCCCCACAAACTCGGGGGTGATCATTGAGCGGCGCGACCAGGTTTTGATCGGCGCCTTGGATTTTGCGGCCTTCGCCTTCTGGATCTTCTCCAGCAGGTGATGCTCGACAAACGGCCCCTTTTTAATCGAACGTCCCATAAAATTATTTGTTCTTCATCGGCCGCCCGTCGCGGCGCACCACGATAAACCGGTTGGATTGTTTGCGTTTCACGCGGGTCTTGTAGCCCTTGGCCAACAGTCCCCACGGCGAGGTCAGCTGTTGCCAGCCGCCGCCCCCCTTGGATTTGCCAGCCCCGCCACCGTTCGGATGATCCACTGGATTCCGCACCACCCCGCGGTTGATGGGCCGGATGCCGCGATGCCGCGAGCGACCGGCCTTGCCCAGAATGACATTCTCGTGCTCGGGATTGCCCACCTGGCCGATGGTGGCGTAACACTCCTCATTCACCCGGCGGATTTCCCCGGAAGGCAGACGAATTTGCGCATAACCTTCATCGCGCGACATCAATGTGGCGGCCGCGCCCGCAGTGCGCACCATCTGGCCGCCGCGACCGGGAATCAGCTCGATGTTGTGCACGGACAACCCGACGGGAATCGCCTTCAATGGCAGGGCGTTCCCCACCTCGGGCGGCGCACCCGGCCCGCTCAGAATTTTTCCTCCCACCTGGATCCCCACCGGGGCAATGATGTAGCGTTTCTCGCCGTCCTTGTAGTCCAGCAGCGCCAGGCGCGCGGATCGCAGGGGATCATACTCAATCGCCGCCACGGTCGCCTCCACGCCATGCTTGTTGCGCTTGAAATCCACCAGACGGATCTTTTGTTTGTGCCCGCCACCGATGCCGCGCGCGGTGATGCGACCGTAATGGTTGCGTCCACCCGTCTTTTTGCGCGTTTGAACGAGTGACCTTTCCGGCTGATGCTTCGTAACGTCGCTGAAATCTGCGAACGTGATGTAGCGCAGCGACGGCGTTAGCGGTCTAAAGGTTTTCACTGGCATAAAAAATCCATGATTTCCAGTTGATGTTTACTCCCGAAGAGTTGGCAAACCCTCATTCCCGGCCCCGCTGTGGGGCTGCAGTTATCGGCTTGCAATAAAACTGGCCCTTTCGACTTCAAGCGAAAGGGACGCAGAGACTAGCAGAAGCCTTTCACGGCGCAATATCTTTTTTTGCAATTTTTATTGCGTGCCGGCACGGGCCGGGTTTTGCCCACGCCCCACCGGCTGGAGCCCGGGCCGGCGGCCTCCCGCGCCACCTTCGTATCCGCCCGTCAAAACACGGCGCTGTCTCCGGATAAAGACGTTCCCCCGCGCTCCCGGCTTTGACACCGGCGGCCGCGCAAGCCAGAATCGGGGCGTTGCTGAACTGACAAACAAGGATCCCGACATGAAAAAATTCGGCTGGCGAATGCTGCGCTGGGGCGCGGCACTCCTGGTGGTTCTGGCGGCCGCCCTGGTGTTGCGGGGCCTTTATGCCTTTCGTGACCGTTCGCCGGGCTATCAACTGGATCTGAGGCTCGGCCCCTCCAGCGCCAGCGCCACGCCAAAGCCGCTGCGCGTCGGATTCGGTCGGGTCAAGATCAATCCGGATTTGAGCGATCCCCGGCGCCCCGTATGGCTGGCCGGTTTCAGCCAGAACCGCGCAGCGACCGGCATCCATGACGACCTGTGGGCGGTGGCCTGTGTCCTGGATGACGGCGACACGCGCATCGGCATCGTAGGCCTGGACGCAATTGGTTTCTTTCATGACGACGTCATTGCGGTGCGCCGCGCCTGCCGTCCCGAATGGAAACTCGACTACGCGATCGTCTGCGCCATGCACAATCACTCCACCCCCGACCTGATGGGGCTCTGGGGCCCCAACCCGCTGCGCTCCGGTGTGGATCAGCGCTACCGGCGGCAGGTCATTTCCGCCGCCGCCCAGGCGCTGGGCGACGCCACGGCGGCGTTGCAGCCCGCCCTGGTGGCGTTTCATGAAATCCCGATGTCCCCGGACGGCCTGGTGGCGGACACCCGCAAACCGATCGTGTTCGACCCCGACATTCGCGTGATGCACTTCACCAGTCCCACGCAAGGGACCACGATCGGAACGATTGTAGGCTGGGCCAACCATCCGGAAACGCCTTGGAGCAAAAACACGGAAATCACCGCGGATTTTTGCGGCTTTCTACGCGAAACCCTGGAACACGGCTTTTCGCACGACGGCCACACCTTCGCCCGGGGACTCGGCGGCATTCACCTCTACGTCAACGGCGCGGTCGGCGGCTTGATGACGACGCACCCAACTGTGACGGTGCACGATCCCTGGTTGAACCAGGACTTCAAAGAGCCGTCACACGACAAATCCCGGGCGGTGGCGCATCGTCTGGCCGCCGGCATCCTGCCGCAACTCGTCAAAGCCGGTGCGCCCGCCACCAATGCGGTGGCCATCAGCGTCCGGGCCCGCACCCTGGAACTTCCGGTGGACAACAAACTGTTCCTGGCCGCGAGTTACCTGGGGCTGTTGGATCGAGGACACGCGCACTGGAAAAAAATGCGCACCGAAGTGGCGCTGGTGACGATTGGTGAGGCCAGCATCGCCTGTGTGCCGGGTGAAATTTATCCCGAAATTGTCAACGGTGGCATTGAGCACCCGGAGGGGGCGGATTTCGACCTCGCGCCCCTGGAGGTTCCACCGCTGCGCGAACTCATGCCCGGGCGCATCAAGTTCGTGTTCGGCCTGGCCAACGACGAACTGGGCTACCTCATTCCGAAAAGCGAATGGGACGTGGCACCGCCGCACCTTTATGGCTCGCAGGGCGTCTATGGCGAAGTCAATTCCTGCGGCCCGGATTCTGCCTGGCTGCTGCATCAGGCGCTCGGCGCACTTTGTCGCGACCTGAAATCCACCACCTCCTCCCCTTGACATGCACGCTGCGCTCCTTCTCCGCAAAATGCTGCTGCCGCTGGGCCTGGGCTTGGCCGTGGGATTGACGGGTTGCGCCACCCGGCGCGGCCCGCAAATCAGCCTCGTGAATTTGAAGCTGATGACCGCCACCCCCTTTGAAACCACCGCCCAGGTCACCTTGCGCCTGAGCAACCCCTTTCCCGATCCCCTTCAGCTCGACGGCGGCGTCCATAAAATCTATCTCAACTGCCTCTATATCGGGGAGGGATTGAGCCACGACGCACTCACCCTCCCGCGACTCGGCAGCGCCACCCAGGAGGTGACGGTGCATCTGGACAACTTCAGGCTGGCAACACGGCTCCGGCCCATCATTGAAAGGCGCCGTTTCGATTACCGCATCCGAAGCATCGTCTTTGCGGCGGCGGGCACCGCGCGCTGGCGCTCGGAAAATCGCGGCCAATTGGATCTGAAAAGCTTTCCGGCCGCAACATCCGGCCCCCCCCGTCCATAAATTTCCCGGCCGATCCGCCCCGCCCGCGCCAGCAGAAGGGCCTGGGTGGGGCATCCGGCCGCCATCGCCCGCCAACGCGGAGGATGTCCAGCCGCCCGCCGCTTGCCGCCCCGCCGCTGCGTTGCTTGACGTTCCCGGGGGACGTTGGCTAAGGAATACTGGTGATGAATAAAACCGAGTCGCATCCCTTCCAGGCGGAAATCCAGCAATTGCTGAACATCGTCATCCATTCGCTCTACACCGATAAGGAAATTTTTGTGCGCGAACTGATCTCCAATGCCGCCGATGCCTGCGAGAAGCTGCGCTTCCACCAGTCCTCCGGCAAGGCGATCCAGCAGCCGGACCTCGCCCCGGGCATTCGCCTCACCACCGATGCGTCCGCGGGCACCATTACGTTCGCGGATACCGGCTGCGGCATGACCCGCGAGGAACTGGTCGAGAATCTCGGCACGATCGCGCACTCGGGCACGAAAGCGTTTCTGCAGCAGCTTGCGGAACAAAAACGACCGGACCTCAGTTTGATCGGACAGTTCGGAGTCGGATTTTACTCGGCCTTCATGGTGGCAAAGCACGTCACCGTCACCAGTCGCTCCATGCTGCCGGAGGCATCCGGCTGGCAGTGGACCAGCGCCGGACTGGGCGGCTACGAACTGGCCGCGGCGGCGGACGTACCGCGCGGAACCCAGATCCGGCTGGAACTCAAGGACGACGCAAAGGAGTTTGCGCAGGAGTCCACCCTCGAACGCATCGTCGAGCGCTACTCGAACTTCGTGCCCTTTCCCATCGAGTTGAACGGCAAACGCCAAAACACCATTCAGGCCATCTGGGCGCGGAACAAAAGCGAGATCAGCGACGAGGAATATCACGAGTTTTACACGTTCATCGCGCACGACCATGACCAGCCGTTGTTCCGGCTGCACTTCACGGCGGACGCGCCGCTGGCCATCCAGGCCCTGCTCTTTGTGCCGTCCCGCAACTGGGAAACTATCGGCATGGGACGGATGGAATCCGCGGTGAACCTCTATTGCCGCAAGGTGCTGATCCAGGCCCGCGCCAAGGGTTTGTTTCCGGACTGGTTGCGGTTTCTCAAGGGCGCCGTGGACAGCGAAGATTTGCCGCTGAACATCTCGCGGGAAACCATGCAGGACACCGCCTTGCTGCAGAAGCTGAATCGGGTGCTGACCGGGCGCTTCCTGAAATTTCTTGACGAGCAAGCCGGAAAGGAGGCCGACCGTTATGAGTCCTTTTACGCGGAGTACCAGCGCTTCCTCAAAGAAGGCGTCGTCACCGATTTCCACCACAAGGAAGCACTGGGCAAACTGCTCCGCTTCGAATCCTCCCACACCGAACCGGGCAAGGTCACCTCGCTGGCCGATTACGTGAAACGCATGGCGTCCGGGCAAAAGGAGATTTACGGCCTGCTGGCCCCGCAACGCGCGGCCGCCGAAGCCAGTCCGTATTACGAAGTGTTCCGCGACCGCAAGCTGGAAGTGCTGTTTCTTTACGATCCGTGGGACGAATTTGTGATCGAACATCTGCGCGAATTCGACGGCAAAACACTGCGGCTGGCGGAAAAGGCGGACCTGCATCTCGATCAACCCAAGCCTCACGCGCTTCCGGAGGAAGCCACCACAGCGCTGGCGGCCTGGCTCAAAGACACCCTGGGCGACAAAGTCGGCGAGGTGCGGTCCTCCCAGCGTTTGGTGGACAGTCCGGCCATCGTCGTGGACGCGGACAAATACACCACCGCCAACATGCGGCGCATCATGAAAGCCATCAAACCTGACGGTCCGGAAGCCGGGACGACGAAGTACGACCTCGAAATCAATCCGGCGCACCCCATCATCGCCCGGCTCGACGCGATGCGCCGGGAAGACGTCACCCTGGCCGGCAGCGTGGCGGAGCAAATCCTCGACAACGCCCGGGTGGCCGCCGGCTTGCTGGATGATCCGCGTGCCATGCTGACGCGCCTGAACTCACTGCTGGAAAAGGTGCTGACGAAGGCGTGAACCGGCCGGCGTAATGTCTCTCCCGCCTCTCCCGCTGGCGTCGTGTTGTCGCCTCGACTCCCCGTGCTCCGCCTGGGCCGCGCACTGCGCCACGGGTGAACACGCCCCGGTCGCCCAGGCGGGGAACTCCGCCTTCGGGGCTGCAGGACGTCACTGCTTCGGCCAGAGCCAGACCTGCTCGCGAAACGGACGCAGAACCAGTTGCGCCGGATCCAGTACGACATGTTTGACCCGCTGGCGCCGCCAGGTGTAGGTGATGTGGACCAAGCCGTCTGCGGTTTGAATCACCGCCGGATATGAATATTCGGCTGCCGCGCTGGGATCATCCTCCAGGACCAGGGCTGCGAACCACTCCCGGCCGTTGGCGGACACCGCAACGTTCAGAAAGTTGCGCTGCCGATCCGCCCGATGATTGTACACCAGCAGTTGTCGGCCGTCCTTCAGCGTGACGGCATCCGTGCCGGAGTTTGGATTGGGCAACGCCGTCAACGTCATGTCTCCCCAGGTCCGGCCGTCGTCCTGCGACCAAATCTCGAACACCCGCCCCTGTCGCGTGCGGCCCACTGCCTGCAACACGCCGCCGCCATGGAGCAGAATGCTCGGCTGAATGGCGGCCAACTGGCGACCATCATTCAGGAACGGAGTCGCCGTCCAGGTTTGTCCCCCATCGGTCGAGCGCTCGAAGTAAACCCGCCAACCGTCGCGTCCCTCCCGGCTCGTGGGCGCGAGAATGTCGCCATTGGCCAATTGTACCGGCTTGTTTTTGATCGGACCCAAAATGCCGTCTGGCAAACGCCGCGGCACGCTCCACGTTTTGCCGTTGTTGGTGGAGGTGGTCAACATGCCCCACCATTCGCTGGGGCTGGGCCCCGCCTTGTAGAACAGCAGCAACGGGCCGGTTCGCGGCTGAAACAACACCGGATTCCAGGTGGGCCAGCGTTGCGGCCCGAATCCGGCGCCGTTGGCCACTTCCTGCGGCGCGGTCCATCCCCCGTCTGCCTGGCGGGAAACGTAAATGCAAACATCGGGATGCTTCTCGGCGGTGCCGCCAAACCAGGCCGCCACGAGCCCCGCCCGCGTTTCCACAAGGGTCGAGGCGTGGCAGGACGGGAACGGCGCGGTCTCATAAATGAATTCGCTTTTCACCAAACCCGGTTCCGCCGCCGCGCGGCTGGTCAGGGCGGCACACAGGCTGAGAAGCGCAAGCGCCACGGCGCTGCGCCCGGGAATTATTGCTGGATCACACATTGGTTTCATTGTCCGAGACAGGTTTGCAGCCGGCGGGTTAAATACAACTGTTCGGATTTCATTTCGGCCAGCTGCACCGCGGTGTGGAAATACGTCGCCGCGGCCCGCAGATTGTTTTGTCGAAATTCCAGCTCCCCCAGCACCGCGTGGAGCAGGTAATGCGATTTGAGCATGGGAAGGTCCGGAATGGCCATGACGGCGGCAATGGCGGCTTGCGGCCCTGCGACTTCCGCCAACACCACCGCGCGGTTCAACGCCACGTGCGGCGAGTCATCGTGGGCCAGCAGTTGATCATACAATTCAAGAATCTGCGCCCAATCGGTGGCGGCGTAACTCGGCGCGGCGCAATGGACCGCCGCGATGCCCGCTTGCAAATGATATTCGCTCAGCTTCTCGCTCGCCGCGGCGCGCGCCAGATGGAACATGCCGCGGGCAATCAAACCCCGGTCCCACTGGGAGCGATCCTGCTCCTGCAGGCGCAGCATGTTCCCCGCCCCCTCGGCCGGGGCCGGCAATCGCGCCCCGTTCAACAGCATCAACGCCAGCAGCGCATGCGCCCTGGGTTGATCTCCCGCCGGGTGCGCCACCAGCGACTCCGCCAGGCGGATCGCTTCCAGACAAAGCGTGGCGCGTCCCAGGGCTTCGCCGCCCGCCGCCTTGCAGCCTTCGTTGAAGAGCAGGAACAAACTGTGCAACACCTGCTCGCGCCGCGCGAACAGGGTCGCCCCATCGGGCAGGGCGAGCGTCACCGGCTTCTCGCGCAGCATTTGCCTGGCGTCCGCCAGACGCTGCAAAATTGCGCTTTCGGCAATGAGAAATGCGCCGGCAATTTCCGCGGCGCTGAACCCGCATAACACCCGCAAAATCAGGGCGACTTGCGCTTCCGGCGAAAGCTGCGGATGACAACAGGCGAACAGCAGGCGGATGCGGGTTTCCCGGATGTCGGCTTCCCGCAGTGGCGCGCTGTCCGCCGCCCGGCCGGGCCATTGCGCCATGAAGGCGATCAGTTGCTGCTGTTTGTGTTCGAAATTCGCCTCCCGTTGAATGGTGTCCAGCGCCAGGTGCTTGGTCGTCTGGGTCAGCCAGGCGGCCGGATACCGCGGCATCCCATGAAAGGGCCAGATGCGCAGCGCGCGTACCAGGGCTTCCTGCACCACCGCCTCCGCCACCTCGAGACGGTGCAGCCCGAAAACCCCCGCCAACGCCGTCACCAAATTTCCGGCCTCCCGCCGGAACAAATGTTCCGGCCAGCCCGCGGCAGCCGATTCCGTGACGCCCGTTGCCATGTCCTGCTTCCCCATCGCCCGCAGCCTAGAAAAGATTCATCCCGCAAAACAGTTTCAATTTTCACTCCCGCAGGAAACCACCCCGCCGCCTCAACGCCGGGTCAGCTCCTGCAACACCGCGTCATCAAGCCGGGGATACTTGGAGGCAATCGGCCGCACCTCCACGCTCACTCCGTACGAAAGCCCCGGACACTGTTGCGCCGCGAGCACGGCTTCCTCCAACGATTCCGCCTTCAACACCAGGTAACCGCCCAGGGTTTCCTTGGCATCCGCAAACGGATCATCCGAAACCACCCGGGTTTTGCCCATGACCATGCGGCCCTCGCGCTCAACCGCATCCCCGCCGAGCCATTTTCCCTCCTCTTTGAGGCGGTCCATCCACGCCACCCAACTGGCGACCACTTGCTGCATCTGTTCGGGAGAAAGGTCCTGATACCAGTTCACACTGCGGAAGATCAGAAGAAAGCCATTGTCTGTGCTCATGCCACCACCAGCAGAGTTAAGAGGAAGCAGCGCCAAGTCAAGCAACCGAACGGTCGCCCGCGTTCCGGCCCCAACCACCCCTCCAAGCCGCCCCGCCGTTGGACACCTGCCGCTGCGGACGCAGGAACTCCGGCGGCGCGGCAGTCCGGCGCGCGCACATGGCAGCCGGCGCCGGCCCCTGGCGCCCCGCCGGACCGGTTGGACATCGAAAAAATCATCGTGTTTCCAAACACGCTTCGTTTATGCTGGCCACCATTGATGGTTATGAGCAGCAAGCAGATGCTTCGGTTCGGATTGCCCAAGGGCAGTCTGCAGGAAGCCACGATTCAGAAGATGGCCAAGGCGGGCTGGAACATTTCCGTGAGCAGCCGTTCCTACCTGCCCTACGTGGACGATCCCGAGTTGGAAATCCGGCTGATCCGGGCCCAGGAAATCAGCCGCTACGTCGAGCATGGTTATCTGGATTGCGGCATCACCGGACACGATTGGGTGGTGGAAAACGGCTCGAAAGTGCATGAGGTCGGGGAGTTTCTGTTCAGCAAGGTTTCCCGCCGTCCGGCCCGCTGGGTGTTGTGCGTGCCGGAAGATTCACCGATCAAATCGGTGCGGGATTTACAGGGCAAACGCATCGCCACCGAGGTGGTCCATCTGACCAAACGGTACTTGAAAAAACACGGCGTCAAAGCGGACGTGGAGTTTTCGTGGGGCGCCACCGAGGTCAAGGCACATGAGCTGGTGGACGCCATTGTGGAGGTCACGGAGACCGGCTCCTCGTTACGCGCCAACAAACTGCGCATCGTGGACGAGCTGCTCAGTTCCACGCCGCGCTTCATCGTCAATCGGGCCAGCTGGAAGGTGCCCTGGAAGCGCAACAAGATCCAGACCCTGACCATGCTGCTCAAAGGCGCGCTGGATGCCGAGGCCAAGGTGGGACTCAAAATGAACATCCGCGAAAAGGACCTGGCGGCGCTGTTGAAAAAACTGCCCGCCCTGCGGATGCCGACCATTTCCCGGCTCAGCCTCGAGGGCTGGGTGGCGGTGGAAACCATCATTGACCAACACGTGGTGCGCGAAATGATTCCGGCGCTCAAAGCCGCCGGTGCGGAAGGCATCATCGAATATCCACTCAACAAAGTGGTGTACTGAACCGCGGAACGTGCGGACGCAAGATGACGGTCAATTCCCCGCAACCCGCCACTGGCGCGGCGGAGCGGCGATGCGGCCGCCATTCCCTGTCGAGTATGAAGACGCAAACATTCGATTTTGATGTCGCCATTTTGGGCGCGGGCAGCGCGGGATTCGCCGCCGCGCGGACCACGGCGGCGGCCGGTTTGAAGACCGCCCTGCTGGAAGGCGGGCGCGAAGTCGGCGGTCTGTGCATCCTGCGCGGGTGCATGCCGAGCAAGGCACTGCTCTATGCCGCCGAGGTGCGCCATCTGGCCCAGCACGGCGCGACCTGGGGGCTTCGCCCGGGCCGGGTGGGTTTCGATTTTAAAAAAGTCATGGCGCGCAAGGCGGCCATGATCGCCGATTTTGCGGGTTATCGCCGCCGTCAGCTCGAACACGGAAAATTCACATTCCTCCGCGCCCAGGCAAGCTTCATTGACCCGCACACGCTGCAACTCCGCCCCGGAGGCAGGTTGACCGCGCGCCATTTCGTCATCGGCACCGGCTCGGTCGTTTCCCCGCCGCCGTTGGCCGGCCTGGACAGCGTGGGTTACCTCACCAGCGATCACGCGTTGTCACGCGAGCGGCTGCCGCGTTCGTTGATCGTGCTGGGCGGCGGCGCCACCGCGTGCGAGCTGGCGCAATTTTTCGCGCGCTTTGACGTGGCGGTGACGCAAATTCAACGCAGCCCGCACCTGCTCAAACAATTTGATCCCGAGGCCAGCGCCACCATTGAAACCGTCTTCCGCCGCGAAGGCATCAAACTGTTCACCAACACCAGGCTGTTGCGCGCCACCCGCCAGGGCCGGTTGAAGGTGATCGAATTCGCCCAGGGCCGCAAACGGCATCGCGTGGCCGCGGAGGAGATCCTGTTGACCCTCGGACGCTCGCCCAATACCGCCACATTGGGCCTGGAACGGGCCGGGGTGAAAACGGAAAACGGCCGGATCATCGCCAATGCCCGGCAACAAACCAGCGCCCCGCACATCTACGCGGCGGGAGACTGCACCGGCCCGCATGAAATCGTCCACATTGCCATTCAACAGGGGGAAACGGCGGCCGCCAACATTGTGCATCCACGCCGGCCGCGCGCGATGGACTACCGCCTCCTCACCAGCGTGGTTTTCACCGATCCGCAGGTGGCGCTGGTGGGCCTGACGGAAACTGCGGCCATCGCCCGCAAAATTCCCCACCGCGCCGCCAGCTATCCGTTCGATGACCACGGCAAATCGCTCATCATGGAAGCCCGGGACGGCTTCGTGAAACTGCTGGCGGACCCGAACACGGGGGAAATTCTGGGCGGCGCCTGCGTGGGGCCGTCCGGTGGCGAACTGATCCACGAAGTCATCGTGGCCATGGCCCAACGCATGACCGTGCAGGCGTTTGCCGCCACGCCGCACTACCACCCGACACTGGCGGAGATCTGGACCTACCCGGCCGAGGAGCTGGCGACGCAAATCCCGGCGAAAAAATGAATGCAAGCGCGCTTGCGCTCCGCCGCCGCTCCGGATCATGTTGACGGTTTGAGAAATCATCGCCGCTTCTTTTGGTGGATGCTTCCGGTCGCGCTGCTGGGTGCGGCGGTGTGGTCCTTCACCCTCTGGCGGGGACCGCGCGCCCGGGGGCCGCTGCCTTCCGAGGTTTACGTCTGGCAACGGGCCTGGACGCCATCCGTGCGGGCGGCCCTTGCCGATCATGCAACGAACTTCAGCCAGATCGTCGGATTGCGCGCGGAAATCGTCTGGCAGAAAAACCGGGCGCCGCAACTGACCAGGGCGCAGGTGAACTTCGCCACCCTGCGCGCCCTGCCCACGCCCGTGGGGCTGGCGCTGCGGATCGGCGCCCACCCGGGGCCCTTCACCAACGACGCGACCGGAACTTTCATCGCCGATACCGCCCGCTGGATTGTGGAGGAAGCGCAAACCAACGGACTGACCTTGAGCGAACTGCAAATTGATTTTGACTGCGCCACCGCCAAACTCGACGGCTACCGGGTGTGGTTGCAGGCCATCCAGCAACGGGTTGCCCCGACACCGGTGACCATTACCGCCCTGCCGACCTGGCTGCGTTCTCCGGCGTTCAAACGTCTGGCGGCGCAATCCCCCAATTACGTGCTGCAAGTGCATTCGGTTGCGCGCCCGCGCAGCATTGCGGCACCGTTTGCGTTGTGCGACCCGGCCGCCGCCCGGCGTGCGGTGGAGCGCGCCGGACGCCTCGGGATTCCCTTCCGGGTGGCTTTGCCCACTTACGGTTACACGTTGGCCTTTGCCGACGACGGAAAGTTCCTCGGGCTATCCGCCGAGGGACCGCGGCCCAACTGGCCCGCCAACGCCCGGTTGCGCGAGGTTAATTCCGACCCGCAGGAAATGGCCGCCCTGGTGCAGGATTGGACGGCCAATCGGCCCGCCGCCCTGCGCGGGCTCATCTGGTTCCGGCTGCCGATCGGCGCGGATAATTTCAACTGGCGCTGGCCGACTCTCAGCGCCATTCTCGAAGCGCGCCAACCGGTGGAGAAGTTTGGCGGTCGCGCGCAACGGGTGGCCACAAACCTGGTGGAACTGGCGCTGACCAATGACGGGGAATTGGAGGTTTTGGCGCCCTGGACGATCACCGCGCGCTGGGCGGGGGCACGCCTGATCGCCGGGGATGCGCAGCGCGGTTTTACCCTGGCCGAACGCCGGCCGGACACCGCGAAATTTGTTTCGCAAGGACCGCCGGTCCGGCTGCGTGTCGGAGAACAAAGAACCATCGGCTGGCTGCGCTTTGACCAGGATTGCGAGGTGCATTGTGAAGTTTTTAAACGGTGATTCCATAAAAGTGATTCACGTGAATGTCCGGCGCGCCCTGTTGTGCGCCGCGCTGTGGCTCGGCCTGCCGGACGGCGCGAACGTATCCGTCCAGGCGTGCGCGCCGGGTTTCACCCTGGATTTGTTGAGTGACGGAGATTGGCCTTTGCTGGCGGCACCCGATGCCAACTTCTGGAATGAGTTGCAAGCGCTGAACCTGCCGTTGGGAAAATTTGAATTTCTCCCCCCGTCAGACTGGGACTATGGCGGGCAAAAGCTGGAGGCAGAGGTTGCCGACCTCACGACGGCGTTGCGCAAGGCCAAAGTCCCCGATGGCGAGGCCATCCTCACCGTGGTCGCCTACCGAAAGCAACGCGCGCAGCTGAACGATTATGCCGCCGCGGTTAAAAGTTGGAAACAGAACCTGGCCGGCGAAACTTTTTACCGCAGCACACCGTCAACCACGCCGGCCGACCTGCCGATGCTGCCCGCGTTGTCGCCCATCCCCGGATTGCCAGCCGAGTTCGCCGATTATTTTGCCGGCGCGCTCGCCTGGCAGCTCCTGACGCCAGACACCAACACCGCGCGCCAGGCCTGGCAACGCGTGCTGGCCCGCCCGGCCGCCGAACGCAAATTCAAATCCACCTGGGCCGCCTACATGCTGGGCAGGTCGTGGGAAGCCGAAAATCCGGAGCAGGCAATCACTTTCTATCGCCAAACCCGGGAGCTGGCGCAACGCGGTTTCGCGGATAGCACCGGCCTGGCCGCGGCTTCCCTGGGGCGTGAAGCCCTGGTGGAACTGCGGCGGCGTCATTACGCAGCCGCACTCGCGTTGTATCTGGATCAATATGCCAACGGAGAATTTTCCGGAGGCGAGTCGTTGCGGCGCGCCGCCCGCGCCGCCTTCAACGACCCCGAGGCGGATTTGATTGAACTGGCCAAATCACCGCGTCTGCGTCCGGTGATGACCGCTTACGTCATCTCGAGCACCAAAACGTGGGAAGACCCGTTTTTCTCGCCCGATCCGCACGCCGCGCATGATCTCCCGGCCACCGCCAGACGCTGGCTGCGCGCCATTGAGGCCGTGCGCATCACCGAAGTGCGGGACGCCGAGCGCCTGGCCCTGGCCGCCTATCAAATCGGCGAGTATGCCCTGGCCGCCGGGTGGGCCAAACGCGCGGGCCGCTCGAACGTGGGGCAATGGCTGCAGGCCAAACTGCTGCTGCGCGAGGGACAAGTGGCCGCGGCCGCCCAAATTTTGGCGCGCCTCTCGCATCAATTATCGCCCTGCCCCCCCGGCGAATCCGACCACACCGACCTGCTCGACTCGCTGACCCTGGCGAATCATTCCGGACGCGCGCAACT
The DNA here is from genome assembly GCA_029573725.1 of Verrucomicrobiota bacterium. Classification (GTDB taxonomy): domain Bacteria; phylum Verrucomicrobiota; class Verrucomicrobiia; order Limisphaerales; family JADLHS01; genus JADLHS01. The sequence continues at coordinate 180,409 of JAKQDQ010000093.1, forward strand.
GCATGGCGATTGGGGCACGCTGGCGCTTACACGGGGCGATTACACGGAAGCATTGGACACGCTGCTGCGCGCCGGTTTCTGGGAGGACGCGGCCTACGTCGCCGAACGAGTACTCACCACCGACGAGTTGAAAACTTATGTGGATCAGAACTGGCCCGACCCCCGCCCGCTCACCCCCGAGACGACACCGGTCGCAGCAGCGGCCTCGCCCAGATACTTTGAGAAAACCGATCCCATCCACAATGCCGGGCAACTCCGATACCTGCTGGCGCGCCGGATGGCCCGGGAATCACGTGGTCGCGAGGCCGAACCCTACTTTCCGGCCGCCTGGCGCCCAAACTTGCAAGCACTGCTGGCCGCCTTGGACGGTGCGGAGAATCCCACGTCCCCCGCCACAGTGCGCGCCCGGTATTTCTACACCGCCGCCTGGATCGCCCGCACCAACGGCATCGAACTGCTCGGCACCGAGCTGGCCCCCGACTGGTTCATCAACGAAGGACAACTCGATTCAGGTCTGACCTGGCAAGTGCGCGCCACTAATAATCTCACCGCCTCCATCAATGTCGCCTCGGAAGACGAACTGAACCGCGCCGCCCAACATCGCACCGATCCAGACCGGCGTTTCCATTATCGGTATCAAGCCGCGTTGCTGGCGTGGGAGGCGGCCAGCCTCCTGCCCGACAACACTGACGAGACCGCCCGCATCCTGTGCGTCGCCGGAAGCTGGTTGAAAATCCGGGATCCCGCCACCGCCGACCTGTTCTACAAGGCGTTGGTGCGGCGCTGCCGTCAGACTGCCATTGGCGCGCAGGCCGACGCCATGCGCTGGTTCCCCGTGTTGGACGCGGAGGGCAACCCGAAACCTTATGTGCGCCGGGGCCGGACGCCCGATGAGGAATTCGCACCCTCTGAGGCTCCGTGGCCGGCGGCAGAGGAATGGGAGCCGATGGAAGAACCGGTGAACCATTGACGAGACGGACGCGGGGATGCTTCCAGCCATTCCTCCGGCCCGGAAGCCGCCGCCAGGGAGGGTGAGTCACCCTGAATTCTGCAACGCCAGCGCCGGCAGGCATGAAGGCTCATCCGCGGGTGTGCGCGCAAGCATCACGGTTTCAAAAACCGGCGCCGGCGGAGCGTCCAGGCTTTTGCGAACGTGCATGATCAGTTGCGGAGCCCGATAGGGCTTGGCCAGGAAGTCGAAGTGGTCACCGTGGCGGTTGCAGCCGATGATTTCGGAGCTGTACCCGCTGCTGTAGATGACCCGGAGATCGGCTTTGCGCGCGCGCAACTGCCGGGCGAGCTCCGAACCACTGATGCCGCCCGGCATGACCATGTCCGTCAACAACAGATCAATCCGCCCCTGCTGTTGCTGCCAGACTTCCAGCGCTTGCACTCCGCTCCGAGCTTCAAACACACGGTAATTGCAACTGCGCAGCACGGTGGCGACCAACTCCCGCAGTTCCGGCTCGTCTTCAACCAGCAGAATGGTCTCCCGCCCCTCCCGCGCCATCAGCATCGTATCCTCCTGATGGTCCTTCTCCACCACAGGCGCGGGGAGCGCCGGGAAAAAGATGCGGAAAGTCGTGCCCGTCTTGGGCGTGCTGGCCACCTCAATCCAGCCCTGGTGTTGTTTGACAATGCTCAGCACCGTGGCCAGCCCCAGCCCCGAACCCCGTTCCGCCCCCTTGGTCGAGAAAAACGGCTCAAAGATGCGCGCCATGGTCTCCGGGGTCATGCCGCAACCGGTGTCCTGAAAACTGATGCTGACAAAGCGCCCCACGCGCGCGTCCGTGCAGCGTTGCACATAATCAGCGTTGATTTCCGCGAGGCTCGTGATGATCGTCAATCGCCCGCCTTTGGCCATGGCGTCCCGGGCGTTGACCACAAGGTTCATGATGACCTGCTCCATCATTCCGGCGTCGGCCTGAATGGCCGGCAGACCGGAGGCCGGGGCAATCTCAAGCGCAATATCCTCGCCCAGCAACCGCGGCAGCATCTTGCCGAAATCGGCCAGCACGGCGTTTAAATCCAACGGCCGGGTCTGCATGACCTGCTTCTGGCTGAACGTGAGCAATTTCCGGGTCAATGCCGCCGCCCGGCGGGCGGCGCCGGAAATTTGTTTCAGCGATGTCACCACCTGCGCTTCGGCCCCCGCCAGCGGCAACGCAAAATCGGCATATCCCTGGATCACGGTGAGGATGTTGTTGTAATCGTGGGCGATTCCGGCGGCGACCTGTCCCACCGATTCCAGCTTTTGCGCATGCCGGTACTGGGCCTCGAGATTGAGCCGCTCCGTGATCTCCACGCCATAACAATGCACCGCGCGAATCTCCGGCACCGGCAGGAAGGACCAGCTGAGGGTGCGCTTGGCGACCACCACCAGTTCGTCGGCATGCGGCGCGCCGCTCCGCATGCACTCTGCAACGATGGCGTGCAGGCTGGCGGGTAAAATTTCCAGCAAATGTTTTTTGTTCAACGACCGCAGCAGGGCGTGCGCGGCCTCGTTGGCGTAACTGATCCCGCCGGCATTGGTCAGCTCCAGGATCGGGTTGGGATTGACGCGCGGGAACGCGGCCAGGCGCTCCGCCTGCGCCTCCGCGCGCTTGCGCTGGATGCACAAAGCCACCCCGTTGGCCACCGAGCCCAGCTCCTGCAGTATCGTTTCCGGCAGCGTCTCCGGCGCATACACCGCCAGCGCGCCGATCAATTGCTCCTCCATCAGCAGTGGATAGGCGGCGCCGGATCGAATGCCGGCCTGCCGCAACGCCGCGGCGACGGCGGGCGGCGCGATGTCCGCCAGCGACGCATGCCACATGGGCCGCCCCGCCTTCAACGCCGCCACATCAAAGCTCTGCGCCAGACCGGGCAGTTCATCCGCCGCCGTACCGACGCTGGCCAGTGTTTCAAAACCCGCCTGCTCCGCTGCGCAGGTCAACACCTGCGCCAGCGACACGTTCAGGTACTGGCACATGCTCGCCGCGCATTTTTCCATCACCTCCGGCAACGGGGCACGGCGGGTCAGCGCCAACCCCACCTGCATGCCAAACGCCGCCAGCCGCGCTTGCTCGAAGGCGGCCGCCGAGGCCGCCCGTTTCCTTTCGATGGCATAACGCAGCGCACGCTCCAGCTGCGGCGCTTCAATCTCGCCCTTGATCAGGAAATCCGCGGCGCCCGCCTTCATCGCAGCGTGATCGGCATCGGCGCCGCCCGCACCGGTCAACAACACCACCGGCGCCTCCGCGCCGGCGGCGCGGGCGGCCTGCAGCAGTTCCACGCCGTCATGGCCTCCCAGCCGGAAATCCATCAGACACACCTCCTGGGCGTTGGTCACCATCGCCCGCAACCCCTCCTCGTAATTGCGGGCCCGTTCAATGACGAACTTGGGACGCCGGATTTCCTTGAGCAACTCGCTCGTCAGAAAGAAATCCTCGTCGTCATCCTCGACGACCAGGATGCGGATGGCCGGCGTGGGATTCATGTGCAGGCGGTGGACGGCAGTTCAACGGTGCGGAACCAATAGCCGGTAAGTTGCGCAATGATGCTCACCAGCTCGTCAAATTCCGCCGGTTTTGTCACAAATGAATTGGCGCCGAGATCGTACACCCGGGTGATGTCCGTGTGCGCCCGCGAGGTGGTGAAGACCACCACCGGCACGCCGCGCAGCGCGGCGTGGGCGCGGATCTCCTTCAACGCCTCCCGCCCGTCTTTGCGCGGCATGTTCAGATCCAGCAAAATCAAGTCCGGCCGCGGCGCCTCGCCTTCCGGTGCGAATCTGCCGCGCTGCAACAGGTAATCCACCAGCTCTTCACCATCCGCCACGAAGCGCACCGCCCCGGTCGTCCCGCTTTCCGCGAAGGCATCCTTCACCAGCAGCCGATCATCGGCGTCGTCCTCGGCCATCAGGATCAGGTAATTCCGCTCCTTGTTCATGATCTCAATTTTTCCTCCGTTTGGCGGGTTTCAGCGGCAGCCGCACCAGGAACGTCGCGCCCTGTCCCGGTTGACTGCGGGCGGTGATGCTTCCGCCGTGCCGTTCGGTGATGCGCCGGCACACGGCCAGGCCAATCCCGGTCCCCTCATATTCCTGGCGGTTGTGCAACCGTTGAAAGACGGCGAAAATCTTGTCGAGATACTTCTCCTCAAACCCGATGCCGTTGTCCTTCACGGTCAATTCACAAACGGGACCGGCCGGACTGCCCTCCTCCGCCGGGGACAGGACGTTGGCGCTGATTTCAACGCGAGGTTTGACCTCCGGAGCATGAAACTTCAGCGCGTTGCCGATCAAATTCTGCAGCAGCTGCCGCAGTTGCATCGGGTCCGCCTCGAGTGTTGGCAGGGGGCCCACCTCCACCGTGGCGCCGGATTTTTCAATCGGCACCTCCAGGTCGCTCAACACTTCACGCGTCAGCTTGTTCAAATCCACGGCCACGAACGGATCCATCCGGCTGATGACGCGGGAGAACGTGAGCAGGTCGGCGATCAGCGTCTGCATGCGCACCGCGGCGTTCTGCATGCGGGCCAGATAGTCGGCCCCTTCGGGCGGCAGCGCGTTGCCGCATTTGGTTTTCAACCGGTCCCCGAACGCCCGGATTTTGCGCAGCGGCTCCTGCAAATCGTGCGAGGCCACAAACGCAAACTGTTCCAGTTCGGCGTTGGAACGCGCCAGTTCCGCCGCCTTTTCCTCCAGCGCCTCCGCCGCCTGCTTGCGTTCGGTGATGTCCTTGAACAGGACCACGCGGCCCACCGGCCGGTCATTTTCGGTGATCTGCGACCGGAGAAACTCCGCCGTAAACGTCGAATGGTCCCCCCGGACCAGCGTCACCTCATTGGGCGCATGGGCGGACGCACCGGCGGCGGTGGAGATTGCCGTGGGCAGGGAGGCGCCAAACAACTCGGATTCCTTCTGCCCGACCATTTTCTCCACCTCCAGCCCCATGAGTCGCGCCGCCGTGGGGTTGACGAAGGTGATTTTGCCCGATTCATCCACCCCACAGATGCCCTCTCCGGCGGCATTCAGGATCAATTCGTACTGCCGCTGCAATTTTTGCAGTTGTTGTGAGCGCGCCTGCACATGGATTTGCAGGACGTCTTTACTGGCGGCCAGATGCTGGCTCTGCATCACCATGGTGCGCTCGTTGCGTTTGCGGCGGTTCAACTCCTCGCGGATTTCCTCGTTGAGCCGTGTCAAGGTCCCCACTTCCGCCTCCAGTTCCCGGCGGCGTTTGATCAGGTGTTCCTCAATGGTGGTTTTCTCGACGAGTTGAATTCGCAGCCGGTCCGCCTTGAGTTCGGCCTCCACCCAGGCTTTTTGCTGCAACTCCAGCCAAATCCGCCGCAGGCGGTACATCACCAGCCACACCACGGCGGACAGAAACAAACCGAAGCTGAACACGGCCGTCATCGTCCACCATTGCGCGCTGGAGACCCCCAGTAAAAAGTCCCGGCCGTTGTCCACATACAGCAGATTTTCGGCACCCAGGAGCAAGGTCAGCAGCGCCCCCAAAATGGTGCTGCTCAATACCGCAAACAGCAGAATGCGGCGTTCGCGTAGAATGAATTCCGGTGGCCGGGGGACGACCAGTTCGGGCGCCTCCGCCGCGTCGGCGACGTCTGCCGGTAGTGAGATGATTTCCGCCTTCGTCATTTTGCTTCGTTGCCATCAGCAAGCGTACGACCGGGCTTGCCCGTTGAGGTGATTCATCGCAAGCAGCTTAAAGACCAAGGCCACCGTTGCCGGCCGGTCCCGCCCGCCGTCCCGGCCGGCCCGGGCATTTACAACGCCCGCGCCTTGCCCTTTAATGGGTCAACCATGTTTACAAACAAGGCATCCTCGGCATGACGGCAACGCAGGAAACCATCGGTCTGCTGGCCGGCAACCGCACCCTGCCGCTGCTCTTTGCCCGGCAGGCCCGCCGCCTGGGGGTGAAACGCATCGTCGCCGTCGGCTTTGAAGGCGAAACCGATCCCGGGCTGGCCTCCCTCGTGGATGACATGGTATGGGTGAAAGTCGGACAACTCACCAAAATGATCACCGCCCTCACGCAGCGCGGCGTGACCCAATGTGTGATGCTCGGCCAGATCGCCCCCAAGAACCTGTTCGAGGTCCGGCCGGACCTGCGCGCCATGGGGGTCCTGCTGCGACTGAAGGAACGCAACGCCCACACGATTTTCGGCGCCATCGCCGATGAATTGAAAAAAGATGGCATCACCCTGGTTGAAGCCGAGCCCTGGCTGCGCCCGCTCATGCCGGGAGCGGGATTCCGGCTCGGACGCCAATTAACCGGCGACCAGCAGGCCGACGTGGATTTCGGATTCCGGATCGCGAAGGAGATTTCACGGCTCGAGATCGGACAGCTGGTGGTGGTCAAGGAAGGGACGGTGCTGGCCGTGGAAGGTTTCGAGGGTACCGACAATTGCCTGCTGCGCGGCGGACAACTGGCCGGCAAAAACGGGGGCGGCGTGGCCGTCAAGGTCGCCAAGGCCGGACACGACATGCGCTTCGATGTGCCCTGTCTCGGACCGCAAACCCTGACCACATGCGCGCACGCGGGCATTGCCGTGCTCGCCTTTGAATCCCAGCGCAGCCTGATTCTGGAACCGGAGGTTTGCGCCCGGCTGGCGGCGCAACATAAACTGGCGGTAACCACCGTCGGCTGACCCGCCAGCCGGCCAACTCGCGGCTTGACCCCGGCGCGCAGACTTCGGAACTTAACCCCCCTGACGATGTTCAAATCTTACGAATTGTTCGGCTTCATGTCGCCCACGCTGGCGAGTGAAATTCTTGCCTTTGCTTACGAATCGGAGAAACCCACGTATCGCGCGGTTCTGCAAGCCGTGGCCGAGGCGCGGCGGGTACGGCCGGTTTTTCTCGAGCGCCGCGAACGCCACGAGCGTCATGCCACCATGTTGAGCACTCTCGCCCGACCGAATCTGGACGTCGCCGCCGGCACGCTGCTGCGCACCTGGCTCGTCAAAAAATATCAATCCATGCTGACGGATTTTCTCAACGCCTTGGAGATTCCGAACGAAAATGGCGTGGTGGAAGATCTGCCGGAATCCATGAGCGATGAAAAATTGAAGGCGGCCGTGGAAGCATTGCTTGCCAAGTATCCGCCGGAAGCTGTGGCGGTTTATCTGAACGCGTTCAACGGAATGAACGAGGCAAATTGGGCGAACTTGCAACAACTCCTCGCAAACGACCCCCGCCTGCAGCTCGGCGCCGGTTGAGCGTCACCCGCCTGCCGCCCCGGAAGTCCAGCGCCGCCCGGCCGCCCGCATCCACCCGCTGCCGTTTACAACCGCCCCCTCCCCCCGGACGCCCGGACCGAGCCGGCCCACACATCTCTCCCACTCAGTGCGCCATAAATCTTCTGGCGGGACGGCGGAACTTTTGTATGGTTCCCTGGTTTGGTTTCCATTCAAAACGACTACGAATATGCAACCTACAGGTGACATTGCTCTCATCGGCCTGGCCGTCATGGGCCAGAATCTCATCTTAAACATGAACGACCATGGCTTCACCGTCGTGGCCTACAATCGCACCATCGAAAAAGTGGATCACTTTCTGGCGAATGAGGCCCGGGGCACGAAAGTCCTTGGCGCTCATTCCATCGCGGAAATGGTTGCCAAGCTGAAGCGGCCCCGCCGCGTGATGCTGCTCGTCAAGGCCGGCAAGCCTGTGGATGATTTTATCGAGCAACTGCTGCCGCACCTCGAATCGGGCGACATCATCATTGATGGCGGCAACTCCCTGTTTGAGGATACCAACCGCCGCCAGCACTATGTCGAAAGCAAAGGGCTGCTCTACATCGGCACGGGCGTGAGCGGCGGTGAGGAAGGCGCACGCCACGGCCCCAGCATCATGCCGGGCGGTTCCCCGGCCGCCTGGCCGCACGTCAAACCCATCCTGCAAGCCGTCGCCGCCAAGGTGGAAGACGGCACGCCGTGTTGCGATTGGGTCGGCGAACAGGGCGCCGGGCACTATGTAAAGATGGTGCATAACGGCATTGAATACGGCGACATGCAGCTCATTTGCGAGGCCTACAACCTCATGAAACAGGGCCTGGGCATGAGCACTGATGAAATGCACTCCGTCTTTGCCGAGTGGAATCAAGGTGAGCTGGACAGTTATCTGATTGAAATCACCCGCGATATCCTGGCGCACAAAGACGCCGACGGCACGCCGCTGGTGGACAACATTCTCGACACCGCCGGCCAGAAAGGCACCGGCAAATGGACGGTGATCAACTCCCAGGACCTCGGCATCCCCATCACCCTGATTGCCGAGGCGGTCTATGCCCGTTGCGTTTCCGCCTTGAAGGACGAGCGGGTGAAAGCCGCCCGCAAGCTGAAGGGACCGCGCCCCACCCTGGGCTCCATCGCCAGCAATCCGGAGAAGAAAAAGGCTTTCATCCAGGACATCCAGAGCGCCCTCTACGCTTCAAAAATCACCAGTTACGCCCAGGGCTACATGCTGATGCGCGCGGCCGCCCAGCAATACAAATGGAACTTGAACTACGGCGGGATCGCGCTGATGTGGCGCGGCGGTTGCATCATCCGTTCGCGCTTCCTCGGGAAAATCAAAGCGGCCTACGATGCCAGGCCCAAGCTCCCGAATCTGCTGCTGGATGATTATTTCCGCGCCGAAATCAAGAAGGCGCAAAAAGGCTGGCGCAACGTCGTGGCCACCGCCGCAAAAAAGGGCATCCCCGCACCGGCCTTCAGCACCGCACTGGCCTTTTATGATCAATATCGCAGCGCGATATTGCCGGCCAATTTGTTACAGGCGCAGCGTGATTACTTCGGCGCGCACACTTACGAGCGCGTGGACAAACCGCGCGGCGAATTCTTCCATACCAATTGGACCGGGCGCGGCGGCACCACGAGTAGCAGCACCTACAATGTCTGATGGCTGGGCCGGCCCCGTCCGCGCCATGCGGCCGGCGGAAGATTGAGCGTCAACGAAGTTACAGTCTTACAGAGCGCAGGCGCTTCACCTGCGCTTTTTGATTGCAACCTCCGACATCCCGCTCGGGCCGCCCGTGCCGCGCCTACGCGCTCTGACCTGGCGGTTGGTGGCGATCGAAATGCTCAACCATGGCTTGAACCGCTTCTTGTTCGTCGTCGCCGGAAACCTCGACATCCATGTAGGAAACCAGGCTCGAGGCCAGGATCAAGATTCCCAAAATACTCTGGGCGTCGGCCAACTGTGCCCCCGCGCGGAACAGGATGCGGGAACGGAACCGACGCGCAAGTTGCACCATTTGAATGGTCGCCCGCATGGGAAACCGCCGGTCCCACGCCACTTTCACTCGTGCTTGCTTCATGGTATTTCCAATATTAACCAAGTCCTTCGACCGGGCCAAAATGCGTTCGTTCAGATTTTGGACGGGGAGCAGGTAAATCGCTCAACGGCGGCGACGATCCCGCTGGTGAATCGGAAAGCTTACGGATCTTTACGCGACGAAACACGGATGCCCAACACATTGGCCACAGCGCGCTCCCGCCCATCGGAGGGCTGATTGAGAATTCTAAACGTATTTTGATCCGGCTCCCGCACCGCCAGCACGGAACTGCCGCCGCCATCCAGATTCAAGCCTTCGGTACAACCACGGGCCAACAACTCCTGCGCCAGTTCCGTGTAACTCATGCCGGTCGCCAGGCCGGGTTTGCGGCCGTCCACCACCAGCAAAATCATCCGGGTCGCCGGTCGGTTCAATCCCGCGGCGGTGCGCGGATGACGCGCCGGGTTGTCATGCCGGACAATTTTGCCATCGTGAACCAACAGCACATTTCCCGAGAGCAACTCCCAATCATCCGGTTCAGGCTGCCGCGCCGGGCGGATGCGGGTGCGCCCCGCCCGATCCACCACCAGCGCCGGGCGGATGCCCGAACCCGCCGACCACACCTTTCCCGCGCTCACGGCCGGCCCGGACACCGCCGCCCAAACTTCGTGGCGCGGGAGAGGCGTTCCCGCTCCGGGGTTGGTCCGGCAGATCTTGAAAAAGTCGCCGTTCACCACCAGATCGAATTTCTCCCGCATGGCTATTTGCGTCGGACGCATCAAGGTGGTTTGCCACGGGCCGGAGCCGTCGGGATCCGCGCCGCCAGGGGCGACATGCAAGCGCAACTGCGGCGTTGTCAGATCAATCTCGGCCACAAACAGGCACTGCGGTGGATTCGTGCGCACCTCGGAATAAAGCACCACGCCCGGAAACGGATGCTCGGTCGTCAAGCTATCCGCGCGGGCCAAGGGCGAACCCAGCAAACCAAATCCTGCGCACCAGATTGCAAAACAGCGAATGGAACGGAATGAAGTCAGCATCGGTTGATCAATTGCCATTGCCACACCTGGGCGTTCCCATTCCCAACCTGGACCGATCACGGCTCAAACTGGATTCGGATGTTGCCACGGACTGCGATACTCGCGCTTCAGCAATTTGGTGACGCTGTCATTTCCCATTGCCACCCGTTGCTTCGGATCGTAGTACACCGGTCGTCCCTGATCCATGGCCAGGTTGGCGAGAATGCAACTGGCGGTCGAAATGTGTCCCTCCTCGATGTCCGCCACCGGACGGCTGCGTTTTTCGATGGCCGCAAGAAAATCCAGCATGTGCCGCCGCGTGGCTGGAGCGGCGTTAAGTTCAATGTCCTTCTCGGTTAAATCCTCGGGATACTGCTCGCGTTCGTACACACAATCGAAGTGCAGCGATTTTTCATTCCGCCCCATGGGAATAAAATCGGCGCGCATTACACTGGCTTTGAGCGTGCCTTTTTCGCCATAAATAACCAGCGCCCACGGATAATCCGGATCGGGCGCGCTGCCCCAGGTGCGGTGTTGCCACGCGACGTTGAACTCCTTGAATTCAAACACGGCGTGTTGTGTGTCCGCGATGTTGGATTTCCCTTCCTTCTGCACGAAGATGCCGCCCGTGGAATGCACGGCTTTCGGCCAGCCCAGATCCAGCAGCCACCGCGCCCCATCCAGCATGTGGACGCACATGTCGCCCATAATGCCGTTGCCGTACTCCATGAACGTGCGCCACCAACTCCGATGCGGCAGCCGGTCGTAGGGCCGCAACGGCGCCGGCCCGGTCCACATTTCGTAATCCAGAAAATCCGGCACGGGCTCCACGGGAGGATTGCCGTTGGCGCGCATGTGATAATAGCAACACATCTCGACCATGCCGAGTTTGCCCAGCAGTCCGGCCTCCACCACCTGACGTTTGACTTCGATCCAATGCGGGGTGTTGCGCCGCTGCAATCCCACCTGCACCACGCGCCCAAGTCGCCGGGCCGTGTCCAGCATGGCTTCCCCTTCGCGCACATCCCGGCTGATGGGTTTCTGGCAATAGACATCCGCCCCCGCTTCCATCGCGGCGATGGCATGCAGCGCATGCCAGTGGTCCGGCGAGCCCACGAGCACGATGTCCAGATCCTTCTCGCGCAACATCTCGCGATAATCCCCATAGGCGCGCGGTTTGCGCTTCGATTTTTGCCGCTGACTGGCCAGCTCCACCGCCCCCGCCAGCAGATGCTGATCCGGGTCGCAAATGGAAACCACCTCCACCGGGGCCACCTGAATCAACCGCCACAAATCACTCTTGCCGTACCAACCCGCCCCAATCAGCCCCACCCGCTTCGGTTTGCCATGGATCAAATCCAGCGCGTCCGCCCCCCAGCCGGGCAGGGCCGCCAAAGCGGTGATCGCCGAGGCCGATTTAAGAAACCGCCTTCGGTTGATGTTGAATACCGCAGGCGGAACAGATCCGGTATTGGCGAATTTCATGCCGGGATTATGCACCAGGCCGCAAACCGGAGGCAACCCCCGAACCCCGTTCGGTGCGGGCTGACATGGTGCAGGAGAAGGCGTTGACCGTTCCATCCGTCCGGTCGCGAAGCCGGAGTCACCGGTGATTCAATGCGGGCGCTCACCTGCCGCCCAGGGAAGCCGGGGAAAGGAACCAGCCCTCATCAGTTGGTTGAGAAAGGGTGGCTCCAGAGGAAGGACTCGAACCTTCAACCACACGGTTAACAGCCGCGTGCTCTACCATTGAGCTACTCTGGAACCCAGATCAAGTCGGACGCGAACTCTACAAACCGCCATCCGCCGCGTCAAATGATTTTCCCGCCGGACCGCGCGCGACCGGACACGCTTGCGACCGCTGAAGCCCGGGTGCCGCCGCAGGTCTTCCCCGATCGCATGCGTTGCGGCGGCGATCCCGCTGGCAGATGGAGTGAGCCGCCGAAACTGTCCTGCGCCCCGGAGCCTTCCATGGCGGCGTGACGCTTCGCTTTCCGCCGCACTCCAAAATGCTTCCGCATTCACTGAGCCCCTTCGTGCCGGATGTCGCGGTTCAGAATCAAGCCGCCGAATTCCGGCGGAACGGAAACGACGAACCAATGCGACACCTCTATTCCCACCGATACCGCCAGACCCAGTCGCCTTGAGCCACCAGTGACGATTTACCCTTGCTCAGCGCCACCGTGCCCCCATCGTCAGTCTGGTTCCACCCGACGGAGTAGAGCACGAACGAACCATCCTCGGGGCGACGGTATTTCAACGGCTGGCCATTGATGATGTCGTGGGGGAGTTGGGCAAGGAATTGCGGCACGAGGACATCGAGAGTTTCAGGATAACTGCCGTGGGCCAGGCGATATCGTTCGAGCGCACAAGCCACCCGGGCCAGATCCACTGAGGCCTGGGCGAAGGCGAACTTTTCCACCGCCTTGCCAATGGCGGGAAACAGCATCAAGGCTTGAGCTTTGTACGGCGAGTAGGATTGGCCCTGGGATTTCACGGCCGCGGCGCTGGCTTGTGCGACGGCGGGCGACACAACCCGGTTGGTCAAATCCACCATCGGCAGGACGTACTGTTGGTGCAGCTTCGCAAAGGCGAGTTCGTTTTGGTAGAAAAACGCGCTGGGCATGAAGCGAAGGCTGGTCGTAACCAATCTATTCGTGCCATGACTTTCCTCCACCGTCTGAATTTCCCGAGTGGTCCGTTGGGCTTCGAAGGCGGCGAGCGCACACGCCCGCTCGCCGCGCATGCCGGCCTGGTAGTCCGGCAGAAAATCCAACTTCGCCAATACCCGCTCCAGTTCGACCAGTTGTGCCTCCGACCATCGGTGTTGGGCCAGGCCTTCATAAACCGGCTGCAACGTCAGCGCCATCATGGCCATGCGCACCAGATGGGAAATGAGAAAGGGCTGGTTCCGGATGGAGTCCGTCAGCCGCAGCAGGAGTTTCACGTCCGCCAGTGCCTGGTCGCTTTGCCCATCGTCCAACTCCGCCAGCGCCCGTAATTCCAGCATCTGTCCGGAACCTTTCAGGCGGGCCAAATAGGGTAACAATGCCGTGGCGCTCTCAAACCCGTTTTCGTACTGGAGCGGTACTCGCGCCCCCGCACGCTGGCTGGCTTGGCGCAATGCTTCCAGCACGGGATCGAACTCGCTGAGGGCCAGCAACACATCCGCCGCTGGACTCTGCGGTTGCGGCGCGACTGGAAATGCGTTGGTCGAACCTGCCAGATCGCGAAAGTATTGCTGCCATGGTTTCAGATCAGTCAAGGTGGCGGTTCGCCAGGAGCCGCCCTTTGTCGGCCACTTTTCTGAATCGCCGCGATAGAGGTTGAATTCCGCCGGGGTTTGCGCGTTCGTGGAGCCGAGAACGCGAGACACAATCGGGGCGGCGAAAAAGTTCTGGGCGTCCGGCACGACCGGCGGAATGACACTGGCGAGATCGAATCGTTCGCCCTTCGCCTCCCATTCCTGACGGTATCGCTCCCAGGCGCGTTTGCCCCGCCAGTTTTCCTCCGTGATCACCAAGGCCAGCAACGTCACCAAAGTGACCAACGTCACGAGCGCCCGCCGGATGGTTTTCCAGCTGAACAACCACCGGGCCAGGCGGGCCAGGATCGAGGGGCTTGGATTGATGTCACGAGTCTCAGGCATAAACAGGTCGTCGGATGGTATCGCGCCGGTCGCTTCGAGGTTGGTGCGCGGCGGGTGTGGGTTTCTGTGGCGACGCAGCGGCCCGGGTTCGGAGCGGCTCGCTCAATTCGGCCAGCAATCGCTCCTGTTCTGGCAATGCCAGCATCATGCCGCCGGCGCGCGTAGGATTTGCCAGCGTGGTAGTCCCCGGGTCGCGCAGGGAAGCATTCACCCCAAGCACCAGCAACCACATTGCTGCCAGCGCGGCCCAGGTCCGCCAACACGGCCAGACCAGCTCGTCCCACAGCTTGGACAGCACGCGCCACGGCAGATTTGATTTCAGCGGCGCAACCGGGCGGGACAGTTTGGCAACCACCTGATGGCGGATGCGATCCAGTTTCGCGTCTGCGGGCCGATGCCGGTGGAACAGGATGTCTCGCGGTGTTTTCATTGGACCTTCTCCTTCAGCAGTTCCCACAAAGCGCGCCTGGCATAGTGCAAGCGCGACTTCACCGTGCCCAGCGGCGTGGCGGTGACATTGGCGATTTCGTCGAGGGCAAAATCCTCGATGAAATGAAGCAGCAACACCGACCGTTGCGGCCAGGGCAATTGATTCAACAGGTTCATGAACTCGACCTCCTGTTCCCGGCGGATGAGCAGATCAGCGGGGTCGGTTTCAAATTCTTCCGGGGCGGCTGCCAGTTCCTCCAACGCGAGCGATTCACGATCCTGCTTGCGCCAGCGTTGCAGGCACTTTTGGTGCGCAATGCCAAACAGCCAACTGCCGAACCCGGCATCGTCGCGCAGGCTGCCGAGGTGACGGGTGGCCGCGATGAAGGTTTCCTGCACGATGTCGAGGCTCGCTTGTTCGTCGTGAACCATTTCATACGCATAAACGTAAAGCGGTTTCTGGTAGCGGCGGAACAAAGCGTCCCACGCCTCCGGTTTCCCGGCGCGGGCCTGGGCCACGGGCAGTTGTTCGGGTGCAGCCACCACCAGCATTTACAATCAGAGGAATACCGAAGGCGAGAAAAGGTTCAATGAGAACACCGATTTGTGAACGGAGCGAATCGCGATCAAAGCGACGCAGGACAGGTCCACACCCAGTCGCTCTGCGTGGCGTCCACTGTCCGTTCCTTGTCGGTCTTCCAAGCCGGCTCGCCACCGTCGTCGGTCTGATTCCAGCCCACGGAGTAGAGGAGATAGCCGTGGTCTGAGGTGGGACGGTAATGCAGCGGTTTCCCGTCAATGATGTCGTGCGGAACTTTCCCGAGAAACTGCGGCGTCAGCGCTTCGAGCGTCTCGGGAAACTTGCCGTTCGCCAGGCGGTAGCGCTCCAGCGCGCAGGCCACCTGCGCGGCGTCCACGTAGAATTGCATCCGGGCCGACTTGACGATGGCCCCGCTCAAGACGGGCATCAACAGTCTGGCAAAGCTGGTGTAAGGACCAGAGCGCATGGCTTTCAACCGCGAATCGAACGCCGCGCACTGCCCGGGATAAACCCGCCGGTCTTTTTCATCCACCGAGGTCAGGATGAAGTTCTGGAACAGTTCAGAAATGGTCAGCATGTTCTGGTAAAACCAGCCGGCCGGCACCCACGCCAGATCGCGTGTGGAGTATTCGTTGCCAAGGTAATCCATGGCATTAAGCCGAAAGCGTTGTCGTCGCAGGTAATCCAGGCCGGCGGTATTGAACGCGCGCTCACCGCGCATCGCGTGCTTGTATTCGGCCAGCAAATCCACCGCTGCCAGAGACGTCTGGAGTTCGGCCAATTGAGATTCGTTCCATGCGTGGCGCCACAATCCCTCGCGCAGGGTTTGGAGATTGATCGCCAGTCCGGCAATCCGCACGAGGTGGGCAATCAGGGTGGGTTCCTCACGAATGCTGTCCGAAAGCCGCAATCCCACCTCCAGATCCGCGAGCGCGTCAGCGGATCGGCCCGTTGCCAGCGCAGCGACGGCGCGGAGTTGCGTTACTTGGATCAAACCTTTCAAATCCGCCAAATGCGGCAGGAGAATGCCCCACGACGGCTCAAATTCATACTCGATGGGATAACGCGACAAAGGCCGGCTCATCGTCGCCGCGCGGAGCTCGGCCATTTCCAGATCAAATTTCGCCAGCGCAAACGCGATGTCCTCAGCCGGTGTTCCGGCGGTGGCGGGTTGCGGGTAGTTGGTATTGCCACGGTAAAAATCCCGGCAGGCCGCGAGATCGGCGAAGGTCCCTTTCTCCAGACTGCCCAGGACCAGGTGGTCGTTGGTGAGCCGCCTGGGGCGGGGCGCGAGGTCGGCGCGAATGCTTCGCAGGCGCGCCCGGCCGTTGGTATCCGTCCACACGACACCCCGCGGGCTGTGGTTGAATTCCAAGGCCGGTTTGAGCAATGGGGTCAGGGCAAAATTCTTCTCATCCGGTACCGGCGGTGGCGCGAGGTCCGCAATGTTGAATTTCTCGCCTTTGGCCTCCCACTCCCGGCGATGCTGCTCCCACGCCCGCTTCCCGCGCCAGTCTTCTTCCGCGTAGAACAGCGCAACCAGCGTGATCAGACACGCGACGCCGAACAGGAACCGACGAACATTCCGCCAGCAACACAGCCAGCGCAGAAAAAAGAAAATCAACATTGCCCCCGTCGCAATGGCGAGGGAAAAACCCAGACTTCCAATCGCAAACGTGGACCATTCGATATTTCGAGCCGAAATCAACCCGAGGATCAGCAATACGGCAAAAACCCCCAGCGTCAGGATGAACAGCCAGGCGAGGATCCCCGCCCTGCCTTTGAGAGGCCGTCGCCAAATACTTTTGGGTGCTTCGTCCATGCGTTTGTTCCTCACTAAACGGCCACCGCCGTCTCCCGCCTTTGGCTCCGCGGCCCGGGAGGCGCGGAGTGCTGCCGGGTCGGCGGATGATCTTCCGGGCGGCCCACAAGTTCGGTGAGCAGCAGGCGTTGTTGTCGCAACGCCCGCAAGGTTCCCGGCGAGGTGATGTTCGCAGCCTGCATCGCCGGAGCCGGCGCTGAATCATCGCGAGCGGCCAGATGCAAGGCGATGATGACGACCCAGACAGCGGCGAGACCCGTCCAGCCAGCGCGTTGCGGGCGAAACAGGAATGAAAGGACCTGGCGGATCGTCACCAGCCAGTCGGACGACGCCTCGCGCCGCGTGTGAACACGCGGGGCAGCCTGGCGCGCGGCACCGAGGATTTCCTCCCGCCAGGCGGAAGGCACGGGCCGCACCGGCTGACGCTGCAATCGCTTTTCAAAGTCGTCGTTCATTTGATCTCGTCATACAGGGGACGCAGCCGGTCGCGCAATTTGTCTAGCCCGTAGCGATAGCGGCTGGCGGCGGTGTTCAGGGGAATTTCCAGCGCGGCGGCAATCTGCTCGAAGGTCAAGCCTTCCCAAAGTTTCAAGTGAACCACGGCCCGCTGGTCGGCGGGCAACTCTCCGAGCGCGGCGGAGAGTTCGGCGCGAAACGCGGCTTCGTCAGGATCGTCGGTGCGCGCAAAAGCCGGGAGTTGCTCCGTGCCGAACTGTTCATGCTTCCGGTCGCGCGCGCCGCGCCGGCGCATCAGGTCAATCGCGGCATTGTGGGCGAGGCGGAGCAGAAAGCCGCGTTCGTCGCGCACCGCCGCAAGCCGTTCCGGCTGCCGGGCCAGTTTCACGAACACGTCCTGGAGCACGTCGCGGGTGTCCGCCTCGTCGCGGGTGAAGTTCAGCAGGAAGGCGAACAACGCCTGGGCGTGTTCGTCGTAAAGCCTTTCCAAGTCGGCTGCCATTCAAGTCGTTCTCGTTCAGGACGCGCGCGGGAACGAAATCTGTCTAACTGACGTGCCGGCGGCGTCGGAAGTGGACCGTCATTGATGGAAGCGGTCAAGGAAAGGAGGCCCGAATTATCCGCGCACCGCTGGCAGTCGGGCGCTCCGCCGCCACTTTCGCAGATGCAGGTTCAGACAACGCCCCGAGCCCATCACCGCGCGTCCGACCATCCCTTGCGCCGGGTTTCGTCTGCCCTTGCCCCGTCCCGCCGCAAGGCATCACATCCCCAACCACGTCCGGATATGCCCCGCGAAATTTGCGGGTCACGCCGGCGAGCCTGTTCCCGCAACCCCGAATTGTCAACGCCGGACACGCCGGGCGTCACTCCATTCCGCTGCCGGCCTGCGGACGATGGCGGGTTTCCGGGATCATTCACCGCACTCTGATTCGGATGTCAGTCGGCTTGCGTGGGAGAGGAATTCTTCAAGGAATCAAAAAGCCACTTCTGCCGTTTTGCGGCCGGCTCCGGAAGCTGGTGTGGGTTCCAACGTCTCGGGCTGGGCATTACCGCCAAAAGTTGTGAAATCTGCGCAACGGTCAAATCGGCCGCATGGCAGTTGTAGTGGTACCTGGCCGCCGCCTCCAATCCATAGACGCCATTGCCAAACTCTATGACATTGACGTACAGCTCCATGATTCGCCGTTTGGGAAGGACCAGTTCCATCCACATTGAATAGTAAGCTTCCAATCCCTTCCTCAACCATGACCGTCCCTGCCACAAAAACAGCGACCGCGCGCATTGTTGGGTTATGGTGGAAGCTCCACGCGGGGGTGTTCCCTTTTTCCTGGATTCTTTCACCGAATTCTTGATGCCGCCCCAATCGAACCCGTGATGCTCGTAGAATTGTGTGTCCTCGGCCATGAGCACACCGCTCAGGAACAAAGCCGGGGTATTTTTTAACTCCAACCACACCAATTCCTGGCGTTCTACACGCTCCCCGGCGGATGTTTTACGAAAGCGATCGAGAAACCTTGGCACCGTGCTTGGCGGATCGAAGAAGCGCACATAGCAAACCTGTGCGGGAGGCAGATATAATGGAACTCCGAGCAGCACAAGTATGACACCCGCTCGCTTGTGACATACAAGCCAGCTCTTAATTTTTGCCAACGGCCGCATTCGAGAGCGAACACCGGTTGTCACAGTCAATAGATAGAATTGAAGAAATCAGTTGTGCCAGAAGTGACAAACTCCCATGGAATCCATTTCCTTGTCTGCGGTTCGAGATAACTCCGGAGATACACGGGTGACGAGGTTTGGTTCGCCTGCCGAATTATGGCCTGGAACAGGGCCACCACGACGTGTCCATTCTGCTTCAATAGCTCCTCCGGCGTCGGGCGCGGCGCATAGTAGGAAAAATGCGTCAAGATACTTGCATTGGGTTGATGAGCTGCGCTCGCGCTCAGCGGAGCAGGCCAGTAGGTAAGAGTATCAACTGTCAGGATTGCCTCCTGGAGCGCGATGTCTGCCCATTGTCCTCCGACGCGTTTGCGCTCGGGAATCTCCACGTGCTCCCAGAATTGCTCAATAAGATCCTCGTTGGCAGCCGGTGGAGTCAATCCCAGCCTGGCCAATCTGGCCCTATCAAAGTCAACAACACTCTTAACAAACTGGCCCTCGGGCGAGCCGAATCGGAATTTACGGTAGTAATCGAATTCATCACTCTGGTGATAAAAAAGAAAATCAAACAGGAGCAAGTTCAAGGCGCTGGCTTCAGCCGCCCCCATTTGATAAGTGCCTTCCTTTCTGACCTTCGACAAGCTGGAACGAAAGTCAGCCGAGTCTTGAATTGCAGTAAAATTTGCCTTTGCCCACTTGTTGGTGTACGAAGGGCTTGAAAGCACAACGGATGATGACTGACGGTGGGGTGAAAGCACGTTGACCAGGAAAAAAACTCCAATGCAAATCACGATCGGCCCTGCGAGCAGGAGCACAAGTTTGTTGATCTTCTTCATACAATCTTCAGATTTGAATCAGCCACCTCTGACAGACCTGGAGGCTTTAGCGTGCAAATTTCACAAAGTTCCTTGAACCTACGTCCGGGCGATTTTCGGAGCGAAAGACGCCCGCGCCGTTCCGTTCTTGGGGAATGGGATTGGGTGCCCGCCCACAAACCCGACTCCCCTGGCTGCCAAACTTTGGGAGTTCCCCGGCACGACTGGGGGATTTCCTCTGGATCAATTATTAGGAGCGAAACAGCAGCGCGGAGTTGCTGCTTCGCCCCATTCCTTTCAACTAGCTGCTAACTGCATGACGTGCAGACTGGATATCCGGCCTCTGAACAGGTGCATGAACAAGTGTGGCCGCCATTACAATACCTTTGATCTGACCCCTTGGCGCAAGTGGCAGCGCACGAGGGCGGATCATTGGTGCCGGAAAATGCGAAATATCCGGAGACGCAAAACAACGCGGTCAGGCCCATGATTAGCAGTTTTTCCATTGTGTTCCTATTGGTTGTTTGTTCGATTTGCTTTTACGCCAAACTCTGATCACGGCACGTCCACGAGCGACGTCGCCCCGAGCGTGAGCTCAGTGAGTTTGACAATGCTGTTATTACCCCCCCCCGATGAGGCTTGTCCATAGACATTGTAAAATGATCTTTTATGGACACAACGGACGCACCCATCCCCAAAATCCAAAGAGTTTGCATTTCTGCAATGATCAGGCAGGAAGCGAAAAGCAGCCAGTTCCCGAGCCGGTCAACACACCACAGTGGCAACCGGTGCGCCGGGATGGACAGAAAGTTTCGCATGGAATTTCCCGGCGCAAGGAGCCGGGGTGCATTGCGCCACGGCGGGACAACCGGTGGCCGGTGATGGCACAACAAATTGTCGCCCGGCCGGAGAAGGCCCGCCGCGCCGGGTCAGACCAGTACGTTTCGCGTCCCGCCCCGTCCCGCTTCCCGGCGACGAGGGCTGCGGGGCTACGCCTTACCGTCAACGTTCCCCTTTCGCCGGATTCCGCTGCGAGAGAATCTTTCGGGAAGGCGCAAAGTTCGCGATGAATTGATCGCGGAACGCGGCAAAAGTGCCGGCGGCCAGCGCAGCGCGGATGTCCGCCATCAACTGCACGTAGAGGTGGGTGTTGTGCAGGCTGACCATGCGCAGGCCGAGAATTTCATTCACGTTCAGCAAGTGCCGCAGATAAGCGCGGGTGAAATGACGGCAGGCGAAGCAGGCGCATCCCGCCTCGATCGGGCGGAAATCGGCCTTATACGCGCCGCCCTTCAGCCCAAATTGTCCGTTCCTGGTGAACGCCGTGCCGTTGCGGGCAACGCGCGTGGGCAGCACACAATCAAACATGTCCACGCCGCGCGCCACCAGTTCCACCAGTTGCGCGGGCGTGCCCAGTCCCATGGCGTAACGCGCCTTGTCTGTGGGCAGATGCAACTCGGCCAGCTCCACGGCCTTCATCATTTCCGCCTCGGGTTCACCCACGCTCACGCCGCCGATGGCGTAACCGTCGAAGTCCAGCGCAACGATGGCCTTTGCACATTGCTCGCGCAGTTCCGGATTGCTGCC
Organism: Verrucomicrobiota bacterium; assembly: GCA_029573725.1. Classification (GTDB taxonomy): domain Bacteria; phylum Verrucomicrobiota; class Verrucomicrobiia; order Limisphaerales; family JADLHS01; genus JADLHS01. The sequence continues at coordinate 201,670 of JAKQDQ010000093.1, forward strand.
CCCCTGGCAGATGCCGAACACCAGTTGCCCGGGAGCGCGCGGCTGTTCCCGACACTCCTGCGCCCAGCGGATGGTGCGCTCGACGGCCTGTCGTTGCTCGCGCGCCGGTGCGTCGTGTGCGGGGCATTCGTCAAAGACCATCGCGACATCCGAGCCGAGGATGCGCTGGATCTCCATGGATTCCTTCGGTCCCAGAAAGAGCGGGGCGCCGTCCAGATGCGAACGAAACTCGACGCCATGCGCCCGGACCTTGCGAATTTTGGCGAGGCTGAACACCTGAAATCCGCCGCTGTCCGTGAGGATGGGTTTTGGCCAGTTGATGAAACGGTGCAGGCCGCCCGCCGCGCGGATGATATCCATGCCGGGACGGATGTTGAGGTGGTAGGTGTTGCCGAGGATGATCTGCGTGCCCATCTCGTTGAGTTCGCGCGGATCAAGCGCCTTCACGCTGCCCTGCGTGCCCACGGACATAAACACCGGCGTCTCCACCACCCCATGCGCGGTGGTCAAGCGCCCCAGCCGCGCTTTTGAACGGGGATCCGTTTTCAGCAATTCAAACATGCGCGCAGGGTTGTAGCGGAAGCCCGGCAAAATGAAAATCTCTTACCGCTCCCCGCCACCGCCACAGCTCAGGTTTCGAGCCAACAACGCATCCAATGCTGCGGCGCCACCTCGCGCCACGGCGGAGCGGAGTGTGCGCATTGCGCCTGTGCGTGCGGACAACGCGGCGCAAAACGGCAGCCGGGGGGAAAGTGCCCGGGGCGGGGCACAACCCCGGGGATTGCGCGCAGCCGGCGCGTCGGAGCATCCAGCCGCGGCACGCTGGCCAGCAACGCCTGCGTGTAGGGATGGCGCGGACGTTGCAATAATTCCCGCGTGGGTGCGCTTTCCACGATCTGCCCCGCATACATCACCGCCACGCGATCCGCCATGCCGCCGACGATGCCGAGATTGTGCGTGATCAGCAAAATCGCCATGCCCAGCTGCTGCTGCAGCGAGCGCAGCAGCTCCAAAATCTGCGCCTGAATCGTCACGTCCAGCGCCGTGGTGGGCTCGTCGGCGACCAGCAGTTGCGGTTCACTGGCCAGCGCCATGGCGATCATCACCCGCTGCTGCATGCCGCCGGACAATTCGAAGGGATAGCTGCGCAGGCGCAGTTCCGGCGCCCGCATGCCCACCCGGGTCAACCAGCGGAGAACCTCCGCATCCGTGGCGCGTTCCGGCCGATGGAGCCGCAACATTTCCTTGATCTGCCGGCCCACGCGGACGACCGGATTCAGGGACGCGCCGGGTTCTTGAAAAATGTAACTCACCACCCCGCCGCGGATGGCGCGTAATTCGGCCGCGGACATTTTCAGCACGTCGCGTCCGTTGAGCAGAATTTCGCCCCCCGCGTAGCGCGCCGGCGGCGTCGGCAGGAGGCGCGCCACGGAAAGCGCCGTCACACTTTTGCCGCAACCGCTTTCGCCAACGAGACAAACCGTTTCGCCCGGCGCAACCCGCAGCGACACGCCATCCACCGCGCGCGCGGCGCCGGCCAGCGTGTCAAATTCCAACTGCAGATTGTTGATCTCAAGCAACGGCATCCGTGCCCGCGCAGTGTCCGCGCGCGGGGCCCGGCTGTCACGCCCGGAATTTTCCAGGCCCGCACCGGGGCGGCCGCGCCACGCGCGATAACTTGACTTGAAGCCACCGCAGGGCGCCGCTAGTGTGCGCCGCATGTTTGTCAAGCAACTGAGCTGGCTGGCCCTCGCGGGGCTGATGGCTTCCTGCGCCACCCGCGAGCCCGGCCGTGACAAAGACATTTCATCCACCGTGAAGACCCTGGCCGAACTGCAACAAGCCGCCACCTCCTTTCACAACCTCCTGCGCCTGCCCGAATTTGAAACCACCCCCGCCGCCATCGCGCAGACCGTGGCGCGCACCCGGGCGGAGGCGGACGCCGCGCTGGACCGCATCGGACAACTGCCGCCGGCCGCCGTCAACTTCGACAACACGGTGCGCGCCCTCGAGGCGAACGCGGCGTTCATCAACGAGCATCTCAACCGGCTGTACCTGATCAAGGAAACGAGCCCCCTGGCAACCGTGCGCGCGGCGGCCACCGACGCGGTGAAGCAATTGCAGGAATGGGCCGTGGGACTGGATTATCGCGAAGACGTTTACCGCGCGGTGAAGGCCTATGCCGACACGCAGCCCCCGCTGACGGGCGAGGCGGCGAAGCTGCTGGCGGAAACCATGCGCGATTACCGCCGTGCCGGACTGCCGCTGCCCAGGGCGCGGCGCGATGAAGTCGAGCGGTTGCGCAAGGAGCTGACCGCCGTCAGCACGGATTTCGACAGCCACGTCACCGCGGCGCAAAACGCCCTGACGTTCACCCGGGCCGAACTGGCCGGCGCGCCGGAAAGTCTGCTGACCGCGGCCGGCGTCAAGACCGGTCCGGACGAGTACCGCATCCAGGTGAACGTAACCTGGCAGGCGCTCGCCGTGCTGGAACACGTGCGGAGCGAGGCGGTGCGGCAACAGGTGGCCACCGCACAGGCGCGGCTGGCGCGCGCGGAGAACGCGCCGCTCGTTGGAAAAATTCTCGCGTTGCGCCACGAAATCGCCACCCAACTCGGCTACGCCAACTGGGCGGATTACCAGCTCGAGGTCAAAATGGCGAAGGACGCCCGGACGGCCATCGCGTTTGAAGAACGGTTGCGCGACGGTTTGCAACCCAAGTTGGCGAACGAACTTGCCCAGTTGCGGCAGCTCAAGATCGCGGAAACCGGCGATGCCAGCGCGCGAATCCAGCTCTGGGACTGGCGATATTACGCCGAACAGTTGCGCAAGACGAAATACAACGTGGACAGCGAGCAGTTGCGCAATTTCTTTCCGCTGCAGCGCACCCTGGACGGGATGTTCCGCATTTACCAGCGGATTTTCGGGCTGCAGTTCGCCCGCGTGACCGCGCCGTACCAATGGGTGGATGATTTGCAACTCTGGGCGGTCAGCGACGCGTCGTCCGGCGAACCGCTGGGGTTCTTTTATCTCGACCTGTTTCCCCGCGAGGGCAAGTACCATCACTTCGCCGTGTTCCCGTTGATCAGCGGACACCGCACCGCCAATGGCGACCACCAGCGTCCGGTCGTGGCGATGGTGTGCAATTTCACCCCGCCGGCCGAGGGCAAACCCTCACTGTTGGATCACGGTTCGGTGGAAACGCTGTTCCACGAGTTCGGCCACGTGATGCACGAATTGCTGACGCGTGCCACGTTTGCGCGCTTTGCGGGCGCCAATGTGCCGCGCGACTTCGTCGAAGCGCCCTCGCAAATGTTGGAGAATTGGGTCTGGGACCGGCGCGTGCTGGACAGCTTCGCCGCCGATTATCGTGATTCCTCGCGCAAAATCCCATCCGACATTCTGGATCAATTGAAAGCCGCCAAATACGCGACTTATGCCTGTCACTATCGGCGTCAGCTTTCCTTTGGGTTGATGGATTTGATGCTGCACACGCGGATTACCGGACAAAATCCGGGAGAAGCGCTGCCGCTCGCCAACCAGGTCCTCAGCGCGACTTTTCTGCCCGTGCCCGCCGACACGGATTTCATCTGCTACTTCGGCCACTTCACCGGCTACGACGCCGGCTACTACGGTTACGCCTGGGCGGATGCGATCGCGGCGGACATGGCGACGGTTTTTGAAAAAGCGCCGGACGGTTATTTTGACGCCGCCGTCGGCCGCAGAATGCGCACGGAAATTTATGCCACCGGGGATTCGCGCGACGTCAACGTCAGCATCGAGAAATTTCTGGGCCGCCCGCGCTCCCTCGAACCGTTCCTGAAGAAAATCGGGGCCCGACCGGAATGAAAGAACTGCCGCACACTCACTCGTGCTTTGTCTGCGGCGACCGCAATCCGCACGGCTTGCAACTGCGCTTCCACACCGATGGCCAGGAGGTGACGACGCGCTTCCGGCCCAGCTCCGCGCACGTGGGATTCAAGGGAGTGGTGCATGGCGGCCTGGCCGCGACCGTGCTGGATGAGATCATGGTGTGGGCGTGCGTCGTCGCCACCAGACGATTTGCGTATTGCGCCGAATTGACCGTGCGTTACCTGCAGCCCCTGCAGCCGGACCAGGAGGTGTGGGTCACCGCCGCACTGACCGCCAATCGCAAGGGCAGACTTTTTGAAGCGGCCGCGGCCATCAAGGATCAGGCGGGCGATGTGCTGGTGACGGCCACCGGCAAGTACGTGCCCATTCCGGCGGCGGCGCTGGCCGGCATGGAGGCGGATCTGGTGGGCGACCGTGGGATGATGGCATTTCTTTGACCGCAGCCCGCCCCCCAAAGTCCGGTTGCCACCACGTCCAGGAACGGTGGGGAGACACCTCCCGACAGCCCCGGGCGTTCCCGGCCAATGAAATGGAGTGGGCTGGAGGCGGGGGGGCACCGGAGACGATTGCCGCGCCAGAAGGATTGGATGTTCGTTGAACGAACCGACCCCGGCACGACATGAATTGGGACCATTTACAAAATCTCGCGCGGAGGGAACTCGACGCCACGCTGGCTGAACTGCCCGCGCCGTTGCGCGAGCGGGCCCGGCAAATTCCCATCGCCTTGGACCGCCAGCCCGGCGCGGAATTCGTCGCTGATGGCATTGGCCCGGAAACGCTCGGACTATTTACCGGGCCGGCGTTTGGGGATGCCGATCACGCAGCGTCCCCCGTCCCGGCGCAAATTTTCCTGTTTTTGGCCAACCTGTGGAACTACGTGGGCGGCAATGAAACCGCCTATCGCGCGGAAGTCCGTACCACCTACCTGCACGAACTGGGTCACTACCTCGGGTTGGATGAGGACGAGCTGACGGATCGCGGTCTGGGCTGAGCCGCGGCGGCGCCGCCGCGCGCATCCCGGTTGCCCCGGAAGCGTTTGCGGCGCTTGCACTTTGATGCGCGCGCTCTACACTTTCGCGCCATGCATGATTTTCATTATCAAGGCAGCCAGCTCCACGTCGAAGGGATGAGTGTGGCGGCGCTGGCGCGAAAGTACGGCACGCCGCTTTACATCTATTCGCAAGCCACGCTGACCCGGCGGCACCGGGAATTGAATCAGGCGATGGCCCCGGTCGAGCACCTGGTGTGCTTTGCGGTCAAATCCAATTCCAATCAATCCGTCCTGCGCTTGCTGGCCGGGTTGGGCAGCGGATTCGACATCGTCAGCGGCGGCGAACTGCAGCGGGTGCTGGCCGCGGGCGGCGACCCGCGCCGCTGCGTTTTTGCCGGGGTCGGCAAGACCGAGGCGGAGATCCAATTCGCCCTGCAACAAGGGGTGTATTCGTTCAACGTAGAAAGCGAACCGGAATTGCAGCGCATCAATGCGGTGGCGCGCCGGTTGAAGAAAATTGCGCCGGTGGCAGTGCGGTTGAATCCAAATGTGGACGCCAGGACGCACGCCAAAATCACGACGGGCACCTACGAAAACAAGTTCGGGGTGGCATTTGAGGAGATTCCCGGCGTGTATGGGCGCGCCGCCCGGTTGCCGCATCTCCGTTTGCGTGGCGTGCAGATGCACATTGGCTCGCAACTGACGGAAGTGGCGCCGTTCGCGCAGGCGGTGAAAAAAGTGGCGCCGCTGGTGGCGCAGCTGCAGGCGCGCCACGGCATCGAATTTTTCAGCATCGGCGGCGGCATCGGGATTGTGTACCGGGACGCGCTGGCCAGCGGCCAGCCGGCCTGGTGGCGCGGCGCCGGCAAAAAATTCATCACCCCGCAGCAATACGCCGCCGCCCTGCTGCCCGCGCTGCGTTCGTTGGGCGTCAAAATTCTGATGGAACCCGGCCGCTACATTTCCGGCAATGCCGGCATCCTGGTGACCCGGGTGGAGTACGTGAAACGCACCGGCCACAAGAATTTTGTCATCGTGGATGGCGCGATGAACGACCTGATTCGTCCGGCCTTTTATGACGCCTACCATGAAATTGTGCCCGTCACGAAACTGGGCGGCGCACGGATCGCCTCGGACGTGGTGGGGCCGGTTTGCGAATCGGGCGATTATTTCTGCCAGGACCGCCCGTTGCCCCGGGTGCGGGAAGGCGATTATCTGGCGCTGTTGAGCGCGGGCGCTTACGGCTTCGTGATGGCGTCGAATTACAATACCCGCGCGCTGGCAGCCGAAGTGATGGTTCACGGGCGGAAGGCGGCGCTGGTCCGCGCCCGCCAACCGATCCCCGCGATTTGGTCGGGCGAGACGGTCGCGCCCTGGTTGAAATAATCCGCACCCGGCAATCGCCATCCGCACGGACCGGGTCGGGCGACCGCCAATCCAAAAGCGGGCCGGGAACGAAAAATCCGCGCTAAAATCGCGCGATGACCGCAGGGTTTCCTCGATTTCAAACTTGCCTTTCCGAGGGGGGAACGGAAGACTAGCGCGCCTGAAGTATGGATTTGGATATCACTGAAAGCCCGGAGGTGCTGAAAGCCTGGGCCTGGGCGGAAAAGCATTTAAAGCAGTTGATTACGGCAGCGGTGGTGGTGGTGGTGGCCGGTCTGATTATTGGCTTCACCCTCTGGTCGCGGGCCAATCGCCGTGAAGCCGCGAGATTCGCGCTGGCGGAGGCGTTTTATGCAGCCACCCAAATGACGCCTGCGGCCAGCGAATCCGGTTTCGCCAAGGTGGCGACCGAATACGGGGGCACTCCCGCTGGAGCACAGGCGGGTTTGTTCGCCGCGGCGGCGCTGTTCGATGCCGGCCAGTTCCGCGAAGCGCAGGCCGCCTTTGAGCAGTTCGCGAACGAGCATTTCTCCAGTCCGCTGGTGGCGCAGGCGCTCTATGGCAAAGCGGCGGCGTTGAGCGCGCAAGGGAAGACGGCGGAGGCTGCGGACGCTTACAAAAGTGTGGTGGATCAATTCCCGCAGTCGCCGCTCATTTCCCAGGCGCGGTACTCGCTCGCCAGCGCGCGCGCGCAACAAGGCGATTTGAATGAGGCCATTTCGCTTTATGAAGAAGTGGCCCGGGATGCGGCGCGGAGTTCCCTCGGGGCGGAAGCCTCCCTGCGGGCGGATGAGTTGCAGGCCCGGCTGCCGGCCCCGGTGATCGTGCCCCCGGCGGCAACCACCAACGCACCCGCCGTCCCCGCATCGTCCGCAACCAACTGAACCCCACCTTGCCCGTGGTGCGTTCCCGCCGACAACTCCGCCCGGACGGCCTTCGTGGCCGGGGGGCGGGCGCGGCGGGCATGGCCGGATGGCACCCACTGCGGGCCGGGCAAGCATTGGCGGTCCACCGGACGAATTTTCCCTAGCACATGAAACTGGCGATCATTGGTACTGGCTACGTGGGTTTGGTGACGGGTGCGTGCTTCGCGGATGTCGGACACCAGGTGACCTGCGTGGACAACGACACCCAGAAGGTGGCGCTGTTGCAGGCGGGCGGCATTCCCATCTATGAACCGGGGCTGGCGGAGTTGGTGCGGAAAAACGTGGCGGCCGGCCGGCTGCGGTTTACCACCAGCATCGCGGAGGGCGTCGCCGCATCAGAGATTATTTTCATCGCCGTGCCCACGCCGCCGCAACCGGACGGTTCGGTGGACATGAGTTTCATCGAGAAGGTGGCGCGCGAAATCGCCGGCGCGCTGACGAGCTACAAGATCGTGGTGGACAAGAGCACCGTGCCGGTGAAAACCGGAGACAAGGTGGCCGAGACGATTGAACGGTATTCCAGGAGCCGGGTGGATTTTGACGTGGTCAGCAATCCCGAGTTTCTGCGGGAGGGGTTTGCCGTGGAGGATTTGATGCACCCGGATCGCATTGTGGTGGGCGTGCGCTCCCCGCGGCCGGTGCCGGCCATGAAGGCGGTCTATGCGCCGTTCCAGGCGCCCATCATTGTCACCGACATCAATTCGGCGGAGTTGATCAAGCACGCCTCCAATTCGTTTCTGGCGCTGAAAATTTCCTACATCAACGCGGTCTCCGCAATCTGCGAAGCCACCGGCGCGAACGTGCAACAGGTGGCCAACGGCATGGGACTGGACGCGCGGATCGGGCGGCGCTTCCTGAATGCGGGCCTCGGCTTCGGCGGCAGCTGCTTCCCGAAGGACCTGAGCGCGTTCATCAAGATTTCCGAGCAGGTGGGTTACGATTTCCGTCTGCTCAAGGAGGTTCAGCGCATCAATGTCGAACAAATGGAGCGGTTCGTGAAAAAGATCACGGAAACCTTGTGGGTGTTGAAGGACAAGACCATCGGCGTGCTGGGGCTGGCCTTCAAGCAGAACACCGACGATGTGCGCTCCTCGCCCGCCATTGACCTGTGCCAGCGCCTGCTGGGCGGCGGCGCGCGACTGCGCGTGCACGATCCCAAGGCGATGGACAAGGCGCGCGCCCTCCTGCCCAACGTCACCTACGTGGACGACATGAACGAGGTCGCAGCGGGCTGTGACGCCCTGGTGATCGCCACCGAATGGGACGAGTTCAAGCAACTGGATCTGGCCCGCGCCCGCGATCAGCTCTCCGCGCCGATCCTGTTCGACGGGCGGAACCTGTTCGATCCCGACGAAATGGCCCAGCTGGGCTGGATCTACAAAAGCGTCGGACGTTGATGGGAACGCCCACCCTCGAAGTTGCCGCCGGGCTGGTCTTTCGCGCCGGGAAATTATTGATCACGCGCCGCAAGGCGGACGCCCACCTGGGCGGGCTCTGGGAATTTCCGGGAGGTAAACGCGAAGCCCACGAGACACTGGCACAGTGCCTGGTCCGCGAGCTGCACGAGGAACTTGGTGTAACCGTGGCGGTGGGCGAATTGTTTGCCAGCGTGCGCCACGCCTACCCGGGGCGCCGGGTGTTGTTGAATTTTTTCCTGTGCCAACTGATCCGGGGCGAACCGCAACCGTTGGACTGCGCCGCCGTGCAGTGGGTTTCCCGGACGGAATTACGCGAATACGCTTTTCCTGCCGCCGACGCACAACTGCTGACGAAGTTGCAGGCAGCCGGAGCGCTGTGGAGTGAACCACCCGCGGGGTGAATGGCCGGCCACGGATGGCCGCCAGGCGCGGTGCTGGAGCGACGGGATCGGGCGGCGGCGGGCGCGCGCCGTGCTTCCACATTGTCAGCAGCCGCCGGCTCGCCTACCCTGAACGCCCTGGTTGCTCATGACGCCGACACAACAACACGCGATGCTTTCGGCCACGTCTTGTGAGGTCGCCTTCGATAATCAGACGCGGCAGCTTTACGCCACCGATGCGTCGCATTACCAGATCGAGCCGATGGCGGTGGCCTTCCCGCGCGACGCCAGGCAGGCGAGCCAGATCATCCAGGCGGCGGCGCAGGCGGGCGTGTCGGTCATTCCGCGCGGGGCGGGCACGGGGCTGGTGGGCGGCGCGATCGGCGAGGGCCTGGTGATTGATTTTTCCCGGTACACCCGGTGGATCATGAATTTCCACCGGGAGAGCCAGACCGTGCGCGTCGGCGCGGGAGTCGTGCTGGATCAGCTCAATAACTTTCTGCGCCCGGAAGGGTTCGCCTTCGGCCCGGACGTGGCCACGAGCTCGCGCGCCACGATTGGCGGGATGATTGCGAACAATTCCTCCGGCGCGCGCACCGCGTTTTACGGCACCACGCTGGATCACCTGGTCGAACTGGAAGTGGTGCTGGCGGACGGGCGGATCCTGCAGGTCGGACCGGATCGCGGCACGCTGCCGGTGCAGCGGGAGCTTCTGGAAAACCTGGCGATGCTCAATGCGTTGCAGATCAACGAACGTTTTGCCCCGGGTTTGTTGAAGCGCTGGCCAGGCTACGCCCTGGACCGGGTGGTGCAGGCGCCGGGGAATCTGATCAACGTGCTGGCGGGCAGCGAGGGCACGCTGGCGGCCATCCTCTCCGCCAAGGTGAAGGTGGTGCGCACCCCCGATGAAATCGGAGTGGGACTGATCTTCTTCGACTCCGTTGCGGAAGCCATGCAGGCGACGGTCGAACTGGCCGCCTTGCAGCCGGTGGCGATTGAATTCATTGACCGCCTGCTGCTGGATCAGACGCGCGGACAATTGGAATTTCAAGCGGCGCGGGATCTGTTGGAGCTCGACGCCAAACCGGCGGAGGGCGTGCTGATCGTGGAGTTTTATGCCGCAGTCGAGGAACGGCTGGAAGCCTTCGAACGATTGCCCCTCGGGCGGCGCAAAAAGATCATGCACACCCTGGCGCAGATCAATCTGGTCTGGGCCTTGCGCAAACAAGGCCTGTCGCTGCTGACCGGCCGGAAAGGCCCGGCCAAGCCGGTGACCTGCATCGAGGACACGGCAGTGCGCCCGAAGGATTTGCCGGCGTACCATCGCGAACTGGCCCGCCTGATGCACGGGCTGGGCCTGGAAGCCTCCTTTTACGGGCATGCCGCCTCGGGTCTGTTGCACGTCCGGCCGGTGCTGAATCTGCACGACGCCGGCGACTTGAAAAAATTCCGGCAGATCACCACCGAGGTGGCGGCCCTGGTCCGCCAGTTCAAGGGTTCCTTTTGCGCCGAACACGGCGTGGGTCTGGGGCGCACGGAATTTCTGCAGGAACAGGTGGGGGAAGACCTCTACCTGCTGATGCGGCAGATCAAGAAATCGTTTGACCCGCACAACCTCTTCAATCCGGGCAAGCTGATCGGGGACGGGCGCTACCATCTGGATGAACAGCTGCGGCCGCCGGTGGCCGGCAAAACCCCGCTGCCCTTCACGCCTCAACTGGCGTTCGCGGCGCGGGACGGTTCGTTCGCCGCGAACCTGGCGCAGTGCAACGGTTGCGGCGGATGCCGCAAGGAAACCCCCACGATGTGCCCGACCTTTCTGGCAACCGGCGAGGAACTGATGTCCACACGCGGACGGGCCAACTTGATCCGCGCGGTGCTGGCCGGCCGCGGATCCCACAAGCGGAGCGATCCCCTGCGGGCCCCCGAACTGGAGGCGGCTCTGAGCAACTGCCTTTCCTGCAAAGCCTGCACCAAGGAATGCCCGTCCAACGTGAACATGGCCCTGTTGAAGGCGGAGCTGATGTGGGCGCGCATCCGGCGCGACGGCCTGTCGTGGAAGGAGCGCGTGTTCAGCTCGGTGGATATGCTGGGGCGCCTGGGCTGCCGGTTTCCGCGGCTGGCGAATGACCTGCTGGGCTCGCGGGTCATCCGCCGGCTGCTGGCCCAAACGCTGGGAATCTCCGAGGAACGCGCGCTGCCACGCTATGCGCACCAACGGTTTGACCGCTGGTTCCGCAAACGTCCCGCCAGCGGCGGCGGAAAGCGCGGGCGGGTGATTTTGTGGGACGACACTTTCGTGCGGTACTACGATCCGCACATTGGGATCGCCGCGGTCACCGTCCTGGAAGCGGCAGGTTATGAAGTGTTGCTGCCGGACGGGCGCCAGTGCTGCGGGCGGCCGGCCTTCAGCCAGGGCAACCTGGGTCTGGCCCGCAAGTGGGGGGCGCACAATCTGGCATTGTTGAGCCAGACCGCCGGGGAGATTCCCATCATTTTTCTGGAGCCCTCCTGTTTCTCGATGTTCTTTGAGGATTACCGCGAACTGGGACTGCCGGAGGCGGAGCAGATTGCGCGCCGCAGCGTCCTGTTTGAACAGTTCCTGGATGGACTGCTGAGCGCCGAACCAGAAGCGCTGCATTTCCATTCCCACCCGGCCACCGTGGCGATTCATGTGCATTGCCACGCGAAGTCGCTGACCAATCCGGCGTACATGCACCGGCTGGCGGCGCGGCTGCCCGGTTGCAAAGTGCAGTATCTGGACACCGGCTGCTGCGGCATGGCCGGCACGTTCGGCCTGATGGAATCCAAGTACGAGCTGTCGCTGCAAATCGCGCGACCGCTGATCGAGAAGATCCGTGAGCTGCCCTACGGCAGCACGGTGGTGGCCTCCGGCACGAGTTGCCGGCAACAGATTGATCACCTGGCCATCGTCCGCTCGCGCCACATGGCGGAGGTGCTGGCCGCCGCGCTGTCGGCGGAAATCACACCGCCAGCAACTTAGCCGCGGCGCTGAGATTTTTGCAGGTCAGGATGCGCGGACGATGCTTGTAGTGAAACAACGTGAGAATGCTCATCCCGATGTCCTTGTGCGGATCCGGAATGACGCGAACCACCAAACTTACTTCGTGGCGATCCAGCAATTCCATTCCAAAGCCGATTTCCTCCGCGCACTGCACCGCCATGCGATCCAGATGCGTGAAATCAACCAACACCCGCAGGCCGGCCCGCAGGCCGGCGGCCAGAGTTTCCAGATCCGGGCGGCGGCGCCTTAACTCCTCCGGCGTGACGTCACCCGCATAAGCCAGAAAGAGCAGTTGCAACCCCGGATTCGACGTCACCAAAAACATGCGCCCATTCTAGTGGAGCACCCGCGCGACGGCAAACAGCAGGGATCGTCGCGGCGGCCACACCCCGCACGCGGATCAACAGGCCATCCCCAACCGATCGCCCATGCGCGCGTAGAGTTCACGGGACAATTGGCTCTGCGCGAGGAGATCGGCCGCCAGTTGCACGCGTCCGGGTTCAAAAAGCAGCATTGTGGAACTGCCGCCAAAGGCGAAATAGCCTTTCTCAGCGCCTTTCAGGACCACGCCCGGTTGATAGGTTTGCTGAATCGAACCCACATTGGTCGCGCCTATTTCCAGCATGATCACCGTGCCCAAATGCGCGGTGGCGATGAACGTGATCACGCGCCGGTTTTCCCAGAGATAAGCCAGATTGCGGCGTAACGCGATGGGACTGACGGAGTAAAGGCGTCCCGCGATCAGGCGCGGGGCGCCGGCCTGTCCGGCCAGCGGGAAATGAAACCGGTGGTAATCCACCGGACAGAGGCGGGACAGCACCACCGTGCCATTGGCATAGCGCGCCGCCAGCGCGTCATCCTGAAGCAGGCGGGCCAGTTCGAAGCGCTGGCCTTTGACGAAGACACCCGTGATTTTTGAAGCGTCGGGGAACCCCAGATGGCGGGCGTCCGCCGGAAAGCTCACGGCGCGGGGCTCCGGATCAATCGGGCGCACCCCGGGTTTGAGCCGGCGAAAGAAAAACTCGTTGAAAGTGCGGAAAGTCTCCGGGGGGTCCGCAAATTCCTCCACCGCCACGTTATAGGTGTGGATGAATGGCCGGATCTTGCTCCGGCTGCGCGGACGATTCATGCGCCAGCCGTACCAGCGCGAGAAAATCACCCGCCTGATCAGCAGCGCGAGGGCGAGCCGGCCAACGGGATTTTGATAGGCCCAGCGCAACCAGGCGGCGCCATACACCTGCTCCACCTCGACGCGTTGCGTGTAACGGTTGAAATACTGGATCGCGCCTGGCCCGGTCATGATTCCCGTGCCAGCTTAAGGCGCGGGCCGCCGCGCCGCGAGACTTTTGCGGTGGCGTCATTCATTGTGGGGAATGCGGATGGTGCTGCCGCCCACAAATTCGCGGATCACTGCGTCCCCGGGAATGAAACGGGCCTCCGCCACTTCCGCCCGGGTGAAACCCGCGACCGAATCCAGCAACGCGCGCACCCGGTCATACCGCAGCCGGGCATCAAGAAACCCGCCGTAACTGTCAAAATCCTCCGCCCGCGGCATGAGGCTCTGCTCCCCCGAAAAGAAGGGTTTCAGCGCGGGCAGGTCAAAGGGGAAACCGCCGTTGATCACGTGGTCGGCCAGGCCCTGCAGCGGAATGATGCTGAAGAGTTCCCCGGCACGGACATAATGCCAGTGCAGCATCGTCTTGAGCGGACTGTGATTGCGGTGCAGCGCGTCACGCAACATGCGTCGGATCAGCCGCACGTCGGTGAACTTTGTCAACCGCTGCGAACGGCCGTCACCTTCGTAGAGCACGTTTCGGGCTTCAATATAAACCCGGAACTGCAGGCGGGCGGGAATGCCCTCGGTGATGGGGGGATACAACCCGTGCAGGCAGTCCAGCAACAGGATCTGGTCGGGCAACAACTGCACGGGTTTGGTGCCGATCCGCCGCCCTTCTTTGAAACTGTAAATGGGTTTTTGCACGGTCCGGCCCTCCAGCAACTCCATCAGGTGCTGATTGAGCAGCTGAATGTCCAGCGCTTCCGGCGTTTCGTAGTTGCGATCGTTGATCCAGTCGGTGGGATGCTCCACGAGCGACCAGAAATAGTCGTCGAGGTTCAGCATGAGGAACTTGAGCCCCTGCTGTTCCAGTCGTTGGGTGAGTTTGACCGTGGTGGTGGTTTTGCCGGAGGAGCTGGGCCCGCTCACCCAGAGCAGGCGCAGCGGATCGCCACGTTCCCGTCGGCGGCGGATCTTGGCGGCGGCCGCGTCGAGGGACGCTTCGTATCCGGCGATGGATTCGGCAATGACCGAGCGGATGCGCCCCGAACGGATGGTTTCATTGAGCGCCGTCACGGTGTGGACCTGCCGGGCGCGGTTCCACGCGAGTTGTTCCTCGAGGCGCGCCGCGGGGAAGCCGTTGCCCATGAAAAGGTCCGGCGTCAACGCCCCTTCGCGCAGCCAATGCCGGCCCCAGCGATAACATGCGTACGCGTCGGCGGTATTTTGAAACCCGTAGCTGCGCAGCACGTGCAGCACCTCTTCCTGGATCATCTCAATGGTGGGCGGAAAGTTCGAGATGAGATGCCGGGGGTCGCCATTCAGACAGACCGTGACGATGTCGCTGAGAAAATTCGCGAGCTGTTCGTCGCTCTGCGTGAGGCGGAACAGGCGTTCGTTGATGTCGGGCAGAAAATCCTGCTGGAACCCGCCGATCGAGGAGGCGGCGCGCAAAATGGCCTTGCTGATGCGCGCCGCGTCATACCGCACCAAAGCCCGGTTTCGCTTCTGAACTTTGACGATGCGGTTTTGTACTGCCATGGCCCGGATGATGCCAGCCGGCGGGGTTGCCGACAACCTGCTTCCACACCCGCTTTCCCACTTGCGAAATGGAGGCCGCTTCCCAATGCTTTTGGGGCTTTATGAATTATCGAATTTCGCAGCGCGCGGCCTCCCTCACCCCCTCTCTCACCCTGGCGATTGATGCCAAAGCCAAGGCCATGAAGGCGGCGGGCGAGGATGTGGTCGGTTTTGGCGCGGGGGAACCGGACTTCGACACGCCGCAGCACATCAAGGACGCCGCAGCCCAGGCGCTGGCGCAGGGCTTCACCAAATACACTCCGGCCGCAGGCATCCCGGAACTGCGCCAGGCCATTGCGGACAAGCACCAGCGCGAGAACGGTCTGAGCTACAAACCGGGTCAGATCATTGTCTCCTGCGGGGGCAAGCACTCCTGTTTCAACGTCATCTTCGCGACGTGCCAGGATGGCGACGAGGTCATCATCCCGTCACCCTACTGGTTGAGTTATCCCGAAATGGTAAAGCTTGCGGGCGCCAGACCGGTGATCCTGCCCACCAGCGACGCGACAGAGTTTAAAATCTCGCCTGCGCAATTGCGCGCCGCCATCACCCCGCGCACCCGCTTGTTGATCCTGAACTCCCCCAGCAACCCGACCGGTGCCGTCTACACGCCCGCGGAAGTGAAGGCGCTGGGGGATGTGTGCGTCGAGAAAGGCGTGCTCATCATGAGTGACGAGATCTACGAACACCTGCTCTACGACGGCGCGGCAGTGAAAAGCGTGGCCAGTTTTTCCACCGCGCACCAGGAACAGACAATCATTGTGCATGGCTTTGCCAAAGCCTGGAGCATGACCGGGTGGCGCCTCGGCTGGTGCGCGGCGCCCGAGCCCATTGCCAAAGCCATCAACGCCATCCAGAGCCACAGCACCAGCAACCCGACCAGCTTTGCGCAAAAAGGCGCGGTGGCCGCGCTGACCGGCCCGCAGGATCATTTGCCGCGCTGGCGGACGGAATTTGCCCGGCGCCGCGCCTACGCACTCGAACAACTCCAGACCATTCCCGGCCTCACTTGCGTGAAGCCGCACGGCGCCTTCTATCTGTTCCCCAACATTGCCGGTACCGGGCTTAAATCATCCGATTTTTGCGCGCAACTGCTCGAACAGGAAAAAGTGGCCGCCGTTCCCGGGATCGCGTTCGGTGCCGACGATTACATCCGTCTCAGTTACGCCACCAGCCTGGCAAACCTCGAGAAAGGCCTTGCGCGAATCGGGAATTTCTGCCGCCGCTTGCGCGCGTAGCGGGCCCCGGTCCAAAATGCCTTGCACCGACCGGGCGCCTCGGGCGGTTCGGCGGCGACGGAAAACGGTTAAATTGTGCCTGCCGACCCCGGGTGGCGCTCCCTGGGCATGGTGCCGTTGCTGGCGACTGATTGAATCCGAACGTCACCCCGGAACATCACTCCGTCACAAGCACGTCTGGCTTCCAAACCCACTCGCGGGCTGGCCCGCCCCCCCTCCATCCTCCAACCCATCTTCATGAAATTCAGAACTTTCACACGGTCGGTTGCGCCCGGGATCTGGCGGGTGGTCGCGCGGCCACATTAACAGGGACCAGCAATGCAAGCGGAAGCCGGCACAAGCCGGAAAATCGGCGTCCCAACCAAACTCCAGGAGCGGCGGATGCGGTGATGTTCGATCACCATGCGACCGTCCCGGGGACCAATGACGTGGCGGTTGCAGAATGGCACTTCAGCAGCCCGGGCAACGTCAACGGTCGCGGCCGGGTGGTGGTGCAACAGCAGCGCCTGCTGGAAGCCTTCCCTGGCGCGAATGTTCAGTGGCTCGTCACCCGCCGTCTCGCACCGCCGGTGATTTGGGAGGCGCTGCCGGGGTTATAGCTGACGAATGTGTTCGTCCTCCGGAGTTGCCGACCACGAATGATCAGAGTTTTTATCGTCTCGAGGAGCTGCCCCGGCGGTAATTCCATGCCTGCGGATCGTCTTGCCCGGATCGGGGCGGATCAATCCGATGGGTCGCGCTTTGACCGGCCGCGCGCGGTTTTAGGGAAGTGCGAGAAACTATTCGTGCTTCGTTCTTGACCGGGGCCGGGCTTTGTATTGCACTGATTGGGCATGAAAAACGGTGTTTTTGCTCTTTTTGTGGCGGCCGCGCTGCTGCCATTGACCGGCTGTGTCAATACGGTTTCGGAACAGAAGACGCCCGGGGTAAAACTTTCCACGGATCGCGTGGAGAACCACTATGAAGTGCCGCTCAACCAGGCGCTGGAAGCCGCCAAGAAGGCGTTGAAGAATTTCGGCGCCTTAACCCGTGAATCCACGCTGCTGGAATCCACCAACCAAGTGCGCGCCTTGGAAGGCATGGCCAATGGCCGCAACGTGTGGGTCCGGGTGGAAGCTTTGGAGCCGCGCCTGACCGCGGTGACGGTGCAGGCCCGGGGCACCTGGGCGGGCAGCGACGTGCAAACGGCGCACGAGCTGGCCACACGCATCGCTTTGGAACTGTCGAAGTGAAGCAAACCCCGTTGTTGCCCGGCTGAAGGAACGTATTGAATCTGGTATGAAAAATTTGAAAAGCCTCCTGCTGCTGACGGCATTGGTGAGCATGGTCGGATGTGTCAACACGGTGACCCGGAATGACCAGGGCATCATGCCCGCATACCAGGATTGGCAGGAGGGCCGCTATCCGCAACCCATTGAGCCGGTCTTTGAGGCCGCCAAGCGGGCCATCAACAGTTTTGGCAACACCACCCGGGAGGGTACGGATGTCTCCGGCGCCAATCCGGTGCGCCTGGTGGAAGGCTGGATTAATCAACGCGCCATTTACGTGCGCCTGGAGCAGGTGCAGCCCCAGGAAACCGTGGCGCGCGTCCAGGTGCGCACCCGCTGGGGCGGCACGGACCTCAGCACCGCCCGGGAAGTGGTGGAGCGCATCGCGGTGGAGTTGCAGTAACCGGCCCGGCGTTTCCGTCTTTGCAGAATCCTCAACGGCCGGTGCCGGGACGGCCGTGTTTCAAACCGAGATTCGATTCGTACGTTCCCAGCCGGACGGTGCGCGGAGCAGCCTTGGCCTTCAGCTCCAGGGCCATCAAGTCCAGCCGGTTGCGCGCCAGTTCTGCGGCGGCGTGATTCGGGAAGCGCTCGATGATTCGTCGCAGGGTGTCCTGAATCATTTCGCCGGGAGCGTTCCCACGCACCTGCAAATCCGCCAGCAAATTCAGCCACCGGATGACCGCCCGCGCCGGCTGGTTGGGCTGGTTGATCAACTGCTCCAGTTGATCGGTGGCCAGGTCCAGTCGCTGGTAATGGCGCGCATATAAAATTGCCAGCTGCTCGCGCGCCTCTGCATCCTGCGGGTGGGCTTCCAGTTGTTTGACCAGCGCGCTGGTTTGGGCGGACGGCTCCTCCGGTGGCGCGGCCAGATGCCTTGATGAGGACAGCAATCCGACATTCTCGATGCCCTTGGTCACCCGCAGCTGCGGGCGGTCGTGCGACTCGAGCAGATACGCGCGGCTGGGCAGATGGCTGAGCCGCTGTTGCGCCAGCACCGCCTGTTCCGTATCGGGCAGTAATGCCGTGATTTGCTCCAGGTTCACGCGCGCGGCTTCCGGATCCTGGTGGTATTTGAGCTCCCAATCCGCAAGCGAGTTGAGGGCGTGCGCGATGTTCCGCGGGGTGTGGCCGGGTTGCTGCAGCATGCGCTGGATGGTGATGGCGGCGGCGGGCAGATCATTCAGATTTTCAGCCAGAATTTCGGCCCGGAGCATCTGGCCGGTGAAATCCGTCGGGAATTTTTCGAGCTGCTGCCGGATATCCGCCAGCGCCCCGGTGAAATCCGCGCGGCGGCGCCTGGCCATGGCGCGGGAGTAGTGCGCCTCCGGATCCGGTTCGACATTGCCACCGTCGAACAGATTCCCGAACGGACGCGCGGCGAGTTCGACCAGCGCCGGCGTCCAGATGAGGGCAAAGAACAAACCCAAAACCGCCAGACAAAGCACACCAAAAATCGCGCCGCCGGGATTCCAGCCTTTGCCGAGAATCCCGTGTATGTAAACGGCCACCGCCACCAACCCGACCAGACCGGCAGCGGTCAGGATCCACTTGAAAATCAGCCGGACCGGATCCGGAGATTTTTTGAGGGCCCGCCACATCACCCAGCCCAAGCCCACGCCCAGCAACACGAGCGGAATGAGCCCCAGCAGATAACCTCCCACCGGACGATCGGGTGCCACAGTGGTCATTACGGGAGACTCTGCCCCGGAAATTCCGGTCGTTCAAGCAATTTTCCCTCCGGAGGCAACGGCCCGATGCACTCCGTCTTGCCCGCCCGGAGAATCAGCGTAATCAGCCGGCGCAACCGGTTGGAGACGATGCGGCGGCGGCGGGTGGCCGGAAGTTACAGATCAAATTCCAAGCGGGTTTTGGAACCAGTCTGGGAATTTTCGATCATCATTTCCTTCAGTTCATGTTGCCCGTTGATCTTTTCCAACTCCGTGGGGCGGAATTCCTTGAGCAGTTTGCCGCGCGCGTCATAGGCTTCCGCCCGGACAATCCCGCTCGAATCATCCTGAATCCAGGTGACTACGCGGGAATAACCATTGGCCGCGGGCGCGGGATTTTTGCTTTCCAACACTTTGCAACCGATGCTGCGGGTCATTTCCCAGCGATTCACCCGCTGCTCGGGCCAGTGCAGAAACTCCAAACCCAGATCCGAGAGCCAGAAATCCGAACCAGCAAACGGAACGTCGAGCTGGCTTGCGGTAAGCAGCGCGCCGGAATCATCGCGATACAGATTGGGCTGCTGCGGACGATGCTCGACGGAGAAGCCGGCCAGGCGGGTGCCGTCACTTTGGGCCGAGTAGTAGCTGGTCCAGTTCGTCGGAGTGACCTCGACGCGACAGGTATAGGCCACTTTTTTCAACGGTTGGCGGCGGGCCTTGATATAGAGCGAACCGGAATTGGTAAACCCCCGTTCCGGCATCGCGCCACGCAGTTGCGACACCAATTCACGACCAAGTTCAATGGCCTTGGCTGGATCATAAACCACCTGCCCCGCCGCATGGGCGTGGTTGTCCGCCCAGCTGAATCCAAGCAGCGCCAAGAGCAGCCAGCGGCGCAGCCGGACCGGAGCGCCGCCTCCCCAAAACAACGCCACCGCTGCACCAGTGGCCCGCACCCTCCAACCGCCACTGAGCAGATGACGCCGCAGATTAGCACCGAACCCCTTCATTTCTTTTCCAGCGCGATGTCAACCACCTCGGAAATCCGGCTCACGAAGTGAACCTTCAACTTATGCCGGACCTCCGCCGGGACCTCCTCCCAATCCGGCTTGTTCGCCGCGGGCAAAATCACGTGTTTCACCCCGAAACGAACGGCGGCCAGCACCTTTTCCTTCACCCCGCCGATTCGCAACACGCGGCCCCGCAGGCTGATTTCACCCGTCATGGCGGTGTCCGAACGCACGCGGCGTCGCGCCAGCAACGAAGCCAGTGCGGCCACAATCGTCACCCCGGCGCTTGGTCCATCCTTGGGCGTGGCGCCCGCCGGCACATGAATGTGGAAATCAAACTTGGCCGCATCCTTGAAGTCGAGCCCCAAGCTGTCGGCCTGGCTGCGCAGGTAGCTGAAGGCGGTCTGCGCGCTTTCCTTCATCACCTCGCCCAGGGAACCAGTGAGCAGAAAGCTCCCCTTTCCCGGCATCCGCGAGACTTCAATGAACAGCACCTCCCCCCCCACCGGAGTCCAGGCCAGCCCCGTGGCGATGCCGAACTCCTTGATTTTCTCCGCAGTTTCGTGGACGTACGGTGCCTGGCCCAATTCAGCTTTCAACGCCGCGGGCGCCAGCTTGAGGGAGTGCGACCGGTTGTTGGCACTGATTAACTTGCGGGCGGCCTTGCGCGACAACGCGGCGATTTGACGCTCCAACTGCCGCACGCCCGCCTCCCGCGTATAATCCCGGATCAAACACCGTAACGTGGCGTCGGGCAGCACCAGTTCCGTCCTGTTCAAACCATGCTCCTCCAGCTGGCGCGGCACGAGGAATCGCTTGGCGATCTGCAGTTTCTCGGATTCGGTGTAACTGGGCAGTTCAATGACTTCCAGGCGATCCCGCAAGGCGGCGTGAATGGGATCGAGCCAGTTGGCGGTGGCGATGAACAGCACCCGTGACAGATCATACGGGAGGTCCAGATAATGGTCGGTGAAGGTGTGGTTCTGCGCGGGATCAAGCACCTCCAACAGGGCGGCCGCAGGATCACCACGAAAATCAGACCCGATCTTATCCAATTCATCCAGCAGGATCACCGGATTATTGCTCTCGACCCGGCGCAAGGTCTGGATGATGCGCCCCGGCATCGCCCCCACATAAGTGCGCCGATGACCGCGGATCTCGGCCTCGTCCCGAATTCCTCCCAGAGCCATGCGCGCGAATTTGCGCCCCAGGGCATCCGCAATGCTTTTTCCCAGCGAGGTTTTGCCCACGCCCGGCGGGCCGACCAAACAAAGGATCGGCCCCTTGATGACCTGTTTCCGTTTGATGACGGCGAGGAATTCCAGCAGCCGATCCTTGACCCGACCCAAACCGTAGTGTTGCTGGTTCAAAATCCTTTCCGCCGCTTTGAGGTCGATCTTGTCCGCCGTGGCCTGCCCCCACGGCAGGCCGAGAATCCAGTCGAGATAGTTGCGCGTGACCGGATATTCGGCGGCGGCGGGCTGCATCTGCTGCAACCGCTCCAGCTCCTGGGTGGCCACCTTCCGGGCTTCATCGGAGAGCGGCGTTTTCTCAATCTTCTCACGCAGCGCCTTGATCTCGTTGGAGTTGGGGTCGCTTTCCCCCAGCTCCCGTTGAATGGCGCGGAGTTGTTCACGCAGAAAAAAATCGCGTTGCGTTTTGGCGATGGAACTGGCCACGTCCGTCTGGATCTTGGAACTGAGCGTCAACACTTCATGCTCGCGATTCAACATCGGCAGCAGTTTCGTGAGGCGTTCCTTGACGGAAGCGGTTTCCAGCAGCATCTGCCGGTCCTCCAGCGACAGGTTCAGATTGGCGGCAATGAGATCGGTGAAGTGGGCCGGATCTTCGATGTTGGCGGCGGCCACCTTAATTTGCTCCGAAAGCGCCGGGGACAGTTTGATGATCTCCTGGAACTGCGTTTGGGCCGTGCGCAGCATCGCGGAGACCTCGATGGACTCGTCGCGCTGCTCGTGAATCAATGCGTACCGGGCGCGGAGATACGGCGAGGTGCTGGTGTATTCCTTGAGGCCGATGCGCCAGAGGCCCTCAACCAACACCCGCACCGTGTTGTCGGGAAATTTCACCATCTTGGCCAGACGCACCACGCACCCGACGCCGTAGAGATCTTCCGGCGCGGGATCAGCCACATCCGCCCGTTTCTGCAGGACCGCCCCCATCAACCGGTTGCCCGCAACCACTTCGTCAATCAACTGGATGCTGGGACCAGTTTCCACCAGCAATGGCGCAATGGCCCCCGGGAAAATCACAATATCCGACAACCCCAGCACGGGCAGCGTCTCGGGCAGCGAACGGGATGAAATGCGGGCGCCCTCCTCGGCAGCACCGGGCGGGCTCATGATGCTGACAAATTCTGTGTCGGCTGGCGTCATCGCGGTATCAACTCACCGGAGCATTAGAGCGGAAATTCCGACAGCAATTCAAGCAAACCCGCCGATTATCTGCCGTCGGAGATGGTCAGCCTGGTGCTCTTGGGAGGGGATGCCGCGGCGATGAGCGGCACATCGATGCGCAGAAATCCGTTGAGGTAGGAAGCCTTGGCCTGGCCGAGGTCGTATCCGGATGGTAGTTCCAGAATGCTTTCGAACGGACCGTAATTGATCTCCATCACCAGAAAACTCGCCTTTTGCGCGCGGCACGTGTCCGGCCGGTCGCCACTGATGCGCAGCCGGTTGCCCTCCACCGTGATCTCCAGGTTCTCACTGCGCATTCCGGCCAGTTCAACCTTGATCACAAGTCCGGTGCTCGTGGCATACACGTCGGTGTTGGGCACCCAATGTCCGTTGACGGCCGAATCACGTCCGCTGATGGTGGAGGCGCGGGTAACGAATTCCGTGGAAAGGCTGACTTTGGTGATCGCCATGCGGTTTCAAGCTATCGCACGCACGGCTTACGCGCAAGTGCTGCTTCGGCCCGATCCGGGTTTCGTTTTCACAATGACCTGCGGGCGCTCGCCTTTGCGCACGTGAAAAACGATGGAGGAATGGGTGGTGGAACGCTTGGGCCGGACGTAGCCGCAGTGCGTGTCGCGCTCAAAACTGAACTTGCGCTTGCGCAATTTGGGCCCGAGCAGCCCGATCACTGCCAGCGCCACGATGACCAGCGCCACCGCAGTCTGCCAGTCCGAATTCATGCGCTCAACATAGGCCGCCCCCCCGGCGGAGCAATGAAAATTTTACCCGGACACTTCACCGTTGAGCCCCGCCCTGGTTCATTCCTAAGCTGTTGGAGTGAGCGACCAGCGTTTTGTCCACCCGTACCGCGTCACCTACCGGGACTGCACCCTCGGAAACCACGTCTATTACGCCAACTACCTCGGCATCCTGGAGGCGGCCCGGGGAGAGTTTTTTCGCCAGCTGGGCGCCCCCCTGCTCCAATGGCAGGAGGCCGGCCTCATGTTCCCCGTGGTGGAAGCCCGCCTGCAATACCTGGCGCCGGCACGGTACGATGACCTGCTGAACACCGAGGTCTGGCTGACCCGGGTGGAGCGGGTGCGATTCACCTTCGGCTACCAGGTAACCAATCACCGCCGCACCCGCATCCTCCGCGCTGAAACGGGGCACGCCTGCCTGTCGCTGGAGGAGAAACTCAAACGCCTGCCGGAATCATTGGTCGCGGCCCTGCAATCCCACCTTCGCGCCGGGGACTGACGCCGTGCCGTCGGTCGTCTCCGACATCAAGCAATGCCTTCCCAAAGTTTGATCTGTGGCGGGTTGGCGCAAAGTTCGGTCGCGCGCGGTAAAACCGCCTGCAGATGGGCCGATTGCAGGTGCGTGTCCAAGGCTTCCTTCGTCGTCCAGGTCTCGTGAAACAGAAACAGCGCGGGCGACTCCGTCGCCACGTGCAAATCGTAATTCAGACAGCCCGGCTCCCGGCGTGTGGGAGAAACCAGGCTGGTCAGCAAATGCCGCAACTCGGATTCCTTGCCGGGGCGCGCTTCAAACGTGGCGGTGACTATGACATGGTGCATAACAGCAAACTTGGTTAAGCGAGGGAACTGAGAATGTGCTCCGCCGCGGCGCGCGGTTGCGCCGCCGCGTAAATGGGCCGCCCAATCACCAGCCAGTTGGCCCCCGCTTCCATGGCTTCGCGCGGGGTCAAGGTGCGCTTCTGATCATCGCCCGGCTCCGTGCCGAGGCGAATACCGGGAGTGACCAGTTGCATGGCAGCAGGCAGGATTTTCCGCAAGGCCGTGATTTCCAAGGGCGAACACACCAAGCCGCGCAATCCGGACGCCGCAGCCAAGGTGGCCAGGCGTTCCACTTGTTTGCCCACGTTGGCTTCCCAACCCAGTTCGGCCAGTCCCCTTGCATCCAGGCTCGTCAACACCGTAACCCCCAAAACCAGCGGCGCGTTCTTCCCGGCTTGCAGCGCGGTTTGTTGCGCCGCTTGCTCGGCGGCACGCATCATCTCACCGCCGCCGCTGGTATGGATGGTGAGCATCTGCGCGTCCAGACGCACCGCCGCCGCCACGGCTTTCGCCACCGTGTTGGGGATGTCATGAAATTTGAGGTCGAGAAAAACCTGCGCGCCCGTGTCGCGCACCCGCTTGACGATCTCCGGCCCGGCACTCGTGAACAGCTCCTTGCCAATTTTGAACGCCCCGACAGCGGGCGCAATTTCCTGCGCCAGTTTCAGCGCCTGTTCGGCCGTCGCCACGTCCAGCGCGGCAATGATCGGATTGTGCATCCCTAAAATCATCCGTGGCCCGACAGAGGATGAAAAGGCAAAACTGCGTCACGATCAAGTGTGCCGCCGTCAACTTTGGTTTGGTGCCGGCCGGGTTTCCCACCATCATCAAACCTGTGCGGCACATGTTCACTCTGACAGCAAGGCGATCACATTCCGGAGGCCGGGTTTCCCCCGTCCTCCGACCGGGATACGGCCAACGGTGGCGCGGTCTGACTCTAGGGATCGCCGCCACGCTTTGCAGCGCGGCGCTCACGACGGCGGCGCTCCCGCCCGAACGGATTCATCTGCTGGATCTGCGCACCCTCAAACAACGCGATGTGAGCCAGTCCGCGGTTGCGACCGGGGTCTGGGAGACGATGCACGCGGCGGCCGCATTGCAAGGCATTGTGAATCGCCACACTCCCCGATTCTACCTGCTTTACTGTGCGGATTTCGGGGTGGAGACCGATCAATTCTGGCTGGACTGGCTGCGCCACGAAGATGGCTGGTTGCAGTCAGCCCGTATGGTGCCGCTGCGTTCGCTGGAGGAGGCGGTGCGCACCTTTCAACCACAAATCAAAGGCGTGGTGGTGTACGACCCGGCCGTGCCGGCCACTGCCTGCCTGGCCTCGACGGTTGCGGGCTGCGAGGACGTGCTGCCCGTCCGTTTCAGTCGCGCCACCAATTCGCTGTACGCGCGGCTCGTTGGCTCGGGGCAATTGCCGGTAAAGGTCTGGCTCGTCAATCCCGACGGCACTTCCAAGTTCACCGGTCGCGGGCAGTTGCCCGATGCCAATGAAGCCTCTTCGGGCAGCGCGAAGGTGGATGTTTATCGCTGGGGTCTGCAACATTACCTGCCCAAGTGCGACGCCCGGTTCGCGGCCTATTATCTGGACGCCTTTTGGCTGCAGCGTCCGCGCAACGGTCCGCCGGACCTGCACACCCTTTCCAATCATGATTATTTCATTGCGCAACGCGCGTTTTTCTTTGATCTCTCGCCGTGGGGAGACGAGTCACCGGTGGATGATCCGGCACAGCGATTGGGCCTGGACCGGGAAACCTTGCTCGCGATTCTGGCGGGACTGCAAGCGCAGGTGCCCGGCGAGATCATCAAGATCGGCGGATTCCCCCCCTGGCCGTTCAAGTACACCACGCACGGTCACGCCGGCCGGCATGAGGGCGTGCCGACCGAATGGGAATTCACCCGGCTGATTTCGCAATTCAACGCTTATCACGAAGCCGATGCTGCGGGCTTCGGCGGCATGGCCAACGCCTCTTTTTTCGCGCACTACCCGTTACGCGAGCGCTACGCGCAACCCAATCGGAAACCCGCGGCCGCGGACTGGCAGCGCGCCGGCTGGTTGACGGAGCAAGGCAAAGTGTCATCCCGGCTCTACGTGGGACATTACGTTGGCGATTATGACTCGCCTTCCTGGTTGTATAAGGCCGTGCCCAGTTTTTTCCGGGATCCGGAACGCGGGCAGGTGCCCTTGAACTGGGCGTTCGATCCGAATCTTGCCGACCGCGCGCCGCACGTGTTTGCCTATGTGTATCGCCACGCCAGTTCCAACGACTTCTTCATCGCCGGTGATTCGGGCGCAGGTTATTTGAATCCACGCGGATTGACGCACCGGCCCGATTCCGGGTTGCCTTCAGGTTTGACGTCCTGGACGACGCACAACCAGCGCTACTTCACCCAATGGGACATGTCCATCACGGGCTTCATGCTGGATGGCAGCAGTGGGGCGTCCACCGCGCGGGAATTTGCAGCCTACCGCCAGTTCAGTCCGGACGGGTGCGGCACGCATTTTGAAAAAGGCCCACGCCTGATTGCCGGGGTAGCCACCTGTCCAGAACGTGACCTGCCCGACTCCGCGGCAGAGGCGGCGCAACTTATTGCCGACCTTGCCAAATCGGTGCGCAACGAACCCCAGTTTCTCTGGGCGCGGAGCATTCTGAAATCGCCCACCTGGTACGCCCAGGTGTCCCGGCTGCTCAAAGAGAAATATCCGGACGCTCCGGTCGCCGTCGTGGATGCCTACACCTTTTTTGGGCTGATCCGGCAGCGGCATGGCCCGTAGCCCGCGACCAGCGCGAACAGGCCGGCGACGCGGCATGCTGCGTCTGAAGGCCAGTGGATTCCGGAAACCAAACCTGCGCGACCGGAACGGTTCCGGTCGCGCAGGATCAACACGCCCTTATGGAGTAGTCAGGCGCGCGCGGAAGAATTGGGTGGCTCCGGGAATGTGCAGATAGGGGCTGTTCCCCACGTCCGAGTAACTGCCATTGGCCGTTGCCGAGCCCTGGATCGTGGTGTCCACGGGCGACGTGACCAGGCGATAACCGGAAGCGGGTGCGGCATCGAAGTTCAACCGCAGCACCAGCGCATTGGCATCCACAACCGCTCCGGTGGCCAGTTGCGCGACTTCCTGATCGTTGAGGATCCGATCGTAAAACCGCACATCGTCCAGGCTGCCGTGCAATTTTTTCCAGTAACCATCCCGTGATTTGCCGAGCAGCACCGTGAGGTCGCCGGGCCACCACCACGCCAGGTTGTTGGCCTGGGCGGCATCCAAATTCCCGTCAATATAGATGGTGACGACTTCGTATTGAGCCTGACTATAGGTGACGGCGACGTGATGCCAGTTGCCGTCGTTCACCGTGGTGCCGGAGGAGAAGGGATTGGCTCCGGAGGGGTTGGCCTGGAAAAAGATCGTGCCCGCCGGCGCGTACAGGCCGTCGTTGATGCCGATCACGGTGCCACTGCCGCTCCCGCCGGTGTTTCGGCGGTCGAGGACGATGGCGGATTCACTGCCCGTGGCGGGGAACTCATTCACGCGCACCCAGAAACTGATCGTGCCGACGGTGGAGTTCAGCTGGGGATATCCGCGGACCACAATCTGGTTTCCATTGGTGGCATCGAATTGCATGACCCCCGAGCGGCCCGCATCGGAGGCCAGCCAGGTGGCGCCGAAATTTTGGCCGTTGACAGGCGCTCCCGCCGGGGCGGCATTGACGACGATGTCGGACGCGGCAGTCATGCTGATGCGCAGCGGGGTGCCGCTCAAGGTATGCTGCGACACCTGGGCGGGCGAGAGCGCATAATTGTAGAACGCAACTTCGTCCACCAAGCCGTTCCACGGACGGGCCAGCCCAGTGGGCGCGCCGATGCGCAGTGGCTGGGTTTGGTTGGGATCAAAGTTCCCGCTCAAAGCCACCGGGCCGAATTGGACTCCATTGACAAAGAGGCTGGCGTTGCCCGCACCGTCATACACGCCCACAATGTGCTGCCAGTCGGTGGTGGTGGTTCCGCCGGCCACATTCGCCACGTAGGCTCCGCCCGCATTGCCGAGCCGGAATTGCCATCCCGAGCCGCCGTTCAAGTAAAACAGGAAACCCGAACGGCCAGCATTCAAATCCAGCGCGGCCAGCGGACTGAACAGATCGGCCGGAATGCTGGAAATCTTGCTCCAAAACTCGATTGAAAATGCGCCCGCCGGATTGAGGGCGGCGGTGTAAGGCACTTCCACATAGGTGGAAGGATTATCCAGCACCCAGCCGGAGTTCGGGAAATTCACGCTCACATCGCCTGCGGTGAATCCCGGCTGACTGTAACCCACACTCCCCACGTAGGTCCCGTCGCGTCCCCCCAGGGAATCATAGGCCATCGGCCCGCCGCCTTCTTCCAGGCGCCAGAGGGAAATGGGCGCATCCGCGAGCACCGCGCCCAAATATCCGTCCACCGGAACGGGCAATACCGTCAGATGCGCGTTATCGCTGGTCACCAAACCGGCTGGATTGCTGATGGTAACGCTGTAATCGGCTTCATCGGCCGCACTCACGCCAGTCAGCGTCAGCACGGTGCCGGTGGCGCCGCTGATTGGCGTCCCGTTCTTGTTCCATTGGTAGCTGAGCTGGCCGCCGTAGCCCTCGACGTAGAATCTGGCCACGCCACCGTCATACACCGCGTGGGCCACCGGCTGACGGGTGACCGTGGGCTGAATGGCGGCCACAACCGTGATCGGCACCGGGAGGCTGACGGCCGCGCCATAGGTGTTGGTGATCAACAAATCGTAAACCCCCGTGTCACCCACCACGGAGCTGGCAATCGAAAAACTCGGACTGGTGGCGCCGGAGATGGGCACCCCGTCCTTGCGCCACTGGTAAACCAGGGTCGGCACACCGTAGGCCTCGGCACTCAAATTGATCGGCTCCCCGTTGAAGACCACGCCCACGGGCCCGATTGGCTGCGTCAGGAGGACCGGCTTGTCGGTAATCATGAATCCCGCCAGACAACCGCGCGTCTGCGTGTCCGGCAGCCGCATCGAGGTCAGGGTAATGTAATCACTGGTGAGCACCGTGCTGATGCTGCTCAGTGCCGCCCGTCCGGTGCTGTTGCTGGTGGCCGGAACCAACGCGCCATAGGTGAGATCCTGCGAGGTGCTTGTGGAATTATCGGTCAGGGTCACCGTGTTGAAATTCGTCGCGTTGTCGGAGGCGGCAACGGTGCGGATGACGTACTCATTAAAACCGACGGCGCTGATCAGGCCGCTAATGTCCACACTGTACCCGCTGCCTCCGTCATCCAGATAGGCAAAGTTGACCTGTTCATTGCCCGGAACCAGGTCCTGGGGATTGTCGCCGCCGACCCACCAGGTGTTCGCCGCCGACCAGCTCACCGAATACTGGCCGTTGCCGGCATCAATGCCCTCGGCCCCCACGGGGGTCATGGGCGCCACGTGCCAACGGGTGGGATGCACACCGTAGGCGGTCGCCGTGACGTCCGGATTGAATGGATAACCTGAATAGCTGTGCGAGAAGCTTACGCCGAGGGAAATGCTGGCGCCTCCTCCCAGCCTCGGATTCACCACCAACGCACAGCCCGTGCTGGTGGTGGACCCGGCACTGGTGGTCGCAGTGACAGTGTAGTTGCCGGAATCGGCGGTGGTTAAGCCCGTCAGCTGCAAAGTCGTTCCGGTCTGACCGCCAAGCGCGACCCCGTCCTTGTTCCATTGATAGGTGACGCTGCAGCCCAACGCGGCGGCGGTCAAGGTGGCCGATTCGCCCACCGCGCGTTCCATGGAAGGCACTGGTTGCACGGTGAACACCGGCGTCGTTATGGTCGTCACGCTGAAGGAAACATCCGCCGTCTCACCCCAACCACTGCTATGGCCATATCGGAAGATGACGTACTTGCCTGCGTTTTCCGGAGCAACGGCGTAGGTCAGGGATTCGATCTGGTCTTTCGCCGGAGGGGTCCACCAGGTGGCCCAGGGGCCCAGCGCGTGGCCCACCGCATTGAGCGTGGCCACCGTTTCCCGTGTGGCCGGATTTGATCCATCCCACAGAATGATTTCACGCAAATACGAATACCCTTCAAAGCGGGTGCAATTGACGTCAATGCTGATCAGGTCCCCGCAATTGACCGGCGCCCCGGCGTAATTGAATTCGAGGTAGGCGTTGTTCCCCCACAGCACGCTTTCGGTGGTGCCGCCGCCGTTGCCGGAAATGGACACCCCGATGTTCCCGGGATCCGCTTCGACCGTTGTCCAGCCCTTGGCCATCAGCTCCGCCGGAGTCCCGCCGCCGGGATAATCGGCCAGATCGAAATTGTCGGTGAAAACGACCGCGGCCTGGCTGGAAGCGCCGAGCGCCGCCACGGCCAGCAGCCCGAGCATGCGAAGGTTAGTCTTGTTCATGATGGAGTTCACGATGTGCGTTGATGGTTTGGTGATGACATGGCGTTGTTGTTCCCGGCCCGTCCGCGCCGACACCCGACGGCAGCCGCCAACTCCGGAAACACATGGCGCGACATATTTGCAGGCGACTCTACCTGCGCGGCCCGGAGCCGGGAAGCGCATGTTTGTGCGCTTAACGCCCCAAGTATTTGACGACCGCCTCGGTGCGGGAATGCACCTGCAGCTTCTCATAAATGCGGCGGACGTAGCTGCGGACGGCATCCATGGAAATTCCGAGGTTGTCGGCGATTTCCTTGTAACGGTAGCCCTGGGCGAGTTGTTCGAGGAAGACCCGCTGGTGATCGGTCAATTCCTCCAGCTGCCGGGCTGTGTCCGCGGGGCGGGTTTCCTGATAATGCTGCACCACCCGGCGCGCAATCTGCGGCGTCATGGGAGATCCACCGGCGTGCAGATCGTAAATGGCTTGAACAATCTCCGCCGGCGAGGCCCGTTTCAGCAGATAACCCGTGGCGCCGGCGAGAAGGGAACAAAACAGCCGGTCGTTATCCTCGTACACGGTGAGCATCATGAACTGCGTCCGGGGCAGGAGCGGTTTGAGACGCCGCACACATTCCACGCCGTCCATTCCGGGCAGATTGATGTCCATCAGCACCACATCGGGTTTCAGACCGGGCAATTCCTCCAGGGCGGCCTCCGCCGCGCCCTGCGTTCCCGCCAGGGTCAACCCGGGCCAGCGACGGATCAGGCCCGCCAGATCCTCGCGCAGTCCTTGATCATCATCCACGATCGCCACCCGGATGGTGGCTGTTGTGACGCCGTCACTCATCGCAGTGGCAGCCTGCCGTGATGATCCCGGTTTCTTCAAGCGCATGATTGTGTCAGTGGCACCGTCGTCGTAATGCGGACCGGGCCGGGCGACGGCACCGGGGCGGCCGCCCGGTGGTTGGCCTCGAATGAACGGCCGCATTCATGCGTTCGCCTCGGTGATTTCCGGTTGATTCAATCTGACGGTGAAGGAAATCGTCGTGCCGTGTCCCGGCGCCGTGCGACACGCAAACACACCGCCGATGCTTTCGATCCGCCGCCGCAGATTGCTCAGCCCCTGCCCAACGCGCCGCGTAGCCTCCACCGGGGTGGAGAACCCGCGCCCATTGTCCTCCACCAGCAAATGCAGCCGCCCGCCCGCCACGGAAACACAGATCCGCACCTGGCTGGCGGCGGCATGTTTGAGGACGTTGTGCAAGGCCTCTTTGACCGCCAGAAACAGGTTGTGGCGCGTCTCAGAGGGCAACGGCACCGCCGGCAGATTGGACGGCATCTCCAGGCGGCACCGGACCGTCGTGGGCGCGAAACATTCGTGGGCGTAGTGGGTGAGATACTGCGCCAGACTCTGCAACGAGTCGTTGCGAGGGTTCACCGCCCAAACAATCTCATCCAGGGCACGGATCGTTTGCCGGGCGCACTCGGTAATCCGGCGCGCGTGCGCTTCGATCCGTTCGGGCGAGGCCTTGTCCGTGGCCGACAGCTCTCCGAGCCACACAATCCGCGTCAAATTGGCCCCGAGGTCATCATGAATATCCTGGGCGATGCGGGAGCGTTCCCGTTCCAGCGCATTGAGGTGCTCCAATTGCGCGATGCGCAGGCGGTGCCGCCGCCGCACCGCCAGGGCCACCCCGCCTGCCAACCCTCCCGCCACCGCCACGAGGGCCAGTCCCCGAAACCACAGGGTCTGCCAAAAATAGGGCGGCACCGAAAACGCCAGCGTGGCACCTGCGTCACTCCAGAGTTCCCCCTCATTGCGGGCGGCCACGTTGAATTGATAATCGCCCGGAGGCAGGTAATGATACCGGACCACGCGCTCGAACCCCGTGTCCACAACGGCCTGGTCCAGGCCGTGCAGTTGATAACGGAATTGCACTTGATTCGCGGCGGCGGCCGCCCCGAGCGCGGTGTAAACAATGTCCAGCTGGCCCACCCCGGGAGGCAGCCTCAAGCCGGCCGGCGATCGGCTCGGTGTTGCGGGCGGCACCGGCAAGGAGTGTGGGGTGGCCTCATCCCGGCCGGTAAAGAGGATTGCTTCAATGACGGCCCGGGGCGGGGCACGGCGTTTGATGACCCGCCGCGGATCCACCACCGCGATTCCATGGGCGGTGGGGAACCAAATTCGTCCGTCCCGCGCGCGCACTCCCGAGCCGCTGCATTCGTTACTCGGCAACCCGTCAGCCTTCGAAAACCGCCGCCACGACAAAACCGGTTGCTCGCCCCGGGCCATCCGGTGCAGTTGCTGCTTTTCCAGGCGCACAACGCCGTCTCGGGTGCCGCACCACAAATAGCCAATCCCATCGTCGGTAATCTGGCTCACGTTATCGCCCAACAACGCCGACGTGGATGCCATCGTCCAAAAGCGATCCCCCAACCGGAGCACCAGCCCCGCGCCCGCCACTGCGCCCCACAAATGGCCGTCGTCATCCACATGCAGGGTACTGATCGAGCCGGGCGGCAACCCCTGATTCGTGCCGTAGAACGTGAATTGATCGTGCCTCCAGCAAATCAGACCGTCCTCGGCGGTCGCAAACCACAGGCCGCCATCCGGGGTTTCCGCGATCCCCCGCACCTCAATGCCTGGCGCGCTTCCCGGCACGGAATAAATCCGGTGTTGCGCTCCCTGCAACACCTCAATCTGACGGGACTGCGGCAGTCGCTGTCCCGTCCATATCGTTCCCTGTGCATCCTCATGCAGAGCCAACACCACGGGCAGCGCGCCATACTCGCTGCGCGTATCCACAAAACGGTGCCCATTCCAACGAAACAACCCCCCGCCCCAGGTACCGGCCCAGACCGTCCCATCGCGGGAGCAGTGCAACGACCAAACGAAAGGATTCGTCAAACCCTCCGCCCGATCGTAACGTTTGACCTCCCCATCGCCAAGGCAATACACCCCTTCGCCGTTCGTGCCGACCCAAATCCGGCCCGCCGCATCTTCCTCGGCACACAAGGCCGTTTCCACCAGCATCCCTTGATCGCCGGTGTAGCTCAAAAAGGTCGCGCGCCGGATGCAGATCAGCCCCCGCCCCTCCGTTCCCGCCCACAAATTTCCCTCGTGATCGGCAAACAGGCAACGCACGAGATCCGTGGGCAGTCCTTGCATCCGGTTCAGGGTCCGACACTCCCCCGCTGTATCGCAAACGAACAATCCGTCGCCGTAGGTGGCGACCCACACGTTTCCGTCGTGATCTTCGACCAGGGCCGATATCGGCGAGGTGCGCTGTGTAGGCAACGGACGGGATTCCCGGAATTGCCCGGCGTCAAACCGTCGCACCTGGTCACGGGTGGCCAGCCAGCATCCTCCCGTTTGCGCCGCCGCCAGCGCTTCCAGCTTGAATTCCGGCTGGTTGGTGACCAATGCCAGCGGCGTCAACTGTCCGCTTTCAACCTGGAACACTTCCGTGCCGGTGGCCGCCCACACCCGCTGCCGGGCGTCGGCCACCAGCGTCTTGAGTTCCGGCCGCACCGTGATTTTTTGGAACTCCCCGCCACTCAACCGGCTGAGGACGCCTTCGAAATTAAGCATCCACAGCGCACCATCGCGCGCTTCCACGATCCGCCGCAAAGGCTGGTCCGTCGTCGCCTGCGTCGGCGGCATGCGGCGCACGCCTTCCACGCGGTTGTACCGCACCAAACTGCCGTCGCCCGCACCAATCCACAGAACGCCCTGCGAATCCGTGGCCAGCGAAGTGATGAGCGGATCCGTCAGCCCCGCGAGCCGGCGAAGGTCCACCTTTACAAAGCGCACGCCATCGAACCGGGCCAGCCCGCCAAAAGTGCCCACCCACAGGTAGCCCTCGGGAGTCTGGGCGATTGCCGTCACCGTGTTCGCCGGCAAACCATCTTCCCGCGTCCAGTTGCGGTTGATGAACTCGCGCGGAGCGGCACCAAAACCGGTCGCCGTCGCCAGCCAAGCAGCCAGCCAGAAGCCCCAGACCCGACCACTGGGCGGATAGAAATGCGCAGGGATTCGCAACATGGCTGGTTCAAAATTGTCCCAGCATTTTCTCCCGTCCTCTCCGCCCGTCAACCGGAATCCCGGCTCCATTTCCAGCAGCCCGCACCACCGGCCCGCTCGCGGCCCCGCCCTGAAATCTCAGGCACGGTTGTCCCCCCATCCGCTGGCGGCCCGGTTTCAGCTTGATCATCGGCCGCCCCGGTGCTGCCCGGGGCAATTCAAGGACCGGCAGGGGCGTGGGTCAGCACCCTTACCGGCCCCAATAATCCTGAAGGCATCAACTCCGTGGCAGAGGTCAGCTTGCGGATGTTGGTGCGGGTGCGCCGCTGTTCCAACGGGAGTGCCGCGTCGCCAATGAGGCGATTGGGCCAGAAATTCACCACGTCAATGGTCACTTCATTCCGTCCGGGCCTGGCGGCGCTGGTAATGTCCACGCGAAATGGCGGCGCCCAGGTAATGCCACATGACTGGCCGTTCACGCGCACCTCGGCAAGTTCGCGCACCTCGCCCAGGTCCAGAAACAACGGCCTGGCGGTGGCGTTCCCGGTTGCTGCCGGGAGATCAAATGCTTTCACGTACGTGGCCGTGCCGGAATAAAACCGGACCCCGGGCTCGGAGTGCCGGGACCAACTCAGCAAGCGATCAAACTGGATGGTGGCCGGACCGCCCCAGACGGGATCAAACTTCACGGTCCAGCCGCCGGTGAGTTCTGTCAGCGTTTGGAAAGCTGGCTGGTTGGGCCGGCCCGTGGGCGGGTGGGCGGCAGCCGGCTGGCGGAAAACCACCAGCCAGGATCCGTACGGCGCGAAGGTCAACGGCACCGTCGTGCGTCCGTTGGTTTCGGAATAGGTGGTCGCAAAGCGGCGCGAACCTGAAACCGCATCCCACAATTCCGGCGCGCGTCCGGACACCCGGAACGTGGCCGTCACGTGCTCCGTCCGATTCGAGCGATTGGCCACAAAGTAAATTTCCGTCGCCCCATCGCGCCGATGAATATAGTCCATCCGGGCGTCCGGACGTTCCGCACGATATTCAAAATCCGGCAGCACGCCGTGGTCCCGGAGGACGGCGCGCGCGTCCCGGTCGGCAAGGACACGTCCCGGCCCGGCCGCGGCGTCCTCCGCCCAGAGTGCCTTGGCCAACCTGGCGACTTCCGCGTCGGCACGGGGATAAGCCGTGAGCGATTGTTCGCGACCCGGTCGGGGCCCGATCACCGTGGCACCGGCGGCCACCAGCGCCTGGAGCTTTCGCAGCACCGGCAGCGAGATGGCGTCGCGCGGCGGCAGCACGAGCAGCCGGTAGCTCAGGCCATCGGGCAACACCAGACGACCTTCCTTTACCGACAGCCGCTCCAAAATAACTTCGCTGGTCACGATGTCGTAATCGTAGCCGGGCAGGACTTTCGCCGGATCACTGCCTTTGAGCTGGGCGAAATTGGGCACGTGGTCGCCGTAATAATACGCCACGTCGGCGACGAACCGGCCTTGTTGCAGCATGAACTGGCAGCGATTCAAGTAGTCGAAAAAAGGCGCGGACTTGTCCCACCACGTCACGAGCGGGTTGAGGTGCGTACCGGCAAAGTATTGTTGCCCCGGCACGCCTTCGCTGTCCGGCGAACAGACGAACGCATGCCAGACGAGCAGGTTCAACCCCTCGCACAACGCTTGATCAAATGACGGTTTGAGATTGTCCCAAAGCGTTTCCTGCCAGTGCGGACCAATGGTGGTGAACCCTTCGGCAAGCACCAGAGAATGGCCGTACGTGTGCGCGGCGGAAGCGGGTTGCTTGACAAAAAAGCGGTTGGCGTCACCCACGCGATGGCGCCAGGACCAGGCCCAAAATTCGCTCATGGGCGCGTCGCTGTACCCCAGGCATTGTTGCGCGTCAATCGGCACGGCGTGCGGCCCGCCGCTCTCCGGATGTATCAACAGGCCGTGGCGGTGCGCGTTCGCTTTGAACAACCGATAGTGATGGTCAATCGCCAGATCACCCATCGTGCGCCGGAAGTCATGCAGGAAGCGGTTGCTCTCCTCGCGGCTGTTCACCAGCCGGCCGGTGATGACGGGCAGCCACGGCAACAAATCGTAGCGGCGGCGACGACGAAATTCCTTGCGCAAGGTCGGCGTCCAGTTCGCCACCTCCACCTCCCAGCTGTCCGTGTGCAGATACTTCAACGTGTTGCCCGCCAGCGGGCCGGCATCGGCAATCAGCGGTTCGACCACCGCATTCCAATAACGGTTGAACGCTTCGGCATCAAACGGATCCACGGCATAACCGTCCCAACCTTCGCTGCACGTGGAAACGCGGCAATGATCATTCAACGTGCAACCCAAGCGCAACACCTGCCACTGGCCCGCCGGCGGATTCCACTGCAGACGCCCGTCGGCATCCAGGTTCGCGGTCAAATCCAATACGTCGGAAACGTGGAGGTCCGCTTCATTGGGCTGACCGGGATGCTCTTGAAACAACGGCGTGGAATCCGGAGCGGAAAATGGTACCAACGGTTTGAGCAACGCTTTCTCCGGCCAGTTCTGTAATGGCAGACGTTGGTTAGTTTCGTTCGGTGGCCAGGTGCCGTCCGGTCCACGCAACCGCACTTCCGCAATTTGCACGTTGCGCGGCGTGTCGGGAAAACGCGGATCATAAGCGCTTTGGCAGACGATGCGGAAATGACGGGCGCGCACTGCGGCGAAGCTGATGCGCCCCTCCCCGGCCGCAGCCAAAGTGAACTCCTTGACACGTCGGAATTGTCGTCCGTCGTCGGACGATTGCACCTCGCCCTGACGCGGACCGTAATTGGGTCGCGGCGTCAGGATCAATTCATTGACTCGAACCGGCGCGGCAAAATCGAACTGCAACCACTCGGGCCGCGTGGCTGTGGGGCCGCTTCCCGGAACGCTGTTGCTCGAAACCCAAAAAGTGTCCGCGCTCAGATCAATCGCCCGGGCGGCCGGATGTTCCGGTTGTTGCGAACTGGCGACAATTGCGAGCAGTGCGCGATCGGACGCAGGTCCAGCTTTGAGCGGATAAGCGAGTACGAACAGGTCGCGATAGTAATTGTCGCGATGAGCCGGCTGCGGGAGTTGCCAGCTCCCATTCGTTCCACCCGTGATGCGGATTTCGCTCCAAACCAGTTTCTTGGGCGCATCGTCCGGCGTCACCATCGGCCCGCCCAGATTCCAGCCGCTCTGGATGTTAAGACTCATCTCCAGACCCAGCCGGTTCGCCTCGTCCAACGCGTGGCGATAAAGCGCGCGCCATTCCGGACTGAAGAACGTGGGGCCGTGCGGCACGCGCGTGTTGCCATCCTGACTGGAGCCATCGGCATCACAAATCAGCGCGCCACCAAAACCCTTGGCCTTCATGGCCTCCAGATCGCGCGTGATGGAATTGGAGGTCACATTGCCGTTCAACCACCACCAATACGCGCGCAACCGGGCGGACTGCGGGGGGCTGGTCCAACCCCTGTCCAAGGTTGCCGCGAAGGCCGGTTGCGCCCCTGCGCCTGCAAGCCACCCGCCCATGCCCAGGTAGAAAATTATGTCCCGAAATCTCTTCATGTTTTGACGTTCTGCGGCCACCTGTTGATCGCGGTCTCCGCCCCGCGTGGGCTCGGCGCCTGCAGATCGTCCGGTCTGGTCATCATGATTACGGTCGGAATCAGACCATACTGGCAGGCCGCCGGCTCGTCCACCCTCCGCTGCGGGAAGAAATGGCCGCCGAAAAATCCAGGCGTGAAAATTCCGGCTGCATCTGTCATGCTCCGGCCATGCCGATTTACGAATTCGGGTGTCCTCGATGTCGAAGGATTTTCAGCTTCCTCTCGAAGCGGTTGAATCCCGGTCGCCTGCCTGTTTGTCCCAAGTGTGGTTGTAAAACGTTGAGCAAGGAAATCAGCCGGTTCGCCTTGACGCGGGGATTGAAAGAATCCCCGCCCGGCCCCAATTCCACGGCGGCGGCGGGCGAACCCGGGGGGGCCAACTGGGAGGATCCGCGCCTGGAACGGGCGATGATGGAGATGGAACGGGACCTGTCCCATCTGGACGAGCACAACCCCAGGCACCTCGCGCATTTGATGCGCAGAATGAAGGATTTGATGCCGGCGGACGCCGTGCCCAAGGAGATGGAGGTGGTACTGAAACGGCTCGAATCCGGTGAAGACCCGGAAAAAATCGAAGCTGACATGGGCGACATCCTGGAAGATTTCGTGGGCGGTCCGGGGTCCCGGGGCGGCGGTGGCAACGGTGGTTACGTGAAGGATCCCGGACTGTATGATTATTAACTTTTCCCCACCGGCTGGCGCTTCCGAGAATGACCTCGTCCGGACGAACGAGCCGGCCGGCAAAGGGAGGTCTGGAGCGCATGCCGCACATTCACGATAAAATTGACTTTACGGTCGCCATCTTTGTGGTGCAGGACCGGCAGGTTCTGCTGGTGCATCACCGGAAATTGAATCAGTGGCTGCCGTTGGGCGGGCACATTGAACTGGATGAGGATCCCGAACAGGCGGCGCGGCGCGAAGCCCGCGAGGAGAGCGGCCTGGAAGTGGAGCTGCTCGGAGAGCGCCCGCCAACGACCGGCCCCGGGACCCGCGCGCTCATCAACGCCCGCTACCTGGATATCCATCGGATTCACGCGACCCACGAACACATCGGCATGATTTATTGGGCGCGGCCGATCAGTGGTGTGACGACGCTGGCGGCAACCGAGCATTACGCCCTCCGGTGGTGTGCGCTGGCGGATTTGGAGCAACTGCAACCGCCGCTGAGTCCGGCCGTCAAATGGTATTGTCAAAAGGCGATCGCTGAAATTTCCGCGCACCCTTGAGCGCGGCCGGGGGTTCGCCTAGGCTGGCCGCAGGTCATGCCCGGTGATTTGGATCCAGATGCGGTCTTGATGCTGCGCGTCAAACGTGGCGATACGGCGGCTTTCAGTGTCCTGGTCGAGAAATACAAGCAACCGGTCCTGAACCTGGCCTGGCGCCTTCTGACAGATCAAACGGAGGCCGAAGACCTCGCGCAAAATGTGTTCGTTCAGGTGTGGAAATCGGCCGGCCGCTATCAGGCCACCGCCAAATTTTCCACCTGGCTGTTCACCATCACGCGCAATCTTTGCTGGAATGAAATCCGCCGCCGCGCCCGCCATCCCGCCGAGTCACTGGAGCAGGCCCGCGCGCCCGACGGTGCGCCTGGCGGGAGCCAGATCAAAGACAGGGCTCAGGCGGGCGTTCCGGAACAGTTGCTGCGCCGCGAACTGGAACGCAAGGTGACGGAAGCCCTGGCCGACCTGCCGGCCAAGCAACGCCTTGCCCTCGCATTATGTCAGCAGGAGGAACTGAGTTATGACGAAATCGCCACCGTGCTGGGATGTTCCCTGTCGGCGACAAAATCGCTGATTTTTCGCGCGCGCGAAACCCTCAAGGCGCGCCTGAAGCCCTATCTGCAAACCGGGGCCTGGCCGGAAAAAACCGGGCAACTTTAACCCGGTCCCGGGGTTTAATCCACGAATCGAATCATGAAGTCCGATCCGGTTTATCAGCAACTTCAGGAAACCCTGTGGCGCCGGCCGTTGACGGCGCAGGAGGCGGCCGCACGGCGGGCGTATCTGGCACAACATCCGGAATTGCAGGCGGACGCCGCTGCGGAAGCCGCGCTGAGCGCGATCCTGGCGCAGCAACCCTCCGCCGCCATGCCGTCCAACTTCACCGCGCGGGTCCTGCGCGTGGTGGCGGCGGAACGTCAGTCGAGCCCACCCGGGTGGCGCTCCGCCTGGCGCCGATGGCGGCCGCGCCTGGCGATTGCCGCCACGGTGCTGGCCACGGGCTGGGTGGTGCAGCAACAACGCTTGAAGCACCAGCAACAAGCGCTGGCCCTGGCCGCGCAGGAAATGATTCGGACGCCGGCGTTGACCGATCCGCAAACGCTTGCGGATTTTGAAATCATCCGCCAGCTGCCGCAACCGACGGTGGTCGCGGATGAAAAACTGCTCGCCTTGAGCGATGAATTGCTGGCCCTGACACCATGAACGGCATCCGCCGCCATTTGAGCTGGATGGGATTCGGGCTGGCCATGGTGCTGCCGGGCTTCGGTGCCGGGACCAACCACGGCGCCGCGCGACCTCCCGTGCCTCCGCTCATCATGCGTTCGCCGGTTGCATCGTTCCGCGCGCTCCTGGTGATGCCTGCGGCCGACCGCAACGCCCAACTCGCCGCGCAGCCACCGGAAATCCGCGAGCGGTTGTGGGAACGTATTCGTGCCTATCAGGCGTTGACCCCGGAGGAGCGCGACCTGCGCCTGCAGGTGACGGAGCTGCAATGGTATTTCAAGCTGTTCGCGCGAATGCCGGCCACCAACCGGACGGTGCATCTGCGCACCCTGCCGGAGGACATGCGCCAACTGGTCGCCGTCCGGCTGCAACAATGGGACGCCATGCCGGCGAACCTGCAGCAGTTCCTGCTGACCAACGCCGCCGGCTCCGAATATCTCACGCCCAATCGGCGCACGGATTTTCCGCCCAATCCCATCACCTCCCAGTTGATCGCGCGCTACCATCGCCTGTTCGAACTGAGCGACCGGGAGAAGGAACAGATCTGGACCACGCTCTCGGCGGCGGAACAGCGGCAGATGGAAAAGACCCTGGAGGCCTACGCGCAGCTCACGCCGGCCCAGCGCGCGCATTGCCTCCGTTCCATGGCGGCCTTTGCCACATTGAATGCGACGGAACGCGAGG
Organism: Verrucomicrobiota bacterium; assembly: GCA_029573725.1. Classification (GTDB taxonomy): domain Bacteria; phylum Verrucomicrobiota; class Verrucomicrobiia; order Limisphaerales; family JADLHS01; genus JADLHS01. The sequence goes on from JAKQDQ010000093.1 coordinate 242,835, forward strand.
CCTTTCTGAAGAACGCCGCGCGCTGGGCCGGGATGAAACCATCCGAGCGGCAAACCTGGCGCGAACTGGTGAGCACGGCCGCAAAAATTCCCCCGCTTCCACTCCCGCCCCGGCCCGTGCCACCGCTGCCAACCGAGGCGCGGCCTCCCGCAGTTGGAGTTGCCACAAATGGGGGTTAAACCGGCACGGCCGCGAGCCAGCCGGACCGGCCGAATTGGGCGGGGAACGCTTCGAGCATGGCCTCGGCCTGATTTAGCCGGGAAAAAAGGGCAAAGGTGGTCGAACCACTGCCGGACATCAACGTGGCCTGTGCACCCTGCGCGCGGAAAAACTCCTGATACAGCGCCAGGACGGGGTATTTTTCCAGCACGGGAGCTTCCAGCGAATTGTAAAATTCCCGTCCTGCCGCCGCCAGGTCCCCCGCCTGCAACAAGGCGATCAACCGGCGGGCACGTCCCGGCCGGCCGTTTTGTGCATCGGGAAACCGCGCCAGCGCTTGATACGCCCAAGGGGTGGAAACGCCAAAGCCGGGGTGGACCAGGAAAAAGGCGGCCGCGCGCAAAAGCGGAAACCCGGGCAGCGGTTCGATTTTTTCCCCGCGTCCCGTGGCCAGTGCCGGCTGCGGTTGCAGGAAAAAGTTTACATCCGACCCCAGCGTTGCCGCCAGCGCGTGCAGTTGATCGGGAGCCAGGGGATGGTCAAACAATTCATTCAGGCCCGCCAACGTCACCGCGGCGTTGCTGCTGCCGCCGCCCAATCCGGCCGCCAGGGGCAGATGCTTTTCCAGATGAATCCGCACGCCGTCCGTGATCCGGGTCGCCGCAAAAAATGCCGTGGCGGCGCGGTGGATCAGATTGCTGCGGTCCGTGGGCAAATCCACGCGGTTACAGGTGAGCTGCACCCCCGTGCCATGGCGGGACAGCGTCAACTCATCAAAACACCGGATGGAATGAAAGATGGTTTCCAGTTCGTGGAAGCCATCAGGGCGTTTGCCGAGAATGTTCAACAGCAGGTTGACCTTGCCGGGCGATTTTTTTTCCAGCGTCCGCATCGTGATTCTGATCGCGTCAAAGACTGTCCCGGTCAACTGCAGAAAAAACGCGCCAACCCGGGTTGGCGCGTGACGAAAGACGGAAGGCTTCCAGGCCTAATTGTCAAAAACCCGGAACCGGCTGCCCGGCAGAAACGGCGCCACATCGCCACCACTGAAACCAATGTCCGTATCGGTCGCAAACACGGAGTCGGAGATGATGCCCGGCCGGTAGCTGTCCGGATACTGGGGTGTCGGGGCGAGGTAATTGGTGAACACCGGATCGTAGGGCGGGAATGGGAAGGTGATGATTTCGTAAAGGCCCACGCCGGCCCGCGCCATGGTTTTGTTGAAGCCCTTGATGATCCCGGTGTTGTAATTGCGTTCCTCCGGCAGCGCGAACGAGGTTTGTTCCACGCTGCGGCGCCATTCCGCCAGGCGGACGGGCTCGTAGAAGTTGTTGATCCCACGCCCGAGTTTGTTCTCCGGTCCCGCACAACCGGTGATCAGGGTGGCGGCCACCACAATTCCGCCCAGAATGGAAAGTCGTTTTATCATAACAGAGATAGTTCTTGGGTGCAGGTTACTGTGGGGAGCGAACTTGTAAAGCCTGATTTCCGGGCCGCGCCGGGTTTCATTGCCGCTCGTATTCGCCCTTGCCCAACCGCTTGAACACGCTGAAGCCGGCCTTTTTGGCATCGGTCACGGAAAGTGGCTTGAGCTTATGCGGCGTGCTGAAACTGGAGTACACCTTGCGCACCGGTCGCTTGCACGCCGGACATTGTGTCAACGGCTTGGCGGACAGCGGACGGTTCAACGTGAAGTGGCCGCCACACACCTGGCAGTTGCCGTCGCACAATTCGTATTCGTAAAGAGGCATACGCAGTTTCAACCCTCAACCGTTGGCCGCAACCGTCAACCGGGGCTCATCCCCGTCCGCGGGGATCGCCCATTTCACCGGGACGACCAGTTTTTTGCCGAACCGGTTGTGATAATACAGCTGGTGCCGCGCCGCGCCGTATTCATGCACCAGTCTGGTGATTTTCACGTCGTAACAACAATATTCCGCAATCTCCAGCAGCCGGCCCTGCTTGTACCATTCGATCGCCTGCAGGCCCTCGGCGGTTTTCTCCACGCCAAAGGTGGCGGTGGCGATGGCGTCCAGCGACAGCCGGTGCTGCAGGGTGTTTTGCAAATCCACCAGCATGTCCAGCGTGGGCAGCTGGGTTAAATCGAATGCCGTGTAGCCGTGCAGCACCTCGTAATCGAAGCGCAGGATGTTGAAGCCCACGACCAGGTCGGCACGTTGCAGTTCCGTCAGCAGCGCGTTGACCTGCTTTTCGCCGTAAATCCGGTAGTCACCGCGCGCCGTGCTGTAAGTCACCCCCACGCTTAACCCCATCCGATTGATATGGCGCCAGCCGCCCACTTCGTCCGCGGATTTCTGGGTTTCGAGATCAAAATAAACAATGTTCTTCGCCATTTGCCTTCGTCCGGTTCGCCGCCCGGGCCGCGCGATCAACCCGGATGCGGGACGCGCCGGGACCGGAAGATTAGGCGAAAGACGATTCCCTCGTAATCAAATAAATGAGAAAAATTGGTCCACGGTCGGCCGCGGTCGGCGGCGGGCGAAATCAACGGGGAAACCATCATTCAAACCTCAAAACCCTGCTCGCGGAATCGTTGCAATTTGTACAATAAGGCACGCCGGCTGATTCCCAGGGCGCGCGCGGTTTCCGTCCGGTTCTCCTGGTGTTCGCGCAGGGCCTGAAAAATGGCCTGTCGCTCGATTTCCTCCAGCCGCTGTGCATCCGGCAGCGCGGCGGGAGCGGCTTGCTCAACCACGGCGCGCACCCGGGCCGGCAGATGTTCGGGCAGGATCATTTCCCCGCGCGACAACAACGCGGCCCGCTCCATCGCGTTGCCCAACTCGCGCACATTGCCCGGCCAGGCATAGCGGGTCAGGCCTTCAGTGACTGCGGCGGAAAAACGGGCCCGACCCTGGGTGAATTTGCCGATGAAGTGGGCGGCCAGGGGCAGAATGTCCTCGGGCCGCTCCCGCAGGGGCGGCACGTTCAGTTCCACGACATTGAGCCGATAAAACAGGTCCTCGCGAAACGCGCCCGCGCGCACCCGTTCTTCAAGGTTTTTATTGGTGGCGGCCAGCAGGCGGGCGTTGGTCTGCCGTTCCTGATTGGAGCCGACACGGCTGAAGCTGCCGTTCTGCGTCACCCGCAACAGCTTGGCCTGCAGTGGCGCGGTCATGTCGCCGATTTCATCCAGAAAAATCGTGCCGTCGTGCGCTTCCTCAAACCGGCCGATGCGCTGGGCGATCGCGCTTGTGAAAGCGCCCTTTTCGTGCCCGAACAATTCGGATTCCAGCAAATTTTCCGGAATGGCGGCGCAGTTCACTTTGACCAGAATCCCTGCGCTGCGCCGGCTCCACGCATGCAGCACATCCGCCAGGATTTCCTTGCCCACCCCGCTTTCCCCCGTAATCAGGATTCGCGTGTCGGAGGGCGCCACCAGTGCGGCATCGCGGAACACCGTTTGCATCAGCGGACTTTGGGCAATGACCCCGACCGGCAGCGGCGGGAGCGTGATGGCCGGGGCGGGGGGACGGACGGTGCCGGTGGCCTTTTGAATGATCGCCAGCAATTCATCCAGATCAATCGGCTTGGCAAGGTAATTGACCGCCCCGTCACGCATGGCCCCGACCGCATCGCGAATGTCGGTGTACGCCGTCACCAACAAAACCGGGAGTGCGGTGTTGTGTTCGCGCGCGCGGCGCAGGGTTTCCAGTCCCGAAATGCCGGGCATGCGCACGTCGGACACCATCATGCTGAACTCGGTCTCGCGCAACAGGGCGAGGGCGCGCTCCCCCGAGTCCACGGCCACCGGATCGTACCCCTGGGACTGCAAAAATGAACTCAAGAGACTGCGCTGGCCGGCGTCGTCATCCACGATCAGGATGCGCGGGGACCTGGACCATTTGCGCGTATCGGCGGACACGCAAGCACTCTAACGGTTTTCTGATTCACGTTTCAAGCCGGGGCTGTCCATGGCTCAAGATCCGGCGGCCGGAGCAAGCGAACTGCTCTCCAGAAACCGCTGGAAGGTCCTGTGCCCGGCCAGCACCTCATTATGCCCCAGGTCGGTCGTCAGAAAGATGAATTGGTTGGTGCGCAGTTGCGCGGTGGAAACGCGCGTATCCGGAGCGAGCAAAAAGGGGAGTTTCTGCCGCTGCAACGTGTCCATCAATTCCTCCGAACGCTGCTTGGTGCCTCCGGTTTCCGTGAAGATGTCGAGCAGCCGTCCACCGGTGCGCTCCGCCCAGTGCAAAAAGCGTGGTGTCTGGGCGTAAAGCGCATCAAACAGCCATACCTCCTTGATGTGCTCCTCCAAACCGCCCTGCGCCACGATGGCGGACATTACCCGATAACCGCCACTGTGGCCGGAGAGGAGGATGGTGCCCGGGGCGGCGTTCGTGGCAATGATGCGGTTTGTTTGCAGCACGGACATGGCTTCCGTCATGAAGCGGCGAAACCCGCCTTCGTCCTCCAGCCGGCCGCCGCCAGAATCGGGGGCATCGGTCGGCCCCTGGGGCACGATCAGAATGGCGTTCCGGCCACTGGCCACCAGTTGTTCGATCAATTGGTAATGCTCCAGCACTCCGGCCAGCCGGCCGCGCCACCCATGAAAATGCACGACGAAATCCACCGCGCTTCCAGCCCGGAACCGGCGCGGAATGAACAACGCCACGGTATTGTCCTGGTAATGCTCCGCAGCGGAATAATGTTTCCCCTGGTAGGTGTATCCCGCCGCCCGGCTGGGGTGCGGAAAGGGCGCGGAGGCAAAGGGAGCCAGGATCAATTTTCCCTGCGCGGCATAGCTTGCCGGAGACGGCTCATCGGCATCCGCCCGGCAGCAAAGCAGGACCAAACCCAGGAGCAGATAGCGTTTCATGTGGACAGCATGGTGAAAAATCCGCCGGAAGGGAGAAAATTCGGGCGAAACAGTGTGCGGCAGCCGTGCCGGAACGAGACACGGGTGTCTCCGGACAGGGAGGAAAAGCGGCGAAATTCCGGCGATTTGCTTTCGGATTGGGCCTTGGCCAGCGGATTGCTTTTACCGGATTGCCCGGCATGAAGTCGTACCAAAAAGCAAAACATGTCGGGCGGGTTTGACTCAAATGGCCACGACTTTAACGCAGAGCGAAGAAGCCCAATTTATCCAGACGATTGAGATGTTTGAGGTCATCACCCAGTCTCAACCTAACGACTATCAGTCGCTGGAAATTCTCAAGGAGGCGTACACCAAATTGGGACGTGAAGCCGAGGTGGTCAGCACTGCCAAACGCATCGCCCAAGCCTATGTCCTGACCGGTCAGTTTTCCTCGGCCATTCTCGAATATGAGACCATCCTGCAGCAGCATCCGAACGACCCGGAGGCCCAGCAGGGACTCCGGGAGATCGAAGCCAAATCGGCCACGACGACCACTTCTCCCTACGGCGAGGAAACAACCCTGTTCCGGCGGCCTGAAGAAAGCGTGGATTCAGCGCGGCACGCCGCCATCCCCACCACAGACGGGCTGGACGATGGACGCAAGCAGATGCACAAGGTGTTCGTCAAAAGCAAGCTCATCGCGGAGGCGGATTTCGACATCTGCTGGCCCGAGGTGGATTTGACCGCCCCACCCACCGAGGTTTGCACGCCGTTCCTCCAGGTCATCACGGACAAGGCGCTGGTCGCGACCGAGGTGGCGCTGAAGTTGATCAGCGATCGAACCCGGCTGCCCTGTCTGCCGTTGGAACGCTACGAGGTGGATTTTGAGCTGGCGCGCTCGTTTCCCGCCGCCCTCTGTCGCCGTTGGTGCATCCTACCGTTCGACCGGATGAGCAAGTCCGTGCTCCTCGCCACCACGAACCCATTCAATCAGCAGGTGATCAGGGAACTGCAAGCCGTCACCAACGACCGGCTGCTGTGGTACCTGGCGTCGCCCGCTGAAATCGCGAAGAACCTGCAGAAAATTTTCCGCTGATATGCGCCCCGTAAAGTCATTTGGCGAACGAATTGCCGACGCGCTGGTCGAGGATGGTCTGTTGTCGAGCCAGCAGGTGGAGGAGTTGCTGGAACAGCAAAAAACCGAAGGCGCCCGCTTCGTTAAACTGGTCACCGAGAAGGCCTACGTCAGCGAGCAAGACCTGACCGTCTGCATGGGGCGGGTATTGAACGTGCCCCCCGTCAACCTGGCGCGCCTGTCCATCCCGGTGGAAGTCGCCGAGCTGTTGCCGCGCGAAGTGGCGCACAACCATCGCGTGCTGCCGGTTTCGCGGGTGGACAACAAGCTGTTTCTGGCGATGGCCGATCCGTTGAACGTGCTGGCCATTGACGACGTCAAGCGCATCACCCGGCTGGAGGTCTTTCCCCTGATCGCGTGCGACAAGGCGATTGCCGAGAAATTCAACGCCCTGGACGCCGCCAAGAGCGGCAGCATGGAGGAGATCCTCCAGGACGCCGCGAACCAGGGCGTGGATGCCGACGGGGAATTTGAAACGGTCCAGGAATCGGTGGAGGAGGTCAATCTCGACCAGCTCGCCGCCTCCAGTGAAGAAGCGCCGGTCATCAAGCTGGCCAACATCATCGTCATGCAGGCCATCAAGGACCGCGCCAGCGACATCCACATCGAACCCTTCGAGAAGGTGCTGCGCCTGCGCTACCGCATTGACGGGTCGCTGGTGGATGCCACGCCGCCGCCCAAGAGCATGCAATTGGCGCTGGCCTCGCGTTTCAAAATCATGGCGAGCCTGGACATCGCCGAACGCCGCCTGCCCCAGGACGGCCGCATGCGGGTGCGCGTCGGCGGCAAGGATTACGATCTGCGCGTTTCCATCATGCCCACCGTCCACGGGGAAAAGATTGTGTTGCGCGTGCTGGACAAGAGCAATCTCTCCGCCAGTCTCGACCGGCTGGGATTGGACCCCGACACCTTCACCCAGTTCAAGCAAGCGGTGGATGCACCGCACGGCCTCATCCTGGTCACGGGACCGACCGGTTCGGGCAAGACCACCACCCTTTACTCGGCGTTGAATGAACTGAACAGCCCCATCTTCAACATCGTCACGGTGGAAGATCCGGTGGAATTCCAGATTCCCGGCATCAACCAGGTCCCGGTCAAAAAGGAAATCGGCCTCACCTTCGCCAACGCCCTGCGCTCCATTCTGCGCCAGGACCCGGACATTGTGATGATCGGCGAAATTCGCGACATGGAAACGGCGGAAATCGCCATCGAAGCCTCCCTGACCGGCCACCAGGTGCTCTCCACGATGCACTGCAATGACGCGCCCGGCGCGATCGCGCGTCTGGACGACATGGGCATCGCCCCGTTCCTGATTTCCTCCTCGGTGATCTTGTCCTGCGCGCAACGCCTGTTGCGTCGCATCTGCCCGCATTGCAAGGAGCCGGTGACTTATCCCGCCAAGATGTTCAATGACCTGCAAATGGACCCCAGCGCCTTCGACGGAGTGACACTGTACCGTGGCCGCGGATGTGATCGGTGCAAGAACACCGGGTATGCCGGCCGGCTGGCGATCATCGAGGCCATGACCGTCACCGACGAGATCCGCAAACTGATCATTGCGCGGGCGAATTCGCGCGAGATCAGCAAGGTGGCCATCAGCCAGGGCATGAAGACGCTGCGCATGGTGGCGCTGGACCGGGCGCGGGAAGGCGCTTCCACCCTCGAACAGGTCATGTTGATGACGTCGGCCCACTGAGCGCCCGACCGCGCCAGATCCGGGCCGGCGTTTGCCTACGCGGCAGCTTCGGACGAGGAAGCGGGAGCGGCGGGCGGAACGTAAGCCTCGATTTTTTCGATGCGATACCGGTGCCTCACCCCGTCCACTTCCACCTCGGTGGCGTCGCCGACCTTCCGGTTGAGCAGGGCCTGGCCGACCGGGGTCAGGTAGCTGATGATGTTCCGGGTCACATCAAAATCCCACGCCCCAAGCACCGTGAACGCTTCCAGGGCATTGGTGTTCAAATCGGTCACCCGCACCAGCGTGCCGATGTTGACCACGTCCGTCTGGACGTTGCTGAAGTCCGTGCCCTGCGCCCGCGCCAACTGGGCCTCCAACTCCCCCTTTCGGCGCATGAGGATTTTCTGCATTTCCTTGGCGGATTTGTACTCATGGTTTTCGCGCAGATCGCCATAGCTGCGGGCGACGGCAATCTCCTTGGAATTGGCCGGGATCTTCTTCTGCACCAGTTCGGCGTATTCCGCGCGCCGCCGCTCCAGACTCTCCCAGGACACGTAGAGCACCCCCTCCTGCTTGTTCGCGGGTTCGCCGGTGATGAGCGATTGCACCGACGGGTGGCGCTTCACAATGCGCGCCAGAAGCGAGCGTTTGTCCATGTCCTCAAACGCGGGTGAAAATTGCAATGCGCGGGTCAGATCCTTGACGACCTCGATGTCGGCCGTGCCCGTCAAATCTGCAATCAATTCCTGATCCGACAGCATGAAGTCGCGCAGGCGGTTGGAGCGCTTCTCGTTGAACTGATCGTGTTCAATGGCGGTCAGCATGGCGCGGAACACTTCCGGGCCGAGAATGTCCGCGTAATCATCGCTGCGTTCCTTGCCGAGCCAGAGCAACAGCTCACTGCCGGCGGCGTGCTGACTGATGAGGCGCGCCAGTGTCTCCTTCAACTCCGGCAGTTGGTTGTTGTGCGCCAGGATGCTGGCAAATTCCTTGCACAGGCGCGCCGGCACCATGTTGAACGCGGTCAGCAGCGTTTCGATCCAACGATCCGGTTGCGCGTCCTTGAAGGATTCCAGGGTCCGGCGGTGCTTGGCCGCCGGCGTCGCCTCCATGACGGCGCCGAATTTGACGCCCTCCTGGTTCCACAGTTGGGTGGCGGTAATTTCATCCGCGGCCGGGGTCAACCCGGCCATCGCCGCCACGTCTTCGCGCACGAAAATGGCCTCCAAAGCCACCGCCGTTTGCGCGCGCAGGTACGCTGGAATGTCAGCGTTCAAGGCGGCGATGATTTCCCGGGCCACCGCGGCCTTATCCTGCAAATCCGCCGCGTTTTTTACCACTTCCGTGGCGGCGGCCAGCCGCGCCTTCAAGCCTTTGGCCGCCTGGAAATCCGCCAGCAGCCGGTCCTGCAGGGAGGTTTCCTGCTCGGTATACACAATCGGCTCGCTCTTCTTGGTGGGCACAATGAAATGGCCGTCCTTCTTCATCTCGGCGCGCACCGTTTCCCACCATTTTTTCCAGTCGTCACGAATGACCTCCGGGACGAGCGCCTGTTGAATCTGGGCCACCGTGGCCTTGCCGTCATAGCTGTTGAGCACAATGCGGATCAGATCCAGATGGTTGAGCGCGGCGATCTTTTGCAACCCCTCCAGGTCCACGGATTTCCGCGCCAAAATGTGGTCTTTCGGAATCGGCTTGAGCGTCTCGGCGGCAAAGGAAAGATTCATCGCGTGGTCGGGCTTGCCCGCAAAATCAATGGTGAAACGCGCGAAAACCGTGTCCACCGTCTTGATCCGGCCGAACCCCCAACTGCGGTGCTCGCAAAACCCGCTGGTGGTCAACCGCACCAGCGGCTCAATCTGACGCCCTTCGATTTTTCCCGCCGCCGCCAACTTCTCAAATTCTTCTTTCATAGTTCGCTTCTTCCTCGCCTGAGTCCCGTTTACCCGCCAACATTAAAAGCCGTGACTGGCCAAAAACCAAGAGAAATTGCGGTTCGCGTCCTCGGTGAACGCCGCCACAGTGCGGATTACACGGAGAAATTGCTCGACCGGGCCCTGGCCCGGACAAAGCTCTCCCCCGCCGATCGGGGTCTGGCTCAGGAACTCGTCGCCGGCATCGTCCGCTGGCAATCCACGCTGGACTGGCTGATTGCCGGCAAGACCCAGGAACGCCAGCAAAAGCCCGGTCTCCAGGATCTGCTGCGCCTGGGTTTGTATCAAATTTTCTGGCTGGACCGCATTCCGGATCATGCCGCCGTCCACGAGACGGTGGCACTGGCACGGCAGCGGGGTTACGGTCGCCAGGCCGGTTTCATCAATGCGGTCTTGCGCAGTTACCTGCGCGCCGCCGCCACCACCCGCGACCGCCTGGCGGAATTGAAAATCCGGAATCCCGCCGTGGGGCTTTCTCACCCCCAATGGCTCGTCACCCGTTGGGAAAAGCAGTTCGGCGCGGACGCCACGCGCCGCCTCCTGGAACTCCACAACACCCCGCCCAGATCCTACGCCCGGATCAACAGCTTGAATTTCGGGCGGGTCCGCGCCACGGCGGGCAGGCCGGCGGACATTGCCACGATCGCTGATTTCCTGGCGCTCTGGCGGGAGGAAAACGTGCAGTACCGTTTTTTCACCCGCGACTGGACTGGGGAAAATCTGGTTTTTGAGCTCCAAGCCCATCCGCCCCTTCCCACCCTCGGCAGCTTTCAGCAAGGCTGGTTCTACATTCAGGACCCCAGCACGCTGCTGGCCGTGCGCGAGTTGGAGCCGCAGCCGGGGGAAACCGTTCTCGACCTGTGCGCCGCCCCGGGCGGCAAAACCACCTACGTCGCCCAGTTGATGAATAACACGGGGCGGATCGTTGCCGCGGATGCCGTCCCCGCGCGCTTGAAACTGGTGGCGGAAAATTGCCGGCGCCTCGGCATAACCTGCTGCGTTGCCTCCTCCCCGGAGGAGGCGCTGGCCGGCCCGTCCCCGGTTTACGATCGCATTCTGGTTGATGCGCCCTGTTCCAACACCGGCGTGTTGCGGCGGCGCGTGGATTTGCGCTGGCGGGTGCGCGCTGCCGAAATCAGCCGCTTGAGCCACCAGCAGAAAACCCTGTTGAGACAAGCCGCGACACATTTGAAATCCGGCGGCCTGCTGGTGTACAGCACCTGCAGTCTCGAACCGGAGGAAAACACGCAGGTTGTCCGGCACTTTCTGAGGACACACCCGGAGTTCAAACTGGAACGCGAACGGCAGTTGCTGCCCTTCGCTGACGGCACGGATGGCGCCTACGTGGCGCGGTTGCGGAAAGGAGGCTCCGCCCCGGGCGACGCGCGCGCCGGACGTCTCCCCGTCACTGCGTCACATTGACGAGGAATTCCAGCAAATCCGCCATGGCCTGCGGCGTGAGCCCGGCTTCCAAGCCCTCCGGCATGATGGATTGTCCCTGACTCTGCATCTTCACAATGTTGGCGCGCGGCAGCACCATTTCCTTTCCGTACGGCAGGTGCAGCGTCAGACTGCCGGCGGTCTGATTCGCCACCAGCCCCAGCCAGCTTTCATCGTCCCTGGTCTCCACCAGGTATGCCGTATATTCCGGGCGCACCTCGGCATTGGGATCAATGATGTTCGTCAGCAGCTTCTCCTTGCCGGTGGTTTTGACCGTGACCAAATCCGGTCCCAGCATAAAGCCCTCACCACTGGCGCGATGGCACGAGCTGCACAGCTGTTCGTAAATTTGGCGGCCATGCCCCGCGTCGCCGGGCAGCGTGAGCGCCGCGGCAAACGCCTCAATCGCCTGCTGCCGGCTCGATTCCTGAGCGGCATGGAGGACGCGTTGCGCGACCTCGCGCACGGCCGGGTCGCGATGTTCCCGCAATTGTTTGACTTGCGGACTGCTGAGCAGCGTGGCGGAAACTGTCCCGGCACTGATCGCCTGGAGCAGGGCCTGCGCGCGCGCGCTCCGGGCGAGCAGGGTCGTGATGGCCTCGGCGCGCACGCGCGCCGGGAGCGTGTTCAGCTTGGACAGCAAATCCATGGCCACCTCCGGGGCGGAAAATTCCCCCAGCGTGTCCACGGCGGCCACCTGGACGGCCAGTGGCTGCCGGGCCTCCAGCAGGCCCGTCAGGAGGGGCCTGGCTTGATCATAACCGAGGTGTACCAGCAACTGGATGGCCGGGACGCGCGTCTCCTCGGCCAGGGTGTGATTGGTGGCGGCACGCCCGGCCAGCGCGAGCAATTGCACAGCCGCCGCCCCGCCGCGCTCGAAGGCCATCCTGGCCCGCGCCATCCCCTCACCCAACGCCTGGGCCATCGCAAACTGCAACGCCGGGTGATCGAGATTCTGAAGAAAGGTCAGCACGGCCTCAATTTCCTGCGGTTGCGCCTGCGCCCCGACGATGCCGGCCAGTTGCCGCAGAAAATCCTGCCCGGCGGCCGCCTGCCGGAACTCCGGGCTGGCCGAAAGGACGGTAAACATTTTTCCGGCGCCCTGCGCCAGCGAAGACAAAACGGCGGCGCGGGTCCAACTGCTGGCCAGATCGCGTCGGACAATCTTCGCAAGCGGCGGCACCTTACCTTCCCCCTTGATTTCGCCCAGCGTGAAAGCCAGTTGATAGCGCACCCGCGCGTCGGGGTCGTCCGCCAGGGCCAGGAACCGCGCCGTCAGCGCGGCGGAGGGCGTGCCCTGGACGAAGAGTGTTTCCGCCAGCTTCAAGCCGTGCTCGCGCACGCCCGGCGCGGGGTCGTCCAGCGCCGCCAGCACGTCACGCTCCTGCAACGCGTGCAATCCCGCCAACGCATACAACGCGTGCAGCCGGGCCAGGGGAAACGCGGCGTGTTGCAGCTCGCGCAACTGCGGCACCGCGGCGGCATCCTGGCGCTCGTAGAGCAGGCGGGAGGCGGTCTCGCGATGCCACGCGTTCGAGTGATTGAGGGTGGCGACCAGTTGCGCCGTGGTGGCGTTGCCGAGCTGCGGCAGCGCGCGCGGAACGAAATGCTCCGGCGCGATGCGATAGATGCGTCCGCGGTCGTTGCCCGAGTTCAGATCGAGCAGTTTTTTGATCGGCTCGGGAATGGACCAGGGATGCTCGATGACCTCGCGGGACATGTCGCACACATACAGACACCCGTCCGGCGCGTTGACGATTTCGACCGGCCGGAACCACAGGTCGGTGGAGGCAATAAATTCTGTCTGCTGCTCGTCCGCCGGCCGTTCCGCGACCAATCCGACTCCGTCGGGTCGCACCTTTTTGCGATGGATCAAATTACTGCCCACGTCCGCAATAAACGCGTCGCCGCGAAACTCCGCCGGCCATGCATCGCCGCGATAAATGGAGATTCCCGTTGCGGAGGTGAAATAACCGGCGCTGCGCCCGCCCCCTTCGATCACGCCCGGAGTGACGCCGGTCACCCGCCATTGCGTCCGGATGACCCGCCATGCCTCTTCGGGACTGCGCCGGTAAACTTCCGCCGCCGGCCCGTCCACCGGAATATCCACCAACGCGCCCGGCAGGTGGTAGAACGGATTGCGGTCCGCATATTTGGCGTCATACATGAACGTCATGATGTGCCGCGAATTGCTGCAGGCAAACTTGCGGCCGTAATCGTCAAAGCACATGCCGTACTGGCCGCCGCCGTTTTCGGGGACCATGGCCAGTGTTCGCGGATCAAAATTAAAATCACGGCCGCGCAGTTCCAGACCGGCCGCACCGCTGTCGTCGCCGCGTTTCACCAATCCGCCGTTGCTGCTGGTTTGGCCGTGGATGCGATTGTCCAGCCCCCAGCGCAGGCAATTCACCAGCGCCTGCACATTCAGTTTTTGGGTCTCCGCCCCATAGCCCGTGAACACGACCTGCCGCACATCCGCCCGGCCGTCGCCATCCGTGTCCTTCAGATAATAGAGGTTGGGCGTGGCGGCCACGAACAGACCGCCGCCATACCAAAACGCCGCCGTTGGCCACGGCAGATCGTCCGCGAAAATTGTGGCTTGATCGTAGCTCCCGTCCCCGTTGGTGTCGGTCAGCATCCGCACCCGTCCCAGGTGCGGCACCACGTCCCGCATCTCCGAGTAATCGCGCATTTCCACGACAAACAGGCGGCCGTTTTCATCAAAGCAGATCTCGATGGGGTCCACCACCAGCGGCTCGGCGGCGACCAGTTGCAGTTCAAATCCCGGCTTCACCTGGAAGGTCCGGCCGGCGTCTTCCGGCGCCACCGGTGGGACGCGCGGCAGATCTTCCGGTTTCAACTCGGGCGGGGCGGCCGGAACCACCAGGGACAACCGGCCCACCATCACGGCAACCAATACGGCGGTGCATCGCATGCCCGCGAAGCTACTATTCCCAACGATGGCAGCTCAACTGCAAAACCTTCCAGAAAGCGGCGGGCGGTCCGCTTCCCGCAACCTCCCGGCCGCGGACGGTGGCGTAAAAACTTGCCCGAACCGGCAAAAGAGGATTGCGCGGCGCGGGCTTCTCCCGTTTGCTGGACTCATGAACGACCACTGTTCCCGCCGCGAGTTTCTCGCCACCTCCGTCCTGGCGTTGACTGGTGCGGCACTGACGGGTTGCGCCACGGGCGCCACCGCCGCCGCCGCCGGACGGATCATTGACATCCACCAACACGCCAGTTACTGGGGGCGGCCCGACGCGGTACTGCTGCAGCACCAGCGCAACATGGGAGTGACGCAAACCATTCTGCTGCCGGCCGGGCGTCCGGTAAATTCGGCCGCGACCCACGGCGGCAAATCCAACGGCCTGCAGGCCGGGTGCGCCGGCAACGAAGCCTGTTACCAGATCGCAAAAGCCCACCCGGGCGCCTATTGGTTCGCAGCCAACGAGGTGCCGGACCTTCCGGAAGCCACGGCGGAAATTGAAGCGTACCTGAAACGCGGCGGGGTGATGATTGCCGAGTCCAAGTTCGGCGTGGACTGTGATTCCTCCGCCATGCAGCGGATCTACCAGCTCGCGCAGCACTACGACGTGCCCGTGCTCATGCATTGGCAGTTCAAAATGTACAACTACGGTTTTGAACGCTTCTACAAAATGCTGGAGAAATACCCGCGCGTGAACTTCATCGGTCACGCGCAAACCTGGTGGGCCAACGTGGACAAAAATCATCACGACCAATCAGTGCTGTATCCCAAAGGGCCGATCACGCCCGGCGGCCTCACGGAAAGGTACCTGGCGGATTATCCCAACATGTACGGCGATCTTTCGGCCGGCTCCGGATTGAACGCCTTGACTCGCGACCCCGACTTCACGCCTGGATTTTTCCAGCGACACCAGGACAAGCTGCTTTACGGCAGCGATTGCAAGGATCACGCCGGCCAGGGGGAGGAATGCCAGGGCGCGCAAACGCTCGCCACCATCCGGAAATATGCGCCCAGCCGGAAAATCGAGCGCAAATTGCTCTACGACAACGCGCAGCGCCTGCTCCGGCTCCGCTAAACCGGCGGCCCGGAGGGAGGCGGCACCGCGGACGGCAGCCGCAACCCCATTCGGTCCGCCACCTGCGTCACGTCCTTGTCGCCGCGGCCCGAAAGATTGACGATGATGATTTTATCCGCCGCCAGTTGCGGCGCCTGCACCAGACACTCGGCTACGGCATGCGCGCTTTCCAACGCAGGGATGACGCCTTCGAGCCGGGCCAGTTTCATGAACGCTTCGAGCGCCTGATCATCCGTGGCGTACCCATACGTCACGCGGTTTTGGTCGTGCAGCCAGGCGTGTTCCGGTCCGACTGCGGCGTAATCCAGACCGGCGCTCACACTGTGGGTGAGTTGAATCTGACCGTGATCGTCCTGTAAAATGTAACTGCGCGTGCCTTGCAGGACGCCGAGCGAGCCACCGTGAAACCGCGCCGCGTGTTGTTCCGGTTTAATGCCCCGACCACCCGCTTCCACCCCGATCATTTTAACGCCGGCGTCTCCGAGGAACGGATAAAACAGGCCGATGGCATTCGAACCGCCGCCAACACAGGCGATGAGCAAATCGGGCAACCGTTTTTCCTTTTCGAGGATTTGCGCGCGGGCTTCGTCGCCAATGACGCGTTGAAAGTTCCGCACCATGACGGGATACGGATGCGCGCCGTAAGCCGTGCCGAGGATGTAATGCGTGTGGCGAATGTTGGTCACCCAATCGCGCATGGCCTCATTCACTGCTTCTTTCAGGGTCTTCTGGCCGGCGTGGACGGGCACCACTTCCGCGCCGAGCATCTGCATGCGATACACGTTGAGGCGTTGCCGTTCACAATCCACGGCGCCCATGTAAATGACGCATTGCAGCCCGAACATGGCGGCCACCGTGGCGGTGGCAACGCCATGTTGGCCCGCACCGGTTTCCGCGATGATCCGGGTCTTGCCCATGCGCCGGGCCAGCAGCACCTGCCCCATCGCGTTGTTGATTTTGTGGGCGCCGGTGTGATTGAGGTCCTCGCGCTTCAGATAAATTTTTGCGCCGCGCAGTTCGCGGGTGAGCCGTTCGGCGAAATACAGCGGTGACGGACGACCGATAAAATCCGTGAGGTAATAGGCAAGCTCGCGCTGAAAATCTGGATCATGTTGGGCACGAAAGTATTCGGCTTCCAGCTCCTGCAACGGGTGCATCAACGTCTCGGGCACGTACCGACCGCCATAAGGACCAAAATGGCCCTGGGCGTCGGGTAAATTATCGGCGACAACAGCGCTCATGACGGCAATTCTCACGCAACGGAGCAGAGAGGCAAAGGGAATTATTTTCTGAAAGCTCCTGTGCCATGCACCACATCGCCGGTTTCGCGTTCAACGGGCTGGTGATGGATGCTCTGTCTCTCCCCGCCGGGTGGGGGGGCCGGCAGGCCGGGAGGCGGCGCTACTTCATCTGCGCTTGGCGTGGTAAACCGGACTGCGCTGGTCGGCAGGTTGGCCGTTCCTCCCAAACCCGAGGAGGTCGCCCGCTCCCGGTCACAGCGGCCGACCACCGCTTTCAGGTGGAAAAACGGGCAAGTTTAGAATCGCCAGCGCGGTGCGTACCGCGCAAAGTATCGTCGTGCCCGTGAAATTCATCAGGCAATGGTTGATCTCAGCGGTTGTCATGTTTTCAATTGCCCATGCAAAACCGGAGTTGTCGGCGGATCAAACCGCCCAGGTGGACGCGATCTTTGCGCCGTTTAATCAGAAAGCCGGTCCGGGCGCCAGTGTGGGAATCGTGCGCGCGGGCCGGATGGTATTCGCCAAGGGTTATGGCCTGGCGGATTTGACATTGCGCACGCCCAACACGCCCGAAACCAACTTCCGCCTCGCCTCGGTCAGCAAACAATTCACGGCACTGGCCGTGCTGATGTTGCGCGAGCGTGGCAAGCTGACGCTTGGGGAAACCCTGCCCGCTTTTTTTGCAGAATTCCCCGCGTTTGGCCAGGCGATTACCGTGCGCCAACTGTTAACGCACAGCTCGGGATTGTTGGACTATGAAGATCTGATTCCGCCGGGCACGACGCTGCCGGTGCTGGATCAGGACGTCTTGCGCCTCATCATTCAAGACGGGCGGACGAATCGCGTGCCGACCTATTTCCCGCCCGGAACGCAATACCGCTACAGCAACACAGCGTATTCGCTGTTGGCGTTGATCGTGCAGGCGCGGTCGGGGCAGACGTTCGCGCGGTTTTTGCGCGATAACATTTTTCAACCGTTGGGCATGAGCAACACGCTGGCCTACGAAGCCGGCAGTTCACGCGTATCGCAGCGGGCCTTCGGACATCGGTGGGACGGGACGAACTGGGAACGCGCGGATCAAAGCCTGACCAGTTCGGTGCTGGGCGATGGCGGCATTTATTCCTCGCTCCAGGACTTGTTCAAATGGGATCAGGCGCTTTATACGACGAACCTGGTCAGCGCCGCCACGCGTGAGGAAGCGTTCACGCCGCATATCGCCACGGATAAACCGGGCAAGAGCTACGGGTATGGCTGGTATTTGACGGAATACCGCGGCAGCAAACAAATCTGGCACAGCGGCGAAACCATTGGTTTTCGCACGCGTTTGGTGCGGATACCGGAACAGCAATTGACCGTAATTATTTTGAGCAACCGCTCGGATCAGCAACTGGCGCCGTATGCCGACAAAGTCATTGACCTGATGCTCTCGAACCCCTGAAATGGAGGGCGCAATTTTAATTTCCGCTCCGACACCCGCGTTCCTCATGAACCGTTGACGCATGAAAAACCTCGTCATTGGCATCCTGCTGGCCGCGTTGCTGGCCACGGCCGGGCTGCTGTTCCAGGCGCGCCGCCAGGTCAAACAAGGGGAGGACCGGCTGAGCCGGCTGCAGCACGAAGCGGCCGCCGCCACCGCCGCTGCGGCGGAAGCGGAGGCGCACAGCCGCCACCTGGGACAATCCCTGGAACAGGCACAACAGGAGTCCCTCGCCAATGCCAGCGCCGCCGCGCGGTTGATGCGGGAACTGACCAATCGGACGGAGACTGAAACCGCAGCGACAGAAGCGCCGGCCCCGGAGTCCACCAACCAATTCGCCAGTGCGATTGGGGATATGTTGAAAAATTCGGAGACGCGCGATTTGATCAGGAGCCACCAAAAGGCAGTCATGGGCAGCCTGGTGGACAAGAGCTACGCCGAATTCTTCAAAAGCATGAATCTCACCCCGGAACAGGCCGGCACCCTGAAGGACTTGATTCTGAACAAAATGCTGGCCGGAGCGGAGCTGGGTCTGCAATCGCTCAGTGGTGAAATGACGCCAGCGGAGCGCACCGCGCAAGCCCAACGGCTCCAGGAGGACCAGGCGGCGATCAACGAACAAATCAAGACGCTGCTGGGTGAGGACAATTATGCGGTCTTTCAGGATTACGAAAAATCCATTCCCGACCGCATGGCCGTGGACCAGTTCAAGGCGCAGTTGG
The DNA here is from genome assembly GCA_029573725.1 of Verrucomicrobiota bacterium. GTDB lineage: Bacteria > Verrucomicrobiota > Verrucomicrobiia > Limisphaerales > JADLHS01 > JADLHS01. The sequence continues at coordinate 261,498 of JAKQDQ010000093.1, forward strand.
GCGATGCGCAGGCGCTGAATCCCGGTCAGGAGCAGCTGCTGATGGCGGCCCTGACCGAGGAGCGGCGCAACTTCCACTTCACCACGGATTTCAACGACCAGAACAACTATTCCGAGGACCTTCTGACCAAATTCAACGAGGCGAACGTGAATCAATATGTTTCCGAATTGGACCAGCTCAACCAGCGTTACCTGGAGCGCGCGCAAAGCATCCTCTCCCCGGCGCAGTTCGAAGCCTACGCCAGCTCCCTCAAGGCCCAGCGGGAAATGACGCGCCTGGGACTGCAGATGGCCGTCCAGATGTTCGGTCGAAAACCCTGACGCTTTCAGCGCGGCGGCGGCACGCGCACATCCAGCAGCGGATAGTCCCGCCAGTTCACGTCGTCAAAGTGCCACCACTCCGTGGACAAACCGCTGAAACCGTGCCGCGTCATTACCTGTTCCAGCAATGCGCGGTTGGCCCGCAGGCCGGCCGGCAGGTCGGTGAAATGGCGATGCGCCCGCTCCGTAAAGTCGTCAAACGGCGTGGGCATGGGCAGTTCCGCCCCGTCGGCCAGGCGGATCAGCGTGAGGTCCACGGCGGCGCCGCGATTGTGGCGCGAGCCTTTCCGCGGATCCGCCACGTAGTCGGGGTCGGGATACACGGCCCACATTTGGCGCTGCACGGAGAGCGGGCGGTAAGCATCAAAGATTTTCAGGCCGTATCCCAGCGGGGCCAGCTCGGCCTGCACCGCCTTCAGCTTGGCCACCACGGATCGCCGCAAATAAGCGCCGGCCGTCGGATACAAGACCTGTCCGGTGAAATTGTTGGTCGTCGCGTAGCGGATGTCCAAAACGATGTCGGGAATGGCTTGTTGCACATCGACCAGATCGGCGGGTGCCAGGGGGGTGACGCAACCGGCCCCCATCAACCCGAGGCCCAGCAACGGAACGATCAGGCGGTGAAACTTCATGCGCGGCCCGCAGTCAAATTCAGGCGCCGGCCGGCGGCGCGCCGGCGGGAGCGGCCGATCCCGGTCCGGGTGGCAGCACGGAGCGGGCGGCCAGAAACGCCTTCAGTTCCGCCGCCGCTTTGCCGCCGAACCCGGGCACGGCGGCGATCTGCTCCACGGTCGCAATTCTGAGCCGCTGCACCGAACCGAATTTTTTCAGCAGCGCCGCTTTGCGTTGTTCGCCGATGCCGGGGAATTCATCGAGCAGGCTCTCGGAAATTTTTTTGAGCCGCAGCTGGGCATTGTAGGAATTGGCGACCCGATGTGATTCATCCCGGATGCGTTGCAGCAGCTTCACGGCGGGATGATCCAGCCCGAGCCGCAACGGAAGGGTTTCGCCGGGCCGGTAAATGTCCTCGAACTCCTTGGCCAGACCGATGATCGGAATGTGCGGCAGCCCGAGCTTCACCAGTTCCTGCGTGGCCGCGTGCAACTGGCCCTTGCCCCCGTCCACCAGGATCAAATCCGGCAGGGTCGCGGCGGGTGCGGACGGATGGTCCGGCGATGTTTCCGCAGGCGGCTGGTTGGCCGCCGCCCGGCGCGGGGTGCGGAGCTGCCGTTTCACCCGGCGACTGGTCGCCGCCACCAGTTGCTGCAGTTCGGCAACAATCCGGACGCCACCCTCGGCCTCGGCGCCCTCTGGCGGCGCGGCGGGCGGGTGCGGGCGGGCCTCGTCGAGGAGCCGTTTGTAGCGCCGGCGAATCACCTCGGCCATGCTGGCAAAATCGTCCTGTCCCACGACCGATTTGATTTTGAAGCGCCGGTAATTTGCGCGATCGGGGCGGCCGTTTTTGAAACTGACCAGCGAAGCCACCTTGAACGTGCCGCTGATGTTGGAAATGTCGAACCCTTCGATCCGCTGCGGCGGCCGGGGCAGCCCCAGCACCCGGGCGAGCGCCTGCAAATCCGCCTCGGGTTGGAGGGCCAGCGGCAGCGAGTAGGGCACGCGGGCAAACGACTTCCCCGGCTTCGTTGTGCGTTCGAGGTCCTGGAGCAGATCGCGCAACTCCGCCGCGCGCTCGAACTCCTGCGCCAGCGCGGCCCGCCGCATCCCCGCCTCCAGCTCCGCCTTCATGTCCGCGCACTGGCCCGCCAGAAAATCACACGCGGCGCGCACCTGTTCGAGATACTGCTCGCGCGTGACGTTCCCGACGCACGGCGCGGTGCAGTATTTCAAATGGGCATACAGGCAATGCTTGTAGTCCGCGGCGTCCGGCGTGAACGCCCGGCAGCCGCGCAGATTAAATTGCCGCCGCACCAGCGCCAGCGTGTTGCGCGCCGCGGTCGAATTGACAAAGGGACCGAAGTAGCGCGCGCCGTCGTCCTTTTTCAAACGCGTGAACACGAAATTGGGAATCGGATCGTTGAGGTTCACCTTCAGCAGCAGAAAGTGCTTGTCATCGCGCAGGCTGACGTTGAAGCGCGGATGAAACTCCTTGATGAGCTTGCTTTCCAACAACAGCGCCTCGGGCTCGCTGCGCACCACGTGCACGTCAAAGTCATGAATGGCCTCCACCAGCGCGTTGAATTTCAAATCCCAGCCCAGCCGGCGCGAGGGATGAAAATACTGGCCGACACGCCGGCGCAGGTCGCGCGCCTTGCCCACATAAATCACCGTGCCGAACCGATCCTTGTGCAGATACACGCCCGGGCGATGCGGCACCTGGCGGAGTTTGCTGCGGATGTGTTCGGAAACCTGCACGCCCAGAAATTAGAAGCGGAACCCCCGGCTGACAAGGCCGCGTCCCCGTCCGCCGGCCCGGTCACGCCGGCTCCTGCTGCGTCAAACAATGCAGCGAGCCAAAGCCCCAGACCAGGTCCACCGCATGAATCCCGACCACCGGACGATCCTTGAACAGCTCCCCCAGAATCCCCAGCGCCACGCGATCCTGCGGATCGTTGAACGTCGGCACGAGGACTTGCGCATTGCTGATGTAAAAATTCGCGTAGCTCGCCGGCAGCCGCACCCCGTCGCACCACAACGGCGCCGGCATGGGCAGCGCCACCACCTCGGGCCTCGTTCCGTCCTCCAGCCGGAATTCCTGCACGCGCTCCCAATTCTCCGCCAGCGGCCGGTAGTTTTCATCGCGGCGGTTGGTTTCCCGGATCAACACCAGCGTCCTCCGATCCGTGAACCGGCAGATGTCGTCAATGTGGCCGTGCGTGTCGTCGCCCACCGGACCGCGCCGCAACCACAGCACGTTGGACACGCCCAGATACTTCCGGAACGTCGCCGCGTAATCCGCCCGGGTCATGCCCGGATTGCGCACCTGGATCGTCGGATGCTGATAACACTCCTCGGTGGTGATCAGCGTGCCCGCACCGTTCAATTCGATGCCGCCCCCCTCCATCACGAACGGCCGCCCCTGCCAGCGCGCGTCAAAGAGCGGACGCTTCAGGAACGTGGCCGCCGTCTCGGGCACGCGCGTGTCCAGCTTCCAATTGTTGTATTTGGCCCAGCCGTTGAAATGAAAATGCACGATGGCTTTGTCCCGCCGCCGCCCGCGCCGGCGCACCACGTGAATCGGACCACTGTCCCGCGTCCATCCGCGATTGGTCCGGTGCATGACAAAGTGGACGCGTTTCAAATCGGCATGGGCACGCCGCAGGTGGCTCGTGGCGTATTCCGCCTCGGCCGGGTGCCGCACCAGAATGCACACCGCCTCGCCAGCCGTGAGCTTGCGCACCATCTCGCCATACACCCAGCGGACCGCCCCGATTTTGCCCGGCCAATCCGAGGCGTTGTGCGGCCACCCGATCCAGGTGGCGCGGTGCGGCGTCCATTCCGCCGGCATGAAATAACCCAGCTCGTGCGGCGTGGGTGATGATGAGGGCTGCGTGACTGCCATAGCGTTGCGCAGGATAGGCCATGCGGCCCGGTTGTCCAAGCGCTACTCGCCCGCCACCGCGCTCCTGCATGGACCGCGGCCGCCCGGCAGACACCCCCCGCCTTTCCCCGTGACGTCCGGCGGAAGTTTTGGCATCTATGGGGCGTGGACAAGCTCACGGCAGCCGAAATCAACGCCGCGGTTCGGACGGTTCCGGATTGGACCAGACGGGGGGCGCGCCTCTCCCGAACATTTGTTTTCCGGGACTTCCGCGGGGCCATGCAGTTTGTCCGCGCCGTCGCCCGCCGCGCCGAGCAGGCGGCGCATCATCCGGACATTCTGATCCGCTGGAACAAGGTGCGGCTCACACTGACCACCCACGATGCGGGAGGTTTGACGCGGAAAGATTTTGCGCTGGCCCGGAAACTTGACCGGCTTTGATCCATGCCCGCCGACGTCCAGGCCCTCTTCAAAAAGCACTTCGGCCAGGCGCCCACGCACCTCGTCCAGGCGCCCGGCCGCCTGGAGGTGCTGGGCAACCACACGGACTACAACCACGGCCTCGTCCTGTCCGTGGCGGTGGACAAATACATCTTTCTGGCGGCCTCCCCGCGCACGGACGGCAAGGTGGCACTGGTGTCCTCCGCGTTTGCCCGGCCGGAACTCTTTTCCCTCAGCGACATCCGCCCCGATCCGGCGGCCGCGTGGGCGAACTATGTGAAAGGCGTGCTGGTGCAGCTCCAGAAGCGCCGCGTCAATTTTTCAGGCTTCAACGCCGCCATTCACAGTACCCTGCCGATGGGCGCGGGCTTGAGCAGTTCGGCGGCGCTCGAGGTGGCCACGGCCCTTGCCGTGCGGCGGCTGTCGCCGTTTACGTTGACCGCCACCGGGCTGGGCCCGCCGCCCCGGCCGGACCCGCGGGGGCAGTTGCCCCCGTTGACGCCGGCCGAACGGATGGCTCTGGCGCAACTGTGCCGCGCCGCCGAGAATGAGTTCGTCGGCGTGCCCTGCGGCATTCTTGATCAAGTCTCCTCGCTGTGCGGCAAACCGGCGCAGGTGATGGAAATTGATTGCGCGGCGCTCACCGTCGGGTACGCGCCGGTGCCGGGCGCGGTGCTGGTGGTGTGCCCATCCCTGACGCAACACGCGCTGGCCGGCGGTGAGTACAAGGAATTGCGCGAACAGTGCGCGGCGGCGGCGCGCCAGCTGGGGGCAAAATTCCTGCGCACGGTGGAATTGAAGCAGGTGCAGGCGAACAAAGCGCGGCTGACCCAGCGCGAGTTCGAGTGCGCGCACCATGTGGTGGGAGAAATCGCGCGGGTGGTGGCCGCGGAACGGGCCTTGCGCGCCGGCGACCTGGAACAATTCGGACAATACCTGTTCCAGAGTCACGAAAGTTCGCGCGATTTTCTGCGCAACAGCACCCCGGAACTCGATCTGCTCGTGCGCCTGGCGCGGCACCATCCCGCCTGCCTCGGCGCGCGGTTGACCGGCGGCGGCTTTGGCGGCGCGACCATCAATCTCGTGCAGCATCACGCCGTTGCCGGTTTCATGGCCCACATGATGGCGCAGTACGAAAAATCCACCGGATTAAAAATGACCCCGCTGGTTTGCCAGGTGGTGGGCGGGGCGAACTGATCTGAAACGATGCCCATTTTTCGCGAGTGCCAACGTTGCGCCGCCTGCTGCCGCTGGCCGGGACAAGTGCGCCTGACCGGGGAGGAAATCACGCGCATCGCCGCCTTCCTGAAACTCGCCCCCGACGAGTTCATCCAGCGCCACACCCGGTTGCGCTCCGACCGCCGCGGGCTGGTCCTGGAGGAAAAGCCGGACGGCGCGTGCATTTTTCTCGAGGACGGGGCCTGCGCCATTCAGCCGGTCAAGCCCCAGCAATGCCGCGATTTTCCCAACCTCTGGCAGTACCCGGGCGCCGACCAGTTCTGTCACGCGATTCCGCGCGAGGTGGAGGAGGCGGAATACGTGCGGCTGGTGGCCGCCGCCACCCGGCGCCCTCCGGCGGAGGTGCGCGCATGGCTGCAACGTCAGGCCCGCGCCGCCGCCGGCTAACCTCCGGCCCGCGCCGGTCGTGACACAAGGATCATCCCCGTGGTCAGCGGATGGCCGGCAAGGAATTGCGCCGCGCTCATGCGGCGGCCGCCCTCGCGTTGAAGTTCGGTGATGCGCAAGGCCTCCGCGCCGCAACCGATCACCAGGCCGTTGCGATCCGCCGCGAGCACCGCTCCGGGGGCGCCCGGTTGCCGCACCACTTCCGCCCGCCATAGTTTCAACAGCATCGGGGCCGCCCCCGTCGGAAGGTGGGTGAAGGCGCCCGGCCAGGGGGTGAAGGCGCGAATGCGGTTCCAGAGGACGCGCGCCGGTTGCGTCCAGTCCAGACGGCCGTCCTCCTTTTTGATCCGGGTGCAGTGCGTGGCCAGTTCGTGCTGCTGCGGACGCAACGGGATGCTTCCGGCAACGTAGCCCGGAATCGTTTCCACCAGCAACTCCGCGCCCAGTTGCGCCAGGCGCGCCTGCAACGTCGCCGCATCGTCCCCGGGATGAATCGGCGTCGCGCGCTGGGTCAGAATATCGCCCGTGTCCAGTCCGGCATCCATTTTCATGATGGTCACGCCCGTCTCGGTTTCGTCGTTCAACAGCGCGGATTGGATCGGTGCCGCGCCCCGGTACCGGGGCAGCAGGGAAGTATGCACGTTCAGACAACCGAAGCGCGGCAGCGCGAGGATGGCCGGGGGGAGGAGCTGTCCAAACGCCGCCACGACGATCAGGTCCGGAGCCGCCTCCCGGAGCTGCGCGAGAAAGGCGGCCTCCCGCACCCGATCGGGCTGGCGCACCGGCACCTGCGCGGACAACGCCAGGGCCTTGACGGGTGACGCCTGGAGTTTCAGCGTCCGCCCCTTGGGGCGGTCGGGTTGCGTCACCACGGCCACGAGTTGGAATTCCGGCTCTTGCAACAGCGCCGCCAGGCTGGTGGCCGCCAGTTCCGGCGTGCCCATGAAAATGATGCGTAACGAGGCCATGGCCGCGTCCGTCCGCCGCTTACTTCATGACCCGGTCAATGCGCGCCAGAATATCACGCAGCACCTTGGTCGGCGGCTGGGTGGAGTCAATGCGATGAATCTTCTTCGCTCCGTAGTACTTCAGCACCGGCTTGGTTTCGCGCTCATACACCTTGAGCCGGTGGCGGATGACATCCAGGTTCGCATCGTCGAGCCGGTTTTCCTTGAGGGCGCGGCGTTGCAGCCGCTGCACCAGCCGGTCGAAATTGGCGCAATGCAGATAAAGGATTGCCCGCACCTCCAACGTCGTGTCGAGCATCTCCGCCTGCGGCAAATTTCGCGGGATCCCGTCCAGAACCAGGACGTCGTTCCCGGGGTTGAACCGCCCGATGCGCTCGCTGTTCTGGATGAACTGCCGCCACAATTTGACGGTGGGTTCGTCCGGCACCAGCTGGCCGCGGCTGGTGTACTCGATGAACACCCTGGCGAGCGGGTTGGCCGCGCTGAGCGAACGGAAGACGTCACCGCAGGCGCAGTGAAAAAAATTGGGGATGGTCCCGAGAATCTTGCCTTGCGTGCCTTTGCCGGACCCGGGCGCGCCGAACAACAGAATGGTCTGGTATTTCATGATGCACTGGGACGTCCGTTCCCGTTCAAGCGTCCCTGGGTTTGAGTTGGATTTCCTGAATGTCGCTGAACGCCACCTGCACTTCCTGCGTCGCGCCGCCTTTGAGCACCTCCAGGTGCAGGTCGCTGGCGGCAATGCGCGTAATCCGGTTGGCCACATACTCGCCCCGGCCGGATTTCACGACCAGGACGGTGTCCTTGTCACTGCCGCGGCGCACCGCCTGAAAGAACGTCGAAAACTTGGTTTCAATGAAGCGGCGGTTGAAGGTGAACTGGCCGCGCTTGAAGCTCTGCACGGCGGCGGCGCTCGTGTGGTCCGGAGCGGCGCTGGCGACGGCGGCGGCGTCCGCATGGGCCGCCGAGGGCAGGGCGATCGCCACGGCCTCCGCCGGGGCGACTTCCTCCTCCTCCGCATGGGCGGGCAGTTTGGTGGGCAGGCACAGAAAAATCACCGGGGCAATCACGGGCGCCACGGCGGCCAGGCCGCAGACCAGGGCGGGCGCATACGCCCGCACAACGGAAATTTCATACGCGCCGTAAAGATTTGCCGCGTACAGCAGCAGCAGACAAACCAGGCCCACCGGCGATTTGGCCAGCGCGCCCAGCAGCGAACCCTTCTCGGGGCGTTCCAGCCGGGAGACGGGTTTGATTTCCACCTGGGTTTTCTTGATGACCTCCTCCTCGGGAATTTCAATGTACGGCTCCACGAAAGCGGCGAGCTTCTTGTCGTTGCTGTTGGCGGCCATGGTTTGCAGCTGCTTGAGGGTGTCTTGCGACATCCGGCCCCAACTCAAATTCGTGTAAACTCCCTCGGCGCGCAGTTGCAGGTAGGCCGGGGTTTTTTGAATGATCTCTCCGGTGAATTTGAGCCCGTCGGTACACTCAATCGTAAGCGGCGCCGCCGAAAGCGCCATGGCCGCCCAGATTCCTGACACCAACACGGCTGATTTGGATAACTTCACCACGATTTCCTAGCAAATGCGGGCGGCCCAAGGAAAGCAAAAATGCCGGCCCCCGCGTGCCGGCACTCAATGCGCCGCGCCAATGGTCGCGGCCAGCTCCTCAATCACCCAGTTCCGGCGTTGGGCGGCGAGGAGGTCGGCGGCGGCGCCATGCTGCCAGACCGCGCAGCCGATCGCCCGTTCGACATCCCGCTGCCGTTCCGGTTGCGCCAGCAGCCCGGCCAGAAATCCCGCCAAAACGTCGCCCGCACCGCCCTGGGCCAGATGCGGATTGCCGGAGGAGTTGACGAAAATTGTGCCGGTATCGCGCCCGATCAGGGTCTGCCTCCCCTTCAACACCACCCACGCCCGGCCGTGGTGGCGGGCGAGCTGCCGCACCGCCCCCACGCGATCCTGCTGCACCTGGTCCCGCGGACACTTCAGCAGACGCGCGGCTTCGCCCGGATGCGGAGTCAGCACGCGCACCGCCCCCGTGGGTGGCGGCGTGCCCTCCAGCCAATCCAGCGCGCTGGCGTCCACGATCAACGGCACCGGCAGCTCCCGCCACCAGCGCCGCACCAAGGCAATGATTTCCTCCGGCACCGTCGGCGCGGCGAGTCCCGGCCCGACCAGGACAGCGGTGAAATGACCGGGCTTTAATTCCGCAACTCGTCCGGTGCGCACCATGGCCGCCTGCAACTGGGACGCCACCGGCACATACACGTCGGGTTGTGTCCACAGCGTCACCAAGCCCGGCTGGGCGCGTTGCGCGCCCCGGGTCGCCAGCACCGCGGCTCCGTGGTAACCGGCACTGCCCGCGACAACCAGCAAATGCCCAAACATCCCCTTGTGCCCATCCACTGGCCGGGGGGGCGGGAAGTTGGAAAAATCCCGCGACAGCGTCCACTGCAGTTCGGCACGGTACGGACACGGGATCAGGCCGACTTCGGCCGCCACCTCCAAGCGACCGACGTAATCTCCGGCTTCGGCCCGCAACAGCCCCTGCTTGGGAGCGCCGACGGTCAGCGTCAATGCCGCGCGAATGGCGGCCCCGGCCGGTTTCCCGGTGTCGGCATCCAGGCCAGAGGGCACGTCCACCGCCAGCACCGGCACTGCGGCGGCGTTGAGGCGGTTGATGAACCGACACCAATCGGCGTTCAGCGGCCGGTTCAAGCCGATGCCAAACAGGCCGTCCACAATCCAGGCTGGTTGTTGGGCCAGGGCCGCTTCCAGCCGCGGCAAATCCGCCCCCGGCGAGGTGACGTCGAGCCACAGGATCCGGCGTCCCGGAAGCTGTTCCCTCGCGGCTCGGACATCAGCGCCATTGTGACCTTTGCCGGCGAGCAGCAGGACGGTTTCCTCCTCGCGGACCAGGGAAGTGACGCGCTGGGCGACACGCGCGCCAACCTGTCGGATCACCTCCGGGGCGGTGGTTCCAGCGGCCCAGGTGGCCTGTTCCCATTCCCGCATCTGCGCAACGCTGATGATTGGCACGGACATGGCGGCAGCTTACTACAAGCGCCGGCGGCACAAAACAGAAACCCTCACCGGATCGGTGAGGGTTTCGGCGGAGAAACTGTCGGGGGGTCAGAGGGACCAACCCTTGCGATATTGCCGTTTCACAAACTGCATCGCTTCCGGCGCGTTGGTGGCGCGCATGCCCGGGCCGTCCCACTCGAGCTTCCGGCCGGTCCGCATTGCCACGCAGCCCAGCAGAATGATCTCGGTGAGATACGCGGCGATGTCGAAGTTGGAATACGGCACGGGGCCGCCCTTGCAACCCGCAATCCATTCCAGATGCTGCCGTTTGTCGGCGTCCCCCTCAAAGGCGTTCCGCGGAATCCGCTGTGGCACCGCCTTCACGGCGTCGTGGTTCTTCCCTTCGGTCAGCTCCTTTTCACCCTTCATCTGGATGAAGAAGCGCGCGCCGTAGTCGTCGGGGGAGAAGATCTTGCCCTTTTCACCAATCAGCAAGCAGCCGCTGCCGGGAATCGACCCCATCATCTCTTCAATTTCGCGGGTGAGTTCCTGCGGCGGCTTGTTGTTGCCGTCGTGATTGTACGGATCCCCCGGCTTGGGATTGCCGCCGTCATACCACCAGAAATTGACCGGGTCCAGCCCCTCCCGCGCCGGGAAGAGGAAGCGAATCTTCGATTTCAGCGGGTACGTCTCCTTGTTCATGGGGGAGGTTTCCGCCTCGATTTCGCTCGGGTAACCGAGCTTCAATGCCCGGAACGGCATGTTGGCCGTGTGGCACGCCATGTCGCCCAAAGCGCCCGTGCCAAAATCCTGCCAGCCGCGCCAGGCGAACGGATGATAAACCTTGCTCTTGAACGGACGAAACGGCGCGACGCCCAGCCACTCATCCCAGTGCAACGTGCCGGGCACCGGATCGCTCCCCGGCGGACGATCCATGCCCTGCGGCCAGACCGGACGATTGCTCCAGACATGCACCTGATGCACCTGGCCGATCAGCCCGGCCTGGACCAGTTCCACCGTGCGCCGCAACCCGTCTTCGGCGCTGCCTTGATTGCCCATCTGCGTGGTCACGCCGTAGTCCTTGGCCAGTTTCCGCATGAGCCGCGCCTCGTACACCGTTTGCACCAGCGGTTTCTGGCAATAAACATGTTTCCCCAGCTTCATGGCGGTGGCCGCCACAATCGCGTGCATGTGATCCGGCGTGGAAACAATGACCGCGTCCAGCGATTTCTCCTGGTCAAACATCTGCCGCCAGTCGGTGTAAATCCGGGCGCGCGGATATTTTTGTCTCCGGCTGTTCAGCGTGTCTTCATCCACGTCACAAAGCGCAACGATGTTTTCGGAGGCGCAGTGATCGGTGTCACTGGACCCCTTGCCGCCGGCCCCGACGACACCGATGTTTAACTTTTCATTGGCGGAAACCCGGCGCGGCTGCGGGCGGCTGAGACAGCCGGTCATCAGGGCCGCACTGGTCAACGCGGTTGAGGCGATGAATTGACGACGTGTAAATTTTGTTACTGGCATACGTGCTGGGTAATCCAGCGACCATCGAAGCACAAGAAAATTCTTTTTGGAAAATTGTATCCTGCCGGTCCGAACCCGCCAGGACTGATGCCCTCGCCGGCGGGACCGCGGGGTCGTTCGTTTCCCCCGCCGTTCGTCCGGACAACCGGATGTCCGACGGGGACGGCGGCGCCCACGCCCCAGTCTTCCCCGAGCCAAGGCGAACAGGAGGAAGTTCAATGCCTTTAACGCAAAGACGCCAGGCAGCAAAGACGCAAAGCGTATCCTCAGTCCAGCACCAGAGATGCACCATCTTTGTAGATTGTCGAGCCGTTCCGGTCACCAACTCCGACGGAGCGACATGATCCTGCTCGGGCGGATGTCGCCCTCGGACGGGGCTTGATTCGTGGGTCGAACACCGGACTGCAAATAAGTCAGCCCTGACGGGCTTGCTTTGCTTTTTGGTGTAGCGTCGGCCATCCCTGGCTGACGTGGAGCCGGGCTTCCAGCCCGGCAGAAGGAGGCTTGCGCAGAAACGGCACGATCCGGCCCGCGCACGTCAATGATCTCAATGCCGGGGACCGGGCATCCGACGCCCTCTTCCGGTCCTGGAGGGTGGTTTCGTCGGAATTGTTTTCCGGCGCGGCGCGGGCTGGTGGGGTGCCGCAGAATGGAGCGCAATCAATCAAGCCTGGATTGTTGGAGGCCACCGCTGTGCGCAGGACGGCGGCCCTTTGGGGGTGGAACTCCAGGGGGTCACGCCCGCACCCGGGCCAGGGCGTGGCGCTGCTCGTAAACCTTCGTGAACGCACGCGCAATGTCGTCCATGTCCGCGCGGGTGCCGAGGAAGAGGTTCTGCTCCAGCCACGCCCCCTGTTCGTTACAGATCCGCTCGCAGTTCGGGCAGCGCACCCGGGCGAAGTTCAGTTTTTTTCGCTCCGCCGGGAGATACGGACCAAAGGCCTTGTTGCGAAACAACGGTTGCCGATACAGCGGCAGGGGATAGCCGCCGGAAACGGGGATGCCTTCCGCCGCCAGCGCCTGGAGCACCGCCGCACGCGGCGCGCCGAACGTCGCCGCGTCAATCCGGAGCAGGAACAGATGATGACTGTGTCGCGTGGTGGCCGCAGGGCGTTGTTGCGGATGAAGTCCGGGAATCTGGCGCAACTGGGCGGCGAGGTATTGACCGTTCCGATCGCGGGTGGCCGTTTGCGCTTCCAAGCGGTCCAATTGCGCGTTCAACACCGCCCCCTGAAATTCACCCAGCCGGTAGTTCGCCGACATGACATGGTGCTCGTACCAGACCCCGCCGGGGATGCGTCCGCAGTTGTGAATCGAACGGCACGCCTCGGCGAGTTGATCGTCGTTGGTCGTGATGATGCCGCCTTCGCCGGCGGTGAGGTTTTTGGAGGATTGAAACGAGAACGAGCCCAGGTGGCCGAGGCTGCCGGCGGGTCGGGTTTTGTAGCGGGCGCCGTGGGCGTGCGCGGCGTCCTCAATCACCACCAGCCGGTGCCTCCGCGCGAGGGCCATGATTCCATCCATGTCCGCGGGTTGCCCGGCAAAATGCACCGGCACAATGGCGCGGGTGCGCGGGGTGATCGCCGCGGCCGCGGCCTGCGGATCGAGGTTGAAGGTCGCCAGCTCAATGTCGGCAAACACGGGCACCAGGTTCGCCTCCACCACGGCTGTCGCCGTGGCGAGAAAGGTGTAGGGCGGCACGATGACTTCGGCGCCGGCTTCCAGTCCGGCGGCCAGGAGCGCGATGCGCAGGGACACCGTGCCATTGACCACCCCGATGGCGTGCCGGCACCCGTGCATCGCCGCGAAACGACGCTCGAACTCCGCCACTTCCGGTCCCTGCAGCTTGCCCCATTTGCCGCGGCGCAACGTGCGCAGCAGCCGTTGGGCTTCAGACCGGCCAAACACCGGCCAGGCCGGAAACGGCCGCCGCCGGATTTTGGGGCCGCCGAACAAGGCCAGCTGGGTGTGGGTCGCGAGGCGCAAGGTTTTCATGGTTCAGGATGTCGGGAACGCAGTGTACTCAAAACCAGCCCCTTGTCCCGCGCCAAAATGCGGCGACGGGGAAGGCCTCCGCCAGAACATGGCTTCCATCCCGACCGCCGCCCCGTTGCCTGATCACCCGGCATGTGATCTCCTTCAGTGCGGTTCACGGGTCCAGGTCTGAAACAGGTTCTGGATGATGGCGTGCTTGGCCGGATGTTTGTCGGCGTATTGGTGGCAGTAAACCAGGACGCCATCCGCATGGGTCCGCCCCAGCTGCATGACGTGTTCCACATATTCGGGGGTGGAATCCCCCAGCCGTGAATGAGCCGTGGCGTACACGTCCACCAGCACCGGCATGGTCGGGCCGAACAGTTCCCGGAGCCGCGCCACCTCCGCCGGCAGGGTGTCCCACTCGTTCAAATTGGCCCCGGCGGATTCGTGGCGGTACGGGAACAGGATGCCGTCAAAGAACCGATGGTAACGGGCGACGAAGTCGGGGGTCAGTTGGCGGTAGTAAAGACAGGGAACGAACGCCAGACGCGGATTGATGCTGCGGGTGCGCGTTTGCAGCCGTTCCAGACAGGCGGGCGTGAAGGTGGCGGCGTTGTAGGCAAAGTCATCCACGCTCCAGGCGACCAGATTGGTTTCGCGCCGGCTCAACTGCGCAATCTCGGTGGCCCAACGCTCGTAATCGAGGCGGAACGGTTCGGAGAACCGCTGCGTTTGCGGCGGCGATTCACTCGGCGGCACGAGGGTGATCCACGTCCGAATGCCCGCTGCCCGCGCCTGGGGCAGAAACAACTGCAGATCGTGCCAATCGTTCGAGCCGTGCCAGATCAGAAAATTATAGGTTTGCGCCTTGATGTTGACCAGCTCCCGCACCAGACGGGCCAGGTCCACGCGCCCATCGCGCTGACGCGGCGCGGCGTCATACGTGCCAAAGACGCCCCGCAGCGCCTCGCGCCGGGCGGCCGCCAGCGCAGCCGCGGCGGGTTCCGCCGCAATGCTCGAGAACGGCAGCAGCACCAGGAGGAACACGGCCACACGACATTGTTGCCATCGCCAGATCATGTTCTTTTGCGTACATGATTTCGATTCCGCTTCACCGCCGCAACTCCGAACCGCGCCCGAACCGCGCGCCCCGACCGGACGCCGGCCGGATTTTTCCGACGGCACGCCCCCCCGGCACCTTGCGGCCTAGCCCGCCGCCGCCACGTCAAATTCTCATCAGTTCCAGCACCCGCGCACCGGGACAGGCGGCGTCGCCCCCGGCCAGAACCCGCCAGCCGACGGTGGAGCGAATGCCCTCGCGGGTTGCAACAAAGCGGCAGAAACTCACCACCCTGCCACCCACCTCATCCCACCATCGGGACGGACGCCGAAGGGGCCACACCGGACCGGGGGGATCACTCCCGGCGCGACAAATTTGCGACAATCCAGAATTTTCTTTGACAGCGACCGGACTGCCTTGCATGGTTCGCGGGCGAATCACACTGGTTCATGAAAACGACGGCTTACGAATTGTACCGAGTATCGGCGGCGGCCTTTTTTCTCCAACTGTACGCAGCAACGGGGCTGGCCTTTGAAGGCCGGATCACCGCCACGCTCACGCGCAACGGCGAGGCGCAAACCTGGCTTTACACCATCGGCACCAACCAACTGCGCCTCGAACGCGCCGAGACCAACTGGCCACACGCGAAAAATCTCGTCGCCCTCGACACGGGCGCCGTGACGCTGGTCCTCCCGCACAATCGCAGTTTCGTGCGGCTCCCTCCTGGCACGGACTCCGCGCGCACGCATTTCGATCCCCACCAAAATCCCGGCCTGCAGCATCTCCCCGGGGGACTGCCACTGCCGCCGGGTCCGACGCCCGGGACTGCGGCCGCCAGCCTGCCGGCCACCCCGCCGCCCATTGGTCCAACCAACCTGCCAGGAGTACCCGCGCCGCCGCCGATGCCGCAATTGCCCGCCGGCGTCGGCCCGCAACCCGGGGCAGGCCCGGGGCCTGGCGGCCTGCCCGCCCTGCCCATGATGGCGATGCCGATGATGCCCATGGACCCGGTCGAACTGAAAGCAACGGGAGAAACCACGAACCTGCTCGGCTACGCCTGCGTCCGCTACGAATTGAAACAGCGCGGCGAAGTGATGGAGATTTGGGCGACCGACCAGTTGCCGCCGTTTCAAGCGTGGACGCGCAATCAGCCCATGCGGTTCGGTCCGCGCGAAATCGAAGACCAATGGGGCGCGTTGCTGAAGGATAAAAAGCTTTTTCCGTTGCGGGCGGTGCTGAAATTTGAAGGCGATGCGGAGCGGCTGCGGTTCGAGGTGCGGTCCATCACGCCGGAAAAAATCCCGGACCCGGACGGTAAACTGTTCCAGCCACCGCCCAACTATCACGAACTCGAACCCCTGCCCTTTTGAATGACCACTCAACCATGAATCCTATGAAAACCCAACACCTGGTCCGCGTCGCCGGCCTCGCGCTGGCGATCCTCACCCTCAACCCTCAACTCTCAACCTGTCTCGCCCAAGGCAGTCTCACCCCGCCGGGCGCGCCCGCGCCCACGATGAAGACCCTCGCGCAGATCGAGGCGCGCACGCCCATCTCCTCCG
>JAKQDQ010000094.1 GCA_029573725.1 Verrucomicrobiota bacterium
CTCGCGCCGCAGTGCGCGACGCTGTCGGCTTCCAGATAACCAGGCTGCGTCACGTCCCAAGTGCCCGTGCGGATGGGAATCTCCGTCTTGAGCAGGCTGCCCGGCTTGGTGCCGCACCGGCCCCGCAGCGGATGTTCGGCCCGCGCCGAGGCCAGCAACCGGTCCAGCGTGGCCGGACTGATCTCGCGCAGCCGTTCCCGCTGCCGGGCGGTGAGCTGGTCATGATGCCGTTCGTAGTGGCGCAGCCACAGCGGCAGGGCCGGGGCCAGCCGTTTGCCGCAGGGCTGTTCGGCGGCCAGCCAGATCGTGCGCACCACCGGCTCGATCAGCGCGTAGCGGGGTTCGGGGCCAGGGTGCTTGCGCCCGCTGGGCGCGGGCACCGTGTCCCGCAGCAGTTTGATGGCATACTTGCGCTCGTAGCCGTAATCCTCGCACAACTCGTCGAGCATCCGGGTTTTCCCTGCGCGATTGCGCCGCTCGTAACGGGCACGGAGTTTGGGCAACAGGTCGGTCTTGATGGCTTGGCTCATGTTCATGGCCACCGGTTTTTCCGGTGTCTTTTATCCATGAGTCAACGATGCATTCTTCCACCCCTCAGCCCCAACCCCCCGGTGTCATTTAATTTGAGTCAACGCGAGGGCGGCAGAAGATTTCAACGGAAGCTTGACACCCGTTCAACTCAGGCAGAAAGTCGCCTCGTTGAGTTCGGATGAAAGTCGTGTGAGCGATGCTCGCTCTGAAGCGGTAATAACAAACCAGAACTCTTACAGGCTGCGTGAAATTAAGTCCATGTGCGCACCCACCCAGTCATTAGTTGGATGCCAGCCATAAGCTACAAAGCACAAAAAATGAAAACTGCGAGAATACTTACCATTGTTCTATTAACATTAACAGTGGCCTTGGCCACTCACGCTGCTCCCGTCTGGTTCTTTGGCGAGGATGTCGCACCCCAAGGAAACCCGAACTGTGACATACCACGTCCGGACATTCCCAATTCGAGAGGTGCTGCAAGCAACTTCTTATCACGGCTGGCTGGCGTCTTCACAGAAACATTCGAGTCATACGCACCTGGGCCTGCTCCGACGACACTGAATTTTGGGGCTGACACTGCTACTATTTCATTCTCTGGTGGACCGTCTGGCACCATCGAGGATTTTCCGACCGGCACCTTCTGCGGCGCATATCCAATTTCTGGCAACCGGTTCTTGGACGTATTGGCGACGTTCACCATCGATTTCTCATATCCGCAGGCGGCCTTCGGTTTTTACGCCACCGACCTCGAGTTGCTTGGCCTCAACGTCACCCTTGTTTACACCAATGGAAGCCGTTCGACAAATGTTGTTCCAGTCACGATACCGCAAGGCAGCGGTGGAGCACTATTTTTCGGCGTCATCGACACGGAGATTCCTTTTGTGCGCATTGAGTTTACTGGCGCGGGCACTGGAGATGGCTTCGGATTCGACGACATGACTATTGGGCGGGTGGAGCAAGTCAGGCCTGAGCTTCAAATTTGGCCTGCGGTAGAGCTTGGCTGGTTCGGCCACACCGGGCGCGTTTACCAGCTTCAGTACTCGACGAATATTCCAACGACGCAATGGTTTGATCTCGGCTCGCCTGTCGTGGGCACCGGTGCAAGCAACTTCCTATTCGATTCGACTCGTTACAATATGAAGCGGTTCTACAGGCTTGTTAGCACGAACCAATAGATCTTGACCGGGCTCAACTTTCTGGACCACTGATGTGTTAGTCCAAGCATTGGTTTGAGTTTATGTTTTCCTGCTTTCCTTGTCCATGCCCTGCGGAGGGAGGGCGCAGCCCGACCGGAGCGGGGCATGGACAAATTTGCGCCGCAAACCTTGCCAGGCTCTCATCACCCAGCCGGCTGGGCGGCCGGATCTCGTTGTATCTCTGCCGGAAGTCCCCCACCACCACCCGCGCTTCCGTCAACGTCCACAGTTGTTCCCGGTTCAAGCATTCGTCCCGGAACCGCCCATGAAAGCTTTCCACAAAGCCATTCTGCCAGGGGCTCCCCGGCTCGATGTAGATCGTCTTGATCCGGTTCTCTTTCAGCCACCGCTGCACGATCTTCGCGATGAACTCCGAGCCGTTGTCGCTCCGCAGATATGCCGGCGCGCCGTGTTGCGCAACGGCCTTCTCCAGCCAGCGCCGCACATCCGCCGCCTTCAACCCCCGTTCGGCCCACAGCACATGGCACTCCCGGGGGTATTCATCCAGAATGGTCCGCATCTTCAAAGCCCCGCCGCGCACCGTCGCATCCGCAATGAAGTCCCACGTCCACACATGATTCCGAGGCGTCGCCGTCGTGGGCCAACCCGTGGAAACACCGCGCCGAACCACTTTGCGCTTCGTCGGTGGCACCCGCAGGCCCGCGTCTCGTCGCAGGCGTTGGATGTGCCGCTTGCCCACCCGCCAGCCTTCCCGCCGCAGCAACGCCGCGATCCG
>JAKQDQ010000130.1 GCA_029573725.1 Verrucomicrobiota bacterium
TGCGTATCGAGCAGAGCGTAAACCGCGCGTGCCGGAGGTGTTGTCACCGGAGGAGGCGCGGCGGGTAATCGCCTTGATGGACGGTGTGCCGCAATTGGTGGTGAAGTTCATTTACGGGAGCGGACTGCGGCTGATGGAGGCGCTGCGCTTGCGCGTGAAGGATATAGATTTCAAGCTGCTGTCGGTGACGGTGCGCGGAGGCAAGGGTGGAAAGGACCGGGTGACGACGCTGGCGGTGAATCTGGCGGGACCGCTTCAGGAGCATCTGGAGCGAGTGCGGGTGCAATTTGACGAGGACCGCCGGGCGGGTTTGGCCGGTGTGTTCTTGCCCTTCGCGTTGGAGCGGAAGTATCCGAACGCGGGCACGGAATGGGCCTGGCAATGGGTGTTTCCCTCGCGGAGTGTTTCGGTGGACCCGCGCCCCCTCCCGGCCCTCTCCGGGTGGGGGCGGGGGAGTCCTTCGGCGGCGGCATCATGTGGACCCGAACACGATTGACAAGGCGCTGCGGGTGGCAGTGGCCAAGGCAGGCCTGACCAAGCGCGTATCCAGCCACACGTTCCGGCACAGTTTTGCGACGCATCTGTTGCAGCGGGGGCAGGACATCCGAACGATTCAGGAGTTGTTGGGGCACGCGGAGGTTAGCACGACCATGATCTACACGCACGTCTTGCAACAGGGCGGGTTGGGCGTGCGGAGTCCGTTGGACGGGTAGGGGGCGGAGGGTCACACGGGCGGGGGGGCGCATACGCGACAATCCCTGCGTCGGCGGGTATTGACTTTTCGGAAATTCATGGTGCGCAGGTCGCAAGTCAGCAGTTTGCCGGTCAGCGTTTCACCGAGCCCGGACAGTTGCTTGATGGCCTCCATGGCGGCGAGGCAGCCCACCATTCCGGCGACGGCGCCGAACACGGGGAATTGCCGCTTCCAGTCGGGGGGCGGTTCCGGGTACAGACACGCCAGGCACGGGGTTTGACCGGGAAGGATGGTGGTGAGGTGGGCCTCCAGCTCGAACATGGCACATTCCACCATCGGCTTGCGCTGACGGACGACCGCGCGGTTCATCAGAAAACGTTCGACGAACAAGGGGGCGCAATCCACCACGAGGTCGGCCTGGGCCACCAACCGGGCGGCGTTGTTCTCGGAAATGTTTTCGGGCACGGCAACGACATCGAGGCGCGGATTCAAGGCCCGTAATTGTCGGGCGGCGGATTCCACGCGTGGACGCCCCAGCCAATCGTGCGTCATCAAAATCTGCCGGTTGAGGTCGCTGGGTTTGAGATTACCAGCGTGCGCGAGAATGAGGCGACCCACGCCCGCCGCCGCGAGTTCGAGGGCGACCATGCCGCCCACACCGCCGGCGCGGGAGATCAGCACGGTTGCGGCTTTGAGCCGGCGCTGGCCGGTTTCTCCAAAGCCGTCCACCCACATCTGCCATTCGTACACCTGCCGTTCAAAATCGGTGAGCGTCGGGAGCCGGGAGGCAGGGCCGGGGGTGGGGGCGGGATTGGACATGGATTCAGGTCTGCCGTTCCACACGGCCGTTATGCAGTTGAAAGATGTGGTCGGCGAGGTTTTCGGCTTCCGCCTGATTGTGCGTCACCTGCAGGACGGTGAGCCCGGCGGCTTGCTGGACTTTCCGCAGCAGCGCACCGATCTCGGTTTTTGTGTTCTCGTCCAGCGCGCTCAACGGTTCGTCGAGGCAGAGGATGTTCGGACGCGCGGACAGGGCGCGCCCGAGCGCCACCCGTTGAGCTTCCCCACCGCTCAGGCCGTGGGGGTGACGATCCAACAAATGTTCGATGCCGAGCAAACCCGCCAACTCCGTCACGCGCCGGGCCACCTCCTCCCGGGGGGCCTTGCGAATCACGAGGGCAAAGGCCAGGTGCGCACGGACGGTCATCGTTTGGAAGAGGGCGCGATCCTGGGGCACGTAGCCGATGCCGCGTTCGCCGGGGCGCAGCCGGGAGACCTCGCCGCCGTTGAGCCGGATGGTGCCGCGGACGACGCGTTTGAGTCCGCACACGGCCTCGAGCAAGGTCGTTTTGCCCGCGCCCGTCCGCCCCATCAACACCGCGTAACTGCCGGCCGGCACGGTCAGGTCAATGTTCCGCAGGAGGAAATCACCCGCCTGGATGGTGACGTGCTCCAGGGCGATCATAGCACCCGCTCCAGTGGTGCGCGCAGGCCGAAGAGGCGCGCGAGGGTCAGGACGATCAGGGCGGCGGCGATCATGATCAGGGAGACGGCCACGGCGGCCTCGATGTTGCCCACGCTCAGTTCCAAAAAGACCGTGGTGGGGAGCACCTCGGTGCGCATGCGGGTGGCGCCGGAGAAGACCAGGATGGGGCCGAACTCGCCCAGCGCGCGCGCCCAGGCCAGCGTGGCGGCGGTCAGCAACCCGCGCCGCGCTTCCGGCAGGGCGACGCGCCAGAACGCCTGGCTGCGATTGCAACCGAGCGTCAGGGCGACCTGTTCGCAGCGCGGGCTGATTTGGTCGAACGTGACGAGCATGGTGCGGACGGCGAAGGCGCAGGCCACGGCAAATTGCGCGAGGATGACGCTGGGAATGGCATAGGTCACCGGCACCAATTGCTGGAGCGCGCGTCCGGGAGGGGTTTGGAACAGAATCAACAGACTCAGTCCGATGACCAGCGGCGGCAGCACGATGGGGATGTCCAGGATGGCATCCATGAGGCGTTTGCCGGGAAAGCGGTGGCGCGAGAGCAAATATCCCGTCGGCACGGCGATCCACAACGAGAGCAGCGTGGTGAGCGAGCAGGAGATCAGGCTGAGTTTGATCGCATAACGAATCTCCGGACTGGCCAGCGCCCGGAGCAGGTGCCGCGGGGAAGTGAAGGAAAGATCGGCTGCGAGCATCGCGACGATGAACAGCACGTAAACGCCACTCAACACGGCCAGCCCGGCGAAGAACGGCCAGTCGGGGCGGCAACGCAGGGGCGGCAGCGGCGGGCCGGCTTCGGCAGTCATGGTGGGGAAGCCGGTTGAAAGCGCCAGCCGAAGCCCTGGGATTCGAAGCGCGCGCGGGAGGCGGCGGAGGTAATGGCGTCCTCCAAGCGGGCCATCAGGTGCGGGTAGCGGGTCTCCCGCCCCACCGCATAAGGCTGGGTGAGGCGGGCGAGCGGGTGCTCGATCGGCACGGCGTCCAGGTGGTCGCGCACGCCGGTCCAGTTGCTGTGACAGGCGATGATGGCGTCCAGGGAGCCGGTGCGGATCTGGTTGATCAGGAAATCACCGGTTGGAGACTCGACCGCGAGGTTGGGGCGCAGGGCGTCGTAGAGCTTCAATTGCACGAGCATTTTCCAAATGACATTGCCCATGGCAGATTTTTCGTGATCCGGCAGGCCCAGGCGGATCCCGGGCCGGGTCAGGTCCGACAACGCGTGGAGGTTCTTGGGATTGTGTTTTTGCACGATGATCATCAACCGGTTGTCCACCACGTCCACCGGAGGCTGGTACAGATCGGCGACGCTGTTCATGAACGAGGTATCGCACGAAAAGTAGGCATCAGGCCGCTGGCCGGCGCGCATCTGGGCGACCAGGATGCCGCAGCCGTTATACACGGTGGTGATGCGGCAGCCTTCGCGTTCCTGAAACTGCTGCAGCGTTTGCTCGAGGCCCGGCCGCAGCATGGCGCCGCTGTAGAGGACCAGCTCCGGTTGTTCCGCCCAGGCATCGCCGGCCACCGGGTCGTAATGAAATTCCTGGAAGCGCTTCAATCCCCGGTCTCGCGCCCCCAGGTAGCGGGCAAAGCGCAAGGCGGCGGCGGCCCGGGGCGAGCGCTGCAAAATGCCGATGCTGATGGTTTCACTGGCGGCGTCAAACGGCGGCACGGTGACCAGTTCGAGTTCCGGGTATTGCTGTGCGGTGGCATCCCACACGATGCCGGCATCCACCGTGCCGAGTTTCACGTCATTGGCCACGTCGTTCACTGTGGGCTTGAAGACGGTGATGTGGCGGGCCAGGGCGTCCCATTGCCCGGCGTGTTGGAGCCGCTCGCGCACGGTCCGGCCGATGGAGGCCGCCTCGGGATTGGCCATGCCGACCCGGACGTCCGGGCGTTGCAAATCGGCGAGGGTGCGGATCTGCTTCGGGTTTCCGCGGGCCACCGCGATGACGGGACGCTGGCGCGCCAGCGGGATGATCTCAGCCAGCAATCCCATGGCGCGCGCCGATCGGGTGTAACTTTCGTCCGCCGCGAGATACAGATCGCCCGTGTGCGTGACGCGGAGATTGCTCAGGAGGGCGCCGGAGCCGCCGTACTGAAGCTGCACGCGGACGCCGAAAGCCTGTTCGTAATCATGGGCGGCGGCTTCGACCGGCGCCTGGAGACCGGCGGCACAAAACATGAGCAACGGCTTTTGCTCCGACCCCGCCGTGGTCGCGGCGGGCCGCGAACGCGCCGGCCACCACAGCCCCCACACGAGCAGCGCCATCGCGGCCACCGATCCAGTTACCAGCATCCAAGGCTTGTTCATTGAATTCTTCCAGCCTCCATCTGCACTACGCGCGTGGCGGACTTTTCCGCGCGGGCTTCATGGGTGACCAGGAGTACACTGCCACCGTCACGGGCGAACTCCGCCAGGCAGCGCAGCACCAGTTCGCCGTTGTGCGCATCGAGATTGCCGGTCGGCTCATCCGCCAGGAGCAGCCGGGGGCGGTTCAACAGCGCCCGGGCCAGCGCCACGCGCTGGCGTTCGCCGGTGCTGAGGGCCGCCGGCACGTGTCGCAACCGGTCCTGCAGACCGAAGCGGCAGGCCAGCTCGGCCGCCCGGGAGCGGACGGGGTCGCTGGTTTTGAGCGCCAGGGCGGGGGAGAGGATGTTGTCCAGCACATCCAGATAGGGCACGAGATGAAACTGCTGGAACACGAAACCAATGTGGGCCGCGCGAAACCGGGCGCGCCGTTCCGGGGCCAGCGCGTAGAGGTCCTGGCCGTTGACCAATACCCGGCCGTGCGTTGGCTGCAACAGCGCGCCCGCCGCCAGCAACAAGGTCGTTTTTCCGCAGCCGCTTGGTCCGCGCACTGCCACGAACTCACCGGCCTGGACGGCAAGCGAAACCGCCTCCAGCGCACAGACGCGGCCATGGGGAGCGGCATACGACTTGCCGAGATTTTCGATTTGGAGCCGCGCGCTCATGCCTCTCTTAACACATCTGCCGGGTCCTGCTGCGCCGCAATCAGGGCGGGCAACCAGCTGGCCAGCGCCGCCAGCAACGGTGCGGCCACCAGCACCAGCGCCAGCAGGTGCACATCCCAAAATCCGAGGGTGGGCGCGGCGGCGTCCGGGGTTTCCCGCCACCACATGCCGAGGCCGCGGCCAAGCGCGTAGCCGAGCCCCGCACCCGCGAGCCCGATCACCACCGCCTTGCCCAGGAAGATGAGGAGGATCTGGCGCGAACGCAGCCCCAAGGCGCGCAGGATGCCGATTTCATCGCGCCGCTCCCGGACGTTGGCCAGCGCCAGCAATCCGAGCCAGACGCCGCTGCCGGCCGTGATCACCGGTACCAGCACGGCGGCCAGGGCCTCGCGTTCCTGACGCAGGCGGGTGCGGCCCTCCTTCTCGCGTTGGAGACTGGCCTGCGCTTCGGTCGCCGCGCGCTGTCGGGCTTCGGCGCGCGCCAGCGCCTGCGAGGCGTATTCCACGATTTGGGTGTCCGGCAGGATGCGGGCAATCTCCGGCCGGATGCGCGCCAGGCGGTCGAGCGTGTCGCAGGTGCAGTCGAGCGCGAGAATGCCATTGATGAGGCCGGGTTTGTCCAAGAGGCTCTGAGCTTCGGCCAGGTTGATCCAGACCGTGATGTCGTCCTTGTTGCCACGCTCGGGATTGATCCTGGCGACGGTGAACTCCCGGCCCATGAGTTTGGTCTGCTGGCCGGCTTCAAGTTTTAGATTTTTCGCCAATTCGTGGCCCAGCACCATCGTGCCGGCGGCCACTGGTGCGAGCAACGGCTGCTGCCTGGCGTTTTGCACGTAAACTTCGCCGCGCACGCCCATGAGCAGCACCGTCCGCGCGTACTCGGGCCACTGGATCTTCTGCTGCAACGACGGCAGGATGTGGTTGATGGTGACCACGCGACTGCGGGCGAGCCGGGTGGCGTATTCTTCCGGCATGTATTTCGAGGCATAATCCTCGGCGTAGAGATCGCCGAGATTCTGGTCCTTGGGAAGGATCAACACGTTGAACCCCATCTTTAACATCATCTTCCGATAATCGTCCTCCATTCTGGCCATCTGCGCCCGGGTCTGCGCTTCGCGCGCGGTGATGATTTGCTCGGTGCGCGCGTCGTGTTTCTGGAGCATGGCCCGGGCCGCGACCAGGCCCGCCACGGCCACGGCGGCGGAAACGGTGGCGAGCGCGAAGCCGAGTTTGCGGTGCAAGATTTCGCGACGGATCAGGTGAGACAGCTTCATTTCACGGGGTGCGCCCGGCGGCTTTGGTGCGGAGCACAATCGTCGTGACGGCAAGGAAGCCCAGCCCGACGACCAGCATCACGACCAAGTTGCGGCTTAAAAGGCTGCGAGGAGTGGTTTGCGCCGGCACGGATACGGCGGGCGCCGCGGTTTCGGGTGGATTGGTGACCACAATCATCGGGGGGGGAGGGAGGGCGTTGGTGCTGGCGGCGGTGGTGGCAAACTGGGACATGCTCACCAGGGGCAGCGTGGTCAGGGTCACCTCCTGATAACCCGCCATCGTGTTCCAGTCCGCCGTGAGCAGCAGATCGAATCCGGGGTTCAGGTCCTTGATCTCGCAGGAGCAGGGGCCGGTAAGAAACACGGCCATCTCGCGAATCGCCTCCGGTTTGATGTCGTCCCCGATGGCCGGAGGAATGGCCCGCCCGCGACCGAAGATCGGAAACAACATCGGTTCACGTGCGGCGGTGCGCTGGGGATTCCAATTGCACAGTTGCGCCACCAGGAAAGGTTCGGCCGGGTCGGTGCGGGAAAGGCGCACCAGGGAAAAGGCCATTTTGAGGGGCAGCTGCGGATTTACCGGCGGATCAAGCGGCGACAATTCCGGCAGCTTGAGGGTTTTTTCCAACTGACGCAGTTCCGTCCCGACCAATCGGGCCGCCGCGTCGTCACGTCGCCGGTCGCCACTCTCCAGCAGCAGCCAGACGATGGCGTCGCCACTGAGCAGTTTCTGCGTGAGGGTCTTCCGCAGGGGCGAATCCAACAGTGACGCGATCTGCCCGGGATCCAGCGGCCCGGCCCAGGCGGGCGAGGCAATGCCGCTGGGGCGCGGATACCGCACAACCATCCAGGGCATCGCCGGGGGGCCCTGCGTTTCCCACAACGCGCGCAGGTCGGGAGGCATGGCCTGGGTGGGGTCCGCTCTGGTGATCGTCACATTCGCGCGCCCACTGGTGCCGGCATTATCAAGTGCGATGAAGGCCGCTTGTTGCGCAGGGGAGAGCGGGTCAGGACAAAACCAGATGGCTTCGTAACGGTCGGTATCCCACCGCTCCAGGGCATAGCGAAAGACGGGCACATTGCAGCCGGTCGCCTCGACGGCACCGCAGATGGCCAGCAGCGTCATCAGGCCGGCAGACCGCAATCTGAAGTTCCACTCGTGCATTTCTCGGTTTTGAACAATGTAGTGCTGCGGTCAGGAATTCAATTGAAATCCGGGGACGGCATCAATTTCGCGGGGCGGATGTTTTCCACGAACGCGCTTGACGTTCAACCTGGCCCGCCTTAGTCTCCTACCAATACGTCCCTGGTAAGATTGGTGATGGCCACTGATCCACGGGGTGGACGCTGCCGATGTTCCAACGAAATCATTTGCTTGCGGGTGCGGCCGGATTGCTGTGCTGGCTGGGAGGCGCGGCCCGGGCGGATTTCGTGGCCTACAACTTCTTTGGTCTGGACGGGGTGAGCGGCACCATGACCAACGTCACCCGGTGGGGAGTTTCCTCACGGTTGTTTTTGCCGGCGCCGCTGGCTGTCGAAACCTTCGATGGCGGTGCGGAAACCTTGGTCAGTTCCGTTGCCGGCTGGTCGGAAACCAATCGCACGGACCGTGTCACTTCCGGCCTGAACCCGGCCAATCCGAATTCAGACACCTATCTGGGCTGGGCATTGATTACCTATTCGCGGCTGACCAACGTGTTTGGCAGCCGGCGGATGCAAGTGGCCCCCGGTTATGAGGTCAATGGACAGCCGGTGACCCGGTTGCTTTCCAACAATCTGCTCTACGCCGAATCGGATCAACGGAGCGGCAATCAAGTTCAGGTGCTGTTTTCCCCGACCTACAACTTCACCGGACGGACGGGCATTACGCTGGTGTTCAACAGCGCCTATGAGCAAAATCAGGACAACATTGCGGGGGTGGAATATTCCATCAACGGCGGCGCCTCATGGTTGCCGCTGTTGTACATGGTGGATCAGGACGACCTGGTTCGGGATGGCGCCGGGAACATTGATGCGGTGACCACGCTGACCACGGCGCGGGAGGACCAGCCGTATGGCCTGGCGTATTCCGCCTGGCTGGGCGCGCCCGTGACGGCGGCGCTGGCGCCGTTCCTCAGCGGTCGCGTCAACGACGACCCGGTGGAATCCAAGCGCGTGGAGGTTTTCCGGCTGCCGGCAGCGGACAACCAGGCCAATGTCCGTTTTCGCCTCTTCCAGGCCGGCACCGCCAGTTGGTACTGGGGGATTGATGACTGGCAGCTTTACAGTGTGCCCTACACCGATGTGAGTACTGGGACGTTGCTCAACGTCACCAACGGCCAGCCCACGGGGGTTACGATGACATTTTCCGTGAAGGGCCGTCCTTTGACTGCCCGGGCGCCGACCAGTTCGGTGCCGCCCGGTCCGGAAACGGGTAACGCCGCGTTTGATGCCTTCCCCATTGACCTGGGGCCGGCAGGGGCCACCACGCTATATGCCGGGGAGACCAACTTTCTGGACTTTACCGGCCTCGACCCGCTGAAGAATTACGAGATTGTGCTCTATAGTGATCGGGGCACGGGCGACCGGTCCACGGGCAACCTGCTGACGTACACGCTTTCCGGCGCGGATCATTTCGTCAACGGCAGCGCTCCTGCGCCGCCGCTCTCGGTCATTTCCGGTGCGCAAAACCAGTCTGTGACGATTGATGTCACGGACAATGGACGCGGGGACCGGGGCTATGTTTGTCGCTTCCTCGAGGTGCGTCCGGGCAGTGACGGGGCGGTCCGCATCACCCTGACGACCGCCGAGGGCGCCTGCTTGAACGCGCTGAAGCTGGTTGAAACCACCCCGGAGCGCATTGCGTTGACCGGGTTCCCGAGCATCACGGAAACCGCAGTGGTCGTCACCGGCGTTCAGGGGATGGAGACGGCGTCGGCCGTGTATTTGTGCTACGGCGGCGCGGATGGCGGAAGCGACACCAACAACTGGGAGCATGTGATTGCGCTGGGCAATCTGTCGCCGGGACAATTCACGGTGCAATTGACCGGTTTGACGACGTTCAAGAAATACTTTGTGACGTTCTACTCGGCGGGCCCGGCGATCACCGCGTGGTCCCGCGTGCTGGAGGTGCGTCCGCAACTGCAGGGCCTGTTATACGCCACGGGTTTTGAGCCGGGCGAGGTCAACGCCTATCTTCCCGGGAATCTGGCCGGCCAGGGACCGCTGGGATTGTGGAGCGTGAGCAAGGGCAGTGCCACAGTGCAGCAATCCACCAGCGCGCATGGCTTGCAGGCGGTGCAGGCGGGTAACTGCACCATCAATGCCTCCCTGCTTGCGACCCAGCAGGTGCTGTGGGTGGATACCTTCTTTCTCGAATCCGGACTCACCAATGCGCCGATCGTGCCCACGAACGCCGCCAGCAGCCTGATTTATTTCAGCGCCACCGACGGCATTCTCGCCCTGGACGGGAACGGCAGTGGCGGCGGAAATTTTGTGCAGGTCGTGCCCACCTTTCCCACCAACCTCTTCGTCCGGGTCACCGTGCGGAGCGATTATGCGAGCCGGCGCTATGATGTATGGATTGACGGCGTGCAGCAGCGGACGAACCTGGGGTTCAAGGACGCCAGTGTCACCAGGTTTTCCGGGGTGGTCCGGCGCGCGGTGGCCACCAGTTACATGGATGATTTCAGCGTGTCGCTCTGGGGATTGGACGCGGACAGCGACGGCGATGGGCTGGTGGATCTGGATGAGGCAAAATTCTGGGGATCGTATCCCTTGCTTGCGGACAGCGACGGCGACGGCGCCTCGGACGCCCACGAATTGCAGGCCCGCACCGATCCTGGCGATCCGGAATCGGTGTTTGCCCTGCAACTGACGGTGGACGCGCAAAAGAACGCGCGGATCAAGGTGCCCACCGTCACCGGTCTGCAGTATTCCCTGCAGCGGCGCATGGCCCTGGGGGCGGGCAATTGGGAGAATGTAAGCAACGCCACGAATTTTCCCGGCGATGGCAGCGTGAAGGAATTTCTCCAAACCAGCGACGGCCAGAATTATTTTTATCGCGGGGTCATCATCAACCACTGAACCATCATGACCACACTCATGACCTCCAGACGGCACCGGAACGGGACGAGACTCATGGCGTTGGGCTTGCTGGCGGCCTGGGGCGGGCTCGTCCTTCCCGCCGCGGCCACCATCGCGGCCGGACCGTTCGTGCGTTTCACCGGCCCGGACACCGCCACGGTGAACTGGGTGACTTCAACCGCCGGCGCCTCCATTGTGGAATTCGGATTGACGTCCGCGCTGGGCGCGCGGATTGAATCCGCCGCCGCCGTCACCAGCCACAGTCTGGCCATCACCAATTTGCAGCCGCGCTCGAAATATTTCTTCGTCATCAAGGAAGCCGGCAACAACGGGGAGGTCAGCAGTGAGCTTTACGATTTCGAAAGCGATTACAACTATGCGGTGCCTCCAGCGCCGGCGGGGCCCTCGCCCTATCCCGACGATGGCATGAGTGCCGTGTACGCGGCGGTGGCGCAGCAGCTGCTGGACCAGACGGGCCTGGTCCGCGGGTACTGCCTGGATTACGGCTGCGGCGACGGCCGGCTGGCCTACGAGCTGGCCCGGCGCTCCGAGTTGAACATCGTCGGCGTCTCCACGGATGCGGCCGCCGTGGCGCGGGCGCGTCAGGCGCTGCGCGCCGCCGGACTTTATGGTTCGCGAGTCACCATCATGCACGTACCGCTGAACCAGCTGCCGCACACCAAGGATGCGTTTAACTTGATCGTCTCCGCGGACATGCTCACGGCCACAAATTGTCCCGGCGAGCCGGCCGAACTGTTCCGCGTGTTGCGCCCCAGCGGCGGCGTCGCCTGGCTGGGGTATCCTCCCGGGGCCGCCGGCAGTCTGGCAAACTGGCCGGCCTTGGACGCCTGGGTGCGCAGCGGGATTTCCACCAACGAGGCGCTGATTCAAGCCGACCCGGCCCGGTCCGTGAAAATCACCCGGGCCGCCCTGGCGGGCATTGGGGCGTGGTCGCATGGTTATGGGGATGCCGGGAACACCGCCTGCAGTTCCGACGAGCGGGTCATCGGCAGCGGGATGAGATTGCAATGGTTCGGGTTGCCCGGCCCGCGGGGAATGATTGACCGGGGTTGCCGGGATCCGCAACCGTTGTCGGTGAATGGCATCCTCTATACCGAGGGACTGAACCGCGTGGTGGCCCAGGACGCCTACAACGGGAGAATTTTCTGGTCCATGGAAATTCCCCAGTTGATCCGGGTGAACATTCCCCGCGACACAAGCAATCAGTGTGCGGATGAGGGGTCGCTCTATCTCGCGGTGCGCGACACCTGCTGGCGCATCAACGGCTACACGGGCCTGCTCACGCAGTACTACTCCCTGTCCGCGCCGAACCAGAGTACCAACCATGCCTGGGGTTACGTGGCCGTCACCGCCGACCGGGTGTTTGGCAGCAGCGTCAAGCGGGGCAGCGCCTACACCAATTACAGCGGCCCGCCCTATTGGTACGATTCGCTGGGCACGGAAAGCACCGCCAAGGTTTGCAGCGATAATTTGTTTTCCCTGGCGAAAGACACCGGGCAGCCGGTGTGGGCGTATGCCAACGGCGTGATCATCAACTCCTCGATCACCCTCGGCGGCGGACGGATCTATTTTGTGGAGTCGCGCAATCCCACCGCCAAAAACCAGGCCACCGGGCGCATCAGTTCCACGAGCCTCTGGCAGGACCTTTACCTCGTGGCGCTGGACGCCGCCAGCGGCACGGGGTTGTGGGAACAATCGCTGGCCGGTATCGCCGTCTCCCCGTATCCCGTCGTTTTCTTCCTGAGTTACACGGCGGAGAAACTGCTGCTGTGCAGTTCCACCAGCCAGTTTTACCTCTACGCTTTGAACGCCCAGAATGGCACGGCGCTCTGGCAGAAGAATCACGCGTGGAATCGTAACAACCATGGCGGCCACATGTATCATCCCGTCATTGCGGGCAACACCGTCTATCTCGAACCGTACGCGTATGACGTCACCACCGGCAATGTGGTGAAGAGCGGATTGCCCTCACGCTCGGGTTGCAGCACCATGTCTGCCGCCGCCAACATGATCCACACCGTGCAGCAAAACTACGACAACGCGGCGCTCTGTTTCTGGGATCTGGGCACGGATCAGCGGCGGCAAATGGTCGGCTCACGCGCGAGTTGCTGGATGTCCTTGATTTCGGCGGGAGGGATGGTGCTTTCGCCGACGGCCAGTTCGGGTTGTACGTGCAAGTTTCCCATCCAAACGTCCATCGCTTTTATTGCCCCGTGAAAAAGATTCTCCGCAGGGACCGCCCGGCGCGGTCATTGGTCCGGCGGCGGCCCGGTGGCGGTCTCCGCGTTTGCCGGCTGGCCATGGCGGGATTGGCGGGCCTGCTGGCCAGCTCGCCATTGCCGGCCCTCGACTGGCCGACCTATCAGCATGATTACCAGCGCAGCGGCGTGACCCAGGAGGAGCTGGAACTCCCGCTGGTGTTAAGCTGGACCCACTTCGCGCAAGCGCCCGCGCCCGCCTGGACGGATCCACCCAAGGCGGATTACTACACCGCCGCGCCCCAGAAGCCACTCACCCCACGACTGGCCTTCGACCGGGCCCATCATCTGGCCATCGTCGGTGAGCGGTTATATTTTGGTTCGTCGGTGGAGCACACCATCAACTGTCTGGACGTCGCCACCGGCCGCACCAACTGGGCATTTTTCACGGATGGTCCGGTGCGCATGGCCCCGACGGTGCAGGCCGGCCGGGTCTATGCCGGCTCGGACGACGGCTCGGTGTATTGTCTCAACGCCACGAATGCCGGGTTGATCTGGCAACACACGCCGGTCGGCGCCACCAATTATTTCGTGGCCAACAACGGCACCTTTATTTCGCCGTTTGCCATCCGGAGCTCCGTGGCTGTGGATCAGGGCGTGGCTTATTTCTCTGCCGGATTCTTCCCGCACGAAGGCGTGTATCTCTGCGCGGTGGATGCGGCGACGGGATTGAAGACCTCCGCCAGTCACTGGCAGCACGCGGTCACCGGGACCGCGGCGTTGCAGGGGTACATTCTGCTGAGCGCGACGAAAATTTTCATGCCGGGCAGCCGGAGCACGCCCTATTACTTCAACCGCGCCACCGGGGCTTTGCTCGGCTCATACAGCGGCGCCATGGGCACGTATGCCTTGCTCGCCGGCAATTCCTTCTTCTATGGCCCATCCGCCCGCGGCGGCGGGCAAATCACCGAGGGCGGGCTGTCGGGTGACACCATCGCCTCCTACAACAACGGCAACGCCCTGGTCGTCACCGCCACCCGCACTTATCTGTTGGGCGACACCACGCTGTCCGCCCTTGATCGCACCACGCGCACGCCGGTGTGGAGCCGCAGCGCCCATTATCCCTACACGCTGATCATGGCCGGGCCCACCCTGTTCGCCGGCGGTGACGACGAAGTGGCCGCCTTCGATTCCGCCACCGGCAACAAACTCTGGAGCAGTCCCGTCAGTGGGCGCGCCTACGGCCTGGCCGTGGCCAGCGGACGGCTGTTCGTCAGCACCGACACCGGTTACATCTACAGCTTCATCCAGGACCAGAGCGCCCAGCAAAGTTCGTGGATGTTTTACTGAGTCGCCCATTGCGAAGGCCCTGACCTCAGGGCGGTCCCAGGAGGAACAGCGAGCCGCCGGCAATGACGACGGCGAGCAGCCAGATGAGCAGCACCGCGGCGGTGTTGCTTAAACCCGCTCGCACGAGACGGTGGGAGAGGTGATTGGTGTCGCCAATGTAAAAGGGTTTGCCGAGACGCAGACGCAGGATCACCACCCAGGCGAGATCTCCCAGTGGCACGGCCAGCACAAACAGCGGCACCAGGACGGCCAGCGGCTGCGGATGTTTTTCGGAGTGGAAGTGCGGCAGAACCGCCATGATGGCCAGAAGAAAGCCAACCAGGTGGCTGCCGGAATCGCCAAGGAACGCCCGCGCCCGGGGAAAATTATGCGGAAGAAAGCCCCCCAGGGCGCCGAGGGTGAGAAACGCCAGCAGCGCGACAAGATATTGCCCATGATAAGCGGCGAGGCCGCCAAACCAGGCCGCGCCAATCGCGCCCAGCCCGCCGCAGAGACCGTTCATGTTATCCATGAAATTAAACGCGTTCACGACGATCAGCAGCCACAGGATCGTGATGGCGTAGCTGAAAACTGGCGCGGGAACGAAGAGGGTGATGCGCACCCCCGCGGCGGCCACCATGCCCGCAATCCCCAACTGCGCGATGAATTTTTGGGCGGGAGGCAGTTCAAGCCGGTCGTCCAACAGGCCCACCACGGTCATGCCAAAGGCGCCCAGGACAATGCCGGTCAACTGTCCCGCCCGCTTCGCAAAACCGTGCAGCAGCGGCGCCGTGCTGGCCTCGCCAAGCCAGCCCAGTTTCAGCAGCACGATGGCGATGGCCAGCGGCAGCAGCAGCGCCGTCAACACCGTCACTCCACCGGCGAGCGGAATGGGGGCGGTGTGGATTTTGCGGTGACCGGGATCATCCATCAGGCCGTTACGGGCGCACCAAATTCGCCAGAGGGGGAGAGAAAAAAACGCGACGGCCCAGGCGCTGACAAACGCGGCCAGGTACAGAGTGAACGGGGCAGTCATCGGAGGGGGGCGCGCGTGAGTAAATCTCGATACAGGTGGTAAATGGTTTCCACCATTTGTTCGGTGGAAAAGCGTTCCTTCACAAACTGCCGGCCGAATTGTCCGAGCGTGTGCCGCAAGCGGGCGTCGCGCGCCAGTTGCAACAATTTGGCGACGACCTCATCTTCCCGGCCCGTGCGGACCAGAAATCCGGTGCGGCCGTCCAGGCATACTTCGTCCGCGCCATCGTAATCGTAAGCGATGACGGGCTTTCCTGCGGCGAGGGCCTGGGGCAGTGCCCGGCCCAGGGCTTCACGGCGCGACAGATGGATCAGACAATCCATGACCCCGACGTACTGCGCCACCGCCGCCGGCGGCACCAACCCGGTGAGCGTGACCTTGTCCGTCAATTTCAACAGGCGGATCTGCCTTTCCAGTTGTGGACGAAGCACGCCGTCTCCGACCAGCAGCAAGTGCGCCTGGGGCAGATCCAGCAGCAGTTTGGCGAACACGCGCAGCGCCTCCTCGTGCCCTTTCAAGGGAAAGAGGCGGGCGATTTTTCCCACCACGAAGGCGTGACGCGGGATGCGGAGTTCCTCGCGCCGTGCGGGGAGGTTGGCGGCGTTCAGAAAGGGACCCAGGTCAAACCCGCTCCAGACGGTGGTGTAGATTTCCGGCCGGCCGATGCCTGCGGCCAGGTAAAGGCGTGTCATGGCATGCGCTGAACCAATGAAGTGAGTGGTATACCGGGCCGCGTAGCGTTCGGCCGCCGTAAAGGTGAGATTGGCCAGTGTCCCCTGAAACGGGCCGAAGGAGGGACCGTGAATGTGATGAATGATGATGGGCACTCCGGCCCGGGCCGCCGCCAGCCGGCCCAACACTCCCGCCTTGCCACTGTGGGTATGCACCAGGTCCGGTTGCTGTTCCCGCAGCAGGCGGGTCAGTTCCCGCAGCGCGCGCAGGTCTTTCCACGGTTGCACCGCGCGAATCAACGACGGCGCCAAGGTCAGCAGCCCGGGACAGGAGGCCGCCTGGTCTTCGAGCGAGCCTTCGGGGCCGGAGGTGGGACCGGAAATCAGGCGCACGGTGACATCCGGTTTCGTGCGCAGTCCCAGCACGGTGGCGAGGGTGTTTTCCTGGGCGCCGCCAATGACGAGCCGGGTGATGATGTGGGTGACGCGCATGGCGTCGTCAAGACTTGGAGGGCGGCCTGGTGGGCGATCCGGCGGGAGGCCCGGATTCACCCTTCAAACTCCGCAGGCGCCGGACGACGGCTTGAGCTTCGGCGGTCTGTGCCGGTGCATTCAGGAGGTAGTTCTCGTAATGCCGGATGGCGGCATTGGTGTCGTTGCGACGGAAGGCGATCTCGCCCAGACCGTAGTCCACTGCGTATTCTTTTGGAAATTGCCGCTGGACGGTTTCGTAATCCTTCTGTGCGTCCTCCAGGCGGTTGGCGTGCAATTGGGCGATCGCGCGATACAGTATGGTGCGGTAATTGTTGGTCTCCACGGTCAGCGCCCGGTCAAACGCCTGGACGGCGCCGGCGTAATCGGACAATTCAAGGAGGAAACAGCCCCGGTTGATGAGCCAGACCATGTTGGTTGGCGAGAGTTGCAACAATTGTTCGCTCAACGCCAGCGCATTGGTGTAGCGATGATTATCGGCGTACACTTTGCAGGCTGCGGCCAGCAGATTGTAATTGCGCGGCGCGCGGGCCAGGTTCTCGTTAATGATTCGATCCGCCGTGGCATCGTCCTGCTTGGCAAGGTACGCCGCCGCCTCGATGCAGAACAGATCGGTCAGGTTGGTCTGGACGTGAGGAAGGCGGCTGCCGATTTGACGGATTTCCTCCACCATTTTGAGTGTGGCATCCGGCTGTCCCCGGTTGAGGTTCAACTGTGCCAGCCAGGAGCGGCTGCTGATGTCGTCGGGGACCAGAACCCGGGTGCGGTCAAAATATTGTGCCGCCTGGCGGGGCAGATTACCTTGCATGAAAACCATGCCCTGCTGCAACGCCAGGCCGGGCAGGTCATACGGTCCAAAAACGGAGAGCATTTGTTCCCACGTGCGCGTTTCGCCAAAAATATCCGCAAACCCCTTGGGCACCGCGAGCGTGGGCTCATCCCCGCGTTGGTGCTGTTCGTTAAACTGCAAATTGCCGGAGGCCACCACGTTGTCGGGGTTGAGCTCCTCCGCCAGCGCGAACCACTTGGCCGCCCCGGGATAGTCGTTCAATTTTTGCAGTTCAACGCCCCAGCGCACCAGACTCCGGGAGCAATAGGCCCCCAGGATTTCCGCGGGCTGATTCCGCTGCGGTTTGAGGCCGATTTTCTTGTAAAAATTGTCCGGAAATTCAAGTGCCTGCGGGCGCGTCGTGGGGCGCGTCACGGGCAACAAGGTCGCCAGCAGTCCGGTCTCCGCCTCGGACCAGAACCGGTTGTTTCGGGTGACGCAGTCGGGGGCAAGCGGCGGGTCGAGCAGCGCGCCGGTCCGGTTCAGGAGCAACAAACTGCCCAGGCCATTGGGCTCCGCAACAAATGCCTCGAAGTAGTAACCAAAACTGGGATGCAGATAGGCGATTTGATGATTCGTCGCCATCTGGGTCATGGCTCGCAACAATTTGTAATCAGGTATGGCGGTCTTGGGCTCGAGGTGGTCGGGGACGATCCAGTCGGCGTGGTGGCGCTGCAGAAACTTTTGATAATCTGGCGACATCAACCAACCGGTGACGACAAACGTGTAATCCGCGGCGCGTTTTTGCCGCATCAACCATTCCTGCACGATCCAGAGCCGGCGGGGATCATCGCTGAGGATGATGCCGCGTTCCGGCAGGTGGTAGGCCTCCGCCGCGGCAAAGCGGTTTTGCAGCGGACCATTGGTGAGCCGGATCTGGGGTAGATTGCGGTCGAGCAGGATGAGCGGCGTGCCGACCAGCAGGGCCAACAATCCGGCGGCCACCCCCCATTGGATCTGCAGCGCGCCGGGGGCGGGACGCTTGGGGCGTCCGGGTTCCGCCGCCTGCGAAACCACCAGCAGATAACCGCTGTAATAACCAATGCTCAACGCCGCCAGATAATACAGCGGCAGGAACGTGAAGTAGCCACCGGGAAAAGGCAGGCGATCGCGAATCGCCCGCGGACTGAAGCCCGGATCGAGCATGACCCACAAACAGGCGAGCAGAAGCGCCGCGTGACAGACGTGAAAGGCCACGTTCGTGATGGCCGAACCCACACGACTGGCATCACTGTGCGGTGACCAACGAATGGCAAGCAGAAAGACCGGCACCAGGGACGTGAGGGAGAGCAGCAGCAAGGCTTCGCGCGGAATGGTGGTCAACACCCAGCGCTGGGTGCCCAGGTTGCTGCGCAGCAGCTCCCAGAAGGTGGCTGAGGTGTCCGCTGACCAGGCCCCAATGGTGGGCAGCACCAGGTAGGCCGCCAGTCCAATCAAGCCGCAGAGAAGCATGCGCCCAAGAAAATCCAGCCTGAAAAATTCCAGTTTGCGGGTCCACACCAACGCGCCGAGGTAAATCGGAAAAAAGGCGATCATGGCGGGATTGTTGGTCAGTGCCAGTCCATAGACCAAGGCGCTGCGGAAAAGCCGCCGGGGTTGCTCGTCCCGCCGGTATTCCAGAAAACAGCGCAACACATAAGCAAACAGGAGCAGATCGAGCATTTCCCCCGAGCCATTCGTGCCGTATTCCCAAAAGGTCAGGTTGAGCGCGCAAACCACGGTTGCCAGCACCGGCGGCAGCCAGGCGAGCGGCAGATGGGTGAGGAATTCACGGCCGCGCCCCAGCCGGAGCTTTTGTGACGCCGTGCGATCATGCGGCAGCAGGGCCACAGAGCGCGCCAGTTGTCCCAAGGCCAGGGCGGCGCACCCGGCGGAAAACAGGTTGAGCGCCAGCGGTATCCAGGTCGCCGGAAGCCAGCGAAGGGGCAGGGTCACCAGATAATAGACCGGTGCCAGCACTTCGGGAGTATAACCCCAGCCCAGCGCCCGCACGCCGGCGGGAATTTGCTGCACCGAGGTCCAATCGGGCAGGAGCGACAAGTGCCGGTGGGTCGTGAGCAGGTATCCTCCCGCCACGAACGCGCCCAGCACCCACGGCAGCCAGCTTAACGTATAATGCGCCGAGCGGCGTTTTTCGTGACCTGTTGTCATGCGATTACCCAGTTGAATTCATGCGGAATCACTTGGCAAGTTTCGTTTAACCCGCAAACCGAAGATCCGCGACACATTCCACGTGTTGCGTCTGCGGAAACATGTCCAACGGCGTAACCTGCACCAGCTTAAAGACACCGCCGGCGCGCAAAATGTTCAAGTCCCGGGCCATCGTGGCTGGATGACAGGAAACGTAGATCACCTGCGCCGGCCTCACGCGCCGCAGCAGTTCCAATGTCGGCGGCTGACAGCCTTTTCGCGGCGGATCAATGAGCACGGTGGTCGCCGGGGCGGACAACCGCGCGATCAATTGCGGCAGGGCATCCTCCACTTTTGCCGAAACGAATTCCCCGTTGTGCGCGTGGCGCTGCGCGGCGTTGCGCCGTGCCGCAGCAATCGCCATCCGGTCACATTCCACGCCCACGAAGGATTTCACCTCACCGGCCAGTTCGATGGCGAAGAAGCCCACCCCGCAGTAGAGGTCCACCAGATGCGCGCTGCCGCTGGCCTGGCGCGCTTGCCGCACCACACGCACCAGTTCCGGCAGCAACAGAAAATTATTCTGGAAAAACGAATCGGGCGGCACCTCCCAGTCCGCCGGCGGAAGTCGCAGCACGACCTTGATCCCCCCCTTGGGCGGCGGATGATTCCGCACCCGGGTGATCTGTTCATTGAGGGCGGGGGCGGCGATTTTGCATGTTTCAATGTCTTCCACCAGCCCGCAATCCGCGCGAATAAAGCCGATGTTCAATTTCTGTTCCGGCTTGTTCCATTGGCTGCGGATCATGATCCGGTTCCGGTAGCCGTAGGGGCGGGGACAGGGGATGACCGGGCGGATCAAATCCCGGGCGATGCCGGCGAGCCGCTCAAACAAATCCGCAACTTGCTTGTGCTTGAACCGCAATTGCGCCGGGTAATCAATGTGCTGATACTGGCAGCCTCCGCACGCGCCGAAGTAACGGCACTCCGGCTCAACCCGTTCGGCGGTGGCGGTGCGGATGCGCACCAGACGGGCCCGGCCGAAATTCTTCTTCAGTTCAAGCAGCTCCACCTCGGCCTCCTCACCGGGGATCACGAAGGGAACAAAGATCACGAAGTCGTGCAACCGGGCCACCCCCTCACCGCCGAAGGCCAGGTCCTCAATTTTGACGATGTGCTTTTGTCCTACCGCCAGCGCGGGCGAATCAGCCTCGACCATGTTCCTCCCAGCCTAGCGGGTCCGGTGGGGGAGCAAAGCGAAAACCCGCGTCTGCTCACGGCATCCAGCCGGAGCCTCCACGCGGATCCGGAGCCGGCAAATGCCGCCACCTGGAAGCAAACATTGAATCCGCCCCGCTGAACCGCTACGGTCGCGGGACTTGCGGATGAACACGACATGAGCCTTTCAGCCTGGTGGACGATTCTTCTGGCGCTGCCGGTGTTGTGGCTGGGCGAACTGCTGGCCCGGCGCGTGCGCGTGCTGGGGCGTTTTCACATCCCGCCCCCGGTCATCGGGGGGCTGCTCGTTTCCCTGCTCGTGTGGGCCGGCAACGTCACGCAGCTCTGGACCGGCCGGTTCGAGACGAAGATTACCGCGCGATGGTGGACGTGGCTGGTGACGATTGAACCGCAGTGGTGGGCAGCGCCGGCGCAAGGCGCGCATCTGCCGTTCCTGGTCATGTTCTTCACCTGCATTGGATTGAACGCCAGTTGGTCACTGGTGAAACAGGGCAGCCTGCAGGTGGTGCGGTTTCTGATTCTCGCGGGGGCGTTGGCAGTCCTTCAGAATGTCTGCGGTGTGGCGCTCGCGCAGGCGTTGGGGCAATCGCCCCTGCTGGGGCTGGTGTGTGGCAGCGTGAGCATGACCGGGGGACACGGCACGGCACTGGGATTTGCCGGCGATCTGGAGCAGGCGGGATTGGCGGGCGCCGACGTGTTGGGCATGGCGGCAGCGACTTTTGGATTGGTGGCGGGGGGACTGCTGGGAGGGCCCATTGGCGGCGGGCTGATCCGGCGGTTCGGGTTGAAGTCCACCGCGCCGCCGCACGCCCATTTGGAAGCGGGGGCCGCCACCCCGGCCGGCATCCTTGCGGATTTTCGCGCCTTGTTTCAAGCCGGGAAGGTGGTGTGGCCGAATTTGCTGCTCCTGCTGGGGTGCGTCAAACTCGGGGCGTGGGTAAGCGGGTGGATTCAAATGACCGGGATCACCTTTCCCATTTACATGGGTGCGATGTTGTGCGGTGTGACGGCGCGAAATGTCCTGGAACGGGCAGGTGGAGCATGGGTGCGTACTGAAATCATTGAGACCCTGGCCGCGATCACCCTGGGCATTTTTCTCTCCATGGCGTTGATGAGCCTGAATCTGGTGGAACTGGCGCGCGCCGCCGGACCGATGCTGGTGATTCTCAGCCTGCAGGCGGGCTGCATGGCGTTGTTTGCCTGGTTTGTCACGTATCGAGGCATGGGCCGCGGGTTTGAGGCGGCCGTGATGGCCGGAGGGCATTGCGGATTTGGACTGGGCGCCACGCCCAACGCGGTGGCTAATATGAAAGCCTTGGTGGACAAATTCGGGCCCGCTCCCCGTGCGTTCCTGGTCGTGCCGGTTGTGGGCGCGTTTTTGATTGATTTTGTGAATGCGTTAAACATCACGGTGTTTCTCAATCTGCTCAAGGAATGAACTTTACGGGTCAAGCGAAATTGCGCCGGGCAATGGTGAAGCCGCTCCCCCTCTGGCGGCCGGCGGGCATCTGGCGGGGCCGCTGGTTGCTCATTGGGAGCTGCGCAGCCGCTTTCGCGGTTCACGGGCAAAACGCATGCACGCGCGGCATGGTGGCTTCCGTGCACCCGCGCGCGACCGAAGCCGGGGTGACGGTGCTGAAATCCGGCGGCAATGCGATTGACGCAGCGGTGGCCGTCGGGCTGATGCTGGGAGTTGTGGACGCGCACAACTCCGGCATCGGCGGCGGCTGTTTCATGCTGGTTCGTCTGGCGGATGGCACGTTCCGGGCGCTGGATGGACGCGAAATGGCGCCGGCGGCGGCCACGCGCGACCTGTTCGTGCGCGACGGCAAAGGCCTCACCGAGCTGAGCCAGACCGGTCCGCTGGCCAGCGGGGTTCCGGGCGAAGTTGCCGTATTCGATTACGCCGTAAGGCATTTTGGGAAGAAATCACTGCGCGAACTGGCGTTGCCGGCGGCGGAAATGGCCGCAACCGGATTTCCGGTCACCGAAACCTTCGTGAACCGCCTGCGGTCCGTGACGAATGATCTCGTGCGCTTTGATGGCTCGCGCGAGTTGTTCATGCCGGAAGGCAAGTTGCCGCGCGTCGGAGCGATGTTCAGACAACCCGACCTGGCCCGGACGTATCGTCATCTGGCCGAGCGGGGCAGCGATTGGTTTTACCGCGGGGACTTTGCCAGGACGACGGCCGCATGGATGCAGGCCCACGGCGGGATTCTGACCGCAGCGGACTTTGCCGGCTACCGGATGGTATTGCGCGAGCCGGTGCGCACGACGTATCGCGGGTACGAGGTGGTGGCGTTTCCGCCTCCCAGCTCCGGCGGGGTCCACCTGCTGCAGATGCTCAACATTCTGGAGCATTTTGCGTTGAACAGACTTGAGCCGGCGACGCGCTGGCATGTGCTGGCGGAAACGATGAAACTTGCCTTTGCCGATCGCGCGTACTGGCTGGGAGACCCGGATTATGCCCAGGTGCCGCGCGGCCTGCTTTCCAAGGCCTACGCGGCGACTCTGGCGGCGCGGATCGACCCGCAGCAGGTGACCCCGGTGTCCGGGCACGGGTGGCCACCCGACTGGGCAGCGGATCACTTTGACCGGCACACCACCCACTGGTCCGTGGCGGATGCCGCCGGCAACTGGGTGGCCTGCACCGCCACCATCAACACCACGTACGGTTCGAAGGTGGTGATTCCAGGCACCGGCGTGGTGCTGAACAATCAGATGGATGATTTTTCGGTTCAGCCGGGGGTGCCGAATGCCTTTGGTTTGGTGGGGGCGGCGGCCAATGCGGTCGCTCCGCGCAAGCGACCGCTTTCGAGCATGACTCCGACGATTGTGCTGCGCGACGGGGAGCCCATCATTGCGCTGGGCGCCGCGGGCGGCCCGAAAATCATCACGGCGGTTCTCGTGGAGCTGGTGGGCATGCTGGATCTGGGACTGAGCCCACAGGCGGCCCTGGCGCAACCGCGTCTTCATCATCAATGGCGTCCGGAGGAACTGCAGGTGGAAAGC
Organism: Verrucomicrobiota bacterium; assembly: GCA_029573725.1. Lineage (GTDB taxonomy): Bacteria > Verrucomicrobiota > Verrucomicrobiia > Limisphaerales > JADLHS01 > JADLHS01. Next base: position 23,456 of record JAKQDQ010000130.1, read on the forward strand.
CGCCTGCCGCGCGCCGTGCGGCAGGCGCTGGAACAGCGCGGTCATCGCGTGCGCGAGCACTCCGCCCTGGCCGTGTCCCAGATCGTCGCCCGCAGCGCGGAGGGGAAGGCATTCCTCGGTGCGGCCGATCCCCGCGCGGCGGGCGCCGCCGCCGGCTGGTGACTGGGGAAACTTGATGTCGCTTTCAGCTTTGCCGTATCGTGTCGGGATGCAGGACGCACCGCAATTGCCGGAGTTGAAAGTGCCCAAATGGCCGTTTGTTCTTGCCAACGCCTTCATGCTGGGCCTGGCGTGGTATTTGTTTTACTGGCAGGCCCGGTTGCCGCTGGGCGAATGGGCGGTGCTCACCTGCTGCCTCTGCGTGTTTCTCGGCGCGGTGCTGGGGGTGCTGCCCTACCTGCTCGAATATCGCGCACTGCTCAAGTACGGGGCGCTGGTGAAATTAATTGAGAGCAGTTCGCTGACCGCCGCCACCGAGAAGATTCAAAACCTTGAAAATTGCGTGCGGCAAATCAGCCAGGCGACGGCACAATTGGAATCCGCCCAGGCCAAGGCGGACGAAACGACCCAGCTCGCCGGGCAAATCACCGGGCGCATGACGGCCGAGGTCCGCGGTTTCAAGGAATTCATGCAGAACGCCAACGACAGCGAAAGGGCCACGTTGCGGCTCGAGGTCGAGAAATTGCATCGTGCCGAACGCGAGTGGCTCAATGTCCTGGTGTTCATTCTGGATCACACGTTCGCGCTGCATCGCGCGGCGGAACGCTCCGGTCAGGAAAACGTCATCCGCCAGCTGGCCCAGTTCCAGCACACCTGCCGGGATGCCGCCCGGCGCATCGGCCTGCAAATGGTTGGGGCGCAGGCCGGGGAGGCCTTTGATCCGCAGCGGCACGCACTGGAGCCGGGGCAGGAGGTGCCGGCCGGCGGCAGTGTGGTGGAGACGCTGGCGTGCGGCTACACCTATCAAAGCACGCTCATCCGTCCGACGCTGGTCCGGCTGCAGGCGGGCGCCGCGCGCGAGCTGGCGGGGAGTTCGGCCGGGCCGCAACTGTCGCTCAACCCGGCCCGGTCGGACCCGTCCTGAACCGGGTTCAAGGCGTGCGTGGACGGGTGGACCGAAATTGCAACCAGGCAACGTCCGGGTTGTTGGCGGAGGAATACAGGTCGGGAACAAAGCCGTTCGCCACGAGAGGCGGCATGGTGCGGGGATCCCGCCAGCGGCGGATTTCCGAATGGCCGTCGGCAAATGAAAATCCCGCCGCGCGATGATGGTAAAAAGCCGGCAGATCGAAAAACCCGTATTGTTCGGGCGCATTGGGCCAGCCGGCCATCCTCGTGGCGAAGTTGCCCATGTCAATGCTGTCTTCGCGCATGTCCAGGAACACGAAGGTCTGGGCCGGCCCGGGGTCTGACAGCTCCGACAGCCGGCGATAGATTTTGTAGGCGCTGAACGGCGCGCCCCAATTGCCATCGGTGCCGCCCCAGCCGCCGAGAAAGATGTTCATGGACATGCTGCGGACGCGTGGTTTCAACTGGCCCTGCACCGTCACCCCGGAACGGTCCGCCGGGCATTTCCAGATCGTCGGATTTTTCCCGGCATACGACCACAGCGGGCTTTTTTCGATGGTCAGGGCCGGGTCCCAATTTCGCGGATCGTTCGGATCATAGTTGAGCGTGCCGGTAACCCAGGCATATTTGGCCGTCCATAGCTTGTCCGGATCGAGCGATTCGCTGGCAAAGAGCAACTGGTCCTGGTTGTCAGCGGCATACATCTGCCAGGCAAGCGTCAGTTGCCGGTGATTGTTCATGCACGAAAGTTGCGCCGTCTTTTGTTTGCCGATTGCCAGGACCGGGAGCAGCAGGGCGGCCAGGATCGCGAGGATCGCCGTCACGACCAGCAACTCGATCAACGTGAAGCCGCGCTGCGGCACGGAAACCGCCAGTTTCATCTCTGTTCGCACTGTAGAAGGAACGGCGCGAGATGCAAGCCCCGGCGATTGGATCTGGTCTTTGGGCCGGACCAGACTAAACTCCGCGCAATGATAAAGCTGACGAAGCGGATCAAGATGGGGTTGGTTTTCGGGTTGATTGGCGCGGCCGCGGTGCAGGTGCGGGGCTGGGATTATGCCGGACATCGGGCCGTCAATCTGGCGGCCCTGGCGACGCTGCCGCCCGAGTTTCCGGATTTTGTCAAAACCCCGGCCGCACGCGAACGCATTGGGTTCCTGGCCGGCGAGCCGGACCGGTGGCGCAACATCGGTGACGATCAGTCCTTGAACCACTGCAACGGCCCGGATCACTACCTGGACCTCGAGGAACTGGAGAGGTTTGGTCTCACGCCAGCGACGCTGCCGGTGTTTCGTTACGATTTCGCGCAGAAAATTGGCGCGGAACGCGCCCGGTTTCCTGAACGTTTTCCGCCGGTTGACCCGCTGAAAAACAAGGATCACACGCGGGAACTGATTGGGTTTGCGCCGTGGACCATCACGGAATATCAGGGCCGCCTGCGTTCCGCCTTCTCATATTTGAAGGCGTTTCAGGATTATGGCGGCACGCCCGGGGAGATTGCGCAGGCGCAGGAGAACATCATCTACCTCATGGCGCTGCAGGGGCATTACGTCGGGGACTGTGCGCAGCCGTTGCACGTCACCAAGCATCACCACGGCTGGGTGGGGGACAACCCCCGGGGTTTCACCACCAACCGCAGTTTTCACAGCTGGATTGATGGCGGCTTTCTCAAGCAGACCGGTCCAGTGCAGGTGGCGTTGCTGGCGGAGCGGATTCGACCGGCCGAGCTGGTCGGAAATCCCTTCGTTGAAGGCGACACCTTCCGGGCGGTCATGGCGTATTTGCTCGCGACGGAAAAGTTTGTAGCGCCGCTATACCAGTTGGAAAAGGAGGGGAAATTGTCGCCGGACAATCCGGCGGCGCAGGAAGGCCGGGCCTTCCTGGAGACCCAACTGGCGCGCGGCGGAGAGATGCTGCGCAACCTCTGGTACTCCGCCTGGCGGCAGACCACCGAGGATGGCTATCTCATCCGGCAGTTGCAGGAGCGCCATCAGGCCGCAAAGGCGGGCGACCAAAAATAAACGGCGCACCGCGGCAGGCGCCGGGGCGTGATCCGGCCGCCGGCGCTTTCGCGTTGCCATTGGGGCGGACTGAATTACCATCACGCCTGCTTTATGGTTTCGTCCCAAAGTTCCTGCCTCCGTGCGGATGGTCGCCGCGCGGACGAACTGCGACCGATCACTTTTCAAAATCACATCGCTCCGAACGCCGCGGGTTCGACCTTGATTGAATGGGGCGACACCCGGGTCATTTGTGGCGTGACGATCGAGGAAAGCGTGCCCCGCTGGATGAAGGAGCAAAATCTGGCCGGCGGCTGGATCACCGCCGAGTACTCCATGCTGCCGTATTCCACACCGCAACGGAAACCGCGTGACAGCACGAAAGGGCGGATTGAGGGTCGCACGCAGGAGATTCAACGGCTCATCGGCCGCACCCTGCGCGCCACGCTGGATCTGGAAAAACTGGGCCCGCGCACCCTGTGTGTGGATTGTGATGTGTTGCAGGCGGACGGGGGCACGCGCACCGCGGCCATCACCGGCGCCTACGTGGCGTTGACATTTGCCGTGCGCCGCTTGCTGCGCGAAGGAAAATTGACGGAGAACCCGGTGGCGCACGCAGTCGCCGCCGTGAGTGTGGGGGTGGTGGACGGCCGGGCCCTCTGCGATCTGTGTTACACGGAGGACGTGGCGGCGGCGGTGGATTTCAATCTTGTCATGAATGCGGCAGGCGAATTCATTGAACTGCAGGGCACCGGCGAGGAGGCCACGTTCACCGAGGCCCAACTGGCGGAGCTGCTCGCCCTGGGCAAAGCCGGCATCCGTCACCTGCTCCGCCTCCAGGAACAGGCCCTGCTTGGTGACTGACCGGACTGCGCGACGTTCCGGGGCGCCGCCCCGGCAACGGAACTTCGCCGGAACCATGAGACTGGCTCACGAATGAATACGACGCTGCACTTGATCCGCCACGCGGAGGTGGAACCCGCCTACCAGGGGGTGTTTGGTGGAACGATTGACATGAACCTCTCGCCCCGCGGCGAACAGCAGGCGCGCGCGCTGGCGGACTACCTGCAACAGCGACCACTGGACGTGCTGTTCGCCAGTCCGATGAAGCGGGTGCAGCAGACCCTGGCTCCGCTGGTGGAGCGCTCTACACAGAGGCCGGTGGTGCTGCCGGACCTGCACGAAGTGAATTTTGGCGCCTGGCAGGGTCTCAATTTTGCACAGGTCAAGGCGCGTTATGGTTATGACTCGCATCAATGGCTGGAAGCGCTGGTGGCGGGAAAGGTCCCGCAGGCGGAAGGCATGGACGCCTACCGGCTGCGGATCGCAGGATGTTTGCGGAAAATTCTGGATCAGGGGCGTGGACGGTCGGTGGGGGTGTTTTGTCACGGCGGCGTGATTCGCATGTTGATCTCCCTGTTGTTGCGGCTGCCGTATGAGCAGATGGACTGGATGGAAATTGAATATGCGAGCATTTCCACCGTGACCCTGGACGGTTCCCGGGCGCGTTTGCGGTTGTCCGACTTTGCTCCCTGGCGGGACTTGCCCGGGCTGAACCACGCCGCCAATCATGCGTAACCCCGGCCACCGCACCTTCTTTTGCCGGCCTCCCACATGAGCGCGCAAACCCTCTGGAAAACTTCCGTCGTCACCACCCCCGAGGCGGAGGAGGCCGTGGCCGAAATGCTGGCGGCACAGGTTGCGCCCGGTCCGTCGTCCTACACCGACGCGGAGTCGGGCGAGGTGACCGTTTCGGTTTACACGCCGGAAGCGCCGGAAGCGCCGGCCAGGCGGATCGCCTCCTTGAAGGCCGGGTTGCGACGGTTGCGCGACTGCGGTCTGCCTACGGGAGCGGCCACGATTCGCATCGTCAAACTCCCGCGCGCGGATTGGGCGGAGGTCTGGAAGCGCCACTTTTTTGCCCGGGAGATTGGGGGCGCGCTGTTGATCAAACCCGGATGGATCAAACGCAAACCGAAGCGCGGGCAAAAGCTTGTCGTGTTGGATCCAGGCTTGAGTTTCGGCACGGGACAGCATCCGACCACTGACTATTGTCTGCACGAACTGGTCCGGGTCGTGAGGGCGCGCCCGGCCGTAGCCTGCCTCGACATGGGGACGGGGTCCGGCATTTTGGCGATTGCCGCCGCCAAGCTGGGGTGCGCCCCCGTGGCCGCCTTTGATTACGATCCTCAATGCGTCCAAACCGCCCGCGCGAATGCCCGGCGCAACCGGGTGGCGCACCGCCTCCGCATCACCCGGGCCGATCTCACGCGGTTGCCGCGGCGTGCGCCGCAAGCGTATGATCTGGTCTGCGCCAACCTTCTGGCGGATCTCCTGATCGCGGAACGCGATCGCATTCTGGCCCGGGTGAAACCTGACGGCGTCCTGGTCGTGGCCGGCATTCTCCAGATTGAGTTTGCCAGGGTGGAACGGACCTATGCTTCGGCGGGGTGGCAATTGATCCGGTCCCAGGTCCGGCGGGAATGGCGCTCGGGCACATTGGTTCGCGTCCGCGCGCCGGGTTCGCGCTGCTGAATGGGCGGTCATTTCACGGCCGGGCCGGCAGACCGGCACATCTTCAGGGCAGCAGTTTGATTGCGCGTTTTGCCGTGCGCGATTCCCAATGTCCAAAGTGGTCGGTGGGCAGGACGGTATTGACGGGGTAGATCAGATAGACCGCGTTCTTGGAGTACGCCCAGGCGTCCCGCACCCGTTCCCGGGGAAAGACGTGCGGCGTTTTTTGGGATTTGCCCGGATCATTGATGATGGGGTCTCCGGCGGCAGTGAAGCCGACAAGCACCACCAGATGGCCGCTGGGGATGCGGCTGCGCGCATTCAGGCGGTTGGAGCACACTGACAACCCCACCGGAATGCCGCGTGCAATGAAATCCTCCAGTTCAGTCAAGTCCAGCAGCCGGGTGGTGTAGGCGCGCATCCAGCGGAAGCTTCCGGCGTAGGCGGTGTTGAAGATCCAATTGCCGGTGCCGTTCCAGACGGGATCAAAAATCTGCTGCACCACTTCCGGCACATCCACATTCAGGCCCGGCCGGTTCAATTGCTGGCCCCAGTAGGCGAGCAGCATCGAAGTCGTCGTGGCGCTGCAAAGCACTTCGCCATGGGGATAATCCATTTGCGCGCGTTTGGGCACCTCGATCCATTTGCCCCACGCGCGGCGGTTCGGCGGTCGCGCCGCCGGTTGGTATTTCGAATCGAGCACGGACAAACCCAGGAATTTCAACCTGGGCGGGGTGCGCGTCGTCGAACCCAGCGTGATCTGCACCTGCAGGCGGTTCACCGGTTGCTGGAGGATCAGGGTGTCCGTGTCCATGTGGCCTTCGACATCCTCCTGATGCTTGACACTGGCCCGCGCGTGGATCCCGGGCGCACCCGACCATTGTCCAAAAGTGAACCACTTTGTCGCATGGTCCGGATACAGCGCCCGCGCCTTGACTTCGAGCCAGTCGGTCGGCTGTGCCTCGGCATTCCACGAGATCACCAGCTCGTCCCAGTGGATGCCAGTTTCAATTTCCGGCGAGGTCAGCAGCGTGATTCCGGCATCCGGCTGGACGGTCCTGGCAAAAGCGTGAAAGGATCGAAAAGGCAGAAATTGTTCGCCGTGAAACTCCACGGTGGCCGCCGCCAGGGCAAGCCCCGGAACGAGCAAAATCCCGATTGCGCCACTGCTGAATCCGCCGCCAATTCCTTTCATGGTCGCCTACCATGGCGTTTTTTGCGCGATCCCGCCAGTGAGGAGTTGCGGGTGCGGCCACGCGGGACTGGCACCGCTCCTGCCTGCATTCCCGGAAAGGAGGTTGTCCGGGACGCCGAATGGCGTAAGTTGAGGCCGCGCATGAAAGTCATTCAACCGAACTGTCGCGTGCAGTTTGCCGCGGAAGATGTGGACTTTGTCCGGGAGGTGCTGGGCGCCAGGCTGGGCGACACGGAGTGCCTGGTGCGACTGTTGACGGAGGATGACACGCGCGATTTGATTCTCGACGACGAGGCGCTGTTGCAGGCCCTGCTCGAACGGCGTGGTTGTCTGCGGGTGTCCACGCATTTTTATTTCTACGTCCTGGTGCGTCAGGTAATGAAGCGGGCCGGGGTGACCGACCGGCGTGTGGCTGATTATGTGGCCGAGGTCCTCTCGGAGTTTGCCCGCGCGGAACAATTGCGATGCGTCGTGCCCGGCCAGCCCAACGCGCTGGATTATTTCTTCGAAATGCTGGCCGCCCTGCAAACGGCAGATGACCGCACCCGCTTTCAAATCCGCGTTCACATTGGCAACCATTCCCTGTTTCTCTCCGGCGTGTTTCACGAGCGCATTCGCTTCCGTGCCGAGCGCAAGGGGTTTCCGGATTTGAAGTATTACGAGGCGCTGGGCCGCAGCCAGTATGGGATCGCCAGCGACCATCGCCTGGCGCAGCGTTACCAGTTGTCCGAGGTTTTGAGCACGCTCTCGGATCAGTTTGCAACGGCCCGGCGCGCGCTGAATGAAATTGCGGATCGTTTGTTCGCACTGGGCGATGGGGGCGAGAAACTGGAGCACCTGTTGATTGCCCAGCGTTAATCCGGCGCCGGGCAGGACGGATGCGTCCGGTTCAGGGTTTAATCCAGCAGCCCCAGCCGTTCCATTTCCGCGCGTGAGCGGGACGGCTCCGTCTGGAGGAGGGTTTGCCAGCCGCGCGCCGCCCCGGCGGCCACGTTCTCCGCCCGGTCGTCCAGATAAAGAATTTCCGTGCCGCGCTTGCCGGTGAGCGTTTCCAGGGCCTCGTAAATTTTGGCCTCCGGCTTCATCGCGCCAACTTCGTAGCTGAAAATGTAGCCATCGAAGTGGGCAAAGAAGGCAAAGTTGCGGCGAATGTGTTCAATCGCCAGATCGTTGGTGTTGGAAAAAATATAAGTGGGGATGCCCCGTTCCCGCAGCGCGGAGTGGAGCGCCGTCATTTCGGAAATTTCCGTGAAAATGTCGGCAAAGAGCACGGCAAATTCCTCCCGGCTGCCGCGGAATCCGGTGTGTTGACAGACCGTCTCATAAAATTCCTGACGCGACAGCTTGCCGGTTTCATAGCGGAAGAGCAGGGGAGAGTGATCCAGGAACGTCTGGATTTCGGCCGGGGGCAGACTGGCCCGGGCGGCCAGACCGCGGCCGGCGCGCGAGTAATCGAAGTCCACCAGGACCTTGCCGAGATCGAAGGCGACGATGGAGGGCTTGATGGGTTTCCAGCTCATTCGTGCATTTCGCGCCGGCCTTCCAGCGCGCGGCTGACGGTCAACTCGTCCGCGTACTCCAGGCCGCTGCCCACCGGCAGGCCGTAGGCGATGCGGGAGATTTTCAATCCGGGCCGCGCCAGACGTTTCGCCAGGTAGTGGCTTGTGGCATCACCTTCCACATCCGTGCCCAGCGCCAGGACGATTTCCTGGATCGGTTCCGCCTGCAGCCGCTGTTCCAATGCCGCGATGCGCAGGTCCTTTGGCTCCACCCCATCCAGCGGAGAGATTTTCCCCCCGAGCACATGAAACCGGCCGCGATAAGCCCGGGTCTTTTCAATCCGCAGCAGGTCCACCGCGCGTTCCACCACACAAAGCAGGGTGCCGTCGCGGCGGGGGTCGGAGCAGATCGCGCAGGGCGACTGGTCGGTGAGCGCCCCACAGCGATCGCAAAATCGCGTGCGTTCGCGCGCCTGGACCATGGCGTCGGCGAGCGCACGGACTCCGTCGGGGCTGGCTTGCACCAGGTGCAGGGCAATGCGCTCCGCCGAGCGCGGCCCGATCCCGGGCAATTGGCCCAGGGCGGCGATGAGCGTGTTGATGGAATCGGGAAACATGCGAGTTGCCAGGGCCGGTTGGCAGCAGCCGGTGGCGGTGTCCCGCAACCTGCCGGTTGCAACCTTCAACCAGGAAGGGCGGCCTCAGCCAAACCCCGGCAGGTTGAAGCCGGCCGTGGCCTTGCCCATTTCAGTGTTGGAAATTTCCCGGGCCTGGGCGAGGGCCTGGTTCACGGCGGTGAGAACCATGTCCTCCACCACTTGGGCGTCCTCGGGATTCAGGGCCTGCGGATCAATGCGAATGGCGGCCAGCGAGCCATCGCACCTGGCGGTGACTTTGACCGCGCCGCCGCCGCTGGTGGCTTCCACCGTGCGCCGCGCGAGATCCGCCTGTATCTGTTCCATCTGCTGCTGCATGCGCGCAGCCTGTTTCATGAGTTTGCCGATGCTCGACATGCCGTTGAAGTTAGCCGGATGGGGCGGGATTTGCGAATCAATTCGGCTTCCATCCGGCCAGGAGGGTGAGCAATCCCAACACCATCTTCCCCTTCCGTGTAGAGCCCGGTTTGGCGGAGCCGGCACGGCGAGGGCACGGCAGCATTCGCGGCACGGTCGGGAACGAAGGTCAGGCCCCCGCTTCAGCTGGTTGCTCGGAAGGTGTCGCGGCCGGGCATGACGGGGGCACGTGGGGGGCTTGCCGGCTCACGCCCGCACTTCAACAATCTCGCCCTTGAAAATCTCCAGGGCTTTTTGGATCAAGGGATCATTTTTGAAATCCTCCGGATTGAAAGGCGCCCGCGCCGGTGCTTTTGCCTTCCCGGCGCCCGCTGCGGTTTTCCGGCTTCCCGCACCTTTTTCGCCCCGGAGCGGCGGGGCGGATGGGGTTTCCGGTTCCGCCGGGGGCCGTTCCGTCGCCGGCCGCACCCGGTCCGCCGGCGCCTCGGCGCAGATGAATTTCACCTCGGTCCCCGCGTAACCCAGTTCAGTCAGCTTGGTTTGCAGCAACGTCTGGTTGCGTGGGTTGTCCACCAGGCCGCGGTGATCATCAAATTCCGGGTCGAAACCAATGGTCAGCCGGCCGTCCTCCAAGGATACGGGATGGGCCTCCAGCAAATAGGTGCGAATGAACGGGCTGGCCTGGCCGGCGGTTTCCAGCAGTTGCCCCCAAAGCGTGGCCAGTTTTTCGCCGCTCAATGCCGCCCCGGTTTTGGCGGGACGCGAGGCTGCCGAGGGTGCTGGCCCCGCCGGCAGGGGCGGCGGCACGTCCTTGCGGGGTGCGGGGGCTGGCGGGGTTTCCGGCGGCGCACTGGCGGGAGGGTGCGGGCTGACACCCGCTTGTTCGCGCAGCAGGTTCAATTGTTTTAACACCGCATCCAGGCTGACTGTTTGTCGCGCTTCAATGGCGCGCAACAAGGCGACTTCGAGCAGAATTTTTTTGGAGGCGGCATTGCGCAACCGCAATTCGGCGTCGGAGAGCGTTTCGAGGATGTGGGTCAGCGCCTCGGTGGAGACCAGGCCCGACTGCTGGCGCAGCGCGTCGGCCTCCGTGTCGGAAGCTTCCAGCAATTCCAGATTGCCCTTGGAAACCTGGAACAAGATCAGGTTGCGGACGTGGCTGAGCAGGTCGGAGAGCAAATGGCCCGGGTCTTTGCCGTTCTGGATCAACTCGTGCAATTGCCACAAGGCGGCCTGAATGTCTCCGGCAAGAATGGCGCCACTGAGAGCCAGGATTTGCTGCCGCCCGGTCAACCCAAACATCGTGAGTGCATCGGCCTCCTGAATGTGGTCGCCGCAGAAGCTGATCAGTTGATCGAGCGCCGACTCGGCATCGCGCATCCCGCCGTCCGCGCCGCGGGCAATGGCGTCCAGCGCGCCGGCGTCCGCCTGGACGCCTTCCTTCGCGGCGATTTCGCCGAGATGCGTTGCGATCAACGTCGTGGGGATGCGCCGCAGGTCGAAGCGCTGGCAGCGGGAAAGGATGGTGGGCAGAACCTTCTCGGGATCGGTGGTGGCGAACATGAATTTCACGTGTGCCGGCGGTTCCTCCAGCGTCTTCAACAACGCATTGAAGGCCGCCGTGGAAAGCATGTGCACCTCGTCAATGATGTAAATTTTGAACTGGCCGCTCGCCGGCAGGTATTGGCAGGTTTCGCGCAGTTCGCGCACCTGTTCGACCCCGTTGTTGCTGGCGCCGTCAATTTCCAGCACGTCCAGCGCCCGGCCTTCGGTGATTTCCTTCACCCGATCGTCCTCATCATTGAAGTCCACTTTCGGGCCGCCGGTGCAGTTGAGGCATTTGGCAAAGATGCGGGCGATGGTGGTTTTGCCGGTGCCGCGCGGCCCGCAGAAGATGTAGGCGTGCGCTATCCGGTTTTGCTGGATCGCGCTGACCAACGTCTGTGTGACGTGCTCCTGGCCGATCACGTCGGCGAAGCGTTGCGGGCGATATTTGCGGGCGATGACCTGATAACTCATGGCTGCCTGTAATGATGGGGCAGGCCGGTGCGGACGGAAAGCCCGAATGAGGAGTTCGGGCGGCGGGGGATCTCCGGCCCGGCCCCCCGGAATCAGAAAGTGCTAGGGTGACCACGGCAGATACGGAGCAAACTGCCGCTGCTGCCTTCCGGCCCTGACGGGGTTCGTAAGTCCACATTCCATGGGCCCTAGCGCGCAGCAGAGTGCGACGCCGGCGCGATCAATTCAAGCCCAAAACAACGCCGGTCCCCGCCGGGGTAAGGAGTTGCCAAAACGTGAATCCATGCCATCCTCGCGTCGTGCAAAAATCCGGCGATCCCGCAAGGTTCAGGAGGCCCGGGCGCCGGTGGCTGGTGCTTCTGGGATGTGTGGCCGCGCTGTGGTGGGGCGGTCGCGTGCCGGCCCAGTTCGTGGATTTTTCCCTGGCGGCCAGCGCCAGTCCGGATTCCGTTTCGCCGGGCGAGGCGGTGTTTTATTCGTTGTTCATCACCAACATCTCAGGCGTGACCCTGCCGCAAATCATTGTGACGAATCAACCCTCCGGCCCGGCGGAACTCGTCGGAGCGACGAATTCCTTTGGTGGGTTCATCACCAATTCCGACACCGGGCTGATATTTACTTTCGGCCCGATGGCGTATGGACAGGTGGCGCGGCTCACCATGAGTTTGCGTCCACAAACCTCCGGCTCGTTCACCAATGAATTTACCGTGTTCACCTTGGGCCGCACCAATATGACCACAAACCTCGTGACGCAGGTCGGGTTTCCCGTCGCCGATCTGGCCATTGGTTTGACCAATGCCAGCACGGGCATTTTCACGAATGATCTCACCACCATCGGCTTGTTCGTAACGAATCTTGGGCCCAGCGCCGCCACGGGAGTGGTGCTCACCAACTGGCTGCCCAGCGCCTTTCAATTGGTGAGCGTCACGCCACCGGACGCCGCCACAGATTTTTCAGACGGCGCCCTGACCTGGCCGATCGGCACGCTGGCCGCAGGCGCGAACACCCGGTTGCTCGTGGCTGTGCGCAGTCCGCAGGCGGGGAATTTCCAATTGACGGCGGCGGTGGGCGGCGGCGGGGACGATCCGAACCCCACCAACAACGTCGCGACCAGCACCCTGCCCATCAGTGCCTTTATTTCGGGCGGACTCGCTGCGACCGTGCTGGCGCAGCAGATCAATCCCCAGACCGGCCTTTTGGAAATGCGGGTGCTGCTGACCAATCAACTGGCGGCGCCGGTGCCCGCTGTACGCCTGGCGGCGGCGGGCCTGCCGGCGGGCGTCTGGCTCTACAACGCCGCCGGCACGAATGCCGGGTCGGCGTACGTGCTGTATAATTTCGCGCTGACGGGGCAGAGCGGAGTGGAACTGACGCTGGAATTTTACACGCTGGAACGCGAGCCGTTGTCGGATTACACGTTGACTCCACTGGGCGTGACCCCCATTGATCTTTCGACGGCTTCCACAAACGGCATGGCGGTGACCAAACAACTGATGACGCCAAACGGATTTCTGATTGAGTTCGCCGCGAACATCGGCCGGACTTACACCATCATTTATCAGGATGGTCCGGGCACCAACACCTGGCTTACAGTGCAACCCTCGGTTGTGGCGCCCGCCACTCGCGTGCAATGGATTGATCGAGGACCGCCCAAGACGCGCAGCGCACCTTTAAGTGTGGGACAACGCGTCTATCGCGTCTTGGAAATGCCCTGAGTCATGCGGAAAAACCTCCAGTTTGCACGCGCGCTCACGGGATGGCTCGGGAGCCTGTTGCTCGGCACCGGCGCGGCTTGCGCGCAAGGTTGGGATCAGGATTTAAGCCATTTGTTCAACCTGGGCAAATCCGACCAGTCCCAATGGACGCGGCATTTTCGCTTGAGCGCCGTGATGGGGCTGAATTTCCGGGGAAAATTCGAGACTGCCGGCACGTTTGCCTTTTCAGGAAATCATCCCGGGGCCGCCGGAGTCAGCGGTCAGGACCACTTTTACGATGATGGTTATGTGCGCGTGGATGCCACCGGCAACAAAAACGGCCAGACGTGGTATTGGGGGTACCAGGGCGGCAGCACTCAGTACGTGCCGGGTGATGACCGGATCTATTTTCACGCGGCAGAAAGCTACACCGTCAGCGGAAGCGCCGAACCCGGCAGCGGGGCGGAAGCCGGCTTCGAGCTGGCTTACGGCGGCAAGGTCCGGCAGGGGGAACGGTCCTCGCTGGGCTGGGAATTTGGTTTTGGCTTCATGCCGATCGGAATCAAGGACCAACGCACGTTGGGGGGAGTCTCCGCCACCCGCATTACGCACTCGTACCCCACCGCCGGAATAGTGGTGCCCGCAGGCCCGTATCAGGGCACATATTCCGGGCCCGGAGCGCTCCTCAACGATGTGGCACAAAACGAAACCATCGGCGCCGGCACGGTCACCGGACTGAACCTCGTGGGCACGCGCGAGTTGGAGGCCACGCTTTACAGTCTGCGGCTGGGGCCCACCTGGCAATGGGATCCGCATCCGCGCATCAGCACTTTGCTCGGCGCCGGCGCCGCTTTGGGAATCGTTTCGGGCGATCTGAAAATGTTCGAGTCGGTTCAATTTCCCGACGGCACGATGGGAGTCAACGCGGGGCGCCACAGTGGAACCGAACTCACCTATGGCGGTTACCTTTCCGCCGCGCTGCTTTTGCACACTGTGGAGAACGGCGATCTGTATCTCGGGGTCCAATACCTGCCGATGAGTTCCGCCACGTTTCGCGCGGCGGGACGGCGGGCGCAGCTGGACCAGGTCCAGGCCGTTTATTTCTCCATCGGCATCCACTGGCCGTTTTAAGCGCCTGCCGGGGGGCTCCGCCGGGCCTGGCCGGCGCCGGGGGCGGCATGGTTTTACATTGAATTTCATGCCGGTTTCCGGTTCGCTGGAGCGCATGAAATGGTGGATTGAGTGCAGAATGTTGAAGCGCGCCGCGGTCGTGGGTCTGGCTCTGGCGGCACTGGTCTGGGGACCCGGTTGCAACACCGTGCCGGTCACGGGACGGCAGCAGTTCAACATTCTGTCCGAAGGCGAGGAGATGCAGCTGGGTTTGACCAGTTTCGACGAGATGAAAAAGCAGGTGCCCATCAGCACCGACGCGGCGGCCAATGCCCTGGTCCAGCGGGTGGGAAAACGCATCGCGGCCGTGGCGAACAACGACATGCCGAACGCGCAATGGGAGTTCGTGGTGTTCGCGTCGAAGGAGGCCAACGCGTTCTGTCTGCCGGGCGGCAAGGTGGGCGTGTACACCGGCATTTTGCCGATCACCAAAGATGAAGCCGGACTGGCCACCGTTTTAGGACACGAAATCGCGCACGCGGTGGCACGGCATGGCGGTGAGCGCATGAGCGAAGCGATGCTGTTGCAAACCGGCGGCAGTTTGCTCGGCCTTGGCTTGCAGGCCACCGATCCGCGCTGGCAGGCAGTGGCGCAACTGGCCTACGGAGTCGGCTCGCAAGTGGGGGTGCAATTGCCGCACAGTCGGAAACAGGAGTCGGAGGCGGATCACATCGGGTTGATTTACATGGCGCAGGCCGGTTATCCGCCGGAAGCGGCGGTCGAGTTCTGGAAACGGTTCAGCGCCTTCAACCAGCAGCAGGGGGACAACACGCCGGAGTTCCTGCGTACGCATCCGCTGGATGAAACGCGCATCAAACAGTTGGAGGCCTGGCTGCCCGAAGCGCGACAGCGCGCCACCCAGGTCCGTTGACTCACGGAGTGGCGGACATCCCCAGTTGTGCCGGAGTCCTGCGCGTGACGCCAAAGATGAATTCCTGTCCGGGGTGATAGCGTTCATTCAACTCAAAATTTTCATAAGCCACCCCGCCGGGAATGGGATGTTGTGACTGCCAGTACGTGTACCGGGCATTGACCACTGCCCGTAGATCCGGGCGCACGGTGGCAGCCGGCTTGCGCCAGTACTGCGTGACCGGTTGGCCGCCATAATACCAGAAGTCGGAATGGCGAAATGGATGCACCAACGCCGGATCGGATTCATCCGAGGTTAACGCCACCAGCACGCTCCCGTCCGGGTCGCGGTGAAGCTGGGCCAGGGGGAAAAAACTGTGCGCGGCAAAGTGGGCGCCGCGGTGTTCCGGGTATTGCCGCAAACTGTTGACCACCCGGTCGCGCAACCAGAGCTGCCGGGCTCGAATCCAATTGCCCATCGTGGCGGTCAAAATGCAGTAATCCAACGGCGCGCTGTCCGGCCGGGCCCGCACCACCAACCGCAGTTCGTCCGGGCGGTCCGTGCGCTGGCTGATTTGCAGTTGGACTGCGGCGCCGTTTTCGAAGCGTTCGATGCCAATCGCGACCGTGAGTTCTTCAATTCCGGAACCCAGTTGCCGCAACGTGCCCGGCGACAACTGCTCGGCGGGGGACGTGGCGGTTTCCGCGCCGGACCAGAATAATTTGCCGGGTTTCTGATCGGTCTGGCTCAACTCCAGTTCGCTGAATCCGCGCCGGCCTTGGACGATGGGTTCGACGGCGATGAAATTAATCAGATCATAACCGCCGTTGGTGAGGACCGGATAACCGACCCGGATGAGTCCGCGCGGCTCGCCCTGCGGCCGCAATTTGCCGGGGGGAACCGCCCAAATGAGACCGCCCGGGATGCCCCAGACCGGTGCATTGGTGTTGCGGCCGGCACGAATCCATTCCGTCGCGCCGCCCAGGTTGAGGGTCAACAGCAGAACAATCAGCCCGCCAATTCGCCGCATGGCGGTGACCCTACAAAGACGCGCCCGACGTGTCGAGCGGCGAGCGGACGCAAGGAGACGGGTTGACCCGTTCACGCGCGCCGCCGGAATTGAGCCGCCACGCCTAACGCCACCAGCCAATCATGCGCGTGAATGTGTGGGTGCGGAATCGAACTCAACCCCATTTATTTTCTGCCTCGGTGTGCGGGACATGCCGGCCAGGCGTGGGAATGACATGAGCGGCGCAGGTCTTCGCCAGTAGTTTGTAAAAAGTCTCCGTGACCCAGCCCGCGCCGTTGTGGGCACGGGTCAGGTCGGGGGGAGCAGGAGGACGCGCCGGCAATCACCTTTTAACCGCGTCTGCGCTTCCTCCAGCGTTCGCTGGCAGAGAACCTCAACCTCCAGGTGCGCGATGCTTGTGCTTCGCGTTTGAACCAGGGCATGGAGTTTTGAGGTTGTAGTTTGTTGTTTGTGTCAGCTAGGCAAGCCTGGCAATGGATTCCGTCAGGTAATCTTCTTCAGCTTGGTTACGCGGCCCACCTCCACCCACTCGACGACGAAGATATTCCCCGCATGATCAAAGATGGCGCTGTGAGGCGCGACGAATTTGCCCGGAGTGAAGGCCGAGCGCTCCTTGTCACGAATGCCGTTGTAATGTTTCCCGTCGCCGAGATGGGCGATCAGCCTGTTTTCACGGTCAAAGAGTGTCACCCGCGATTCCAGGTCTGGAATCAGAAGAACATCACCGCGTTGGTGGAAGTGGCAGGGCGCCCGCAGTTCCTCCGTGACGAATTTTACATGCTCCCCGTCCAAGGTGAAATATTGCAACCGGCGATTGCTTCGATCCGCGACGACAAGGAGCGGTTTTTCACCCCTCGTATCCACCATGAGGCCATGGGGCGTACTCGTGTGGCCCGGATTCCTGCCGCTGCCGCCAAAGGTTTTCACATGGGTGCCGTCTGGTTGATAGATATGGATGTAATTCCGCCCATACCCGTCAGCCACAAAGACGCGTCCATCCGGCGCGGTCGCAACATTGGTCGGCACGTATTCCTGCGGATTCTTGTAGCCGCCGGTTTCCTCCGGACAACCGCGTTCCCAGATCACCTGGCCATCAAGGTCGGTTTTCACCACTATTTTGCGGGCTGTGTCGCAAAGGTAAAAGAACTCGCTGCCGCCTTCCTTCACCAGATGCATGCCGTGGGCCCCGCCTTTGAAATCCGCCCCCCACGACTTGATGAATTTTCCCTCCGCGTCGAAAACCACCACCGCGTCGGCCACCTGGCTACTCTGGTGAACGGTATGCTTGATGTAGATGCGCCCCTGCGAATCCTCGGCCACGCCATGGGTATTTCCATAGACGATGCCATTCGGAAGCTCCCCCCAATCGTGCAGCACTTCATATTGATGCCCGCCCGCGCCGACTCGCGGGATTCTGACTCCCGCCTTGTCTTCGCCGCGAACAAACGGGGCGCCGGTGACGAGTGCCGCCGACAGGGTGGCGCCGGCTTTCAGGAAGGAGCGCCGCGTGGTGTGGTGAGTATTGGTTTTCATAATGTGTTATTCGAGCGTTCGCATCTTACCCATCGCGCCATGCGCGCGCAAAGAGCAACGGCGCCACAAGGGTCGCGTCCGATGCGATGATGAACTTCGGCGTGGCTTTGTCGAGTTTGCCCCAGGTGATCTTCTCGTTGGGCGCGCCGCCGGAATAACTCTCGCAGCTCGTGTTCAATGCGGAACTCGGCCACGACTTTACCTGTTCTCTCCACGACGGCCACGTCGTGATGATCGCCCGCCCAGTCCAGGCCGGCGAAGTGCGTCAGTTCATTCCACGTTTTCATACGTTGTCCTTTCATTGCGGCAGACGCCTCGCCGCGTTCCGGGGACGGCCTCGACCTGATACGGGGACCCTCGCAGGGTGCGGTTCTCTCAGAGGTTGGCCCGGACGCACCCGCCGCCACCGGTGATCTCAGGCTGGTCCTTGTGGGGACTGCGCCGCTGCGACCGTGAAGCGTCGGGGCAAAGCTGCGACTGCCGGCGGGACTCTCGCCCGCCGCCAAGTTGTTCACAAGGGCGCTGCGCTCCCGCTTCCCGGGGCGTCGCTCCGCGCCCTGGTGAACAACTTTGGAAAGGGTATCAGCGCCGCTGATCCCCTTCACACCTTTTGGCGGGACAACGGGCGTTACGCATTCCGCAAATCGAACTCGTCTGGATGTGTTTTGACGTAAACGTAAACCAATTCCCAGTTTGGGAACGGAGTTCGGAAGTAATGATCGGTCACGCTCTTGAAGTGATCCCAAACTCTGTCTTCGTCTTGCTCCTCCAATTCGTCGAGTTGGTTGAGCCGGGCATCCCGGTCTTCCGAAGGAGATGAGTCGGGAAAGATTGAGAGCACTTGCCGGAACAGTGCCGAACCATTCTCATCACCGACTGCAACCAAACCACTCGAAACATCTTTCCAGAAGTCTCCAGCCGAATTAACGAAGAACTGATGGAAGCCGCCGTTTTGAACTTCGCGGGCCAGCCAGGTAAACGCGAAAATCATTCGTTCTGAAGGAGACGTCGGAAGCTTCTGGTGGATTTTCGATCCAACCAAAACCTCAATCGCACCAAGAACCTTGTAGATGCCGCGTTCCGGCTCTTTTGCCAGAATCTCCCCGATTGACCGCCCGTAGGTGGCTCTGGCCTCCGCGATTTTTTCTTCTGGAGCTATCATGGGAATTAAATCTACATGCCGGGTATCGCGCCCGGGACTTCCGGCTGAAGACCTCCCGGCCCGTCGTGGTATCCAAAACTGACCCGGCTCTCTTCCGCGAGTTTAGAGAGCGCTTTAACCTCTTCGGGGGCGTATCCCGCCGCCTCAAGTCCTTCTTCCATGGCTTTGGCGTATTGAGTATTGGTCGGCTTTGTTCCGCTCGCTCGAAACGGTCGCCAAAAAGCTTCCAACACATCGTGGAATCTCCAGTGTTGAGTCCCCTTGAGATTTGTGCCGCCTCCCATCGCCGCTGCTACGCCTTCGTCATATGGGATGTTTGTAAACGCTTTCGCTTGGTTCAGGTGATTTGCTTGCTGACCGCTTCCCCTCTCCAAAACCTTTGCAACCTCCTTGTAGGTTCCAACCTTGTTGCCACTGCCCTTCAACAAATTTCCGATTGATTGCCACGTTGGCCAGCTAACACCCCCCATCTTCGTGCCTTGTTTAAGAGCAACCACCGCTCCCCCTCCGCCAATGATAACGGTGTTTCCTGTGACTGCCTCGAACACAATCACTGTGACGCGATTCAATACCAGAATTGCCCGGAATCCAGTGTATGCTGCGACCCCGCTGATCTTTGTCATCACGGCCTGCAACTGGATCATGTCCATCATTCCAGATGGATCAATCCGGTTTACAGGGTCTGCATGGCAATAGAGGTATTTGCACACACCCGATGCGAAGTCGTAACCACAAGCGGGGTTTTCCCAGCGTGCATCAAGGGTTTGGTCGAGGTCGGCAGCGGCGGATTTGAGGGGGGCTGAAAAAATTTTCCCGACGCGAGTTTCTGGCCGCGCCAGCGCCCATGCCGGCGTGCTCATCGGCCCGGCCACGAGCAGGCACAGCAGCAGACTCAGGATGCGGAAAGGCATCGTCACGATGGCCGCGAGGGTAGCGAAGCGGCGGTTGGCGGGGAAGCACCAGATGACCCGCAGCGGCAGGAGGGAGCGCGAGGGCTGTGGCACAGGCGC
>JAKQDQ010000019.1 GCA_029573725.1 Verrucomicrobiota bacterium
CCCTTGACGACATCTTCCAGCGAGGGCCGCGGGATAAACCGCTCGGCGTATTCCGGACGCAACTCTTCCAGCCGCACGCCCAGGAGTTTCTCGTTGTACGGCACCATGAAATGCCGGGCGATGCCCTCGCCAAAGTTCCGCGCGATCCATTCCCGAAAGTCCCGCGGCGCGGCCGCCGCCGGGCTCAAGCCAAAATCTTCAGGGTGCCGGGCCTTGAGCAATCCGATCAGGCATTCCAGCACCACCTCCCGGGGCAGCCCGTAAGTATTGGCCTGAAACGGGTAAGGAGTGAACGTGTCGCACAGGTGGATGACGGCTTTTCGTCCGTGCTCGACGAGTCCGCCGGGCAGGAGCTTCCGCACCAGCGCCTTCATATAATCGCTCCGCAGGTGCAGCCAGTGTCCCGTGCAGTCGCATAGGAAGCCCGGATGACGCTCGTGCGTGCGGGCCATGCCGCCCGGCTCGCCCTCGCGCTCCACGAGGAGATAATCCCCCGCCAGATGATACGCGCAGGAAAGGCCGGTCAGGCCCGCCCCGATGATCAGTCTCGAGTGCGTCTCCATGCGGCCCACTTTTCTGCGGAATGTTCGAACACAAAACGGCGTAGCGATTTGTACGCCCGGCCAGGAATCATCTTCTTGGTAATCTCCTTGGCTGCGTAGAGCATCGTGGACCGGCGGCGAAACTCCAGGAGCTGTCGGAACTTGCGTTCCGTGCAATGGCGATTCACCGGGATGCTTTGCAGCGCGGCACCGTCAAACTCGTGATTGTAACCCCATTCCAAGGTCCGGATGACGCGGATCCCTGATTCCAAGGCCATGCGCCGAACAGTCCGGTTCATATAGCCACCCACCGGGGCGAAGAAAAGCGGGGGCTTGCCCGTCAAATCTCCAATGATCTGGCGCGATGCATCCATCTGCATACGGATTTCTTTCTCTCCCAGTTGATCCAGTCGCCGATGCTCGTGGCTGTGGAGGCCGATGGTTTGTCCTGCCTGGCTCAGCTCGATGACCTGCTTGGAGCTGAGGAACCCCGGTCGGTCCAGCCAAGCGGTGGGAACGAAGAAAACTCCCCGGCATCCGTAACGCGCCAGCATGGGTAGCACGATTTTGTAATGGTCCGTGGTCCCGTCATCGAAGCTTAGAAAATAGGCCCGCGAAGCCGCCGGACCATTCTCAACCAACTCCTCCGGGGAAAGCGCGTGGAGGCCGCTTTGCGCCAGCAACTCCAACTGGCGTTCCAGTTGCTCCGCTTGGATACTATAAAACCCAGACTCGTGGTCCAGGCCCGGGAGGACCTTGTGATAAGTCAGAATCAGGATCATTGCTTGCGAGCTACAAAGAACAATCCCCGGGCTGCCAACTCCTCCCGGGTGTAGTGCTGGAAACACCGATGAATCTCGATGCGGTCCAGCTCGGCGTAGTCCTCGGTCGTTGCCGGCTCCTCCTCGAAATGAACCACCTCAAATCCGGCTCGCTCCAGCATCTCGCGATAATCGGGCGCCTTGAACCGATTGAAAGACATGATCGAAGAGTTGAACCACCGCTCCCATAACTCAGGCGAGTACTTGAGATGGTTGTATTTGTCAGTGCTGGTATGGGGGTTCCCCGCGAGGATATCCCGGAGATGGACCGTCGCCATAAACACTCCGCCAGGCTTCAGGCTGGCGTGGACCTGGCTGAAAAGACCAGGCATTACTGGACGCGGAACGTAGAGCAGCACTTGCGTGCTGGTGACCACATCCACGCTGCCCGCCAGCGCGGCAAAGGTATCTGAGTACGGTGCGTGGTAAGAAATCGCCATCGCGGCGAGGTGCTCCCGCCAGTTCGAGTTTTCAAGCTGGGGCGGCAACCGCCCCAGCTTCGCGCGATGCGGCCATTGCGGATTCGTGACGACGGTGAGAAACGCCTTAATCGTCTGCCCCAGCATCTGCCCATCCAGATTCGCCGCCACATCGAGCAGATGCTGCCGCTTTACCCCCAGGCAGTAATAGAGCAGCGGAATAGTGGGGTGCCAACCCGCGCCAAAGTCCAAATGCACCCCTTCGATCAGGCGCTCGCGCAGTCCGTGGTTGGCCAGCCAGCAGAAATACTCCAGCCCCACATCAATCTTCTGGCTCACACGCTCGCTGGCCGGCACCAGCGATTTGGTAACGCGCTCCTGAATGAACCGATACAACACGGCACCACCCGGGAGGGCGGATAAGATCCTATAAGCCGTAACTTTGGCAAGCCAATACATCAAACGAGAACGCCTGCGCGTTTAAACGCCAAGTGTAACCGCTCAGGTAGCCCCACTGTGGCGCTACACCACTGAGTTAAATGTAATAGTAGCGCCCCCCCCTCAACAAGCGCAACACAAAAATACCAGAAAAAGTTCATTTCCGCAGGGCCTTTTGTTATCGGCGCCTGAGTTTCGGTAGATGAGGGGAAAAGATTTTCCTAAACCCAACGCCGTTTTTCGATTTCAGCGGGCTGGGATGAAAGGTCTTTCGCTTCAAAACGGCCGGCCGACCCTGCAGGCGTGGCTGGCCGGCGCGAGATTGCCCGCTTTGCCACCACCTTGACGCAACGCCAGCGCCACCCTTTGGGCTTGCCGTTGAAGAAAGGAACCCGCAACTTCCATAAGGTGCCGGGGTATGACGTGTTCTACCAGGTGCTTACGCGCATGAACCCCGAAACCTTTGCCACGTTGCTCAGCACTTGGCTTTGCCGCCAGGTCGGCCAGTTGCCGCAAGCCCTGGCGCTGGATGGTAAAATGATTCGGGACCAGATCGGGCTGCTCACCCTGGCCCAGCACGAGGACGGGGCGCCCCAGGCCGTCGCCGTTTATGACGCGAAGGAAGGCACGGCACGATGCGAACAAACAGTCGCGACCGCCCTGCTGGAAAGCCTGCCGGCCCTGGATGGCAAGCTCATCACCGCCGATCCCTTGCATTGCCAACGCAAACTGGCGCAGACGATCGTGCACAAGGGCGGCGATTATCTCTTTCAGATCAAAGCCAATCAACCCCATCTGTTCCAAATCGCCCAGACCCTGGACGCACTGCCAGACACCCCTTTTTTGTCGACACCCAAGGAGGGCACGGACGCGTCGAACCCCGATTCCTGTATCCTTTCGCCATTGAACCCCTGCACGCCGATTTCCCCTTTGCCCGCACCCTGATCGTGCAGCGCAATCACCGCACGATCAAAAAGAGCGGCCAAACGACAATCGAATCACACTACTATCTTTCCAGCGCCCCGCCGGAGCACTATCGCCCGCTTCAATGGCTCCAATTGACTCGGGGCCACTGGGCAGGGGTGGAAATCCGCAATCACTGGCGCCGAGATGCGTTGATGGGCGAGGACACCTCACGCAGTCGCAACCCCCGCCTGCTGGCGAATCTGGCCCTGTTGCGCAGCGCCCTGCTGGCCCTGCTGGCACACCGTTACCCCGATCAGCCCCTCCCTCCCATCATCGAGGAGCTTAACCGCCGTCCAACCCGCAGCCTCAACCTCCTCAACTCATGACCTACAAAACAAAAGACTCCGCGGCGCGCGAGGAAAAGGGCAGGGGACGGGGCAGGGGGCCCGAGCGCCTCGGCCGATCACGAGCGCGAACCCGGGCAAACGCCAGGCTGGCCCGTTTCGCCGCCGGGCCGGGCGCGGGATTTCTCCTCCAAAACCGGCTCCGAAAACCCATTCCGGCGCCCGGGGCGCCGGGAGCGATTAACGCAGCAATCCCCGCCCGGGAGCGGGTCGGGCCGCGCGGGAACGAGCGCGGACGGGTGCCACCGCCGGCGCGCTCACCGTGCGTTTGCCCAGCGATGTGGCGCAGCGGGAGCAGACCAGGTCATGCAATTCTCCCGTCGGCAGCACCAGCAACAGCCGCTCGCGGACCGGTTGGGAGCGGCGGCACTTGGGACAATAA
>JAKQDQ010000133.1 GCA_029573725.1 Verrucomicrobiota bacterium
TCGAGAGGCCGGTCAGCGCCGAACCATCCGGTTTTTTCAGAGTGATGGTCATTTTCGAGGCATCAACGCCGTTGGCGGTGTGAGGAGAGGTCGCCTTGACCGATGATTTGACGAGATCCGGATACTCCTTCACTACGCAAACCTCGAATTCACCCAGCTGCCGCCAGCCGGAATTGGGATTGGTCAGGACCAGCTTGATGTATTTCGCCTGCGTGGGTGCGCATGTGAACTCTTCCCAGGCCCCGCCCTTCTTGGTGCCGCGCAGGAGCAGTTTGAAATCGGCATCATTCAGGCCCGTGTTCGAGATATAGACCTCGAAGTTTTTGGTCCAGCGCTCCTCCATGCCGACATCTGTGTTGGTCATAAGCCGGATCATGTTGATTTGCTTGGACTTGTTATCATGGAACCTGAAGATCGCATAGGGGAGCGATCCGCCCGCGGAAACCGTGCCGTCGAGGCCGCTGGCGTCGCGGTCGATAGCGTTGTTCCAGTTTTCGCTGGCAAAACTCGGACCATTATCAAAGAGATCCAGCAGCACACAGGAGCAGAATTCGAACCCGCATACATAGATGAACTCCTCTTTCTCGAGCGAGAAGACGCCCATCTGGGTGGTTATGGTCAGGGTGACCGAATATTTGCCGGGCTGCCAGTATACATGGGTTGGATTCTGCTCGGTGGAGGTCTGGCCGTCGCCGAAATCCCAGAGCCATGCGTAGGGATAGCCCTCGGAAGCGTCCGTGAATTTGACGCTCAGGGCGGGATAGCCCCTGGTCGGCGTGGCCCAGAATTCGACAACAGGGGTATATTCGGCCTCGATAAAATTGGCCATTACCACCTTGTTGCCGTTCATCACGATGGTATAGACCCCGCCGGTATTGACAATATCACCGGCATTGGCGCCTGACCATGAGCCAAATTGATACCCCGAAGCCGGCACCGGTGTCAGGGTAACGGTTGTGCCCGCAGCATAGGCCGGGCCAACCGGATTCCGCGTCACCGTGCCATGGCCGTCATTGCCGGCGGTCAGGGTATAGGTGATCTGGGTGAAATTGGCCGTCACCGTCTTGGCCACATCCACGGTCACTGTCGTACTCGCGCTGGTCGGAGCAGCCACCGCCGAACCCGCGCTCACCGTCCAGTTGACAAACTGGTAGCCAGCCGCCGACGTCGCAACAATGTTCACCACCGTGTTCGGCGCATAGCTGTGCGAGCCGATCGCAGGCGTGGTCGTGCCGCTCCCCCCCGGGCTCACCGCCATGGTCAGGGCAAACGGGATCAGCTGAAAATTGGCCGTCACCGTCTTGGCCACATCCACGGTCACCGTCGTGCTCGCGCTGGTCGGAGCAGCCACCGCCGAACCTGCACTCACCGTCCAGTTGACAAACTGGTAGCCCGCCGCCGGCGTCGCCGTGATGTTCACCGGGGTGTTCGGCGCATAGCTGTGCGCCCCCACCGCAGGCGTGGTCGTGCCGCTCCCGCCCGGGCTCACCGCCATGGTCAATGTCACCGGGGCCAGAGCAAAATTGGCCGTCACCGTCTTGGCCACATCCACAGTCACCGTCGTGCTCGCGCTGGTCGGAGCGGCCACCGCCGAACCCGCGCTCACCGTCCAGTTGACAAACTGGTAGCCCGCCGCCGGTGTCGCAACAATGCTCACCACCGTGTTCGGCGCATAGCTGTGTATGCCGATCGAAGGCGTGGTCGTGCCACTCCCGCCCGGGCTCACCGCCATCGTCAGGGCAAACTGGATCAGCGCAAAATTGGCCGTCACCGTCTTGGCCACATCCATGGTCACCGTCGTGCTCGCGCTGGTCGGAGCGGCCACCGCCGAACCTGCACTCACCGTCCAGTTGACAAACTGGTAGCCCGCCGCCGGTGTCGCCGTGATATTCACCGATGAACCCGGGGAATAGCTGTGCGCCCCCACCGCCGGCGTGGTCGTGCCGCTCCCGCCCGGGCTCACCGCCATCGTC
>JAKQDQ010000147.1 GCA_029573725.1 Verrucomicrobiota bacterium
ATCGCCGCCGGTTGGGCGCACAGCGTGGCCCTGCGGGCGAATGGGACGGTCGTGGCCTGGGGGAACAACGAATATGACCAGACCCGCGTTTCATTCCTGGCCGATGAGGTGGTGGCCATCGCGGCGGGGTATTACCACACCCTCGCGCTGCGGGCAGATGGGGTCGTGGTGGGTTGGGGCGGATTAACCGCAGTGCCCGCCACAGCGACGAATGTGGTGGCGATTGCCGCAGGCTGGGGCCACAGTCTGGCCTTGCAAGCGGATGGCCGGGTTCTGGCCTGGGATGACAATACCTATGGCCAAACCAATGTGCCGGCGGCGGCCAGCAACGTGGTCGCCATCGCGGCCGGATGGTTTCACAGCGTCGCCCAACGGGCGGACGGTTCCCTGATCGTTTGGGGTGAAGCCCATTTCGGCGTGACCAACAGTCCGCCGGGGATCAGCCGGCTGGCCCAGCTCGAGGCGGGCGAAGGACACGTTCTGGTGTTGCGCGAATCCGGTGCGCCTAATTTCCTTGATCAACGACAGCCCCTCCAAGTCCATGCCGGCGGTCCCTTGCTGATTTATACCGACGTTGCGGGAACACCGCCCATGACGTTTCAGTGGTATCAAGCCGGGAACCCGATTGCGGGCGCGACTCACCGGCATCTCTTTATCCCCAATGTCCCGGCGACGGGCGCAGGCCATTATGTGTTGGTGGCTTCGAATGCCTTTGGGCAGGTCAGCAGCCCGGCAATGGAAGTGGTCATCAACCCCATCCCCGCGCCGATTTCGCTGGTGGGCGCGTGGGGGGACAATCAGGTCCGGCAATGCGAGGTGCCTCCCGGATTGACCGATCCGCGGGCCATTGCGGCGGGGGCGTTCCACAACTTGGCGATGCAGGCCGACGGCCAGGTGGTGGCCTGGGGCAAAAACGTGGATGGACAGACGGAGGTGCCCGGGGACGCAACCAACGCCGTGGCGGTGGCGGCGGGGGGCGACCACAGTTTCGCGCTGCGGGCGGATGGGACCGTGGTCGGGTGGGGCCGGAATTGGGACGGGCAAACCGACGTGCCCCCGTCCGCAACCAACGTGGTGGCCGTCGCCGCCGGTTGGGCGCACAGCGTGGCCCTGCGGGCGGACAGAACGGTCGTGGCTTGGGGGAACAATGCGTTTTACCAGACCCACATCCCGCCGGACGCCACCACCAACATCCTCCACATCGCCGCCGGCTACCTCCACACGCTGGCCCTGCGGGAGGATCGGACCGTCGTGGCTTGGGGATCGGAAAACGCGGTGCCCGCCACCGCCACGAACGTGGTGGAAATTGCCGCCGGCCTCCAGCACAGCCTGGCCCTGCGCGCCGATGGCGCCGTCGTGGCTTGGGGGGATAATTCCCAGGGACAAACCGACGTGCCGCCGGACGCCACCAATGTGATCGCCATTGCCGCCGGCTGGGGCCACAGCTGGGCCCTGCGGGCGGACGGCACCCTGTTACATTGGGGTTCAGACCGGCGTGGCCTTTCGCCGCTCCCCCAAATCCCCCGCACCTTGGCCAGCATCGCGGCGGGCGAGGATCACCTCCTGGTCCTGACGGAATCCGGCCGCCCGCGCATCCGCCGGCAGCCACAGCCGGTGGTGGCGCACGTGGGGGGCCGGGCGATTTTCGATGCGGACCTCGTGGGCACGGGCCCGATGGCCCTGCAATGGTACCACCATGACACCCCCCTTCCCGGCATGACGAATCGGTGCCTGACGCTGGCCGAAGTGACCTTGGCACAGGCGGGGCGCTACACCCTGTGGGCCACCAACCGA
Source organism: Verrucomicrobiota bacterium (assembly GCA_029573725.1). Taxonomy (GTDB): domain Bacteria; phylum Verrucomicrobiota; class Verrucomicrobiia; order Limisphaerales; family JADLHS01; genus JADLHS01. The sequence goes on from JAKQDQ010000147.1 coordinate 1,795, forward strand.
GGAGGCCTGACCGCCAGCCTGCCGGCGGATTTAACCGTCCTGGAATCGCCTTTCATCGAAGCGCGGGATCATCGCCCCGTAGCGCCGCCGCAAACGCCCTTGATCCTGTCCGCCGCGGTTTATGGCCGTCCGCCCCTGAGCTGCCAATGGCGGTTGAACGGCAAGGACCTGGTGGACAACGAACGGATCAGCGGCGTGACCTCGTCCCAGTTGGTCATTGCGGCATTGAACTATGCCGATGCCGGGGATTACTCCCTGGTGGCCAGTAACGCCGCGGGATGTGTGACCGGAAGGGTCGCCCGGCTCGCCGTGACGCCGGTTCTCGCGTGGGGCGACAACACGCTCGGACAGACTCAGGTGCCCCCATCGGCCTCGAACGTGGTGATGATTGCCGCGGGCGAAAATCACAGTCTGGCGTTGTTGGCGGATGGCCGCGCTTTGGGATGGGGCGATAACGCCTTCGGCCAGGCGCAAGTTCCCGGGTTCGCCACCAATCTGGTTTCTCTGGCCGCCGGCCAGGCGCACAGCCTGGCCCTCTCCGCCTCCGGCGACGTGCCCGCCTGGGGCGACGATAGTTACGGGCAAAGCACGGTGCCGTCGTCTCTGCCGGGCGCGGTGGTGGTGGCGGCCGGGGGCCGACACAGCCTGGCTCTGTTGGCCGACGGCGCAGTTGTGGCCTGGGGTGACAACACGTTCGGACAGACAGCCGTCCCCGAGGACGCCACCAATGTCGTCGCGATTGCCGCGGGAGATTTCTTCAGCCTAGCCCTGTGCGCGGATGGCCGGCTGGCCACCTGGGGCGATGTTTCGCCCCATGACGACCTCGTCGCAATCGCGGCGGGCGCCGGGCACCGGCTGGCCTTGCGCAGCACGGGCGAGTTGGTCGCCTGGGGAAGGAACTCCCACGGCCAGGCGACCGTGCCGGACGCGGTCTCGAATCCCGCCGCCATCTCCGCCGGCGGCGATCACAGTCTGGCCTTGAGCGCCGATGGACAAATTCTGGCCTGGGGAGGGAATTACAGTCAGCAAGCGGAGCCGCCAGGGGCTCCGCCAGGCATCGCGGCGATCCGCGCCGGTGGGGCCCATAGCCTGGCCCTGGTCGGAGACGGGTCGCCGGTTATTTCAGGTCTGCCGGGGTCCCTCACCGTGCGGGGGGGAAGACCCATAGGCGCTAACTTAACAAATCGTTTCCCAAGGGTACCGGCTCAGTTGAGCGGTCCGACTCCGGGACCGTTCCTTGAGCCCAGCTCGAATCTCAACACCGTGGGCCACCAACTGCTGGGGAAGAAGTGGTCGACTCAC
>JAKQDQ010000153.1 GCA_029573725.1 Verrucomicrobiota bacterium
TCGCCGATGAATTCCTCTTTTCGAGGGTCCCAACGGAGCTTGCGCTGGACCGTGCGGCAGATATTGACGAGATGGCAGAGCGTAGTGGCGCGGTGACCGGTTTCGGCGTCGGCGTTGGTTGGCTTGCGCGTGCGCATGCAATTAAAGAAGTTCTCGATGTGGGGGACCGACTCATTGGGTCCTTGCGGCGTCACCGGGGGCGCGTGCTGGCGCAGTTCGGGCGGATCGGCGGTGTAATCGCCGCGGAGAATCTCGATGCGGCCTTTGTCTCCGATAAAGATCGCGCCGAGGTCTTCCAGGTTGCGGTTGGCGCCCTCCAGTTTGACCTGCACGCCATTGGCATAGCGCATGGTGAGTTTGCAGCGCGGCCCCGGTTCTTCCGGCCAGATTTCGACCGGGCCGGTGTTATCGGTGCCGAGGGCGCACTGGACCTGGTCGAGGCTGTGGGTGCCCCAGCCGGTGACGCCCCAACACTGGCCGCCGCCGTCGTATTGGACGTATTCGCCCCAGCTATTGTACAACTCCAGGTAGAAAGGGAGGAGTTCGGTCTGATTGCACCACTGGTTCCAATCCAGCTCCGCGGGAAGGTCGTCGGGGGTATCGCGCGGCTTCCAGACGCGGCCGGGGGCGAAGTTGCAGGTGATGACAGTGTGGACTTTGCCGATGGCGCCCTCGCGCACGAGCCGGCTGGCGTGGACGTTGATGGGCATCGAGCGCTGCTGGGAGCCGGTCTGGACAATGCGCTTGTATTTGCGGGCGGCTTTGACCAGGACACGGCCTTCGGCCAGCGTAAGGCTCTGGGGTTTTTCCACGTAGGTATCACAGCCGGCCTGCATCGCGTGGATGCAGATCAACACGCGGGCATGGGTGGTCGTTTCTACAAACACCGCGTCGAGCCGCTCCTTTTCCAGCATTTCGCGGTATTGCTGATAGACGCGCCAGCGGTCGCCCCCCTCCACTTGTTGGGCGGCTTCGCGGATGCGGCCCAGGTGGCAATCGGCCACGGCGATGACATCAGCGCCGGGCAGGGCTTCGTGCTTAAGGATCCAGCGGGCGCGCCCGCCCATGCCGATAATGCCAACCCGGAGCCGGTCGTTGGGGCTGGGGCGGCGCGGCGCGCCGAGGGCTCCCGGCGCCACAATCAGCGGAAAACCCAGGGCCAGGGCGGCGGCCGAACAGCGCAGGAATTCGCGCCGGTTCACCGAAGAGGACTTTGAAGCAGAGGCAGTCATA
>JAKQDQ010000159.1 GCA_029573725.1 Verrucomicrobiota bacterium
TCCGGGCCAAGGCGACCGCACCTCGGACGGGACTGGCTATCGGTTTAGCATCCAGTGATGGCATTGTCAATTCCGGGCGCGAAAACCGACAACGAATGGGGCGCAGCATCCGCCCCCATTGCCTCAGCCAATTCGGAGTCATCGAACGACCGGATCACGGACTGGTCTCCGTCGGCAGGCATACCTCCACCGACAACAAAGCGGGTGCTCGGGCAAAATGCGGGGACAACCCTGGCCGCTCGTTTTCCGCATCCCGGGGTTGAAAGATGTCATCGCTTTGAGATGCACCGGTGCACAGGACGAGAGGCGCGGCGAGTGAACGCTGCTGCAACCTCACTTGGGGGCTTGGCTACTTGCTTGGGGGCAGATTTGTCTTGGCCTGGTTTGTCCGGGCCGCCTCGAGCGTGGCGGTCATGGTGCGCAGACAATTCCCGGCCAGGGCTTTATCTTTTTCCCCCTGAGCAGCCGCCAGGGCTTCCCTGGCCCGCGCCAGGCCGTCCTGTTCTTTGCCGGTCTCGAAAAGAACGATGGCCCGGCTCACCGCCAGGCGCGTCGAATTCGTGGGCGCCAGTTTCTCCGCCTGGTTCAACGCGTCGTTGGCCAGCGGAAGATCCCGCCGGGTAATCCGCGGGTCGCTGACGATTTGAACCGCCAGGTGGCATAACGGCGCGATGTCATTGGTCAAGACCCCCAGCAATCGCCGGCCCGCCGCCGCGGCTTCCGGATCATTCCGCCGCGCCAGTAAAAGATATTGATTCACTTGCCTCCGGACGTCGTCCGCCCGGCGCGTCTCCAGGTGGCGCACAAAGGCTTCCGCGCGCGCCTTCTCCCTGGGGTCCTGGGCGAAAGCCACCGCCTCTTTGGCCCGGGCCAGCCCCTCCGCTTTTCTGCCAGCCGCAAAAAGGTAGCTCGCCTGCGCCTCGGCCACTCGCGCGGAATTGGTTGCCACCAACTCCTCCGCGCGCACCAATGCTTCGGCCGCCAGTTCCAGATCGCGTTTCCGGGGCGCGCGGTCGGCCGTGATGGCCAGCGCCAAATCACACAACGGCGCCACGTCATTGGTCCAGAGGATTAAAAATTGCCGGCCCGCGGCCGGCACCCGTTTATCATTCTGGCGCGCCAGCGTGAGATATTGATCAATCTGGATATGCGCGACATCCAGGCGGGCCGCCGACGCCAGGTCGTAACGGCCCGCCACCTCTTGCTCCAGCACCTCCTCCACCCCGTCCTGCGGATGGCCGTGCCAAAGCATCTGGCCGTCCTTGCCCACCACGAACACGTGGGGCACGCCCCGCTGCCGGACGGACTGCATATAGCTGAGCGCGGTCTTTCGCCGGTCATCCGCCGCGATGGCATGCTTGATCACCTTCCCGTCGCGGGCCATAAACTCCCGGATTTTCTCCACCGGCTCATCACTCACGCCAACAACCAGCAGTCCCTGGCCTTTGAACCGAGTCTGCAACGCGTTCAAATTCGTGAGGCTTTCCTGATTGGTGAGGCTGGCGGTAGTGAAAATCTGAATCACATACAGGTTTGTGCCGGGCTTCACCTCCACTGGCGGGCCCTGAATCCATTCCTTGATCATCAGCGGCGGAGCCGGTTCCCCGACCTGCCCGCGCCCGACCATCGGCGCCAACCCGGCCATCAGCGCCAAAAACCCAATTGTGTATTGCTTCATCATGCCCGGCCAACCTGCGCGGAACTCGCCCCGGAGGCAAGTTTCAATTTGCCCCACGGCGGAACAAAACCCCACCGTACCGGCACACAAACATCCCCGCCGACTTAAACACTTTGCGCTTGGGCTTCCTTCTGAATGCCTCCTTGCTATCCAGCGCCCCTGGTGGTAGAAAAAGGATTAAAACAACTCAAACCGTTGTACATCATAAAACTTCGCATTAAATAAAGAACAGGATTGCAAGCATGAAAAACCCCTTCCCAAGAGTAAAAATCGGACTGTACGCCCTGGCCCTGACAGTTGGCG
>JAKQDQ010000161.1 GCA_029573725.1 Verrucomicrobiota bacterium
CCGCCGTGAGCGGTCAGGCGTTGGTCGGTGAACCCGATCCGGATGGACGGGCATCCCGCCGCCGTGTCAATCTGTAGCCGCACCGTTTGGTCCGCCTCTGGCTGAGGCCCAATAGCTTGAGAAGGTTTCATATCTCCAAGCGCGCCAAACGGTGCGCCCTGCTTTCAAGCTGAATCGTTCCGGTTTAGAGTGGGCGGCCTTCGAGTTACTGGGGCCTGGGGCTGCCGACCTGGGCCGACTGAACTGGAATAAAACAGGTGTTGACGATATTCCATACAGGAATACAATCCGTGATCAGATATGTGGCAAATCGAACCTACAGCCGGCTGGGAGCGTGACCACAAACACTATGCCAAGAAGCGGCCGAAAGAGCTGGCGGCGGTGCTGCGGAACCTGGACCGATACATGAAGTTCCTGGCGGCGTCGAAGAACTCTAAAGCCGTGCAAGCTGGGTATTTACACCCAGAACCGGGCGGGGTGCTGGCAGTTGACCAGAAGGGCGGAGGTGCTAATTTACAGGAGACGAGGCTTTATACATACGCGGATGATGATACAAAGACGGTCTATTTGATTGCGATTGGCGACAAAGATGCTCAACATGCCGATATAGAATATTGCAAAAATTTTGTTAAAACACTGCGGAATGTTGTCGAAGATAGAGAAGACGATGATGCGGATAAGGAATAGTGCAGACAGCGAAAAATAAACGCAACGATACACGTAACCTACAGTTAGAAAGAGAGGATTAGTTATGACCACAGAACTTGAACGACAAGCCGCGAAAGGAACCGGGCGAAAGTACGGCTCGGTGGCTGAATTGATGCGAGGGGAGGGCGTGTCTCAAGAGGTGCAAAACAGAGTGAAGGAGCTCGAGAATGAGACCCGCGTGGTGGACTACCTCGTTCGGTTACGGCAGGCGGCGGGGATCACTCAAGAGGATATGGCGAAGGCCCTGGGGGTAACCCAGAGCGCCATTTCGAAGCTTGAGAGCGGGACGGACCTTGAGTTAACGCTCGGGGAAATCCGAGGATATGCACGGGCCACGGAGCAGCGGATCGGGTTGATGTTTGGACAACCGCTGACGCATGTTGAATCCGTTAAATGCCATGCGCTGGCGATTCGGCGCCACCTTGAGCGATTGGCGCACATAGCCAACCGCCATGACGAGTTGGAGAAGGACATCCAGGGATTCTTCGGGGAGGCGTTTTTCAACATTCTGACCATTTTGGCGGAATGTGGCGACAAGCTTCCCGGGAACGGACGGGATGTTGGGGTGCGCATAGAAATCATTAAGGCCGGTGGGGTGAAGGCCCTGCCGAAGTCAAGGGCGGGCGCCTCCGCGGTGCCCGTCTGATCAGAGCCTTTTATTCTCGGCGCTTAAGTTTCGGCAGATGAGGGGGAAAAGATTTTGCCATACCCCAAGCCGCTTTTCGAGTTTCATGGGCTTGGGTGAAAGCGTCTATTGATTCAAAACGGCCGGCCGACTCTGCGGGCAACGCGGTGCTGCGCGCGCGAACAGTCCGAAGGGATGAATACCGGTGGTTTGATACCCAACTGGACCAACAGCACCCGTTGGGCGCGGGGCGGCCCGTTGGCGATTACCTGTTGGCGAATCTGGCCCTGCTGGCACACCGCTGCCCCGATCAGCCCCTTCCTCCAATCATCGAAGAGCTTAACCGCCGTCCAACCCACAGCCTCAACCTTCTCGGCTCATGGCCACAAAACAAAAGACCCGGGCCGCGCCCGGGTGGAGCGGCGTTCCGGGGATTACTCCAGTTCCGGGGGCACGTTGCCGTATGACCAGGGCGCGCTGAACGGCGGCGCGGGCGGCGGGAGCGGGACGGCGCCGGGCGTCATCTGGTTTGCCAGTTCAAGGCCGGTTTCGAGGAATTGCCGCCCCGCGCTGATGTGCAGGTTGCTGTAGGATGTCAGGCGTGTTTCGTAGCCGCCGCCGTGGGCGCTGAAGGCCTCTTCGGTGGGGACGTAGCCGACGCAGCCGTTGGCCAATTCGACGGGGAAGGTGAAGGGGAAACGGCTTCTCTGCTTGAGGTCGAGGCCGTATTGGACGAAGTATTCGGCGGGGTTGGCCACCAGCACCAGCGGGCCCACTTGCAGGGCCTGCACCTCGACTTCGGCTTCCGGGCGCGCCTGGATGAGCGCGTCCAGCAGGACGGTTTCTTT
>JAKQDQ010000015.1 GCA_029573725.1 Verrucomicrobiota bacterium
TGGTCGATTATGTCAGGGTGTACAAAAAAAGATGAACGCACTGCTCCGCACTCGAATGTCACCGTAGAGGAGCTCCAATGCCGAGCCTGATGCCGGGCAAAGCCGGGACCAAAGAAGCTTATGCGATCGCCGTGATCGGGAAGGACCTGCGGATCGCCGTTCCGCCCGGGGCGATGCTGCACTATCGGCTGCAACCGGATGCGGCCGTGCTCCTGATGACGACGCATCGGGGTGAAGGCGGCTTTGCTCTTTTACCGCAAGCGCGAGCCGCGGCGACAGTCTTTGCCAAATATATCGACCGCATCGCCGCACCGGAGGTCGTGCATCGATTTCAGGACAAAGCCTATGCCCTGACCAAATTGCAGGGCGGCAGGATCTGCATGACCGGGGCGATGCTGCAGGCTTTTCACCTGGGTGTCGGGGATAGGCTTTTGGTCGTCAAAAGCACGACCGTTGCCTTGAGCTACACGCCGGTGGAAATCTGGCGGGTCAAGTTCGCAGAGCGGGGGCTGCGCGAAGCCGTCGAGAACATGGCCAAGCTCGAGGTGTTTTGACGGCCGGTGCGCCTTGCTCTGTCTGACTTTGCTCTTGCGATGAAGGGAATCGATGTATCGATCGCTTTTACATGTTCTGCTGCACAAAGGTGTTGCCTCGCTCTTTGCGCTCATGCTTTTTTTGGCCTGCACAGAATCCCGTGCGCCGGTCTATCGGGCTGTGGTGACGGCCGGATACGCCGGTCAGCCCGGGGCAGTCATCGACGGGCGGCAAAATTTTGCCTCAATCGGAGAGGCTCTCGAGGCTGTGCCGGCAGCGAATTCATCGCCTTTTGCGATATTTGTTCACAACGGCCGCTACGGCGAAAAACTGAGCGTGGACAAGGCCCATGTCCGCCTGATCGGCGAATCGCGCGACGCAACGGTCATCACTTTTTCCGCCAGCGCTGCGACGCCCGGCCCGGACGGCGAGCCCTGCGGCACCCGGGGCTGTTCCACGCTGCGGGTGGCGGCGCCCGATTTTCGGGCCGAAAATCTGACCATCGAAAACGGCTTCGATTATCCGGCCAACCTGGCAAAATCGGACGATGACCCGAGCAAAGTCCAAAATCCGCAAGCCGTGGCGGTGATGCTGACAGGCGAGAGCGACCGGGCGGTGTTCCGCAACTGCAAGATCGCCGGTTATCAGGATACGCTGTTTCCCGACACGGGGCGCAGCTGTTTTGATCGCTGTCGGATTCTGGGGCATGTCGATTTTATCTTCGGCGCCGGTCAGGCGGTTTTTCAAGAGTGCGAGATTGTGTCGCGCAACCGCCGGGACAAGAATCCCACCGGTTATATCACCGCGCCGAGCACGCCGATCAACTGCCCGTATGGATTCTTGTTTGACGGCTGTAATCTGGTCAAGGAAGATTCAACCCTGCCCGCGGCATCGGTGCGGCTGGGCCGCCCCTGGCATCCGCAGGCGGATCCGCGGATTTCAGGCAGCGCCGTTTTCATCCGCTGCTATATGGATGACCACATCGGGCCGATCGGTTATGCGAAAATATCCTCCACCGATTCCATTGGCCAACGGATCTGGTTCGATCTCGAACCCGATTCGCGATTTTTTGAATACGGCAGCCATGGGCCGGGCGCGTTGGTCAGCCCGCAGCGACCGACTTTGGATGAGAAAGCCGCTGCCTGGTACAACGCCGCGCACGTGCTCAACGGCTGGATTCCCTGAGATCGATGCACCTTTTGGGATTATCGAAAGCTTGTTTTTACGGCGACCGCTGCGAATCGGCCGCTGCGTCGGCTCCGGTCTGGACGCCGCGCGTGCCTGCTGAACCAACCGCAAGCGCAAAAATTCATTTGCAAAGGAGGCACACAATCACGACCGCACCGCTTTTGTACAAACCCGAATTTCCGCGCTCGAACCGTTACGATGCGGACTGGGTGCTGGAAAACCAGATGGGCCCGAACGCCTTGTGGCTGATGGAGTGGCTGACCACCGCCGTTGAGCTCAAAGCCGGCATGCGGGTGCTCGACCTGGGTTGCGGCCGGGCGATGACCAGCATCTTCCTGGCCCGCGAATTCGGCGTCCAGGTCTGGGCCAACGACCTGTGGATCACCCCCGATCACAATTGGCGGCGCGTAAAGGAAGCCGGCGTGCAGGACGCGGTTTTCCCGCTGCGCGTCGAAGCGCACGCGCTGCCGTTTGCCAAAGGGTTTTTCGACGCCGTCGTTTCGGTGGACGCCTACCATTATTTCGGCACGGACGAGCTCTATCTCGGTTATCTGAGCGGCTTTGTGCGGCCGGGCGGTCGGCTGGGCATGGTCGTGCCCGGACTCATGCGGGAGATAGAAGAGGTTCCTGACCATCTGTTGATTCCGCAAGCCAACGGCAAGGTCTTCTGGGAAGACGAGTGCTGGAGTTTCAAAACCGCGGAATGGTGGGGGAAGCTGTGGGGCCGGTGCGGCAGGGTCAAAAATGTGCAAACCGCTATATTGAGCGACGGCTGGCGCCATTGGTGCGATTTCGAACGAGTTCTGGAAGAGACGGGCAGGAATCTCTTTCCTTCCGACTGGCAAGCCCTGCAAAGCGATGGCGGCAGGACGATCGGCTTTGTGCGAGCCGTGGCCGAGCGCAGCGATGCGGAGTCGACGAATCTCTATGATCCCGGCATCGGCCTGCAGGCCGGCGCCGACACCTGAACGCGGCGATGTGCCCGCACCGTGGATCCAGACCATTTCACAAGACGGCAAACAGCAAAGGGGAGAGGCGATGATCGGATTGCGGCGCCACCATGTCCGGGTGGTCCCTCACCAGGAAGAGTGGGCTGCACGGTTTGCTGCCGAGCGCGAAGATCTGCTGGCGGCGCTGGGCGGGCATGCCGTCGATATTCAGCATATCGGCAGCACCGCGGTGCCGGGTCTGGCCGCCAAGCCGGTCATCGACATTGCGGCGGCGGTCCGCTCTCTGGCGGCACTGCCGGAGATCATCGAAGCGCTCGCCAGGACCGGCTATATCTATCGCCGCGACAGCGGCCAGGAGGGTGGCCACCTATTCGTGCGCGAATCGGCGCCGGAGATCCGCTGCGTCCATCTGCACGTCGTGCAGCAGGGCGACCCGCAATGGCAACACTATCTCGAATTTCGCGATCTGCTGCGGGCGGACGGCGAATTGCGGCACGAGTACGCCGAGCTCAAGCTGGCGCTGGCCCGGCGTTATGCAAACGACCGCAAATCTTATACGGGAGCGAAACAAGAATTCATCCAGTCCATCTTGCGCCAAAAAACCGGGTCCGGCCAAACAAACGAGGATTCGCCGCCGACCCACATCTGACGGTCATCGCGATAGGGAGTTGATGATGAACGAAAAACCGATGAATTTCGATGTGCATCCACCGCGGGAAATCGCCCGGTTGTTCGAGCGTGCCGGGGTTGCCAGGGTGCAGTCCGAACCGCTGTCGTTTATGGCGCTGGCCGTGCTCGCCGGCGCTTTTATCGCGCTCGGCACGCTTTTCTTTATTGTCGTGGTCACTGAGGCGAATTTTGGCTTCGGCGTCAACCGATTGCTCGGCGGTTTGAGCTTTTGTCTCGGCCTGGTTTTGGTGGTGGTGGCCGGCGCCGAGCTGTTTACCGGCAACAATCTGATGACCATCGCCTGGGCGAGCCGCCTGATCACCACCCGCACTTTGCTGCGAAGCTGGGTGCTGGCCTATGTGGGCAATGCCGCCGGCTCTCTGGGCATCGTTTTTTTGGCCGTCTGGGCCGGCATCGCCGAGCTCGGCGGCGGGGCCGTGGGCGAAACCGCGGTGCAGATCGCCGGCGCCAAGGCAGGTCTGGGATTCGGCACCGCATTTGCCCGCGGCATCCTGTGCAACGCTCTGGTTTGTCTGGCCGTGTGGATGGCCACGGGCGGCCGCAGCGCGACCGACAAGATCCTGGCGGTTCTTTTTCCGATCACCGCCTTTGTCGCGATGGGATTCGAACATTCGATCGCCAACTGGTTTTTTCTGCCGTACGGCCTGGCGTTGGGCAGCCACGGCGCGGTGCCTTTTGCGGGAGTCGTCAACAACCTGGCGGCGGTGACCGCGGGCAATATCATCGGCGGTGCGGTGCTGGTCGGCGGTCTTTACTGGGTCGCTTATTTGCGCAAGGAAACCGGGCAAGCAAAAGAATGAACCGGCCGATTGAAAAGGCGCGCTGCCCCGTGCCGTTTGGCT
>JAKQDQ010000030.1 GCA_029573725.1 Verrucomicrobiota bacterium
CGAGCAATCGAGTCGTATTCAATGCTGTTTCAAACGTGTTTTATTCGCCGAACGAAAACTATTATTTTTCCATTTTCGGCACAAACAACGCCGGGCGAAGGGCGACATTTGCAAGGGGGCGGCTTATCGAGGAATATGATCCGGCGGCATCCGAAGGAATCGGGACTTCATCGAACGGAATCTACTACCATGCCGTTTCGTGGGAAACCATTACCGGCGATCCTGAAAGCAATGCGGGCCTGGTTGCTTTTGTGGAGAGCCATGCCGGCGCTGAACCCCTCTGGACCGCCGCCAGCAACCGCGTGCTGTACGTCGGTGACGTGGCTGCCGTGGCCTACGGCACCGGAACGAACGAGGCGTACCGTGGCGATTGGGGGGCGGCGGTCAGCAACGCCGTCATGTCCCACGTTGCCGACACAAACACCAACCCGCACGGCATCACCAGGGCGATGATCGGTGCCGCATACACCGGCGACGTTGTGCTCGCCATTTCAGCAAATGGCACAACCAACACGCCGGACGGCAACGGGTTGATTGCACTCGGGACCATCGGAGGGGACAACACCACCACCGTCACCGGCCAGCAGATCATCGTCGGAAGCGAACTGAACGTCACCCCCGTCTACGGCTACGCCATCGGCAAGCGTTCCGGGGTCACGGCGGACAACGGAATCGCACTCGGATACCGAGCCAACGTCACCAGCCAGAACAGTTTCGTGTGGTCCGACGCATCAAGCGAGGACGCATTCAACAGCCCAGGGAGCAATACCTTCAGCATTAGGGCAGCGGGAGGTGTATTCGTTGATACGCCTTCATTTGATCTTACGGGAACCATAACGGCAAATGGATCTCAAGTTGCTACTGGCACCCCAGTATACGCTGAATCCGACCCTCTATGGTCTACAAGCTCTTCTAACTATGTCGAACGCATATATATGTCAGATAACGAAATAGGAATCGTGTACCCAAATGCGGCGAATATCGACATGGCAATGTGGTGGAGCAACCTTGTGTTCTATTGCGGAACCATTGCCCCTGCCAGTAAAATTGAGCTGGTTGAACTTATCGGTGTCCCTCCAGCTTACACAAATGCAATACCAAAATGGAAAGGATACGCCGACCTGATGTCCCTCACCCTCGGCGGCGTGACCCGCACCGACTGGCCCCAAGGCACGATCCTCGGCGCGACGGTCAACGAGCCGCACGGCGTAGAGACCAACGACGGCATCCTGGCCTTCACCGTGACCGCCGACGGCAGCGGCTTCCCGCTGACCAACAACGCAGACATGGCAAAATACAGCCTCACGAACGGGCTGACGGTCCAGGCGACCAACGGCCAATTCAAAACGCTGGCGGTTTCGGGCGGAAACACGACGCTGGGGGCGCTCACGGCTGGCAATACCACGATCCAAGGCAATCTGACCGTGACCGGCACGACCTACAATATCACGACCGTCAATATCAGCACAAACTACTATGTCGGCGTCAGCACGACCTATGTGGACGAGGTAAGGTACAGCACCAACTACACCTACACCTATGTATATACCAACATCGTTTCGACCAACACGGTGAACACCTATGTGGACGTTGGCGGCACTTGGGACGCGAGCAATTCCGCATGGGCGGCATTCCCGCATTTTGTCGATACGGCCTCGGGCAACCTCGTTGGAATTGGCACATGGGACTTCACAGGGGCAACACTGATTGGGTTGCCAGCCCAGGGCGTGACGAATATCGGAAGCAGCATGACCGGCAACGGTCTCGAAACCGCCCTGGATGTGGATTGGGGCACGGCCACAACCACAGCCATGACAAACATTGATTGGGCCTCCTTTGGCGATGGCGGAGCAACCAACATGGCGAACGGCACCTACGACGCTGGGACTCGGACGCTGACCGCGACCGGCTACCCAACCATCGCGGAGATGGAGGCGTATGTCGCAAGCAACGCCGTTTCGGCCACCAACGAAATCCCGGCCGACCTTGACGACCTCGCGGATGTTGCGACGGCGACGGCCGCAAATGGAGAATATCTATTTTACACCAACGGCACCTGGACCAACAAGGCGCTGGTTGTTGCGTCGGCGGCGAGCATGGTTATTACGCAGATGCCCTATCTGGCGCAGGCGCTTGTGACCGGGACGGTGGTGGGAGTGTACGACAACGCCAACGTCGGGTTCACCGAAACCCTGCTTTTCGGAAATGCAAATTCAAACTCATTTG
>JAKQDQ010000065.1 GCA_029573725.1 Verrucomicrobiota bacterium
ACCGCAAAGGCAACCAAGGCCACCACCCAGGAGATGGTGGGCACCTTCACAACGGCCTACGGGATTTTCAAACCCATCATGGCCGACATGACCGACATGGAATGGGCGACCGCCTTTTCCGGGGCCATGGCGCAGACAGTGGCCTCGTTCAAGACCAACGGCACCCAGATGGCGGACGCCATCAAAAACATCGGTGCGGTCGCGGCGGCGAGCAACATCCCGCTAAACGAGCAGCTCGCCGTGCTTGGTCAGCTTCAAACCACTATGCCCGGTTCCGAGGCGGGCACGCTGTACAAGGCGTTCATCATGAAGGCCGCCGAGGCCGGTGATGAACTCGGCCTGTCCTTCACCGACACCAGCGGCCGCCTCAAGGGCGTGGTTCCCATCCTGCAGGAGATCAAACGCCAGTTCCCCGACCTCTCCAACGCCGCCGCCCAGGTGAAACTGAAGAAGGCCTTCGGTTCCGACGAGGCGGTCAAGTTCCTGCTGCAGATGTCGGCGGGCATGGAGAGCCTCGAAGGCAATATCCAGTCGGTGGGCCGGGCCATGAAGACCGGCACGGCGGTCACCGAACAGATGGCTGACGCCATGAATCAGGACATCGGAGCCCGGTTCCTGCTCCTGCGCCAGCAGATGGCCAACCTCAGCGAAATCCTGGGCCGCACTCTACTGCCGGTGGTCACGCCGGTGATCAACGGCGTATCCCGCTTCATTCTGTTCCTGCAGCGCATGGCAAAATCGATGTCGGGCGTGGCCCGGGTGGTCCTGGGGCTGTCCATGGCCCTCGGCACCATTTTGGTCGTGGCCGGAGCCGTCACCGCCGCCGTAGGCATGGTGGGACTCATGCTTCCCGCCATCAAGGCCGGGTTCGTGGCCATAAGCGCCGCGCTCGCCGGAGTGGGTTCGGCGGTCGCGACCTATTTTCTGCCCGTCACCGCGATTATCGCTGGCGTGATCCTCTCGGTGTATTTGCTAAAACGCGCCTGGGAAACCAATTTCGGCGGCATCCAGGATGTCATC
>JAKQDQ010000073.1 GCA_029573725.1 Verrucomicrobiota bacterium
AATCTGCTCATCTCCGACGACCCCTTTCAGGGCGTCGAGGTGCGCGACGGCTGGCTGATCCTGCCCGACCGGCCGGGCCTGGGATGCATTGGAGAATTTTAAGAGTGAACGTGGGAACGTGTCAACGTGTCAACGTGTTAAAGTTCCATCGAAAGGAAAAAAATGCACAATATCGATATAAAAAAAGCCTACGATTTCAGCGGCCAGATCATCGCGATCACCGGCGGCAATGGCGTGCTCGGACGGGCGATGGTTGCCGGGTTGTTGCGCTGCGGCGCCGCTGTGGCGGTCATCGACCGCAATCCCGACTTGCCGGCAGAGATCGCCGAGTTGGGCAAGTCCGGCGGCGGTCGGGTCTTTTCCGTCGCAGGCGATGTGCTGGACCGCAGTCAGCTGGCCGCGGCGGCGCAGACGGTGATCGACCGCTGCGGTCGGATCGACGCCTTGATCAACGCCGCCGGCGGCAACCATCCGCAGGCCACCACTTCGACGGAAAATCCGTTTTTCGATCTGCCGGTGGAAGCGCTGCGCTTTACCCAGGATCTCAATTGGCTCGGCACCGTGCTCGCCTGTCAGGTTTTTGGCCGCCATCTGGCCGAACAAAAACACGGCGTCATCGTCAATATTTCGTCGATGAACGCGTTTCGGCCTCTGACCCGCATCCCCGCCTATTCGGCGGCCAAGGCAGCGGTGAGCAACTTTACCCAGTGGCTGGCGGTGCACATGGCGCAAGAGTATTCGCCGCAAATCCGCGTCAACGCCCTGGCGCCCGGATTTTTTCTCACCGAGCAGAACCGGTTCTTGCTGACCGACCAGGCGAGCGGCGAACTGACCGAGCGGGGCAAAACCATCCTCAGCCACACGCCGATGGCGCGCTTCGGCGATCCCGCGGACCTCGTCGGCACCCTGTTGTGGCTGCTGTCGCCGGCCTCGGCGTTCGTGACCGGCATCGTGGTGCCGGTGGACGGCGGGTTTTCGGCGTACAGCGGAGTCTGAAGAGCATTTCGGATTGCGAATTTCGAATTTCGAAATGAAGAACATTTCGAAGAGCATTTCGGATTTCGAAGAGCATGTCGGATTTCGGATTGCGAATGTCGAAATGAAGGACATTTTAAATTTC
>JAKQDQ010000100.1 GCA_029573725.1 Verrucomicrobiota bacterium
GCTGGCGAATTGCCCGGGGGATTTTCCTGCGGAGTATCTGAATGTGGGATTGCTGGCCGATTCTTCCGTCCCAACGGGCCTCACGGGGAAGGAGCCTGGTTTTATCTGGAAGCCTGTCGGCGAAAACTCCGGCAAGCTCCGCGTCTTGCTACCGGAGGTCTGGACGGGCAAGGTGGATCGCGGGAGCGTGGAACTCTGGCGCGGCGGTGAGAGGATCGAGACGCTGGCATCCACCGGCGTGGCAAACGGCAATCGGGAGCACTTCCAAGCCCGGAAGCCGGGCGGGGCGTATAACGCCGGTGTGGAGGTGAGGGCAACCGAGGGCGGCAGGACGTGGGCATGGGCGATCCCAAACCCTGCCGGGCGCAACGAGAACTTGAAGGCCGAGAGGGTGGGCGGAAAGATATAGCGATGAGCGACAATGACGACATCAAAGGTCTGCTTGACCACGACTTTGAGGCTATCGAGGCACAGCTCCAAAACGGCCACGGAGGCGACCCCGAAACTCAAGGCCGCGCCCTCGCACTCCTTCTCCGCCACGTCCGAATTCTGGTCCGGCGCTCTACCGTGACGGAAACGGAGTGCCTCAAGCGACGTGCAGACTGCCCAGGCGTAAAGCTATTCACCAATCCGAAAGAGACCGTGCTGACCGAACTAGCCAAGCAGGGCGGGTGGATTGCGATATGCGCGTATCTTGTTTATCTGGTGGTTACGAAATGACCGCCCCCCTGTTCAACCGTGACGCGCTCCTGCCGGGAATGGACATATCCCGCATGACCCCTGCCCTCATCAGCAAGGGGATCGTGCTACGCACACAGGGTCTTCGCGCCCTTCTATCCGGCACCGGCCTGTCACATGACGCAAAGCTGATCCGGTGCGGAAGTCAGTGGTTTGTCGGTGACGCACACATGGGGAAGGTGGCGCAGATGACACCGCTTGAAAAGTGGGAAGACGATATGCGCCGGGGCAAGGCTCGCGTAGTGGTGTACCGGCCCATCGGCGTGACTGCTGACCAGATGGCGGCTTCGGCGTGGTATTGGCAGACGGAAATTTCCGGTCAAAAGAAGTATGACGCCAAGGCAATCCGCCACCTGCTTTTCTTCTACGCCACCGCCGAGTTGCTCAATGTCCGGCTTGGTGACGAGGATCGAGTATTCTGCACGGAAGGGGTTAAAGAGGCAGACGTGCGCGGCGGGGGGTACGATCCATACCGCAAGCCCAACGGCTTTGAGAAGGTCAACCCAACGCCAGGAACGACCAGAAACCGGAT
>JAKQDQ010000105.1 GCA_029573725.1 Verrucomicrobiota bacterium
CTGTATACGCGACCACGCCGATCGCGGGCGTGACGCTGGGCGCGGCGGCAGGTGCCGAGGCTACTCCGTCGTTGACGTTCGGTGACGCGACCACAGGCTTTTACCGCAGTGCGGCCAACGAGGTGGCCGTGAGCGTGAGCGAATCCAATGTTGCCACGTTGCGCGCAACGGGCCTCGACGTGGCTGGCGCGATAAGCGGCGACACGCTGGACATCAGCGGCATGACGGTCAACACGGACGGCGACATAGCGTGCGTTGACGTAACGGCGACCGGCGTGGTGACGGCGGCGGCGGGCACAGTGGGCGCGCCGTCGGTTACGCTGGGCGATTCGACTACGGGCCTGTACCGCAGCGCGGCAAATGAGATTGCCACGGCGGTGAGCGGCGTGAACGTTGTCACGGTGGACACAGACGGGCTGGAGGTGGCTGGCCGTCTGGACGTAGAGGCGGTGACGGCGACCGGCGTTATAACGGCCACGGCGGGCAGTGCAGCGGCACCCGCGTTGAACTTTGCCACGGCGGGCACGGGTGTGTATGGCACGGCTACGACGGTGGACCTGACCATAGCGGGTAGCCGCGTGGCGGGTATGTCGGCTACGGCGCTGGATGTGCCAGCGGGGGCGGCGGCCGCGCCATCAATCAATTTTGGCACGACTGACACGGGCCTGTACGGTACGGCTACGACGGTGGACATTGCCACGGCGGGGAGCAACCGCGCAACGATTGACAGTAGTGGCCTGGCCGTCGCGGGCATAGTCACCGCTACATCGTCCGGCGCGTCATCGTCGTTTCGCTGCAACACCTACCGCAACAGCAGTACGCAGAGCTCGTATTATTTACACAACGCGCGCGGGACATCCACCACGCCTGCAAACCTGCAATCGGGTGACGAAAATGGCGCGCTGATTTTTCGCGCATGGCAGACGGGTACGACCTTTACTTCAAACGGTTTAATCCGCTACCTCGCAACAGAGTCGCATAGTGCCACGGCGCTTGGGTGCAAGTGCCAGATTTACACCACCGCGAACACGACCACCACGTTAAGCCCCGCACTTACGCTGGACAATGACAAGACCATGACCACTTACGCCGATGAGATCATGGCGTCCACGGCCTATAAATACTTTGGTGCGTCCGGCACGAACGGCAGTTGGCGTATCGGCCGGAGCGGCGATAACCTTGTATTTGAGCGGCGCGAGGCGGGGTCATGGGTGACGAAACTTACGGTTGAGGACTAAACAAATGCCCCTGATAATTGAGGACGAAATTAAGACAACCGGGACAGCCGCCACGGACCTTACAATAACATGCGGCACGGAGAAAACGCTTGTGCTTACCACGCCTGTGTGGGAGGATTTGCGTGCGCCCGCGACGGCGGTACGCCTGCCCGCCAGCGGATTTTATAACCCCGCAGAAACGGAATATAAGGGGGGGATCGTGCTTGCGTTCGGCGACGAGGCAAGCAACGAGGAGGAGGTGTCGGTTTTGTTCCAGCTGCCTCATTCCTACAAAGAGGGCACAAACATATACCCGCATGTGCACTGGGTTGGCGAGGACAACACGGCGGGCAACGTTAAGTGGGGACTGGAATACAGTTGGGCAAATGTTGGCGTGGCGTTTCCAACGACCACGACCATATACGTAATAGATGCCAACGCGGCGACGGACGTGCATAACATGGCCTCTTTCACTGCGATCTCCGGCACGGGCAAAACGGTTAGCAGCATGCTGATATGCAGGCTGTTCCGCAATTCGTCGCATGTTGATGACACGTTTACGGCAAAGTCGGCATACCTGCTTGAGTTCGATATACATTTTCAGATTGACACCATTGGCAGCAGGACGGAGACAGCGAAATGACCGCCGAGCAACAGAAAAGCCTTGACGCGCTAGTGACGGCGATGCAGGTGCTAGCGAACGCGCACATCCAGATACTGGCTGGTCCACCGCCGCCCGCACCCGCACCCACACCGGAACCGGAGCCCGCGCCGACCGTGGAAAACGCGAAGGTCATGGCGTGATCAATGAGTATCCCATAAATCACAAGCCGATTAACGTTAGCGGCCCGTGGACCACGCCGGACGAGACGTGGTATGGCGGCGTGAGCGGCACGTTAAAGACGGCCCCCGAAACATACACGGCAAGCAAAAACTGGTTTGTTGCGCTGACGCCGTCCGCGCCGCCGGACGACCCGGACATTCCCGAGGGCGCGATAGGCATCAGTACCATCGAGCAGTTGCAGCTGATCGGCAACGACCCA
>JAKQDQ010000125.1 GCA_029573725.1 Verrucomicrobiota bacterium
GGTCATGAAGCGCGGACACCACCGCGCCATGTCGTAACCGGATTCCCATTGAATGTAGGCGCGATTGCGGCCATGCAACGGCCCCGGCGACGTGTCCACGCCGCGCCAGATGAAGCCGCCGTCAACGCGCAGATGTTCCCACTGGCTGTTCTTCACTTGCCAGAAATCATCGCCCTCGCGCTGCGTCTGAAACGTCTCGGTGCTGCCGTCGAGGTGACGTATATCATACATGCGCCCGTCGCCCCGGATATAGTCCAGTAAATCGATGCTGTTATCGTTCGCTGCCATAGGAACGTACACCTCATATTGCGGCTGTTGCCCGCCCTTTGGCCGCCCGAAGTCAATCACCCAGTAAAACCGCCATGCGCTGCCGGGCGCGTCTACCATCGCAATACCGCACTCCGTGAGGGTTGTGCTGAGGATGATCCCGCGATGGGTCGGCGACTGTAGCCACCAGTTCAGCATGGCCTGCCTGTCGCCGTTGAATCCCCAGCCGGTCACCTCAGACCATTGCGCCGGGTCGTAGCCCGTGTCGCGGATGCGCTGGTAGATTGTGCTGCCGTCCGTGCCGATGTGGTACTGCGCCGGGTCGGTGGTGTGCACGGGATTCCCGGCGATGTCCGCCGCGTGGCGCTGCGCCGATTGCGCCAGCCGCGCGTTCACGGCGTAGGGCGGCAGCCCGTTGGCGGCGCGGGCGGCGTTGATCAACTCCCACATGGTGGTCATAATCGCGGCCTCTTGCGCGGCTTGCGTTCAACGGCTACCGGCGGTTCCGGCGCGGGGATTTTCGCGCCCTCGAGCAACTCAATCACTTCCGCGCCCCATTGTCCCCAGCGGGTGATTAACAGATTGCTTTCGTCAACCGTCCGCCGAAGGGCCTGTATCTCGGCGTAGTCATGGTTCCGCGCCGTTTCCAGTTCGTTGACGCGCCGCCCGAGGATGTCGATGGTTTCCTGCTGCTGTTTGATGGTTGTCTGGGCCGCGTTGATCACGTCGCGCAAGTGCGAGAACTCACTGTCGCGCTCCTTAAGCCGGGCGTCCATACGCCACCGCGCCCATGCCATAATGCCGCCGCCTGCGCCGAGGAGGAGCGGAATCAACGCCACAATCGATTGCCAGTTCAATGTCCACCATTCAAACACCATCGCGTTACCCCTTGCGTCCCATCTGGAACGCGGCCACCAGATACCGCTCCACGTAATCGGTCAGGTCGCTGAATGTCATATGATGCCCGGCCATTGTCGCGTGAATCAA
>JAKQDQ010000148.1 GCA_029573725.1 Verrucomicrobiota bacterium
TCCGCCCCCCGAACCGGCCCGGCCAGGGCCAGCACCAAAGCTAACAGCCCCCAGCCCGAGTGACTTTTCATAAACCGCATGGATTGCTTGTGTACGTTCATTGTGTTTTCTTTTCTGATCATCATTGACTCTGTGTGGCATCGTTCTCCGCGCGTCAAACGGAAGGCGGCATAACGCGGCGCCCACGCTTGCTTTTTGCCACCCCGCCCGTCCCGGGCGCGGATAAATATCTCTAACGCTTCTGTCCACCCGGACGAAGTCGAGATTATGAAAACAGACCGCGCATGTCAATTTCTGATTTCGCCGGATTGAGCGGCTTCCGGGCCGCCGCAGCAAAGAAACCCAGCGCACGGAAGAGGAGCCAGGCTCATTGCGCGCCAGCCCTTCCGGCATCCCTCCAGGGAAGCGGAGCTTTGAGGGCCAATGACCCCGGGCCAAACTGGGTCACGCAAATCCCCAGCGCGGAGAGTCCCCGCCCGCGGACAGCTTGCCCGTTCAGGCCTCGGGAACCCGGCGGGCGCGCCGGGTTCGCAGAGAGGAAACGCTCCGGCTAAGGCTGATAATACACGCGGTAGTAGCGCTGGGCGCCGCCGGCCGCCGGGTCGGTTTGGGAAGCGCTCGTGCCGCCCGCCGGCTGTGCGCCCACCGGCTGCCAGATGCCGGAGCTGAGATTGGTGCAATACTCCAGGATGTAATTCGTGCCCGGCAGCGTATTGGTGTAATACACCGTCGCGGTCCCGCTGGCATGGGTGATGGAGGTAATCTGCGGGCGGGGAGCCTGGGGCAGATTGAAGACGGCCAGACCCCACCAATCATCCGCCACATAGGCGTAGTTGCCGCTGACCGCCACACCCGAAGAGTGCCCGGCGGTGAGGTGTCCACCTATTCGCTGCGGGTTGGCGGGGTTGCTCACGTCAATCACCTGCAAGCCTCCCCATCCATCGGCTACATAGGCGAAGTTGCCATTCACCACCACGCGCAAGGCATTTTCGAGGGTGGCACACCCCCCCACCCGTTGCGGGTTGGCGGGGTTGCTCACATTAATCACCTGCAACCCCGCAGCGCCACCCGCCACGT
>JAKQDQ010000157.1 GCA_029573725.1 Verrucomicrobiota bacterium
AACGTGCCGCTGCTGTACTGCGCGAAGATGCCAAGGTCAAATTTTTTGTCAGTGCCGCTTTGATTGACGACGCCGTAGTTGCCCGCTGCGATGCTGCTCGCGGTCGCCAGGTCAGTAATTGCCGCCATTGTCTATCCCTCCGTAAGTCAGCCGCTTATCTGCGAATTGGCTGATACAACTTCGCCCAATAGTGCTATGATGAATGTGGCGTTTTTGCCGCATGTAAGCCAAAGGAGCGCCCCCATGCGTTTCGCTTTGATTGTCGCCGCGTTTGTAGTCGTGTTCGCCGTGGCCCTGGTCGCGCTGCCAACCGTGCCTGCCAGCGGGCAGACGATACCGCCGCCGCGTCCAACCGAAATCCCACCATTGACGCCTTACCCAACCGCAACGCCAAACGGCTGCGATGTGCCTGGTTGCCTGGTTCCCACCAATACGCCTGCCGTGCCGACACCAGACCGCCCGCCAGTGGAGCCGACCGCGGAGGTAAACCCGGCGCGCCCCGGCTTGCCGCACGCAAATTATCTGGTGTTCTGTGCAGTGGTTGGGCAAAATTAGTCATACTACCTTTGCAGTATCCTGTACAAATTCGGGCACAAACCCTGCGTCCAGGCTGCGAATTGTCCATTCGACCGGCACGCCTAACGCCGCTTTTGTGGCAATCACTGCCACATCCAGACGTTGCACGGCGGCATCCCTCTCTTGAATCAGCCGTTCCAGCAAAGCCTTCGACTCAGGCGGTAGAGGCACTGGCGAGTCCACTATGCGCCTCCAATCTCTTGCAGGCTATGCGTTGCGGGGGGTGGGATAATCTGCCCCGCCCCCGCTGGCGTCATAGTGCGCCGGCTGATAACCACCAGCGGAATCGGCCCCGGTGTGGTGCCTTCCGGATCTGTGCTCAGTGTGGCCGGTGTCTGTATCCACTCGCGCAGCGCATAGAATAGCCGCTGAATCTCGCGCCATTCTGCCGCCGTCAACGTGCCCTGCCCTAGCGGGATAGCGTCATCGGGCGTAGCCGCTAGAATCTGATTGACGCCGTTGGTTTGCCAGATGCGCTCCACGGTGCCAAGCATGTCGTAGATCGCCTGCACCGCCGGCTTGACCGTTCGGTAGTTCCGTTCGAGCTCTTCGAACAGTGGTAGCCCATCATCGGTTGGTAGTGTGATAGCCATGTGTATCCTCCCTAGTTAGTCGCCAAGGTCTTGACGGTGCCGTTGGCGAATCGCACCTTCAGATCGCCGTCTGCCGTGTCTGTGTAAATCAGTGAGCCACTTGCCCAGGATGCACCAGGAGCGGTCATAGTAGCCGCACCGATGGCACCATTAACCTCTAGCCGATCACCGTAGATGCCAACATAGCGCAGCCCTGAGCCTGATTCCCGCACCACTTCGAGACGCGCATCCGTATACACGCTGCTGCCGTCCATATGTCCAGCTTGCAACATGACACGCGCCGCATAGGTAGCGTAGTCGGTGCTGCCGACATACGCCGTCCAGATGTTATCGATCGTGGTAATGCCGGTGTGTTTGTAGCCGATGATGCCGCTATAGTTCTTTGCGTTTGTGTGCGAGTAGCCCTCACTGATGTCAGGAAACCAACGCAGTGCGCTGCTCGATGTTGGGATAGTGGGGGATGAACCCAAATTCTCCATGACAAGCGACATGCCGTTAGTGCCGACGCGCGCTTTTCCGCCGGAGCCGAAGTACATCGAACCGGCATAGGACACGTCGTAACCGACGTACCAGTTGCCAGAGATTACGCCGCCGCCGGTCGCACCTATGCTTCCCGTGATCGTCGCGCTCGTCGCCGTCAATGCGCCCGCATTCGTCACCCGAAACGGTGCGCTGCCCGGCGTGGCGCTGCCCGCATAAATGGCCGGGTTCGTGCCGCCGCTGTCCAGCCCCACCGTATTCGCGCCGCTGCCCGCGATGAG
>JAKQDQ010000158.1 GCA_029573725.1 Verrucomicrobiota bacterium
AACGTGCCGCTGCTGTACTGCGCGAAGATGCCAAGGTCAAATTTTTTGTCAGTGCCGCTTTGATTGACGACGCCGTAGTTGCCCGCTGCGATGCTGCTCGCGGTCGCCAGGTCAGTAATTGCCGCCATTGTCTATCCCTCCATGCTGCACATATGTCAGCCTCATATCAGACCTTTGGCCGATCCAGCCGCACAAAACAGTGCTATGATGGTTGTGGCGTTTTGCCGCATGTAAGCCAAAGGAGCACCCCCATGCGTTTCGCCTTGATTGTCGCCGCGTTTGTAGTCGTGTTCGCCGTGGCCCTGGTCGCGCTGCCCACAGCGCCGGCCGCCGGGCAAACGATACCGCCGCCAACTAACACACCTGATTTCCCGTATCCGACGCCGCGGCCCGATGGTGGCCCTACCGCCACCCCTGACCCAAACTGCCCACCGGAGGGATGCGGTCCCATCCCCACACCGCGGCCGAGTCCCGGCCCCACATCCACGCCCGATCCGGCATGTCCAGAGGGTGGTTGTTTCCCGTTCCCCACGCCGCGTCCAACCAATGCGCCCAATGCTACCATCGTCCCCGCCGGCCCCGACGAAGGCATCGGTATCTGGCACTACTCTTTTATGCCTCAGTTGGGGCAATAACATCAGCGACGAACCCTTCGTCCAGATTGCGAATCTGCCAGTCGGTCGGCACACCTTGCGCCGCCTTGGTTGCCAGCAGCGCCACATCGAGTCGCTGAACAGCAGCATCGCGCTCGCGGATTAGCTGTTCTAGCAGTGCCTTTGACTCAGGTGTTAGGCGTACATTTTTTTGGTCCATAGTTCACATGTCCTGCCGCATGTTACTGAGATAGGGACGAGTACTGACCAAGAACGTGTCGAGCGCATCAGCAAACGTGACCAGTCCCGTGATGTCCGCTGCCGTCACGCCGGTTTCCACAACATTCTCGTCCGTGATTGCGTCCGCGCCGCCAGCGTTGTAGGTTCGATCCCAGTAGGTGTTGCGCCATGCCGCCAGGTCGTTCATCTGCAACGCCAACGCTGTTGCCAGTTCTCGTCCGCGCTGGGCGAATACCACTTTATTGTCTGCCATTGCCTCGCCCCTCCAGAGCGTCAAGCCGTGCGTCAAGTTGCTGCACAGCCACCGTTAACATACTGATCATTGCCCCCAGGTCGCGCTCGTCGCGCGCCTCTTTTGTCTTAGCGTCAACCACCCGCACCCGTGCAAACGCCGGGAGTGTGTCGTGGTCAATCTCCCGTGTCGGTTTGCCCTTAACCGTGCGCGTCTTGCCCCGCACCTGTCGCAGTTCAGCCAGTGCATCACCGTCATAATGTGGTGTACGGTCGGTAATTGACAGCGCCGACATGTTGGTAGCTACATACATTGCCGCTGTTGTATAGGCGGTGTCACAGTCGAGAGTCACATAGGCGCCACCTGCGCCGGGGTCCACTGCCGCCTCAACACGGCATGTCTTATTAGTGCTGCCGTTGTAGCGGTTAGCATATAACATCGAACGGGCGTAATAAGTGGCATAGTCGGTCGAGCCAACGTAGGACATTGCAGCCCAATCGACAGCCTTTGTCGTCCCGGTGGAGCGATAACTAATCTGCCCTGTATAGTTGGCTGCGCTTGTCCATGTGTCAGTAATACCAGCGAACCAACGAATCGCGCTTGAGCTTGTCGGTATGTCTGTCTTAACGTCAATAGAGGTTAAATTGGGTAACACCAATCGCTGACCATCCGTGCTAAGACGTACCGCAGAATTGCCAGCATAGACGCTACCTGTGACATAGGACGCGCCCTGAATGTAGATACCGCTTACAATGGGGTAGCCAGTTGTTGATTCATATTTGATATAGGCGTTGCTGCCATCACCCACATAAAATCTTGGTGATCCACCGTTGTACTGCATCTGCACGCCCGTACTGCCGAAAGTGCTAGACGCAACCGAAAAATCACCTGCTACCGTCGCGCTCGTCGCCGTCAATGCGCCCGCATTCGTCACCCGAAACGGTGCGCTGCCCGGCGTGGCGCTGCCCGCATAAATGGCCGGGTTCGTGCCGCCGCTGTCCAGCCCCACCGTATTCGCGCCGCTGCCCGCGATGAG
>JAKQDQ010000163.1 GCA_029573725.1 Verrucomicrobiota bacterium
CAATACGCTGCCGGGCACGAATTACACCCTGGAGTATTGCACCAATCTCAGCTCCGGCGTCTGGCAGCCGGTGGGCACGCTGCCAGCCGGCGGCACGAGCGCTTCCCAAACCGACCCGGCGGCCGGGGGCGCCCAGCGCTATTACCGCGTGTATTACCAGCCTTAGCCGGAGCGTTTCATCCCGCCGGCCCCGGTGCGCCAGCCGGGGTTCCGAAGCCTGAGCGGCCAAGCTGCCCGCGCCGCCTTGCGCGCCCGGGATTCCCTCCCAACCCGGGCCGCCCGGCCAACCCGGCACTTGACAGGCGCGCCCTCCCATAATAGACTTGGCTTATGCGCAACCGGAAAAACAACTAATACTCACAGCCCGTGACCGGGCTGGGCAGGATGACGCAAGGCTGTCGCGGCCGCCGCGTTATCCCGCCGCCCGCCGGGCGCACGGAGGACGGCGGCGCCGAAAAATCAACCCTGATAAGAAAGGAAGATACGATGAAAGCCCGCGAGCGCTTTATGCGGTTCACGAAAGTTCACCATGGCGGGGCGTTGCTGGCCCTGGCGCTGGCCCTGGCCGGCCCGGCCCGGGGGGCGGACCCCGTTTTGATTGGCCAATGGCCGGGTTGGCCCCTGGGAAATGCCCATGACGTGGCGGTGGCGGGGAGCTACGCCTACGTGGCGACAGATACCGGGGGTTTGTATGTGTTCGACGTGAGCGACCCGGCCGACCCGCAACGGGTAGGCGGTTGCGCCACCCCCGGATGGGCCCAAGGCGTGGCGGTCAGCAGCAACTACGCCTATGTGACGTGTTCTGATGCGGGCTTGCAAGTAATTAATGTGAGCAATCCCGCCAGCCCCCAGCTAGTGGGCAGCTACCAGAGTCTCGGGCCTGCCTGGGGCGTGGCCGTCAGCGGCGACTACGCTTACGTGGCGGATGGGGATTTAGCGGTGATTGACGTGAGCAACCCGGCCAACCCCCAATGGGCGAGCTACTACTACACCAGCGGGTTTGCCAATGACGTGACCATCCGCGACAACTACGCCTACGTGGCGAATGGAGAGACGGGTTTGCAGGTGTTTGATGTGAGCAATCCCGTCAACCCCCAGTGGCTGGGCGGTTATGACACCCTTGGATATGCCGATAGCGTGGCGGTCAGCAGCAACTACGCCTACATAGCCGATTCATGGGAGGGTTTGCAGGTGATTGACATCAGCAACCCGTCTAACCCGCAATGGGTGGGCGGCAACAACACCAGCGGGTCGGCCTACGGCGTGGCGGTCAGCGGCGACTACGCCTACGTAACCGATACGTGGTCGGGTTTGCAGGTGTTTGACGTCAGCAACCCGGCCAACCCGCAATGGGTGAGCGGTTATAGCACCAGCGTGTATGCCGAAGGCGTGGCGGTGAGCGGCGACTACGCCTACGTGGTAAACGGTTTTGAGGGGTTGCGGGTGATTGATGTGAGCGACCCGGCCGATCCACTGTGGAAAAGCGATTATCCCACCGGCGGGGCCGTCCGAAGCGTGGCGGTGAACGGAAACTATGCCTACATGGTGGATGAATTTAAGGGCTTGCTGGTGCTTGACGCCAGCGATCCGGCCCACCCGCAATCCGCAGGCCGCTACCCCGCTCTCTCGCTGGCTCAAGACGCGGTGGTGAACGGGAACTATGCTTACCTGGTGGATCAATATGCGGGTTTGCAGATCATTGACGTGAGCGACCCGGACAGCCCCTACTGGCTGGGCGGCTACAACACCAGCGGGAATGCCTATGGCGTGGCCATCAGCGGGAGCCATGCTTACGTGGCAGATGGGGATCGGGGTTTGCAGGTGATTGATGTGAGCAACCCGGGCAGCCCCCAGCGGGTGGGCGGCTACGACACCAGCGGGAATGCCCGGGGTGTGGTGGTGCGCAGCAACTACGCCTATGTGGCGGATGAGGATGCGGGTTTGCAGGTGATTGATGTGAGCAACCCAGCCAGCCCCCAGTGGGTGGGCGGCTACAACACCAGCGGGAATGCCTATGACGTGGCCTTGCGCGGCAACTACGCCTGCGTCGCGGATTGGGATGCGGGTTTGCAGGTGATTGATATCAGCAACCCGGCCAATCCCCAGTGGGTGGGCGGCTACGACACCAGCGGAAACGCCCAAGGCGTGGCTGTCAGCGGCAACTACGCCTATATCGCAGATGGAGAGGAGGGCCTGCAGGTGATTGACGTGAGCAATCCGGCCAGCCCGCAGCGAGTGGGCGGCTTCGCCACCGGCGGGATTGCCTACGACGTGGCCGTCAGCGGCAACTACGCCTACGTGGCGGACGAAGTAGGGGGATTGATGATCCTTGAGGTGTCCGAGGTTCTCCGCCCGCAGATTACCTCCATCACCCACGCCGGAGGAACCGCGACGGTGTATTACATCAATACGCTGCCGGGCACGAATTACACCCTGGAGTATTGCACCAATCTCAGCTCCGGCGTCTGGCAGCCGGTGGGCACGCTGCCAGCCGGCGGCACGAGCGCTTCCCAAACCGACCCGGCGGCCGGGGGCGCCCAGCGCTA
>JAKQDQ010000168.1 GCA_029573725.1 Verrucomicrobiota bacterium
GACGTGACCAGCGGCGGCGAGAAACTGGCTGCGCGGGTAGAGGTCGTGGAGATTATCAAGGTGGTGCGCGATGAGCACTAATCTGTACAGCGTGGCGGGCAAGAACGCGCGGTTGGTGCTACATCCCGGCCAGGTGCGGGTGTGGGACAGCCGGGCGCGCTTTGTGCTCATGCTGGCCGGGACGCAGGGGGGCAAGACCAGTTTTGGCCCCTGGTGGTTGTGGCGCGAGATTGAGCGTGCCGGTCCCGGCGACTACCTGGCCGTCACTGCGACTTACGACCTGTTCAAACTGAAGATGCTCCCGGAGATCAGGGCCGTGTTTGCACTGTTCGGCTACACCTACCGCGCCTCCGACCGCTTGCTGGAGAGTGAGGACGGCCTGACGCGCTTGATTTTGCGGTCGGCGGAGGCCGAAGGGGGCCTGGAATCGGCGACGGCGCGCGCGGCCTGGTTTGACGAAGCCGGGCAGGTCTACGACGCGCAACCGTGGGACGCCATCCAGCGGCGCTTATCGCTGGCGCGTGGGCGCTGCCTGATCACCACCACGCCGTACAGTGTCAACACCTGGTTGAAAACCGACTTTTACGACCGCTGGCGTATGGGTGATCCTGACTATGACGTGATCCAGTTTGAGAGCCGCGAAAATCCGGCGTTTCCAGCGGAGGAGTTTGAGCGCGCGCGGGCGACCCTGCCCGACTGGAAGTTCCAGATGTTCTATCGCGGGGTATTCCAGAAGCCGGAAGGCCTGGTTTACCAGCAATTCGGCGCGCAGCATATCCGCCGCCGCACCGATGACCGCTTTGTTGAGTGGCTAATCGCGGTAGACGAGGGCTTCACTAATCCCATGGCGATCCTGCTGTGCGGGATAGACCACGACGGGCGCTGGCATGTAGCGCGCGAGTTCTATCGCTCTGGCGTGTTGCAGGCCGAGGTGGTGGCTCTGATAGCGGAATGGTGTCACGAATTGCCGATCGCGGCGGTCGTGGTGGACGAAGCCGCTGCGGGGCTGGTGGCGGCCCTGCGCGAGGCGCGTCTGCCCGCCGTCGGGCACAAGGGGCGCGTGGTGGACGGGATCGTCACCGTAGCCGGCCTGCTGGCGACCGCGCGGGACGGTGCGCCGCACCTGACTGTGGACCCGGACTGCCAAAACCTGATCCGCGAGTTCGAAAGTTACGCCTGGCGGCCAGGACGTGAGGAGCCGGTCAAGGAGAACGACCATGCGCTGGACGCCCTGCGCTACGCGGTGAATTGGCGACTAAATAGTTACCAAACCGTGACAACTTGGATAGGACAGCCGAGGGTATATGCCGGATACTGAGATCAAGCACCTGCGCCAACGTATAGCCCGGCGCTTTGCCGAGAGCACCACCGTACCGGAGGAAGCCGGGTGGCAGCCGCTCACGCCCTTGACGGCCTGGCGACGCCCGGAAGATGACCCGGCAGTGCGGCAAGACGCCATTATAGCCTCGTACTATTACGCCCGCCGCGACCCGTTGTACCAGCGCGCGATACAGTTGACGCGCGCCTACACGTTCGGGCGCGGCCTGACCTGGAATGCACGCGACCCGCGCGTGGCGGCGGTGCTGGCCGAGTTCATGGACGACCGCGACAACGCTATTTTCTCGCGGGCGGTCGGGCAATGGGAACTCTGCGAGCGGCTCCTGATCACCGGCGAACTGTTCCCGGTCTTTTTCGTGAATTGCCGGACCGGGCGCGTCAAAAGCGCGCTGGTGGAGCCGTTGGAGATCACCGAGATCATCACTGACCCGGACAATCAGTACCGCCCACTGTACTACCAACGCGAGTATACGGCCCTGGCCTGGGACTGGCGCAGCGAGACCTACCAGACACCGAGTCAGCAGCGCGCCTATTACCCGGACTGGTATAACCGCCACCCGGAGCGCAGCACCTTTGACGAATACGCGGACGACGGCACGCGCCTGACCCGTGTAGTGATGACGCAACTCAAGGTGAACTCGCACGGGCTGCGGGGTTTACCGCCGTTCTACTCTGGCATCCCGTGGGTCAAGGCTTACAAAGGTTTCCAGGAGGACCGGGCGACGCTCACACTGGCGCTAGCTACCTTCGCCTTCAAAGCGAAGGTGCGCGGCAATCAGGCGCAGGTCGGGCGCGTAGCCACGCAGTTGGGCCGCAGCGTAGCCGGACGTTACGGCTCGCACTACGCTGACCGCGAACGCGCCGAGGGAGCGCAAACCTGGTTAGAAAACGAATCCCTGAACCTGGATCAGATTCGCGTGGATTCCGGGGCCGCCAATGCTTACCAGGACGGGCGGATGCTGCGGCAGCAGGTCAGCGCCGCCGTGGGCATTACCGAACCCGACCTGACCGGCGATCCATCTATTGGCAACCTGGCCTCGCTGACGGCCATGAACGGCCCGCAGGTCAAAGGCTTTGAGGCCTGGCAACAGATTTTCCGCGATTTTTACCGGGACGTGTTTCGGTTCGTCCTGGAGCAGGCGCAAACCTACGGCACGTTGCCGCGTGACGCCGATCTGAGTTTCGAGGTGGACTTCCCGCCCATCGTGACGGAAGACCTGCCATCGCTGGTGAATGCTGTGGCGCAGTTGTTGCAGGCCCAGAGTCTTATGGCGCGCGAGTTCATCCCCTGGAAGCGGTTGGCGGCGCGAGTGCTCCAGGCCTTCGGCGAACAGGACATTGACACGGCGCTGGACGAATTGCAGGCCACCACTACGGCAACGCCGGAGAGCGCCGTCACCGATGCGGCGCTACCGGACGCACAAGCCGAGGCTTTGCGGCGGGCCGCCGAGGCCCTGCGGGAAGCGGCGGGGGTGTAGGTGTGTGCGCCCACGGCCTTAGCGGAAGCGTTGGCGCTGGTCCAACTGCTGGAGGCGCGCACTTATCGTCACCAGGCCAAAGCCC
>JAKQDQ010000033.1 GCA_029573725.1 Verrucomicrobiota bacterium
CGTGCAGCGCGCCGGGGAACTGGTCGGGGCACACTGGTCGTTGGCAATCTCCAACCTCGCGGGCAACGGCGGCCTGCTCGAAGCGACCGACTCGAATGTGGTGGATCGGCCAAGCCAATTCTACCGCGTTAGTCTCTCACCGTAAGGGCGCTCGCGTGGCATGTCCTCAAGCAACGCCGGGCCCCACCCTTATGGCGTTAGGAGCTTGAGCCCGATGCCGAGCCAGAGCGGAGTGGTCACCAGGGAAATCAGGGAGGTGCTGAGGACGGTGCGGATGGCGACCAGCGGCTCGCCGGGGTACAGCTTGGACAGCACCATCGGAAAGACCGCGCAGGGCATGGCGGCTTCCAACACCAACACCCGCTGGTGTTCGACCGTCATGGGGATGATTCTGGCCGCGAGCAGAAAACTCATGGGCAACACGCCCAGACGCAACCAGCCGGCGGCGAGCATTACCCGGCCACCTTGACGGGAAAGAAACTCCGAGAGGCGATCCGCCATGATGGCCCCGATCAGAAGCAGGGCCAGTGGAATGGCGCAGCCGCCCAGCCAATGAATCCCGGTGCCGACGACGGTCGGAACGTATTGAGCCGCGCCAAGAGCATTGCTGACCACTGCCAGGAGGATGGCGAACAACGGCGCATTCAGCAGTTTGCGCCAATCCCGCAGCATCCCACCTGAAAATACCATCACCCCCACCGACCACATCGCCAGCTCCGCGCCGATGATGTGGAGGAACAACACGCCAACCGTTTGGTCATCGAACAACAGCAGCGCCAGCGGCAGGGGCACGTAGCTGTAATTGTGCGTGCCGACCGTGACCGCAAAGGTGCGGCTGGCGGCGGCGGTTGGCAGCGCGCCGCGGGGCCGCAGCCACCAGGCCAGCCCAACTCCCAGGGCCACCAGCCCATACCCAAGCAACGGCGCCAGCAGGAGATTGTTTGCCTGCGACAGGGCCGGGTTGCCGAAGGATTTGTCGAGAATCAGACACGGCAGAAGCACGTTCACGCAAACCTGCATCAGGCTGCGATCCGCCGCTTCGGTCAGCCAGTGGCGGCGACGGACGATCATGCCCAACGCCATGATGCCAAACACCGGAACGATGGCATTCAGAATCGTGCCCGTCGGACTCATGGGCGGATCAGGAACTCCAGCAGCGTCTCGAATTCCATCTGTTGCAGCGCCCGCAACTCAGCCGTCGGAGCACCGGTAGTGGCGGCGGCACATAAATCCACGAACGTTTCCGGCTGCCAGCGGGCGTTGCGGATCAAGGCCGCTGCCGCGTTGTTCGTGACCGCACGGAGGTGCGCGGTGAGCCTGGGTTGCGCGCGGTGAGCCAGTTCCGCAAAAACGGCATGCGCGCCGACCCGGCGCCACCAGTATTTGGAGTTCCAATAATCCGGTTCACGGCGGTGCATCATGGCATGAATGAAACCCGCCTCGGGTTCGGGGCGGCTTTGCACCAACGCGTGCGCGGCGTCCAAATGATCATGCCACAGCAGGGTCAACGCGCGAACGAGCGGCTGGCGCGCGGCGGGAACGGGCATTGCCGCCAACAGCCCTTCCAGGCGCGCCTCCAATGCCGCCACCGGCAATGTTCCGGCGCGGCGTTCCGGGCCGAGGGCCGCCGGCTCCGGGGTGGTCAGCAAGATTTGGAATGGATTCGGATTCGCCACCATGTCGCGGCCAGATTGCCGCTCACCCAGACCGTTGCCAAGCACAACCGCATTAGGGAGCAGAAGCCAACTGAGCTGGCCCGTGACATTCGCCTGCAACACACGCGCCGGAGTTTTCCCTGGCGCGAGAGCGCCTTCGTTTCTTTGCGCCGGTATCACTGTGAGGGGAGCGGGTGCGGCACGCGCAAATTACCGAGGATGTTCGATTGCAACCACGGCTTACGAACTGACGAAGCTCTGGCGGGTGCGAAGACCGCTGCACTAACTTTGATTCGTTTCTTTGCAGCGGTCTGAGGCCGGGAGGTGCACACCCGCCATTAACAGGGTGTCCCGCCGTTGGTGCCGCCACCTGCTCCCCGCCGTTGAGGGCTGGCGCACCGGCTGCCCGCCGTCAGGCGGAACTTAGCAGCCGGTGTGACAGGCCGACCGACGTAGCGGAGCGGCAGCCGGGACACACGCTGCGAGGGCAGCGGAGGCGCACGCTGTGGCCCGGATGACCCGCAGCGGCATGAGGGAGCGCCAGGGCTGTGGCACAGGCGCCTGCCTGTGCGTGCCGCACGCAGACAGGCGGGTGGCCGACCTTCTCCGGCGCGGCCTGAGCGGTGCAAAATTCCTATTCACCGTTTGTGCGGGACACCGGGCTTGACTTGGATTCCTTCAAAGCCAAAACGCTAGTGAAAGCACCCAACACGACAGCGACAGAATCATGAGTGCAATACCGGGCTTTTGGCCGACAGCTTTGGACTTCCAAAGCGCGATTGCTGAGACTGCCGCAGCCGCTGTCATCACGATGGCGACAATCGGGAGCTGATCCGCAGTTCGCAAGAACCGAAGACCCAACTCGTGGTCGATTAGGCCGGTCTTTCGTACATCTCGATACCACCAGTGAAGATCGCCGTAGAGCCACGCCAAGTATAAGCCTGACGCGCTCAATAGGGCGTTTGCTACCGCGAGGGTTTTCATTACCGCCTCCTTCCTCTAAAAGCCACCCCAGTTGGTGAAAGGCGGCGGTGGTGCTGGAGGCCTTGCGCCAGGATGCTCGCCGTTGCATTTGCAGTTCTTGCCTTCTGGATCTTTCCAATATTCTCGGGCGATCAAGTCGGCGTGCTCATACATCGCGTCGTGAGCCGCGCCCCAGGCAGGGCCATTCCGACAATGCATCCCTTCGTGAGCGAGATCGTCGATATAACCATCGACACCCTTTCCAGCCTGGAAGTCGATCAAGGAGAAAAAGATGAGTGACTGACCGCCTCGATCACCGGGAAGCGGTATCAAAACAGTTGGGCATTGCAGTTCAGGATGACACTTCCTCAGCCACTCTTTTGCCTTGTTGTAATTTGGATCGGACCATGGCCACTGGAATGGGCCAGCGAAAGGATTCATGCTTGGGTCATAAGGACGACCTGGTCCTCCCCAGCCGGGCGGGAGAGAAACCAAACCATACGGATCGAATAAGCCTGTGGGACGATTTCTGACATACCTGTAGAGGTTCGGTCCTTCTGCGCTAAGCTCCACAACTGCGGCGTGCCTCATACGTCTTCCCGTTACCAACACTTGAGTCCCGATGTCCCCCAACGGGTCTCTGTTTGGCCATCTTTGCAAGTTTGGCTCGTAAAACCGGAAGCCATAGTAGTAAAGCCCTGCATTGGCGCACCATTCCTTGCTACTGAAACGGTAGGTGTTCGCTTCAGCCAGTGGCCCGGACATGCCCAACAGATTGCCGTAAGGATCGTATTGGTATCGCGCCACGATAAAGCCGTTGGTGTCCACCAGCGCCGTCACGTTGCCGTTCCCGTCGCAGTGGTAGTAGGCGTGGGCGGCTGAGGGTTGAGAGATGCGAGTTGAGTGATCAGTCCGGGCGAGCAGCCCGCCGATGCCGCCGGCGCCTTGCCGCG
>JAKQDQ010000165.1 GCA_029573725.1 Verrucomicrobiota bacterium
GTCTCCGATGCCCACCGTGGTCACGCGACTGACGCCGTCAATGCCGCGCAGCAACAGCGTGGGATTGGAGTCCAGAACGGCCGGTTGGAAGTTCACCGTGCCGGTGCTGCCGCGGTACGCGCCGATCTTCAGGTAATCCAATCGGATGAAATTGGTCACGCCCAACTGCAGCAGCCCATCATCCGCCGTCTGCCCCGAGAAGCCGGTGTGAACGCCGACCATGATCCCGCCGATGGTCCCAATCTGTGGCGTGGCACAAATGATCCTGTTGGTCCTGGCCAGCAGCAGGATGCCGCGTGAGGTGCTGGAGGCTCCAGTCGCATGAGCACCAACGCGGATCACGCCTCCGCCAAAGTTGAAGTTATCCAATCCGGACATGTCCATCGTCATGCTGTGGTCGGGGTTGCCGAGCGGGCCGCGGCACCACACATCGAAAAAAGTGCCGGGGCCGCCGCTGTCATTATAGGCGACCGGATTATCCATGTTGCCCGCCGTCAGCGTGGCGCCGCCCGTCCCGAGGATGGTCCAGTAGCCCATGTCGTCTGCGGTGGTCGCATCTGGAACCGCACCTAAAATGTCATCGTCATTGGGGGCGGTGTCCGTGTGAGTACTCAAGGTGATGCCGGGATTGATCAGGGTTGTGTGGAAGTTGGTCGCAACCGGGTTGCTGAGGGCCTGGTACATCAGGTTGCGAACCTCGGTGGTGGTATCCACAATGTTGTTAGCCACCCCGATGGAGTTCGTAGCGCCTGTATTGTCGAACACAATCTCCGTGACAACAGAGGGCGCTCGAACCGGGGTCCAGTTCGCAGCCATGCTCCAGGCATCACTGGTCGGGGAGTTGCCGGTCCAGACGAGAAGACTGACGGCCTCCACGGTGATCGTCAAAGTCGCCTGCGCGGATTTCAGCGGATAAAGTCCTCCATAGCCTGAATCCTGCACTTGCACGACCAGGTTGAAGGTGTCGCCGATGTGGCCGGCGATCAGCGCGGTGTTGGCCACCGAAATGACTCCAGTTGCGGGATCAATGGTGAACGTGCCGCCGGTGTTGCCCGAGGCGATCTTGTAAGTGAGGGTGTCCAAAGGGCTGTCGCTGGCTGAAACCATGCAGACCTCGGTTCCGGGCGTGGCGGCTTCAAGTACCGAGAATGCGCCGTCAGATACCACCGGGGCGTAATTGATATCCACGGGAGACAGAAACGCGTCGCCGATGATATTCGTTCCGCTCAAGCCGGGGCCGCTCCAGGCCACCTCCAGGTGATCATCGCCTGTGCCTTCCTTGTGCAAGGCCTCGAGGTAATACTTTTGTCCGGCCACGAGTCCGATCGTCGCGGATTTTTGTAAAGGGTATTTGGTCCATTCCTGATAATCGGTATAGCCGGGGACGGAGGCAATGGTGGTGGCGGTGGCGGGATTGGTGGTGTTGCTGAACCGCAACTCACCCGAATCGTCGGAAGCGAGATAGAAGGTGTACGCGCCGCTGGTGGTGGGGGTAAGATAAGCCCGGAGCCGCGCGCCGTAGTTGTTCGCAACATTCCGCACCACGTCGAAGGCGGTCACGCTGCGCAACAGATCCGGCTGCCCGGGAAACGCGCTGCTGCTGGTAAGGTCGCTGACGCTCGTGCCGTCAAGGTCGCTCCACACCTCCTGCCGGGGCGTGGTGGCGGTGATGGCATTCGACGACACGATGTTCACAACAAATAAATTGGTCGTGGACAACGGGGGCGAGCCATCGTCCGTAACGCACAACTGCAGGCTATAGTTTGTCTGCGTTGTGATTTGGAGAAGCCCTTCGTTGGCGACGCGGATGTCGCCCGTGACCGGGTTCAGGGCAAAAAGCCCGGATGGATCGCCACCCACAATGGAGAAGGTGAGGTTGCTGCTATTGACATCGTAGGCTCGAAGGGTGGCCAGTCGAAAACCGGTGAGCGCGCCCCGGTGCAAATTGTAAGGGGCGAGCGAAAAGATGTGCGGCGGATAATTCTGGGCAAACGGCGCCAGATACAGGCCAGGAATGACATTGGTGCCGGAAAGGCCCGGGCCAGTCCAGCCCACCGCGATGCTGTCGCCGCCGTAGCTCTCCTTCATCCGCGCTTCAATGTAATAAGCCTGGCCCGCAGTCAGCGCAATTTGAGCAGAACGCTGACTCGAGTACTTGTTCCACTCGCGCGGGTTGGCCCAGCCGTTGTCGCCGCCGGAAATGGAGGCGATCAGCGACATGCCGGTCGGATTCGTGGTGGCCCCGCTGGTCTTCAGCCAGAGCTGCCCGTTGTTGTCGGTGGCGAGATAAAAACGGTAGTTACCGCTGACGGGTGGAAACAAATATCCGCGCATCAGCACGCCATAATCGTCATCCCGGTCGGTGTCGCCCTCGAACAGGTCAACCGCCTTCTCGAAGGCAGGATCCAGCGGATAGCTCGCTGCCCCGGTCAGATCGGTGATGTAAGGCCCGGGAAGATTCGTATAGACCGTGTAATTGATTGATCCGGGAGTAAAGGGCGTCGGATTTGGCACAACCGTTACCGCAACCAGCGAGGTCGCGGTGAGCGAACCGTCTGACGCGACAACGCTCAAGTTATACAAGCTTTGCTGTGCCGCGTTCAGGTCACCCGCCAGCGTGATCACTCCGGACTGGTTGCCAATGGAAAACATGTTGTTGCTGTTGCCGCCCACAATGGAGTAGGTGAGCATGGTCAACGGGTCCGGGTCCGAACCGGTCACCTGACCGATGGCCAGGCCCGGCGATGAGTGTTCAATTAGATTGGTGCTGAAACCAGTCAACGTGGGCGGCTCATTGACATCAGTAATGGCGACGACCACCCGGCGTTTGATCTCGGTCAGCGCCGGATTTGCGGTATTTGTGATGTTGACGAACAGTTCGAACTGAACGGTCAATTGCGTGTTGGCCGCCAGCGTTTCATAATTGAGAATTGCGCTGTTGGCCACCATCAACTGGCCGGCATGATTCAACGCAAAGGCATTGCCCGTATTGCCGCCCGTGATGGTGTAAACGAGCGGGTTGCCATAGGGATTGTTCGCCGTCACGACCCCGACCAGCGTGCCGTTGGGCGTGTTTTCGGGAACGCTAAATCTGCTGGGCAAGCGGCCGTTGGCCACGGTGCCACTTATCTTGTAATAACCCAGGCTGGCGTAATCGGAAAAGCCATCGGTTGCCGGATCGTTACGACCGGCGCCGGTCACTCGGAAAGTATAAGTGCCCGCCGCCAGCGTCGTGGTCAGGGAAGCCGAAAGCACGTCCTGCGGATTATCCGATGCCAGCACGGCGTTGTTGCTGTCGCAGAGCGTGGCCTGAATTGCCAGATTCGCCCAGGTGTTGCCGCGACACGGGATGGCTTGCAAGGAAACCACGCCGCCGCTCGTGGTGAACTGGAAGGCGTCGGTGTCGCCCGTGCGCTCAATCACGCCTTCGCCTGAAGCGGTGTAATCAGGGTAAAGTTCAAGATACCGCGAGGTCGCAAGCGTGGCCCCCGTGTCGTCCACGCGATAGGCTACGTCGTTGTTGTTGCTGGTGATGACATTCAGGTCGTTCTGTTGGTTGTTGGCGTCGGTATATTCGCCCTTGCTCCACTGGACCACATTGCGGGTGTAACCGCTGCCCATGATGGGTGCCCAGCCCGTGGCGCCGCTGCCGTGACCGTTGTAATACACGGTGCCGCCGGTCTTGCCGTCGTGACTTAGATTGAGGGTGTGCCCTACTTCGTGCGAAGCCGCTTCCGCCGCCGACTTGGTCCCGCTGTTGAACACCCAGCAGGGCGTGTCGCCCGACCAGTTCCACGAGTTGTAGTAGGCCACACCGCCCGCACCCGGCGACGCCGTGGTGGTGGACGTGAAGATGACCCGAATGCGGCTGGTCTCCGGCGCGGCCTGAAAAACTTTCAAATCCGTGGTGACGTTGATGTTGAAAGGAATGAAGTCCTCGGCAACGCGGCGCCAGATGTCACGAATTTTTGAGTTGCTGAAATTGCGTGACGCGTAGGTAATACCTCCCCACGTCGGCGTGTAGCCGGCGTGGAAATCGAGGTAAATGACCCCCGTCGCGCCGGCCAGACTCTGCAGCACCACAGTGCCCTGCTGGTAATCGGGAATGGGCAACGTGGGGAAATCGTCCGGATAAAGCGGCGGGATTTCGTCGGTATCCCCGGCGGCATTTTCGGCTGGCGTGAGCCGCAGGCAGATCACCTGGTCGAGCGGTCGCTCGACCAGTTCCGTCGTCCCGCCGGGCCCGGTTGGTTCCAGGCGATACGCCCTCTGGCTCGCTGGAAACTCCACCACGCCCACAAAATCGCCCGCCTTCCCGGCTCGGGTTTGGCTTTGGAAGAAAAATTTTCCCGCCTCCGGTTGCGTCAGAATGCCGGAGACATAGAGCACCTGGCCATTCGTGCGTTGCAGGTACTGGATGGTGCCCGATGCCCATTGGTCGCCAAGCAGTTGGAAGCGAATCGGCGCGCCCTGGCGCGTTGACCGCAGGTTCGTGAGGAAATCGCGATCCCAGGCGCGTTTGCGCGAGGCAGGAATAGAGACCCCGGCGGCGGTCAGCGCATTGGTTGCCACTGCGGTCTGGACGGCCAGGGCTTGCGTCTGGGTGGAAGCGCCCCGCGGGGCTTCCTGGTTCGACGAAGCGAGGTTGCCCGCCGGGGGCTGGGAGTTTTGGGGAACTCCGATGGGAGACTTCCGGGTGGAAACGAAAAGCAGCGTCAGGCCGCAGAGCAAGAGGGCTGCGAGAACTATGATTCGAGGTTTCATGAGGGCTAGAATTTGAGGCAACTCCTGAAGACGCCAAAGGAACCAATCCGATTACATCTGGCAAGCGATGGCGAAAAACAAATGAGTGACAAAACAGCTATTGGTTAAAGGTGCGTTGCCGAATCCAAGTCTGATCTGGATATGGAGGCGTGCCTGGTAGCACGTTGACCGCCCAGGGTTGCGCGCGGGTTACCGGCTGT
This sequence comes from Verrucomicrobiota bacterium, assembly GCA_029573725.1. Taxonomy (GTDB): domain Bacteria; phylum Verrucomicrobiota; class Verrucomicrobiia; order Limisphaerales; family JADLHS01; genus JADLHS01. The sequence continues at coordinate 4,965 of JAKQDQ010000165.1, forward strand.
TTGGTTTTTGCGTCACGCCATTTCCTGGTCTCCGAATGGCCATCGGCAAATGAGAATCCGCAGGCCCCATTGTGATACGAGGCCGGCACGTTTTCCCAGTGACCCGGCCCCGCCTGGAAGAACAACCCGTCGTCAATGCTGTCCGGGTGTTCGTCCAGAAAGACCCAGAGTTGCGCGGGCCTGAGCAATTGTGAGTACCTTTTGTAGGAGCCCTTGATACCGACCCCATCGGAATAACCTGAGGAATTGCCATAAGCGTCGGAGCGGGCCATGAAATCGTTCATCGAGACGCTGCGCACACGCGGGCCGTTGCCGGCGGCGTAGCGATCGGCCGGGCACTTGTAGATTCCGAGGGTCTTGGCGGTGTAAGGACCGAGCAATCCTTCGGTGAGTTTGGCGGTGTTGGTGTTGTCGGGGTTGCTGGCCGACCAGGTCAGGTTGCCGTTGACCCAGTTGGTGGTGGCGGTGACCATGGGAGAATTAAGCGCGAGCCGGTCACTGTTGTCGTCCTTGTAAACGTACCAGGCGATCTGCAACTGGCGCAGGTTATTGAGACAACCGATGCCTTCGGCCTTGGTTTTGGCTTTGCTGAGAGCCGGCAACAACATCGCCGCCAGAATCGCAATGATGGCGATGACGACCAGGAGTTCAATGAGCGTAAAGCCCCGGCGCCGACGGTCGCCGGGGCCGGACACACAACATTGCGAAGGCAAGTCCATGGCTCTCATGGGGGGACTTAACCCGGATTCACTGCCGGCGGTAGTCGGCAAAACTGCCGATGCTCTGGCAAATGACGTTCCAAATCAGACGCGCAGGTATTTCGCCACCGCCTGTGCCCGGGACCGCACATGCAGCTTCTGGTAGATGCGCTCGATGTGGGTATGCACGGTGCTGTAGCTGATTTGCATCGCCTCCGCCGCCTCCTTGTAACTGTAGCCCTTGGCGAGATAGTCCAGAACAGTTTGTTCACGCGCGGAAAGATTTTCGGTTTCCACGCCGGTGGGAACGGTTCGCTTGAAGGATTGCACCACTTTGCGGGCAATGTTGCTGGTCATGGGCGCGCCGCCGGCAGTGACGTTTTTTATGGCGGCCAGCAGCTCGGTGGCGCGGACAGGCTTCAGCAAATAACCACCCGCCCCGGCCGCGAGCGAATTGAAGATGGAATCCGTGTCATCATAAACGGTCAGCATGATGATCTGGGTTTTGGGGATGAGCCGGGCCAGTTGGCGGACGCAATTCACGCCATTCATCCGCGGCAGATTGATGTCCATCAACACCACGTGGGGCGACAACGGCGGAATCCGCTCCAGCGCCTCCTCCGCGCTGCCGCAGGCCACCACACAACGGCACTCCGGCGCACGCTTAAGAATGCTCTGCATTCCCGCGCGAACCTCGTCGTCGTCTTCCACGACCGCAACCTTGATCGGCATGTCGTCCACTTTAACCCTCGCGACCCACTTTGGCGCGGGAAAAGTAATCTGGACAGTCGGCAGTACTGCCGATGGTGCCAAGGCGGAGGTGTCAACCTCATCCGAGCCCAGCCTCCGTTTCCAGGGGAACGATGAACACGATGACCGTGCCGCGGCCCGGCTGGCTCGTGTGCTCGAATCGCCCGCCAATGGCAACCATCCGCTGCTGCAGATTGCACAACCCATCCTGCCCCGGCAGAGGATTCGGTCGGAAACCCGAACCGTTATCCTCCACGATGAGCGTGATCTCCTGCGGCGACAACTTCAGCCGCAGCCAGACTTCGGTGGCATTCGCGTGTTTGACGATGTTGTGGAGCGCCTCTTTGATGGCCAGATGCAAGTGATGCCGCACAGGGGAGGAAAGATTGCGCGCAGGGATGTCTTCCGGGATGTCCAGCCGACAACGCACGCCGGCCGCCTTCGCAAATTCCGGTCCGAAGGTGCAAAGGTGCGCGACGAATCTATCGAGCGTGTCGTTGTCCGGATTGACCGCCCAGACAATCTCGTCCAACGACCGGGTCAGGGAACGCGCCGTGCCGAAGATGCGGTTGATATGAGTTTTCGCCTCCACTGGCTTTTCAAAATCACTTTGCGCCAGCTCGCTCAAGAGCGCGATCTGGGTCAGGTTCGCTCCCAACTCGTCGTGAATGTCCCGGGCGATGCGGGCGCGCTCTTTCTGGAGCGCAGTTTCCTGTTCCAGGAGTTCCAACTGCCGCCGCAGCCGGCGGAATGAAGCGTAGCGGACGATGCCAATCACGCTTCCCGTGAAGATGACGAGCACCGTGAGCCGGAACCACCAGGTCTGCCAGAAGAAAGGTGTCACCTCGAAGCGGAAGGTCGCGTCCGTCTCGCTCCACACCCCAGCGTTGTTGCCGGCGGAAACCCGGAACCGGTAGTGGCCGGCTGGCAAACGGAGATAGCTGACGCTGCGCGCGCCGTCGGGATCACTCCAGCCTTCGTCATACCCGTCCAGGCGGTGACGAAAGCGCACATTCTCGGGCGCGACAAAACTGGGAGCGGTAAATTCCACATCCACCCGGCGATGATTTGCCGGGAGTTTCCAACCGGCGCGGGTCCCGCGCGCGCGCAAGTCCACCGGCCGGCCATCCACCGCCACGCGTTCGAGAAATACCCGCGGAGGTGGTGGATTGGTCCGGACCCGGTCGGGATGCACCACCGCCAGTCCGGTCTGCATGGCGAAACAAATCCGGCCGTCGCGCCGGCGCACCACCCGGGGGGCATAGGCAAAGCTGGATTGCAGGCTCGGCAAGCCTTCATCCTTGCCAAACACCATCGAAGTCAGATGCGCCGTTTTTCCCTCCGCCACCGCGTCCAGCTCCCGTTGTCGCACGCAAAAAATTCCACCCTCGGTGCCAAACCAAAACGCACCATGCTCGTCCGCGACGAGGGCGCAGATTCTGCCATCGTGCAGTCCCTGCTCCGGGCCTATCCGGAAAAATTTCCCCGTGCGCAACCGGCCCACACCTTCGCCGCCAAAACCAATCCACAAGCTGCCGTCCGGTGTCGCCAGCAGGCACCGGATGGATTCGGCGCGGGGAACCAGCCGCCAGGTTTCGTCGGTCAGCTTGTCCTCCTGGATGCGGAAGAGTGATCCCTCACGCGTCGCCAGCCAGATGTTGTGCGCCGAGTCTTCCGCAATGGCCCGGATTTGACCGGCAACCGCCGCGGGGAGACGAAAAAGTTTGGCGCGGTCCGTGGGGGGGCGGCGCAAAATTCCACCCTTTTCGAATCCGATCCATAAATTCCCCGCGTTGTCCTGGACTAGCGAGCGGACACGGTCATCGGTTCTTCCCACGATCGCCGGCCGTACGAAGCGATCTTCCTGCCATTCTTGCAAGCGGTTTCGCGCGGCGCTGATCCACACGGTGCCGTTCGAATCACTCAAGACACATCCCGGAGACGAGCCCGTCCACCCGTCGTCCGGTGACAGTTTTTTCCAGATGTCGTTCTCCTCCCGGTATAGCCCGTCTTGGATCGCAGCCCACAAGTTTCCGGAGGCATCTTCCGTAATCGAATGGATGGTCGTCAGCGGGAGCCCGGCATCCACGTTTTGCAATTCAATCACCCGGGGACGTAATCGGTTCAGCCCACCGCCGCCCGTGCCGGCCCAGATGTTACCTTCCAGGTCCTCCAGCAGGCACTTCACGTCGTTGTGGGAGATATCCACTTTCGTGACGACCGCTCCGTCATAGCGAAGCAGCCCGCCGCCTCTCGTGCCAATCCACAATCCGCCCGTGCGGTCTTCGAGCATCACCTCCGTACCGCCCGGCGGATCCTTCACGGCGGGAAATTTCACCAGTTCGCCGCCCGGGACGTATTTGAAAAAATCGCTGCCGTTGAAAATCCAGATGCCGCCGGTTCGCGCCGGGCAAATATGCACGGCCCCCGGAACGTTGGTCAGTTGAACGAACCGATCGTCACGCACCACCCCAATCCAGTCCGCCTGCGCAAACCAGACTTGTCCCGTGCCATCGCGCGCCAGCCAGCACGGTCGCGTCCCCGGTAAACCGTTCTCCTTCGTGTAAGTGGTGACTTGGCCATTGGCAATGCGACTGACGAAACCGTTTACATAACTGACCAGGATTGAACCGTCGCGGTTCTGAACGATCCGAAAAGGCCGGGACGACGGCAGGCCGTTGGCCGAAGTAAAAATGTTGGTGACGTTAGGCGAAAGCTGCATCACCGATCCTCCGTCAAAACCCAGCCAGAATTCATTCGTGCCCACAAACGCCAGGGTGAGCATGTCGGGGTTGGACGGTTGCGCCGGAGCAATCAGGGGTACAGGTGTCCGCCAGAATCGCAGGCCGTCGAACCGGGCCAGATCATTCTCGGTGACAATCCAGACAAAGCCTTCGGCATCCTGCACCATGCCGAGCACGTTGTTATCCGGCGCGCCCTCGCCGGTTTGCCAGACACGCGTCAGCCACGGCGAACCGGATTTCGACTCCGCCCCCGCCAGGAGGGGCAGGGCCATCAAGGCGGCCCAGATGCCCAGGTACAACAGCAAACTTGCCCTGGCCACAAATCGGGTGCTCACAGTTCTCATGGGTCTGGCAAGCAAGTGTCGCATGGATTCGTAATGAATTAAACGACGGCGAGCAACGCGTAATTTCCTGCACCGGAATCCGCCTGACTGCGGGCCCATCGCCAAGCAACAATTGATTCATTTGTGCAGCGCCAACAAACCGGGCCAATCCCGGCTCGAATTTCCCGTGAGCTTCGTCGTCATCACCTGTCCGTTGCCGGTGAAAAAATCACCGCTCGCACCATACCCCACAGGCAATCTTGGTTTGCGCGCCGGAGCGGTCAGGGTTTTCACCGGGCGCGGCGGTGAACTGGCGCAAGGACTGGATGTCCGGCACGTGTTGCTGGTGACGGATGCGGGGATCGTGGCGGCCGGCCACGCGGCTCGCGCGCAACAGGCGTTGCGGGACGCCGGACTGCGCGTCACCACGTTCGACAAGGCGAAGGAAAATCCCACCACCAAATGCGTGGACGATTGCGTGGCGGTGGCCCGGGCGGCGGCGCCAACGATTCCGCCAATGGCGCGAACGCAAACCGTGCTTTGGTGTCATGGTGCAACTGGACGGCTCCCATCACGACTGGTTTGAGGGGCGACGGGGTCAATGCGTGCTGATGGTGATGGTGGACGATGCGACCAACCGGGTGTGGGCGCAATTTTTCGAGGCAGAAACGACGCACACCAGCTACGACGTGCTGGCAGGCTGGATCAGGAAATACGGGCGGCCCCAAAGCCTGTATGTGGATCGGGACAGCCTCTACTGTTGTGAAAACCTGGGGAGCATCGCCGAACAGCTCGCGGGCAAGGGGCCGCAAACGCAATTTGGCCGGGCGATGGCGCCACTGGGGGTGGAACTGATCCTGGCCCACAGCCCGCAAGCCAAAGGGCGGGTGGAACGGATGAACGGCGTGCTGCAAGACCGGCTGGTCAAAGCGCTGCGGCTGGCCGGGATCAACGCTCTGGCAAGCGCCAACCAGTATTTGCGCCAGAGCTATCTGCCGGACCACAACCGGAAGTTTTGCCATCGCACTTGCCGCTTGCTCCACCCGGACCGCTGTTTAGTATGAGAGGGTGGACTGGTTTACCGGCAGCAACTCGGACCGGCATTTTTTTTTGCTGGCCGTGCTGGTCTATGGCGTGAGCATGGTTTATTCGGTGTTTTTATGGCGCAAAGGCTTCCGCGACGATGACCGCGTGAACTACCGCATTTTGCTGGTGGCGTTTGGCTTTCATACCATCGGAATGTTCAAGCGCGGTCTTGCCGTGCAGCAGTGCCCGGTGCATAACCTTTACGAAGCCACGGTTTTTTTCATGTGGACCATCACGCTGGCGTATCTGCTCCTGGGCGCCCGGCCGCGGCTGCGCTATGTGGGGGCGTTTGCGGCGCCGCTGTTGTTCGGGCTGGGAGTTTTTGCGCTGATGCCCGCGCTCGACCCGCCGGCCAGCCGGCGTCTGGAGCTGGCGGGCAGTTTGCCGAGTTTGCATGCCGCCACCATCATGCTGGCCTACGGCGCCTTCGGCTTAAGCGCGGCCACGGGGGCGATGTTTCTCACCCAGTACCGCCAGCTGAAATTTGCGAAGTCCAGGGCGATGTTTTCATTTTTTCCGCCAATTGAGCGACTGGACACAGTGGCGTTCCGGATGACGCTCGGTGGATTCATCCTCCTGACGATCGGACTGGTGACGGGCGATCTACTGCCGCGCCCGGAAGGGGTCAGTTATTGGAAGGACACCAAGGTTGTCTGGTCAGCCCTGCTCTGGTTGCTCTACGCGCTCCTGTTGCTGGGGCGGTTGCGTGAGTGGCTCAGCGGCCGCCGGTTCGCCTACGGTTTGATTGGCACGTTTGGTTTCCTGACGCTGACCTTTTGGGGCGCGAATTTGCTGTCGGTTTTGCATCACCAGCCATGAGCATCGTTGTCGCCGGCCTCAACCATCGCACGTCGTCCGTGGAATTACGCGAGCGGTTTGCGTTTGCGCCCGCACGGATCCCGGAGGCCTTGCAGCAATTGCGCGCCGCGGGGCTGGCTGAGGAGGGGGTCATTCTTTCCACCTGCAACCGGGTGGAGCTGTACCTCTCCACCCCGCTCGCGCCGGAGCAAGCCGGCGCCGCGTTGAACCGATTCCTCAGCGCCGCCCAGGCGCAGCCGCCGCTGGCCCGCCACGAGTTTTACACCCTCGCCGAGCCGCAGAGCATTTATCATCTGTTCAAGGTGGCGTGCGGATTGGATTCGATGGTGCTGGGCGAGACCGAAATCTTCGGCCAGCTCAAAAAAGCGTATGAACTCGCATTGCACGGCGGGTTCACCGGCGCGCGGCTGAACCGGATTTTCCAACGCGCCTTCCACGTGGCCAAACATGTTCGCACGGCCACGAACATCCAGCGCGGCAGCATTTCCGTCGCCTCGGTGGCGGTGGAACTGGCGGAGAAGATTTTCAACCATCTGCGGACGCACGAAGTGCTGGTGCTCGGGGCGGGCGATACGAGTGAAAAAACCGCGCGGGCGCTGATTTCCCGTGGCGCGAAGGGCATTGTCGTTGCGGGGCGCTCGTTTGAGCGGGCGGCGGCGCTGGCCGCCGAACTGGGCGGGCGGGCGGTTTCGTTCGATTCGTGGGTGGAGGAATTTGAGCACATTGACATCGCGATCAGCAGCACGGCGGCGCCGCATTTCATCCTGGATCGCGCCCGGCTCGAACCGTTGATGAAACGCCGCCGGCATCGTCCGTTGCTGTTGATTGACATTGCCGTGCCGCGGGACATTGATCCGGTGGTGGATCAGATGGACAATGTTTACCTGTACAACGTGGACGATTTGCAGCACATCGCCAACGATTATCTGGAGCAGCGCAAGGAGGAGATGGCGCGTTGCGAAGCGATCATCCGGGAAAAGGCCGGGGTCTTGTTGACGGTCCCCGCGCTGCACCACGGGTCGCAGACCGGTGTGCCTGAATTGCGTTGCTCCGGCTGACATGACTGCGTCCGCTCCCATTGTGCTGGCCACGCGCGGCAGTCCGCTGGCCCTGGCGCAAAGTCACCTGGTCCTGGCGCAGTGCCGCGCCCTCCATCCTGACCAGCCGTTCGCCATCAAGGTGATCAAGACCACCGGCGATAAATTGCAAACCGCCTCCCTGAGCAAAACCGGTCCGGGTTTGCCCAAGGGGTTGTTCACCAAGGAACTCGAAGTCGCGCTGCTGGAAGGCGCCGCGGACATGGCCATTCATAGCTTGAAGGATTTACCCACGGAATTGCCCGCCGGGCTCGTGCTGGGCGCGACTCCGCCCCGTGCCGACGTGCGGGATGTGTTGATTTACCGGACCGGGACAACAGGGGAAGGAGCGGCGGCTGGTTCGCCTGTCGGGCTGGCGCGCCTGCGTCCCGGTGCCGTGGTGGGCAGCAGCAGCACACGCCGGCGGGCACAATTACTTCTGGCGCGTCCCGATCTGGAGATTACGGAGATCCGAGGCAACGTCGCCACGCGGCTGGCCAAGGTGGCCCGCGCGGATGGGCCGGAGGCCACCCTGCTTGCGCTGGCGGGATTGAGGCGCTTGGATTATCAAATCGTGTCCGAGGGGAGATTGGCCGGCGCTGCGGTGCCGGCCAATGTGCGCGCGGTGATCCTGGAGCCGACGGTGATGCTGCCGTGTGCAGGGCAGGGCGCAATTGGCATTGAAATTCGCGCCAATGACCGGCGGTTGACGCAGTTGTGTGCGCGGTTGAATCACCGGTCCACGTTCCAGGCGGTAACCGCCGAACGGGCTTTTCTGCGGGGCATGGGAGGTGGCTGCCAGAGTCCGGTGGCGGCCTGTGCGGAAGTGATCGGTGACGAAATTTTTCTGCGCGCTCTTTCATTTCAGCACGGTCCCGCTCGGCGAGCCGAGGGCCAACGTCCACTCGCTGAGGCGGCGGCGTTGGGGGAAGCATTGGCCGCTCAATTGCGTTGAGGTAAACGTTGCGGGGCCGCGCCGCGGAGCGAGTCTGCAAATGGCGGGAGCGGGAGTTGTGAATCAAAATGGCTTGTCAAATCGGGGGCGCGAGTGTTAGATGCCGCACCAATGTTCTGTTGCGCGTTGACGGGAATTCATTTGAATGCCGGTCTTAACCGTTTAACCTCAATGACTCTATGAAAAGGAATCTCTTCGCAATTCTTGGCGGTTCAGTTTTGTTGGCGCTGCCGATCCCGCTGCGCGCTCAAGGCGATCTACCAGCTGTGATCGTTGCGCCGTTCAGTGGTGACGTCGCGCATATTCAATATTGGCAACCCGCAGTGGGGCAGGGATTGGCGGAAATGCTCATTACCGAGTTGGGGCGGATCAATAAATTTACGGTGCTGGAAACGAGCGAGTTGGGGACCTTGAAGGACGAGATCAAGATGGGGCAGGACGGTTGGGTGGATGCCTCGGAAGCCGTCGAGAAGGGCGGGTTTGCGGCCGCCGATTTCATGTTCACTGGCAAGGTTACCCGGTTCGGCAACAAGGAATCCAAAATTGGACTGGGCGGATTTGTTCCGGGCAGCCTGGGTAAGCTGGGAACGAAAGTGACCACGGCGGACGTGCGCATTGACTGGCGACTCGTGGATGCGGCGAATCGCAAGATCATCAAGACGGGTTCTTCCACTGCCTCGGAGAAGGGGGTGGGTTTTGACGTGGGCGTCAACGTGGGCGGGCGCGGCGGCAACATCGGATTCGACAACAAGGAATTTATGGAGAGCGCGCTGGGCAAGGCAACCGTCAAGGCCTTGGCGCAGATCATTGATGAAGTGAGGCCGGTGCCGCTGCCGGAGTCGGGGCGCCACAAGCAAAAAGCAACCGCCGCCAACCAGCAAGTTGCCGCCACCGCCGCTGCAGCGGCCGCATTGCGAAGCACTCCCGGCAAGGTTCTGGCCGCTCCGAGCAATCAGGCCATTATTATTTCGCTCGGCACCCAGCACGGTTTCAAGGATGGGGACAAGTTGAATCTTTTTGCCACCGAGGACGTGAAGGACGATCAGGGCAATGTTGTGTTCACCGATGAAAAGCTGGTGGGTGAAATCACGATTCAGGCGGCGCAAGCGGAACGCAGTCGCGCAACCTATGAAGGGGGCTTGACGATTAAAGCCGGTTGGACGGTTAAAGCCAAGTGAACCCGGCCCGGCTGGCTCGTGGACGGTGACGGGCAAAGCATCGGGCGGAGGCTGTACTGGATGAGGCAGAAATTTATTTGGCAGTTAAACCCGGACATTAAAGCGCGGGGTTCGCCGCAAAAAACAAATGAGATATTATCAATTGATGACGCAGCGGTGCCGCCGCGGGCTGCTCCAAACCGGTTTGATCTGGCTTGCGGGACTGGCTTTCCCCCTGTCCGCCGAGCCGATTCACCACATCACCATTGATGGCGACTTTTCCGATTGGGCCGGGGTTCCGTCTCATTATGATCCGGTGGCCGGCCCCGGGGTTTTGCATCATGGCATTCCGGACACGCACGATACGGATCACAAATTGCCCGGCGACATTCCAGCTTACGTGGCGCATCCCGACGTGGATCTGGTTGAGTTTAAATTCACTCATGATCAATCCAATCTGTATGCGTATTTTCGCGCCACGGGCGTGATTGGCCGCGGATCACCGGAGAAGGGCCGTTATTACGTGATTGTGACTCTCGACGTGGACAACAACGAAACGACGGGTTACGCGCTCAACGAAGGCGGCTATTATCCCACCAGCTCCGGGTACGACATGAACATGGAGGTGGAATATTATCGGGATCAGTACAATACCGGCCACTACCTGAATCACGGCGCGCGCAACCAGGCGGAATTGGACGCCGCGATCCAGGACCAGACCAACGGCATTGTGCGGATTCTGCCCGGTTCGTACAAATATTACTCGCAATGGGTTTGGTTTGATTCCAGTTCCGAGGGCGATTTCCACCTGCCGCCCCCGGATGCTGATTCCAGCATCACTTTCGTGGCCGATAAAGGCCCGGTCTATCAAGGCATCATTCACATCGCGCACTCGGCGGACGGACATGAAGTGGAAATGGTGGCGCCGTTCCGCGGTTTCATGCGGGATGCTTCGGGCGAGCCCATCGTCAAACTGGGAAAGACCCTCAAGCTTTCCTTTTCGTTGGAAGCCAGCGGTGAGCTGGCGCCCGGAGGGGAGTGGGCATCAGACACCGGGGACCCGATTGTTGGCTATTATCTTAGTCCGTTTACAAAACCGAATCTGCAAATCGCTCCCTCGCTCCAGGATCACCATGTTGTGCTGTCTTGGGACAGTGGCGCGCGGGGCATGGTCCTCAAGCAAACCCTCACTCTGACTGATCCGGATTGGCAGGTCGTGAACGGTTCGCAAATCACGAATCGAATTGAATTGCCGGCGACCGCCGCCAGCGCGTTCTTCCGCTTGGAAGAGCCTTGAGTGTCGCCTCCTTCCGCCACCGGGCGGAGCGAGCCGTCATTCATTCCCCGGCAATGATCAAATCCAGTCGCCGGTTGAACTCGTTAAGTTCCAAACCGTGATCTTCAATGGTCGCCCAGCCGTCGTAACCCGCCTGATCCAGCGCCCGGCGCACGGCAGGCCAGTCAATGCTGCCGTCGCGTGGGTGGACAAACTTGCCGCCGCGCCCATCTGGATTCAGTTTGAAATCCTTGACGTGCAGTTTCACGATCAAGGAGCCGAGCGTTTTGATCCAATCCTGGGGCGGCGCATATTTTACGTGATTGCCAATGTCGAAGTAGGATCGCACCCATGGACTGGCAAAGGAGGCGATGAAGTGCCGGTAGAGCGCAGGTTGCACCCATAAGTTGTTCCAGACATTTTCCAGGCCAATGACCACCTGCAATTCCTCCGCCAGCGGAATCAATTTTTCCACCGCCCGTCGCGACCGGTCCGTGGCACGATTTTGCGCCTGCAGATAGGCGGCGAACGGGGCATTGTCACCCGACACCACCCGTGTCACGTGACCGGAATGTTCGTCAAAGGCGATCTCGAACTCCCACGGTTCGGGCATGGGCACATCTTTCACGCGGCAGGGCACGACCAGAATGGCATCGGCGCCGTATGCCTTCGCCGCACGCAACGCCGCCCGTACTTTGTCCAATGAATCCTCGACCTGGCGGGCGTCCTCGCTGTTGAATTCCATCCAGCCTCGCAGCACCGAATGGATTCGCATGCCGAGCTGATCTGCGACCGCGCGCGCTTGAGCGGCTTCGGCCTCCGAACCCACGTAATTCGTCTCCACGCCGTCGAAGCCTGCAAGCTTCAAAGGTTCCAGCACGGCTTCCGTGACTTCCTTGACGATCATGGCTTTGCGGATCCGGCCTTTAAAATTTGCCGCAGCAACGGGCCAGCCGGATGCCAGGGTCAGCACACCTGCCGTGGTGGCCGCAACGAATTGGCGACGGTTCATGCCGGGGAGGATGCGCCGCGGTGCGGCGCGGTGCAAGCGATTTGCGGACAGCCACGTCTGGAGGAGGGACAAGGGGAGACCGTTGGCGGGGTGTCGGTCGGCAGGCCGGGGGAGGTTTTGGATTGCCGCCAACCCGGGGGCAACCCTTCATTCCTCCCGGGATTTCGACGGCCGATTGGCGGCGGGGGACACGGGCGATCCGGCACTGGTTTTGCTTGGAGAATAACGGGTGAAATGAGCCGAGGTAAACCTTTTCTAATAAGAGCGGAACGGATGCGGTTTGGTTACTTCAATTTCGCAACCCCTGCCCGATTAACATTTCCAAACTTCAGCCCGTTGGTCATACTGGCGGGCGACGGTTGATATTCGCTTGTATATGGTTAATTCACCGGTTGATCTCAATCACATCAGCCTCGCCTGGCTGGAAGGTCTGTATGCGGATTATTTGCGTGACCCGGCCTCTGTGCCTTCCGAATGGCGGCGTTATTTTGCCGGTTTGATCAATGGGGATGCCTCCGAGAAGTCCTTTGCGCCCGGACCGAAATTTACCGCCTACAGCGTGTTCAATCCGCCAGCGGATCGGAGTCGTGGGTTCACCCACCACGAAGTGTCCGGTATCGTCGGCCGTCAGGAACTGGTGGATGCGCTGATCCGCAGTTACCGGATGCGCGGCCACATCGTGGCACAGATTGATCCGCTTGAGCAGCCCAAGGACACCCCGCCGGAACTGGACCCCGCCTATCACGGCCTGACGGAGGCGGATCAGGAGCGTCTCTTTGCGTGCGCCACGATGGAGCCGGATCGTCTGCTCACCCTGCGGGAAATCATCGAGCGCTTGCGCAACACGTATTGCCGCTCCATCGGCGTGCAGTTCATGCACATTGACAACTACGAAATGCGGCTGTGGATGCAGGAGCGGATCGAGCGCTCGCAAAACCGGCTGTCATTGAGCCGTCCGGAGCAGTTGCGCATCCTGACGCGCCTGACCGATGCGGTGATGTTCGAGGAGTTCATCCGCAAAAAATTTATCGGCGCCAAGAGCTTTTCGCTCGAAGGCTGTGAAAGCTTGATCCCTCTGCTGGATCTGGCGATCGAACGGGCCGGGGAGCAGGGCGTGGACGACATCGTGCTCGGCATGGCCCATCGAGGCCGGTTGAATGTGCTGGCCAACATCATCGGCAAGAGTCCGCGCGAGATTTTCCGTGAATTTGAAGATTCCGGCGCAAAATCCAAGGACACCAGTGGTGGCGACGTCAAGTATCACCTCGGCTATAGCAACGATTGGACGACTGCCACCGGCAAACAGGTCCATCTCTCGTTGTGCTTTAATCCCAGCCACCTGGAGTTTGTCAATCCCGTGGCCACCGGCCGGGTGCGCGCCCGCCAGGATTTGAAGGGCGATACCGAACGCCGGCGCAGCATGACGGTGCTGATTCATGGGGATGCCGCCTTTATCGGTGAAGGCGTGGTGCAGGAGACGCTGAATTTAAGCCGGGTCGCCGGCTATACGGTCGGGGGCACGTTGCACATTATTGTGAACAACCAGATCGGATTCACGACCCGGCCCCGGGAAGGCCGCTCGACGATGTACGCCACCAGCGTGGCGAAGATGTTGCCGGCGCCGATCTTCCATGTGAACGGCGAAGATCCGGAAGCGGTGGCACAATGCGTCTTGCTGGCGCTCGAATTCCGCCAGAAGTTCAAGCTGGATGTGGTCATTGACATGTACGGTTATCGTCGCCTGGGACACAACGAAAGTGACGAACCCACATTCACGCAACCGATGTTGTACCGGCGCATTGCGCAGCGCAAACCGGTGCGCGAAGGCTATTTGGAGCACCTGCTCAAACTGGGCGAGGTGACCCGGGCGGAGGCGGATCAGATTGCGGAACGCCGGCAGGAGGCGCTGGAGCAGAATCTCCAGGAAGCGCGCAGCGAACCCGGCACCCAGCTGATTTTTGAGCGCTCGCGCAAGTGGCGGGATTTCTTTGGCGGCCCCGAGCCGGTCGAGGAAGTGGTTACCGGGGCGGAACGGTCAAAGCTCGCCGCGCTGTTGGAACTGCAAACCCGGCTGCCGGAGGACTTTCATCCGCACCCGAAGATTGTGCGGTGGTTGGAGGCCCGGAGGAAGATGGCGCGCGGGGAACACGCGCTGGATTGGGCCGCCGCTGAATCGCTGGCGTTTGCGTTGCTGGCCACCGAAGGCGTTCGCGTGCGTTTGAGTGGCGAGGACAGCGGCCGGGGCACCTTCAGTCACCGCCACGCGGTGCTGCACGATTATGAGAATGGGCGGCTTTACACGCCGTTGCAGCATTTGTCGCCCGATCAGGCGCCGGTGGACATCTGGAACAGCCCGCTTTCCGAAGCCGGGGTGCTGGGATTCGATTATGGTTACAGCCTGGACTGCCCGAACGGGCTCATTTTGTGGGAGGCCCAGTTCGGGGACTTCGTCAATGCCGCACAGGTCATCATTGATCAGTTTATTGTCAGTGCCGAAAAGAAATGGGATCACTTGAGCGGGCTGGTCATGTTGCTGCCGCACGGGCTGGAAGGACAGGGGCCGGAACATTCCAGCGCCCGCCTGGAGCGTTTCCTGCAACAGGCTGCAGAGGACAATATTCAGGTGGCCTATCCCACCACGCCCGCCCAGTATTTCCACTTGTTGCGACGCCAGGCGGTGCGGCGCTGGCGCAAGCCGCTGATCGTCATGACACCAAAAAGCCTGTTGCGCCATCCGCAATCCGTTTCCACTCTGGAGGAGCTGGCGACGGGCCAGTTCCAGCGGGTGCTTCCGGATGCCTTGCCCCCTGCCGCCGCCGCCAATGTCAAGCGGGTGCTGCTGTGCAGCGGGAAGGTTTACTTTGAACTGGCGGAGCAGCGCGAGCAAAGCCGGCGCGACGATGTGGCGATTCTGCGGGTGGAACAGTTGTATCCGTTCCCCGCCACGCAGCTCGAAGCCGCGTTGCGCCGGTATCCTGACGCCACACCGGTATTCTGGGTGCAGGAGGAGCCGGAAAACATGGGGGCGTGGCCGGAGATCCGGGTGCGGTTCGGCGAACGCTTGTTCGGTCGCTGGTCGCTGGCCGGAATCGCCCGTCCCCGGTCGGCCAGTCCCGCCACGGGTTCCGCCAAGGCGCATAAGTCAAAACAGGCGGCCCTGGTCGCCAGCGCGCTGGGGGCGTGATTTAATTTATGGCCATTGAATTAAAAGTGCCGGCAGTCGGCGAATCCATTACTGAAGTCGAAATCGGCGACTGGTTGAAAGCCGAGGGGGCGACCGTTGCGAAGGACGAAAACCTGGTGGTCATTGAGACCGAAAAAGCCACCGTGGAGCTTCCCGCGCCCGCCGCCGGACAATTGACCAAGATTTTGAAGCCGGCCGGGGCGACCGCGAAAGTTGGTGAGACGATCGCGCTATTGGCGGCCGGCCAGGGGGAGGTGGCAAGCGTTCCACCTGGGGCGACACCCGAACCTGCGGCAGCCACCCGCGCCCGCCCCACGCCATTGGCGGAAAAGGTGCTGGCCGAACACGGTTTGCGCGCGGACGAAGTGGCGGGCACGGGACCCGGTGGCCGGGTGTCGAAGGCGGATGTGTTGCGCCACGTCCAGGAACACCCGCCGAAGGAAGCGGTCCCCGTGGCCGTCCCTGCGGACGCGCCGACCGCCAGCGGCGGCCTTGCGGCGCCGGCGGCCACCTCGCCCTCCTTTGGCCGGGAACAGCAGGTGGTGCGCATGAGTTTGTTGCGTCGCACGATTGCCAGACGTCTGGTGGAAGCCCAGCACACCGCGGCACTGTTGACCACGTTTAACGAAGTGGACCTGTCCTCCATCCTCGCCCTGCGGCAGCAATACCAGGAGAGCTTTCAGAAAAGATACGGCGTGAAACTGGGCTTCATGTCGTTTTTTGTGAAGGCCGTGATTGATGGCCTGAAACAGTTCCCCGGTTTGAACGCCATCATTCGCGATTCCGATATTGTTTATCACAACTACCACGACATTGGCCTGGCCGTCAGCACCGATCGCGGGCTGGTGGTGCCGGTGTTGCGGGATGCGGACCGCCTGAGCTTCGCGGAAATTGAGCGCGCCATCATGGAGTTTGCCCAACGCGCCCGCGACGGCAAGATCAGGCCCGAGGAACTCGAAGGCGGCACTTTCACGATCACCAATGGCGGCGTGTTTGGTTCATTGCTTTCCACGCCGCTGGTCAATCCGCCGCAAAGCGGCATTCTGGGCATGCACGCCATCCAGGAACGTCCCGTGGCAGTGAACGGCCAGGTGGTGGTGCGCCCGATGATGTACGTGGCGCTGACCTACGACCACCGGATCGTAGACGGCAAGGAAGCCGTCCTGTTCCTGCGCCGCGTGAAGGACGGGGTGGAAAATCCCGCCCGGTTGCTCCTGGAGGTTTGATGCCGCCGCGCCCAAACCCGGGGTTCCGGTCGGTGTAAACGCCGGGATGTTTTGCCCCGGGCCATCTGGGGCGGCACCATCGGCTTCCCGAGGCAGCCCTTGCTGATCCGCCGGCTCGTCAGATCCGGTGGACATCATCCCCCGCACGGAGGACAAGCGAACGACTCTCAGTAGAAGGTCCGGTCCGCGTGTGTCGCGGCATGGCTCTGTAAGGCCGCCGTGCCCCAGAACTTCCACCCCTGGCGTGGCCCATCTGATCGGCCGGCAAGGAGCATCGGCAAGGCATCGCCGGCCCCCCCTCGTCTCGCCACAACGGCGTCGCGGCAGACTGCTCCGGTCATGCCCCGGTTGAGTCGCCGGTTCGTGTGTTATCATCCAGGCAGAGCCGTCCGGTGGCGCGTTGGTGCGACCCGGGTGGTGTCGTGCGCGCCGACGCGGTGATTGCTTCCCGGGCCTGCACCTGTCATTGTGCCGTCATGAAGTTGCTCAAAGACCTGCGCGCCGAGCATGATTTGATTGACCAGATGCTGGATTCCTTCCGGACGGCGGTGATCCAACTCAGCCACGGCCAGGCGAGGCCGAAGGATCTGTTGCGATTCATCACGTTTTTTCGTGTCATTGCCGATGAGTTCCATCATGCCCGGGAAGAGGAGGTGCTGTTTGCGGTCCTGGTCAACCAGCTCCAACTTCCCGGCGACCGCGGCCCGATTGCCGTCATGACGGATGATCATCGGAAGTTCCGGGTCCTGCTGGATCAGATCCAGCAGTTGATCGAGCAGCGGACCTTGTCCCCGGCCGAGCAGGTGCAGCTGCGCACGGCGACCGAACGATACATTGAATCCATGCAGCACCATATTGACGCGGAAAATTCGGTGCTGTTCGTCGAAGGTGAAATCTGCCTGCGGGATGCCGGCATTTCCGAACTGGCGTGCCGGGGGCTGACCGCAAAGGAAATGAAGATCCGGTTCACTGCGGAAGAACTCATGCACCGCTATCCCCCCACCGCCAATGTGGAAATCATTCGCGGCGATGGATGCCCCTTGTGTCCGGCCTATCAAGTCACGTGCGACGGTTACGAGCGCGAATGGGCCAAGGTTTCCCGTTGGGGACGCGCGGAAGAGGACGATCCGCTTCCGGACTGATGAACGCCGCGCCGGGCTGCATTTCCCGGCCGGATGCTGTTTCATGCCGAAGAAACGGTGGCGGCAACCGGCCAGCGCGATGCCCGGCACGTGCCACCAGAGCCTCACCATGCGGGCTTACAGCGCCGGATGGCGGCGGTGATGGCTGGTGGCATCCTGATACGTTTTGGCGAGCGACAGCAGTTCCGCTTCGCCGAAGAGCCGGCCCAGGAAGCAGATGCTGGTTGGCATGCCTGCGGACGTGAACCCGTTCGGCAGGGCCACGCAGGGATGACCGGTGAGATTGCCCAGCAGCACGGTCATGCCCGCATCGGCGGGAGCGATGATCACATCGAATGGCGCGAACGTTTTCGCCATGTCCTGAATCAACAACCAGCGGATGCGCTGGGCGCGGAGGTATTCGACCGCGGGAACGAAACGGCGTTCGCGAAAGGTGTTGGGCCAGGCGTCGGCGGTTTGTTGCCGCAACCCGGCGTCTTGCCCCCGTAACGTCAATTCGTCAAACGCCGCCGCCGCCTCCGTGGAGAGCAGGAACGAAATCTGGCTCAGGGGATAGTCCGGAAGTTCCACCGGCTGCAGTTTCACTCCGAGCCGGCGCAAATCCGCCAGGGTGGCGTCATCGTTTTGTCGGGCTTCACCTTGTTTGGTGGCAAACAGACTTTGCAAGAAGCCCACGCGTAGCCGGGTCACGTCCAGGCGCGCACGGTAGTTGAACGGGGCGTCAACCACGGTTTGATCCAGGCCGTCCGGTCCGTAGAGGGCATGCAACACCAGCGCGCAATCTTCGACCGTGCGGCAAATCGGCCCGATTTTGTCCATGCTCCAGCTCAGGGTCATTGCTCCGGCGCGGCTGACGCGGCCGTAGGTGGGGCGCAACCCGGTGACGCCACAGCGACCGGCGGGCGAAAGAATCGAACCGTAGGTTTCCGTGCCGAGGCCAAAGGCGAAAAGCCCGGCGGCAGTGCCTGCGGCGGACCCGGCCGAACTGCCGCCCGAGCCTTGCTTAAGATTCCACGGATTCCGGGTGACGCCGCCGAACCATGTCTCGCCCATGGCCAGTTCGCCCAGCGTGGTCTTGGCAATCAGCACGGCGCCCGCCGCCTCCAGGCGCTGGATGACGGTGGCGTCAAAGTCGAACACCTGGTTGATAAAGGGGGCGGCGCCCCAGGTGGTCGGGATGCCCCGGGTGGCGAACAAGTCCTTGGCGCCATAGGGGATTCCGTGCAGCGGGCCACGCCATTTGCCCGCGGCAATTTCCCGGTCGGCGCGTTGCGCCTGTTTCAAGGCGCGATCCTCGGTGAGGGTGACCACGCATTCCAATTGCGGGCCAATGCGTTTCAGGCGTTCGAGGTACACACGGGTCAGTTCCGTGGCCGTGAGCTGGCGGGACTTGATGAGGGCCGCCAGTTCGCTGATCGAGCAAAACGCCAGGGCCTCCGGATTGTCCGGGCGCCGGATTTGGGGCAGGGGCGCCGGCCGGAATTTTTTGCGCGCGGTGGGCAGACGAAACCCGACGGGCAGGGGATTGAACTGGAGCGCGGGCGGAATGCCATTCGAGAGTGGGAATTGGCGCAGGCGCTCGTATTTTCGGCGTTGTGCTTCCAGACCGGGGCGCAGCATCTCCATCTCGGAGGCGGAAAAATTCAGCGCGAACAGGTTCGCGGCGTCGCGCGCCTGCGCCGGAGTAATGGGAGGGAGGTTGGTTTGGGCCAGGGTGGCGACGGGGAAGCTCATGGCCATGATGATCCATGTTACGCGCATGCCGAATCCTGGCGCAACTCCGTCGGAGCCGGCAACGCCGAAATGCGTCGAGAGACGATATCAGCGGGATGCGGGCGCAAAGGCCTGGATGAATTTGATCAACGCGCGCACGTCGTGATAATTGGCCTTCCAGGCGTGTGCCAGGCCGGTGCGCTTGGGGGTGCCGGCGGCGTCCACGGTATCCAGCCAGATGCCCGTGCGCGGATCGGTTTGATAACGGTCGAGGAAGTGGATGAGCCGGTCCAGGGCCTCCCGGTGCGCGGCATTGTCTGTCTGCTGCAACGCGTCGGTCAAGGCCGCGAGCAGCTCGGCCTGGACCCACCAGACTTTATCCTGATCACTGGCGGGTGCGTTGCCCGCACCGCGATGGTACAATCCCCCGCGCGGATGATCGTACCCGTGCGCGAGGGCGTGGTTCACGTGGGCGTAGAAATGCGGCCAATCCGGCGGCCGACCGAGCACCTGGTCCGCACGAATCATCAGCCAGGCAAATTCGACGTTGTGCCCGTAGGAAAGGCCGGCGCTGCGCGGATCAGTGACTGGCCGCCAATCCGGCTGCCGATGAAAACAACTTTGGGCGGGATCACGCGGGTAAAAGTATTGGCGGTTGAGTTCCAACGCCTCGATCAGGCTGCGTTTTACTTCGGGGTCATGGGAGACGTCATACAATTCGGTGAACGCCTCCTGCAGATGCAAATGGGTGTTGGCGCTCTTGAGTCCCGCAATCTCCACCACCGCCTGGGGATCGCCATCCGGAAGCGGTCGCCAATCCCGCGTAAAATGTTCGCTCCAGCCGCGGTGTTGCGCATCCCGTGCGCGCTGTTGGATGAGCTGGTGGAGCTTCCGGGCCTCAACGAGCGGCGCGGACGCCTGCGTGGCCCGATGCAACTCGGCAAACGCGTACAGTACAAACGCTTCACCATACAGCAGTTTTCGATCATCAACGACGTGTCCCGTGCGGTCGGTTTTCCAAAAGTAACCTCCATGCGCGGGGTCCAAAAAGTGGTTGGTGAGGAAACGATAACCGTTCCAGGCGGCGGCCAGGGCCGCGTGCTGGGGAGTGTCCCAACCGTGCCGGTGCGCGTGCGCGAAGGTCCAGACCATGCGCGCCTGGGACACCAGCTGTTTCTCTGTGACGTTGCCCGGGCCGCTCAAAGCGTCGGCACTCAGCAGAAACCCGCCGTGGATGGGATCCAGGGTCGCCAGCCAATAGGGCAGAATGCGCTGCGTCAGCTGGTCGCGATACGCGGCGGCATGTTCCTCCAGCGGCGCGGCAGCCAGCCTTGCGGCACCGGCAATCAGCAGCCAGGCGAGGGACCATTTCATCGCGGGGGAGCATAGCGCGGTCAACGGCAAAGACAAGTGGACAGGGTTGACTGGGTGCATGGGCGGCGGGGTTTCCTGCCGACGCAAGGATTTAATGGACGCGCCGAGTCTTTTCCCCTTTCCGCTTCAACAGCGGTCCGGTAAAACAACACGGTTGGATGGGATGAGTGACTTGGATATTTCGCGGGCGGCCGCGGGTGACGGATTTGATCTGTGGCGCCGACGCGCCGGCTTGGTGGCTGCTCCGCTCGTTTTTTTGGGGGTGTGGCTTTTGCCAATTTCCGGTTTGACGGTGGAAGCCCACCGGCTGTTGGCCGTGTTTGGACTGGTGATCACGCTCTGGCTGACGGAGGCCATTCCACTGGCGGTCACCGCGTTGCTCGGGCCGGCGCTGTGTGTGGTGTGCGGCGTGGGGACCAACAAGGAAATGTTCCGCAGCTTCGGGCACCCGATCATTTTTCTTTTTTTAGGCAGCTTTTTGCTGGCGGAAGGGGTGCTGCATCATGGACTGAACCGGCGCATCGCCTTTGGCATTCTCAGCCTGCCCTGGGTGGGACGGCGCCCCAGCCGGATTTTGTGGGCGTTCGCCGGGATCGTCGGGTTGCTTTCGATGTGGATTTCAAACACGACCGCGGCGGCAATGATGTTGCCGATCGGGATGGCGATTCTCGGGGAAATGGCCCGGCGTCAATCGGAACGGGAAGGTCGGGAGGTGCGCCTGACGGACCTCAAGTTTGGCACGGGACTGATGTTGGCGACCGCGTTTGCCGCTTCCATTGGCGGGATGGCGACGCCGGTGGGGACACCACCGAACTTGATTGCCATGGGCTTTCTGGAAAAGAGCGCCGGGTACAAGCTGACTTTTTTTCAGTGGATGGCGTTCGGGCTGCCGCTCGCGCTGGTTGCCCTGGCGGCGCTGGGATTTTATCTGAATTGGGTGTGCCGTGCGGAGACGGACTGGCTGGGAGAAAGTGCAGCCTGGATCGAGCGGGAGCGCGCCCGATTGGGGCCGTTAACCCGCGGGGAGCGCAACGTGCTGCTGGCCTTCGTCGTCACGGTGATTTTGTGGTTGTTGCCGGGGGCCGTGGCGATGGTGGCGGGGGTGGAGTCGCCGGGGTTCAAATGGCTGGACCGGCATTTGCCGGAGGCGACCGCGGCGTTGCTGGGGGCGGCGCTGCTGTTTGTGTTGCCCGTCAATTGGCGGCGGGGTGAATTCACGCTGGGCTGGGCGCAGGCGCAACGCATTGACTGGGGGACGATTTTGTTGTTTGGCGGCGGACTGGCCCTGGGGGAGGCGATGTTCAACACGGGATTGGCGCGCTGGGCGGGAGAAGGTCTGGCCGCGCACTTCCATGTGCAGTCGTCGCTGGGGTTGGTGGTGCTGTTTGCCATCATTGGCGTGCTGCTGACGGAGACCACCTCAAACACGGCCACCGCCAACATGGTGGTGCCCGTGGCGATTGCAGTGGCGGACGCGGCCCGGGTCAATCCGGTGCCTCCGGCGTTGGCAGCGTGCCTGGCCGCCTCCCTCGCGTTCATGCTGCCGGTTTCCACGCCGCCCAACGCCATCGTCTTTGGCAGTGGCTGCGTTCCGCTGCTGAAAATGGTGCGGCACGGCCTGGTGCTCGATCTGTTCGGGATCGCGGCCATCATTGTTGTCTGCCACTGGCTCGTGCCGCTGGTGATCCGATGACTCCTTGCGCGCCCGCCAACTGCGGTTCGTGATCCCAAGGAATCCCGTCCGGCCGGAACCAGCCTCCGCCGCGCGGCCTGTCAGCCCGTCCGGGGCAAAGCAGCAGCCCCCGCCGCGGTCTGGTTTGAAATGCCCCAAGCTTTCCGGGAAGGCTGGCCGCCGTTCCTGGCTCAAGCCTCGATCAGACGGTGCGCCCTCCGCGCCATGGCGGCCTTTGCCGGATGGAGGAGCAGGTGCGGGGGCTGCCCGGGGCGCTTGTGAACCGTGCAAAGAGCTTGAGACCTTCGGGCAAAAAGATTCCAATAACCCCCCGTGGCAAAGATGACTTTCACGAAGACAGCGCCCCGGGTGCCCGCGCGGCAGACGGCAGTCGCGCCTACACTCTTTGCCGCAGCGGGGTGGAAGTGGAAAGGCGGTCGGTGACCGCGCCCGCCGGCGGGCGGGCACACCCGAAACTCAAGATGACACCGGAAATGGCAGCCTTGACCCAGATCCAGGAGCTGTTCCGTGTCGGGCCGGATGGCGGCGGCAGTCCGCTGCGGTTGGCGTGGTCGGTGGTTCGGCGCCGCGGGAAGCCATTGCTGTTGTTGCCGCAAAATTTTCACTCTGCAACTGTCGCGCTACAGCTTTACGCGGCCCAACGACCGGCCGCCAAAGCAATCCGGAAATTGTTGCCGTGGTATGCCGGGACCCCGCTGCGCGCCCTCGGGCAGCAGCTGATTATTCACAGCAATACGGCGATGCCATGGACGACCTTTTTGCGCCGGCAATGGGGCGGGGCGGCCTCCCGCCTGCCGACTCCGGCGATTCTGGTCGGCAATCAAGCGGCGGATGCGCAAAGATTCATCCTGCTGGTGCTGGATGAAACGAAATCTCCAGTGGCTGTGGTGAAGGCGGGGTTGCGTCCGCCGGCCCGGCACATTATTGAACGGGAAGCGGAGGTGCTGCGGCAGCTTCCGGCAAGTTTGCCGGGGATTCCGGCGTTTCGAGAGCGCTTCTCGGGCGAAGTCGGCAGCGCGTTCGCGATGGATTTTTACGCAGGGCACAGTCCGGCTCAAGACGATCAAATCGGGGCCATCCTGGGCGGGTGGTTGCATGCGGATGATGTCCTCGTGCTTGGCGATTCGGCCGCGTGGCGGGAACTGGCGCGGGTTTGTTCCGCAGAGGCGCGCTTTCGTTCCCTGATCACCGCACTGGCCGGCCGGCAAGTGCGCGCGGCCGTGCAGCACGGCGATTTTGCCCCGTGGAACGTGAAGGTGCGCCCGGATGGCGGGTGGGTGGTGGTGGATTGGGAGCGCGGCGAATTGCGGGGGATCCCGGGCTGGGATTGGTTGCATTACGAGATTCAAACTTCGATTCTGCGCCGGCGTCTGGGGGCGGAAGCCGTGGCGGTCCGGCTTCAGGCGCTGTTTCAACAGCCGTCGTTCCAGCGCTATGTCCAGACCGCGAACATCGCGGCCTGCCTGCGTCCATTGACGCTCGCCTACTTGCTGTATCACAATCGGGTGATCCGGCCTGGTGAGGGGTTGCGTACGGGGGAAGAACTGTTGCAGCTCCTGGCGGCCCGTTGGGCTTGAACGGGCCTTCCGCTGCCGTGGAGCTCAAGCTGCGGGCTGCGGATCAGACGCAGCGGGGGATCGCTTGCTTCGCGGCGTTGTTTGCGATTAAATGGCGGTTTGTTTGCTGGGCATGATTCCAATCAACGGGCATAGTTTGTCAATTCTTGAAACTTGGCGGGTCGCCATGCAGGATGCGCCCTGCGCGCTCGCGGCGGAAGCGCGCCCGGGCATTCAGCGCAGCCGGCAGTTGGTGGAGAAACTGGCCGCCGAACCGCGCGCGATTTATGGCATCAACACCGGATTTGGTCCGCTGAGCGGCTTCCGGGTTTCCGACGCCGATCTGGCCCAGCACCAGGTAAATTTGCTGCATCACCTGACCGTGGGGCAGGGGGCGTTGTTTTCCGCCGGGGAGACGCGCGCGATCATGCTGGCGCGAGCCAATGCGCTGGCCCGCGGGTATTCCGGAATTCGTGAAGAACTGATTGAGCTGCTGCTGACGGCGCTGAACCGCGGAATTTTGCCCGAGATCCCCAGCGAGGGTTCGGTGGGGGCGAGTGGAGATCTCGTGCCGCTGGCTCACATGGCCGGATTGTTGGTCGGTTCGGGCTACGTCCGCGTCAAGGGGACGCGGCTGCCGGCCGTGGAAGCATTGCACCGCGCCGGATTGCAACCGGTCGTGTTGCAGGCCAAGGAAGGGCTGGCGCTCGTGAACGGCACGTCCGTGATGACCGGGCTGGCCGCCCTGGCCACGCATGAAGCCGGCCGCGTGTTGCGGTGGGCGGAGCTGCTGACGGCATGCCTTTTCCAGGTGTTGAACGGTGAGCCGGAAGTATTATGTCAACAAGCACAACGCGCGCGCGGCTTTCGCGGGCAGGCATTGGTGGCCCAACGGATCACGGATGCGTTGCGAACGCACCCGGAATACGCCAAACGCATTGACGAACACCAGTGGGGCACGCAGGCCAAGCCGAAGGATCCGGGCACCGAGATCCAGGATCCCTACTCCCTGCGTTGCGCACCCCAAATTCTCGGCGCGTATCAGGAAGCCCTGTGGCATGTCGAGCAGGTGGTGACCCGCGAATTGAATGCGAGCACGGACAACCCGCTGATTTTCCCGGACAGCGGCATGGTCATTCACTGCGGCAATTTTTACGGCCAGCAGATCGCCATGGTGAGTGATTATCTGTGTCTGGGCCTGATCAAACTGGCCTTGCTCGCGGACCGGCAGGTGGAGCGGCTGGTGAACTGGCGATACAGCCGGGGTTTGCCGCCGCTGCTGGCGGCGGGGGCGCCGGGGCTGAACACCGGTTTTGGCGGCGTCCAGTTGCTGGCGACCTCGCTGGCGGCGGAAGCCAGACTGCTGGGCACGCCGGCGTGCATTCAAACCATTCCCACCAACGCCAACAATCAGGATGTGGTGAGCATGGGGTGCATTGCCGCCAGAAAAGTGCGACAGCTGCTGCCCCTGGTGTGGAAACTCCTGGCGATTGAAGCGCTGGCGCTGGCGCAGGCGGCGGATGCGCGCGGGCGCGACCAGGCGATGGGCGGCGCTTATCGGAAGCTGCATGAACTGGTGCGTGGCGTTTCGGCGGAAATGAAAGGCGACCGGCCCCTGACCGGGGATATCGCGCGTGTCGCGGAGCTGCTGCAGTCCGAGGCGGGGCAGCAGGCGTGTTTGCGGGATTGAGGCCGGCCGGCAGTGCCGGCGGGAAAGCGGTAGAAACAACAGAAGGATGCAGGGTGAACTACGGTGAATGACGAGATGAAAACCATAACCACGGATGTGTTGATCATTGGGGTGGGGCCCGCGGGCGCGACGGCGGCCGCCAGCCTGCACCGGGACGGCGTGAAAGTGCTGGTGGTCGAGAAACAACGGTTTCCGCGGTTTGTCATTGGGGAAAGCATGCTGCCGCGCACCATGGATTTATTGAAGGAAGTGGATTTTCTGGCGCCGATCGAGGCCTGTGGATTTATTCACAAGACCGGCGCGGTCTTCCGCCGTGGCGAGCAGATCTGTGATTTCGATTTCAACAATCAGGCGGGGGATGGTTGGAAATACACCTTCCACGCGCCGCGCGCGGAATTTGATCAGGTGATTGCGGACACGGTGGCGGCGCGGGGGGTGGACATCCGGTATGAGCACGAGGTAACACAAGTGCGTTTCAGTGACGATCGGGTGGAGGCGGAAATCAAACCTCCCGATGGTGAAATGCTCCGTGTGGTTGCGCGGTTTGTGCTGGATTGCAGCGGGTACGGGCGCGTGCTGCCCCGGCTGTTGGATCTTGAAACCCCTTCGCCTTATCCCGTGCGCGAATCGCTGTTCACGCACATCACGGGCGACCTGCGGCCGGCCGGCCGGGATGAAGGGAAAATTTGGATTTGCATGCACCCCGAGGGCGCGTGGTTGTGGATCATTCCCTTTTCCGATGGGCGGACGAGCATTGGCGTGGTGGCGGAGCCGGCATTTTATGAACGTTATCCGGGGGATGCGGAAACACAGCTCCGCGCGATCGTCAACAGCGAACCGAACGGAGCGAAGCGTCTGGCCAACATGCGCATCGTTTTTCCACCGCACCGGATCAAGGGATATTCGATCGGCATCAAGCGATTGTTCGGGCCGCGCTTTGCCCTGGCGGGGAACGCGACGGAGTTTCTGGATCCGGTCTTCAGTTCCGGAGTGACGCTGGCCATGGAATCGGGTTTGCGTGCCGCCCAGGTGGCTGCCCGGCAGCTGCGTGGGGAGACCGTGGATTGGCAGCGGGATTACGCGGACTTCATGATGCAGGGGGTGGACACGTTCCGCGCGTATATTGATGCCTGGTATGATGGCCGGTTGCCGGAGGTTTTGTTCGCTGCGCAACGCAACCCTGACATGATGCCGAAGGTGTGTTCCGTGCTGGCGGGGTATGTCTGGGACCAGGCGAATCCCTTTGTGGCCCAGGCTGAACGGGCGTTGCGCGCGCTGGCGTCAGTGTCCACCGGGTTGGGGCCGGCCAGGAATTAAAGGGGCTTGCGTTTCGATGAGTGATTCGGAACGGCATTTCGCCACGGATAAATTGTCGGCCTTGGACGCCAAGGTTGCGGCGCAACGAATTGCGTTCGGGCCGGTGGTCTTTCAAGCCTGCCGGGTCCTGCGTCAGACCGGCATCCTGGAGACGGTGCGAAAAGGAGGCGACCGCGGCCTGACTTTGGCCGAGGTGGTGGCCTCGGGGGTGGTGCCCCGTTACGGTGTGAAGGTGTTATTGGAGGCGGGGTTGGGCATCGGGTTGTTCCGGCGCGAACAAACGCGCTTTGTGCTGACCCGGCTGGGATATTTTCTGCTGCGAGATCCGATGACCCGTATCAACATGGATGTCGTTCACGACATTTGCTATCGCGGGTTGTATCATTTGGAAGAAGCCATCAGGACCGGCCAGCCCGCCGGCCTGAAGAGCCTCGGGAACTGGGACACGTTCTACCAAGGCTTGTCCTCGCTGCCGCCGGCGGCACGTGAAAGCTGGCTGGCGTTTGACCATTATTACTCGGATCAGGCTTTTCCGGGGGCATTGCCGCTGGTTTTTGCTGATCGCCCCAAACGGCTGCTGGATGTCGGGGGCAACACTGGCCGCTGGGCCATGCAGTGCGTGGGGTATGATCCAGGAGTGCGCGTCACCATCGCCGATCTGCCCCAGCAACTGGAGCTGGCGCGGGCCGCGGTGCAGGGCGGAAAGGGCGCGGATCGTGTCACGTTTCATCCGGTGGATCTGCTGGATGAGTCCCGGGAATTGCCCGAGGGTTACGAGGTCATCTGGATGAGCCAGTTTTTGGACTGTTTTTCCGAGGCCGAAATCGTTTCCATTTTGCGACGCGCCGCCCGCGCCCTGGGCGACAACGGCACGCTGCACATTCTGGAATTATTCTGGGATCGGCAGCCCAATGAAACCGCGGCATTTTGCCTGCAGCAAACCTCGCTTTACTTTGCCTGCATCGCCAATGGCAACAGCCAGATGTACCATTCGGAGGATTTATGGCGCTGTCTGCAGGCGGCGGGCCTGCAAATTTTGGAGCAACGAGACCAGGTCGGTCAGTTTCACACCTGGCTCAAGTGCCGCCGGGCGTGAGGGTGGCGGCCTTCGTTTTCCGACTCAACGGACCTTCAGATCCTCCGGGTTTTCATCCTCCAAACCATACTTCATGGCGAAGCGCAGCAACCCGATGCTGTAGGCGGAATGGGAGGCGGCCCCGGCGAAAACGCGTCCCATGTGTTTGTTCATGTGGGGGAAAATCAATTTCACCAGCAGCGTGTCCCGTCGCTTCTGCCCCACCTTGAAACAGGTGAACAAGCGCCCGTTGTACCAATACTCCACAATGTTTTGCCAGGTCTGCAAGTGGTGCCTGCTCTCGCGCTCATACTGTTGGAGCGCCTCCGGTGAACCTTTCGCCAGGGCCCTGGCCAGCAGGAACGCGCCGTTCATGCCGAGGAAAAGGCCGCTCGAAAATACGGGGTCAACAAACCCGGCCGTATCCCCCACCAAGGCCCAGTTCGCGCCAAACATGCGTTCCGAAACCAGCTGGTAACTGGTGTATTTCATCACCGGCGTCAATCGTCGGGAATGGCCCGCAACCCGTCGCAACTGCGAATCGTGCTGGCAGAGACCGTCGTATTGGTCCTCGGGCGTGGCGCCCCATTGGGGAAGGTGCTCGGACGGTACGACCATGCCCAGACTGACACGTCCGGGCAGCGGAATGCGCCAGCTCCAGCCGCGGTCCATGCGCGTCGTGTGAACGTGCCCTTCATGATCCAGGTGGGCGTGATCCACATGGGCAAACAGGGCCGTGTCCTTGCGCTTCCCTTCCTGGCTGGAGAGACCGAGCAGGTTGGGGAGAAGCCGGAAGCGGCCGGTGGCGTCCACGATCCAGTCCGGCTGGCCGGAGAAATAACCGTTGGTCGCCGCCAGGGTTTCCGGGGTCAGCGCCACGCGATCCGTGTGCGCTTCGGCGGTGAGTTGCGCGGGAGACTCGAATACCGCCGCGCCGGCCTTTCGCGCCGCAGCGAGCAGGGTGGCGTCGAATTTTTCGCGTGGCACGTTGTAGGCGTAGCGTGGCAGTCCATGCAGCGCCTCAAAAAAGAAGGAGAAAGACAGGTCTGGCGCCAGGTTGAAGGTGGCGCCGGGTTTCAAGACGCTGTATTTGCGGACTTCATCCTCGATGCCGAGCTGGCGCAGAATGGGGATTAATGCTGGCACGAGGGACTCACCGACAATCAGGGTCGCGGCCTTGGGTTTGTGCCAGAGCGCAACCCGGAACCCGGCGCGGATAAGCAGGATTGCCAAAGTCCCCGCCGCGGGACCGCCGCCGATGATGGCAACGGTCTGTGGACGATTGAGAGAGTGCCTGGTCATTTTCAAAGTAAATGCAGCCGGGCGACATGATGGACCGGTGGGCGCATTATTCAAGCAATTCCAAACGGAACCGGGCAGGATCATTTTCCCTCGCGGATCTCCTCCGCGACCGCTGTGGCGGCAAGGCGAAAGTCTGGTGTGCCGGGCGCAGGCCGGCGGCCTATTCGTTGATTCCCCAGAATCGTGGCGTCGTGGGACGTTCCATGATTTCGACGAGGAGATCAGTCATCGCCGTGGCTTGGTGGTGTAGCGTTTTTTCCAGCGGCAGCGTGTCGTGGAGCGGCTCAGATTCGTCGCTGGCCAGGGTTGTCGTTTCGGTGGTCAGTACGGAAGTGAGCAGGAACCGTGACCCGGTTGCCTGATCATCAGAATGCGGGGGGCGGCTTTTCATGAGGCAATCTCGCTCGTCCGGCGGAGATTGCATGGGGAAAAACGTCGCGGAAATTGGCCGCGGATGATGCTGAATGCTAATGGCGCAGAACCGTCCGGGCGGCTGCGTTCAAGTCCGGGGCAGTTTTTCGCGATATTGGGTGGGGGATTCCCCCGCAATTCGGCGGAAAACACGGTTGAAGTGGCTCAACGACTGGAAGCCGGCGGCAAAGGCAACCTCGCTGATCCGCAGGTTGGGATTCAGCAGAAGATTTTTCGCTTTTTCCACGCGCACGCGTGAAAGGTAATCGGTGAAATTCAGGCCCGTCGCCTTCTTGAACATTTTGCAGAAATAGAAGGTGCTGGTGTTCACCGCCCTGGCCACGTCCGTGAGCGAAATTTCCTCGGTTTGATGTGCGTCGATGAATTGCTTGGCCTTGGTGATGGTGGGCGGCTCGGCGTTGACGCGGCGCACGAGGAGTTGATTGCTGACCAGGGCCAGGTGTTGCGCGAAGATGGTCAGCAACCGGAGTACGGATTCGTACTGCTTCAGCGGGATTACGCGCGTCTGGAAGTATGCCTCCTCCAGCCGGCTCAAATCCGTTTTGCATCCCCACTGGGCCAGCAACCGGGCGGTCTTGGCGAATCGAGCCTTGGTGGGGCGTTGCAGAAAAATCTGGCCCGTTTGCAGGAAGCCGAGCAGTTCGTCGCCCACCGAGACGGGCACGCCGGTATCGCACAAACCGGCAAAGCATTTTACCGTGTGCGGCGCCGATTTGGCCTGGTCCGTGATCTCCTGCTGAGCCTCGAGGCAGGCCGCACACGTGCGATTGTTTTCCGCCATCAGCAGACAGAACGGGTTTTCCGATCGCTTGCCGTCGTGCGCCCGTTGAAACGAGTCCACAGACCGCAGACTGAGGGGCAGCCCGGTCGCTTTGGTGAAGGCGCGCTCGTAATCCTGGTAAATTTGCGACTGGGACAACGCTTCGATGAATTTTCTTTTTTCACCGCTTTCCACAGGGGCAGCCTAGCCGGGAGCACGGTGTACGACAAGCCGTGAAAAGTCCACAAAAGACGGTGATAAAACGGCAAGAGAGGTGGAGCCGGCCGGCGGTGCGCCACTTAGGTTCAGCACCAGAGATGGCGATCATGAAAGCGGTTATTGCATCCAGAACGGAGAGGTCGGGCGACCCGCAGGAGTCGCGGTTCCGGCGGATCCTGGTGGGGGTGAAGTTTTCCACGGAAGACGAGGCGGTGCTGGCCTGTGCGGCGGAATTGGCCATCCGGTGTGATGCCTCGTTGATGCTGGTGCATGTGGTTGAACCGTCGTTTCCCCGCCGGACCACGGGACAGCCACCGCGGGAGACCACGCGTTCCGGGCTGGAAGATTACGCCGAAGCCAAACTGGAGCTGAGCACCCTCGGGCGGCAAATGCTCGGGAAGTGTCGCGTCGTGGAAACCTCGATCCGCAATGGACTGGCCTTTTTTGAGATCACGGAATCAGCCCAGGCTTTGGGGGCCGATCTGATCGTCATCGGCGCCGGCGGGGGGTACACTTCGTTGAGCGAGACCGCGCAAAAAATTATACGTCATGCTCCCTGTCCGGTGCTGGTGGTTTGAGGGCGCGCGTCGGTCATGGCGAAGGGGGACTCGCACCACTGCCGCGGGTGGCGTGAATTGCTTGAAGTGGGCGAACGAGTCGCCTAAAAGATGAGCATGGCAATCAAGCAAACTTGTCTTCCGCTGGTAACGCCGCGGTGCGCACCGGAGCTGGATCCGCAATTTCGCCCGGCCGCCCTGGCCGTACGGGCGTTCCGCGCGGCGGCGCGTCAGGCCGGCTCCCCGCGTCCGGTACGGCTGGCGCTCGAGCAGACTGACGGAGCGGTGTATCACTTCCAGACCGAAATTTTTCCAGAGGCGGCGCATCAAGCGGACGCCGATTATGAGCATCTGGAACGGATCGTGAAATTCCTGCTCTGGTCCCGGGGCGGCTGGCGGCTGCATGTTGATGGCCCGGCTGATCTGGTGGCCCGGTTGGCCGCGCATTATCGTGAATCGGCCACGGGAAAGTTCGACGCGGAAACGGTCGGCCTGCGCATGTTCGATCATCCCATCGAAGTCGTGCACCGAAGGGAGTTGCCGCCGGAACGGTTGCTCACCCAGCCCCTCGGCCGTCACCTGGAAGGCTGCCGGATCGGTTTTGATCTCGGTGGAAGTGATCGCAAAGCGGCCGCGGTCATTGATGGCAAGGTGGTGTTCAGCGAGGAGACGGAATGGAATCCGTATTTTCAAACGGATCCGCAGTATCACCTGGATGGGATCATGGACTCGTTGCGCAAAGCCGCCGCGCATCTCCCCCGGGTGGACGCCATTGGCGGGAGCGCTGCCGGCGTGTATGTAAACAACCGGGTGAAAGTTGCCTCGCTCTTCCGCGGGGTGCCGGCGGAGGTGTTCCAAAGTCGGGTGCGGGATCTGTTCCTCGAGGTGCAACGCCGGTGGAACGTGCCGCTGGTCGTGGTCAATGACGGCGAAGTCACCGCGCTCGCCGCCTCGATGTCGCTGGGGGTGAATTCTGTTTTGGGCATTTCCCTGGGCACCAGCACCGCGGGCGGCTGGGTCAATGCCGAGGGTAACATCACGACCTGGTTGAACGAACTGGCGTTTGTGCCGGTGGATTATCATCCCGACGCGCCGCGTGATGAATGGTCGGGCGACCGGGGCTGCGGAGTGCAGTATTTTTCCCAGCAATGCGTGGGCCGCCTGCTGGCGCCGGCGGGGATTGCCGCGCCGGCGGACATGCCGCTGCCGGAAAAACTCAAGCAGGTGCAGGCGCTGATGCAGCAGGGCGACGAGCGGGCGCGGAAAATCTATCAGACCATCGGAGTGTATCTGGGGTACGGTATCGCGCATTTCGCTGACTTCTACGACCTTCGGCATGTGCTGATATTGGGGCGGGTGACCTCCGGGGCGGGCGGCGATTTGATGCTGGCCGGAGCGCGCAACGTATTGCAACTGGAGTTTCCAGAGCTGGCAAAACAGATTGCGTTTCACATCCCCGATGAGAAGGATAAACGTCACGGGCAGGCCATTGCGGCGGCGAGTCTGCCGGATCTTAAGGCGAAATCATCATGAACGACTATCACCAGTTTGTTGCGGAAACGGTCCGGCTGATTGCGGCGGCCAGGGAAATCCGGTTGGGCGGCTTTCCGCCGGCGCCGCGACCGGAAATCGCCCCGGACGCGCCGCGCGCTTTGTTTTTTGCGCCCCATCCCGATGACGAAACCATCTCCGGCGGCCTGGCCCTGCGATTATTGCGCGAAGCCCGGTTTCGGGTCGTGGACGTGGTGGTGACGCAAGGCAGCAACAAAGAACGACAGGCCGGACGTCTCGCGGAATTGCGCGCGGCCTGCGCTTATCTGGGGTTTGAGGTGCAGACGACCGGCCCGCAGGGTTTGGAGCGGGTCACGGCCAAAACCCGCCAGAGCGACCAGGCGCATTGGCAGGACATGGTGCAGGTGATTGCGGACCTCCTGGTCCGGCAGCAACCAAAGGTGATCATCTTCCCTCATGAACGCGATTGGAACGGAACGCACATCGGGGTGCATCATCTGGTCATGGATGCGCTGCGCCGCTTGCCGGCTGATTTTTCCTGCTACACTGCGGAGACCGAGTTTTGGGGCGCGATGGATGATCCCAATCTGGCGGTGGAACTGAGTGTCGCCGACCTCGCGGATTTGATCACCGGCACCAGTTTTCACGTGGGAGAAGTGAAACGTAATCCGTACCACCTGTTGCTGCCCGCCTGGATGATGGATAATGTGCGCCGCGGGGCCGAACTGGTGGGCGGGCAGGGCGGGGCGGCGCCGCATTTTCAGTTTGCCGCGCTGCATCGCATCCGGAAGTGGACGGATGGCCGGATGGAGCCCGTGTTCACCGGCGGAAAATTTTTATCGCAAACCGAAAATCCGGCGGCGTTGTTTCCATGAGTCCCCGGCTGATGCGTGAAGCGATCCGGTTGTCGCGGAAAGCACTGCGCGGGCACCACGGCGGTCCGTTTGGCGCCGTGGTGGTGCGGGCGGGGAAAATCGTGGGGCGCGGCTGGAATCAAGTCACTGCCAGGAACGATCCGACGGCGCACGCGGAGGTGGTGGCGATTCGCGCGGCGTGCCAGCGGTTGCGGTCTTTTCAGCTCGAGGATTGTGAGCTCTACACGAGCTGCGAGCCTTGTCCGATGTGCCTCGCCGCCATCTACTGGTCGCGTTTGCGCCGGGTGTACTACGCCAACACCCGCCAGGATGCCCGGCGCATTGACTTTGACGATGCGCTCATCTACCGGGAAGTGGCGGCGCCGATGGCGAAACGGCAGATCCCCATGCGACAATTGCTGCGGTCCGAAGCCCTGACCGTGTTTGCGGAATGGCGGCGGAAGCCCGATCGCATCCACTACTAACCTTCGCCGGCGGCGTCCCGCCGCTTCGAATCCGTTACGCCCTGCCGCCGAAGCTGACGTAGTCGTCCAGGTCCAACAGCTCCGCGTAACTACGAACGTCCGTGCGGGTGGGGCACAATTTCCCGATGGTTTCCGCAAACCACCCCAGAATCTCGGGGTCGCCTTCCGGCCCACGCGTGTCCTGAAACGCGCTCCACTGGGCGATTTCCCACGCGGCCCGCTGGTGTTTGGCGTGCGCCTGGATCCACGCCAGCAGTTCGCCATCGCCTTTGCCGGTGGCGACCTCCTGCTGCAACGCTCCCGGATCGATCCCGAGGAAATCCAGAATTTCCTGGTCCAGGGGGCAGTTATAGCGGTACTCACCATTCTTGCCGGCCAGTGTGGCCCGGCACTTGTCCAGCATCCGCGGCAACAACGCGTAGCCGCCCAGCCGCACCCGTGGGCTGCGTGGTGGATGTTGCGTCAGATCCGGTGCGGTGAAATTCATGCGGGTGGGGTTTGGAGTTTGCATACGAAAAAGGGAGCTCAGGCCACAAACGCCAGCGCCTCATTGGCGCCGGGGCCTTCGCGCGCCTCCATCCGATTGCGCAGCTTTTTCAAGGCCTGTTCCTGGATCTGCCGGATGCGCTCCCGCGTCAATCCGAAATGATCCCCGATTTCTTCCAGGGTGCGTTCGCGTCCGTCCTTCAAACCAAAGCGCAGCGAGAGGATCTTGTATTCCCGCTCGGGCAGTTTGGCCATCACTTCGCGCACGAGGTCGGTGTCGGTTTCCGTGACCAGCCGGTCGTACGGCAGCGCCGCGTTGGGATCGGCCACGACCTCGGAGATGGAGTTGGAGTCATCATCACCGATCGGCGCGTCCAGTGACAATGGCGCCTTGGCCGCCTGCCGATAACGCCGCACCCGGCGCTCGTCCAGTTGGAGTTCATGCGCCAGTTCCTCGTCGGTGGGTTCGTGGTTGAACTTTTCGCGCAACTTTAATTCCGCGCGCCGCAATTCCGCGACGCGATCCACCACATGCACCGGCAACCGGATCGTCTTGGCCTGATTCGCCAGCGCGCGTCGGATCTGCTGCTTGATCCACAAGCCGGCGTAGGTCGAAAGCTTGGCGCCCTTGCTGGGATCGAACTTTTCCACTCCGCGCATCAATCCGATGTTGCCTTCATTGATCAAATCCAGCAGCGGCACGCCCATGCCCTCGTAATCGCGGGCGATTTTCACCACGAGCCGGAGATTGGCCTTGATCATGTGTTCGCGCGCCGCCTTGTCTCCGCGCTTGATGCGTCGGGCCAGCGTGATTTCCTCCTCGGGCGTCAGCAATTTGATCCGGCCGATTTCATTGAGGTACAGCTGTAGCAGATCGCCCCGGGCCCCCTGGCCGCCGGATGATTCTGCGGGAATCGCCTCGCGCGCCGGCGGCGCCGGGCGTGCCCGGCGTCCGGGCACCTCCACGGGAGTAAACCGGGTGAGTGTGCGTCCGATCTTGCGCGGGCGTGGCTGGATTGCGCGGGCCTTGGCCGCGGGCCGCGGATTGCCTGATGCTTTCATTTTGGAACCTTTCTTTTTCACCGGTTGGAAGTCAACGCATCGATTTTTTCAACAATGTTCTTTTTGCTGGTCACGCCGATGCTCAGATCCTGCAGCTTGCCGGCATGGAAATACAACAAGGTGGGGATGGACTGGATGTTGTATTGCGCGGCGAGCCGGGGATTTTGATCCACGTTCACCTTGACCACCTTGGCCTGGCCGGCCTTTTCCCGGGCCACCTCTTCCAGCACTGGTCCGAGCATTTTGCACGGTCCGCACCAGTCGGCCCAGAAGTCCACCACCACTGGCTGAGGAGCCGACAGGACCTCGGATTGAAATTGCTGTTCGTTGGTTTCAATTGTCATGTTCATGTTCATGTTCATCATTTCCTCCGGTGGTCCGGCATCGGGAATTTTCCTGGAATTCCCCGCGCGATGTTCACGCCCCGGACAGGAGCTGGCGCCGGCCCGAGCAGCCGGAGCGGCATCACCATGACCGGTGAGTGGATTTTGCGTGTGTTTCTCATGTCCACCGATGTTTGCCTCATTTCAAAATCATCGTATGTAACAAAATTAGTTACAACATCGTTCAAAAAAAATTCAACGACCTTTGGTTTTGCTGCATAATCCCGACGCGCGGATGTGTTCAATCACGTCGGACAGGGTTTTGCCGGCCAGATCCCGTTCCATGGCCTTTTGGGCGGAGGTGAAAATCTCTTCCAAGGTGGCAATGATGCAGTTGCCCACCGGGCAATCAGCATTCGGTTTTCGGGCGGGCGTGGCAAACGTGTCCGCATGTTCCACAGCCCGGAAAACTTGCGCCAGGGTGATCCGACCGGGCGCGCGCGCGAGTCGCGATCCGCTGCGCGCCCCCTTGCGGGTGTCCACCAGCTCCGCCCGCTGTAGCGCCAGCAACAGTCTTCGAATGATGACCGGGTTCGTATTGACGCTTCCGGCCAGAAAGCGTGACGTCACCCGATCTCCTTCCTTGTACGCCAAGACCGCCAGGACATGCACCGCCATGGCAAACCGACAACTCGTTCGCATAACGCCGGCATTAAGGTAACTGCAGGAGTTACACCAGTCAATGGGTTTTTCCGTTACACGGAACGCAGGCAAGAACGCCTGATCCGGCTGACTGGCTCCGGCGTGCGAGGCGAGGGAGCGGCACGATGTTACGCGCAGCAACGCGCGCGGGCCTCCGGCTCATCCTCACACCCGCCGGGAGAAAGTCCACACCGGAGCCCGGGTCCGGCTCCGGTTCGGAGTGGGACGTGCCATGTTTCCGAACGGCAGACCCCGGCAGGGATCCGGCCGCCCGGCCGGGCTGACCGGGGCTGAAGCCGTTTGGGGAGTCGTGTTTGTCCGGGCCTGCTCATTTGTAGAGCAGGAACGGCTGGCGCTCCCGGCGGAATTTCTCCTCGCCGGTTTTCCAGCCGGCCACGATCTCGGCGGCGGAGGTTCCGCGTTGCAGGGCGCGGCGCATGGCGTCGGTCCCGTTCACCTTGTCAAACATGGCGAAGCTTTTGTTGGCCTTGACCGCTTCCGCGAACAGGTCCCGGCCGGCCACCTGTTTGAGCGCTTCGAGCGCGTAAAAATTGATGGCGGTGAGGGGAGCGCGCGCCGGATCGGTGAAGTAAAGTTGCACTCCGCCAACCACCTGATCCTTGAAGGCGGCGTAGTAGGGTTTGAACGTGACGGGTTTGAAGTACACCCCGCGCAAATGATAACGGTTCAGGGCGTCCGCCAGGAGGTGCGGATTCACGTTGGTCGTCGCAACGCACTGAAAGGGCAGGGTGTAACCCACGCCGATGTTCACTCCGCCGATTTCGCCGAGCATTCCGGTGGCGACTTGATACAGGGGCGATTCGCCGTGCGGAACATGCGGGGATGCGGGCACCCAGGGCAGACCGGTGTCCGCCCAGACCATGGAGCGTTTCCAACCCCGCATGGGGATGACGGTCAGCCGGCAGCGGGAGGTGATCCAACCCTTGGCATTGATCATTTGTGCCAGTTCGCCACAAGTCAGACCATACACATAGGGCACATTCCATTGGCTGACGAATGAGCGCAGGTTTTCCTGTTCGAGCAAAGGACCCTCCACCCGCAGGCCGCCCAGCGGATTGGGGCGGTCCAGCACAATAAATTCAACTCCGGCGGCACCGCAGGCTTCCATGGCCAGGCCCATTGTGCTGATGAACGTGTAGGAGCGGCAGCCCGTGTCCTGCAGGTCGTAAACCAGGGCGTCAAGCTCCTTGAGCATTTCGGGGGTGGGTTTGCGCGTTTTATCGTAGAGGGAATACACGGGCAGTCCGGTGCGCTCATCCGTGCGATTCGTGACCTTGTCGCCCGCCGGAATGTCGCCATAAATTCCATGCTCCGGGCCAAACAGGGCCACGAGATTCACCTGGGGGGCGCGGCGCAACACTTCAATGGTGCTTTCCAGTTGACGATTCACCCCGGAAGGATTGGTGATCAGCCCCACCCGTTTGCTGGCCAGCGCGCGAAAGCCCTGTTTTACCAGCATCTCGTTGCCCAGTTTCACCTCGGCGCTGGCGCCAACCAGGCTGGCCGCCAGCCAGGCGGCGAGGAGCGCCGGTTTATGTCGCTTGCATTTCATCATGATCATTGTCGCCCGCTCATTTTGCCGCTGAACTTAACGGCTTGCCGGCGGTGAATGAAGTCTGAACCCGGTCGAAACCCAGACATGTTCGTGTGCCGCCGGGGACGATTGATTTCCGAATTGAGCCGAACGAAAGTTCCCCGGTATGGTATCCGGCATGAATGTGTTTGTGACCGGCGGAGCGGGTTACATCGGCTCGGTGTGTGTTGAAAGTCTGCTGGATGCGGGTTATACCGTGACGGTTTTCGACAATCTTTCGGAAGGCCACCGGGCGGCGGTGGACCCGCGCGCCACCTTCGTGCAAGGCTGCCTCAGCGATCCCGCGCTGATCACGCGGGCTGTTGCGGCTGCGCGCGCCGAGGCCATTTTCCATTTTGCCGCACATGCCCTGGTGGGTGAATCCATGAAAAATCCCGCCAAATATTTTCGCAACAACGTCGCTTACGGGTTGAATTTGCTGGAGGCGGCCGCGGCGGCCCGCGTCAGAAAATTTGTCTTCAGTTCCACCTGCGCCACCTACGGTCCACCGGAACGCGTGCCGATGACGGAAGATTTGCCGCAACGCCCCATCAATCCCTACGGTGAGTCCAAGCTCATGTTCGAGAAGATGTTGCAATGGTATCAGCAACTGCACGGCCTCGAGTTCATTGCCTTTCGCTATTTCAATGCCGCGGGGGCCACGGAGAAATACGGCGAGCATCACCGTGTCGAAACGCACCTGATTCCCAACGTGCTCAAGGTGGCCCTCGGGCAGGCCGCACAGTGCGAGATTTTCGGCACGGATTATCCCACGCCCGACGGAACGTGCATTCGGGACTACATTCACATTGCGGATTTGGCGCAGGCGCATATTCTGGGACTGGCTCCGGGGAAAACCGGTTTTTACAATCTCGGCAACGGCGACGGTTATTCGGTGCGGGAAGTCGTCCAGATGTGCGAGAAGGTCACCGGGAAAAAGATTCCGGCGGTGGCAAAGCCCCGGCGTCCGGGGGATCCACCCCGATTGGTGGCGGCGGCCAACAAAGCGGTGGTGGAGCTGGGCTGGCAGCCCAGGTACCCGACCCTGGAGGCCATTGTGAGCACTGCCTGGGCGTGGCATCAACGGCATCCAGCGGGCTACACGGATTGAACTGATCCCGGCTGTCCGGACGAAATTACTAACGGTCCGGAAGGCGCAGTCGCAGCGGCGGACCAGCCGGCCCGCCGCATTACCAGAAACGTATGATCAAGAAAATTTTCGCGGCGCTGATCGTGGTCACCTTCGTCGTTGGCGGATTGGCGGGCGTCAAGGTGCTGCAAATCCGGACGCTCATTGCGTTTGGCAAATCCTATCAACCGCCGGCCGAGGTGGTATCCACCGCAGTCGTCAAAGCGGACCAATGGCGCGAGACGCTTTCGGCCATCGGTTCCATTGCCGCCGTGCAAGGGACGCATCTGGCGGCGGAAGTTCCTGGCACGGTGGCGGAGATCCATTTTACGTCCGGCGCCGTCGTTGCCGCCGGCACGGTGCTGTTGCGCCTGGACACGAGCATGGAAGCCGCGCAGTTGCGCGCCTTGGAAGCGCAGGTGGCATGGGCGCAGACCAATCTGGCGCGATACCGGAATCTGCGCAGTGATCAGACCGTATCACCAGCCGAGTTTGATCAGGCGGAAACGGACCTGAAGCAGAAACAGGCCAATGCCGATGCGCTGCGCGCCACGTTGGACAAAAAAGTGATCCGCGCCCCCTTCGCGGGCAGGCTCGGCATCCGCCAGGTCAACCTCGGCGAGTATGTGGACGCCGGCAAGCCGCTCGTTTCGCTGCAATC
Source organism: Verrucomicrobiota bacterium (assembly GCA_029573725.1). Lineage (GTDB taxonomy): Bacteria > Verrucomicrobiota > Verrucomicrobiia > Limisphaerales > JADLHS01 > JADLHS01. The sequence continues at coordinate 44,909 of JAKQDQ010000165.1, forward strand.
GTTGGCGCCGGTTTATGCGGATTTTTCCCTGCCGCAGCAGGAACTGGCGCGCCTGGCCACCGGCCTGCCGGTGCGGGTCACGACCGATACTTATCCGGATCAGGAGTTTGCCGGCACGTTGACGGCCATCAATCCCGATCTGGACGTCGCCACGCGCAGCGTGCGTCTGCAGGCGACCTGCGCCAACGAAAAGGAACTGTTGCGGCCCGGCATGTTCGCCCGCGTGCAAGTGCTTCTGCCGGACACGCGCCAGGCGTTGGTGATCCCGGTGACTGCCGTGTTGAGCGCGCCCTTCGGGGACTCGGTTTATGTGGTGGAATCCGCCACCAACCATTCCGGAGGGCTGGTGGTGCGCCAGCAGTTCGTGCGGCTGGGCGAAGCGCAGGGGGATTTCGTCACCGTGCTCAATGGATTGCAGGCCGGAGAACGGGTGGTGACGTCCGGAGTTTTCAAACTGCGCCACGGCATGGCGGTGGAGGAAAGCCGGGAACCCGCGCCCTCCCTCCAGTCGCGACCCGATCCCGCCGACAGTTGATCTGAACCGCCCCCATCTGCATGAGGTCGTTGACCGACATTTTCATCCGCCGGCCGGTACTCGCGATCGTGGTGAATTTATTGATCCTGATCGCCGGACTGCAGGCCATCAAGACGTTGAACGTCCGGCAGTATCCCCGCAGCGAAAACGCCACGGTGACCGTAACCACGGTGTACATTGGGGCGAGCGCGGAACTGGTGCGAGGGTTCATTACGCAACCGCTGGAGCGCGCCATCGCGGCGGCCGACGGCATTGAGTACCTGCAATCCGTCAGCAAACTGGGGCTGTCCACGATCACCGCCCGCTTGAAGCTGGACTATGATGCGACCAAGGCGCTTTCGGAAATCAGTTCCAAGGTGGATCAGGTGCGCAAGGATCTGCCACCCGAAGCGGAAGTGCCCATCATCAACATTGAGTCGGCGGACACGCAGTTTGCCTCCGCTTACCTGAGTTTCACCTCGGATCTTCTGGCAGCCAATCAGGTCACCGACTATCTGGTGCGCAAGGTCCAGCCGCGGCTGGCCGCCCTGGCCGGGGTGCAACGCGCCGATGTGCTGGGAGGCCGGACCCTGGCCATGCGCATCTGGCTGAAGGCCGATCGCCTGGCCGCCTACGGCATCAGTCCCCAGGAGGTGCGGCAGGCGCTGGCGGCGAATCATTTTCTTTCCGCCATGGGCCACACCAAGGGGGCGCTCATTCAGGTCAACTTGACCGCCAACACGGATCTGCGCAGCGCCCGCGCGTTCAAAAATCTCGTGCTGCGGCAATCTGGCGACACGCTGGTGCGGCTGCAAGATGTGGCGGAGGTGGTGCTGGGCGCGGAGGATTACGATTCCGCCGTCCGTTTCAGCGGCGAGCATGCCGTCTTCATGGGCATCTGGGTTTTGCCCAATGCCAACTCGCTCGACGTGATTCGACGGGTGCATGAGGAGATGGCGGCGATCCAGAAGGAATTGCCGGCGGGCTTGACGGGGCATTTCGCCTACGACGCCACGGAGTACATCAATGACGCCATCCACGAGGTCATCCACACCCTGACCGAAACGCTGATCATTGTGGCGGTGGTGATTTTTCTGTTCCTGGGGTCATTCCGCTCCGTGCTCATTCCGTTGGTGGCCATTCCCATCTCCCTGATTGGCGCGGTATTTCTGATGCAGTTGTTTGGTTTTACCCTGAACCTCCTTACGCTTCTGGCCATTGTCCTTTCGGTGGGTTTGGTGGTGGATGACGCCATCGTGATTGTGGAAAATGTGGAGCGCCACGTGCGGGAAGGGAAGACGCCCGTGGACGCGGCCTTGCTGGGCGCGCGTGAGCTGGTGGGGCCGGTGATTGCCATGACCATTGTGCTGATGGCGGTGTACGCGCCGATCGCCTTCCAAGGCGGCCTCACGGGTTCGTTGTTCCGGGAATTCGCCCTGACACTGGCCGGGGCGGTTTTTATTTCCGGCATCGTCGCCCTGACGCTTTCGCCGGTCATGTCGGCGCGGCTCCTGCGCGGAGGTGGACGCGAGGAGGAGGGGCTGGTGGGCCGGATCAACCACGGCTTCGACTGGCTGCGCCGCCGGTACGCCGGGGTGTTGCGTTTGACCTTGAATGCCCGTCCCGCGGTTTACGTGATCTGGATTGTCTTGTCGCTGGCCACCATCCCCATGCTGATGCTTTCGCCCAAGGAGCTCGCCCCTGCCGAGGATCAAGGCGTCACCCTCGGCATCATCGAGGGACCGGCCGATGCCACCATTGACCAGACGGCGTTCTACACGGACGCGGTGAACCGGGAGTTTTTCAAAACCCCCGAGGCGGAGCAGAGCTTTCAAATCACCTTTCCTGACAACGGGGTGAGCGGTCTGGTGTTGAAACCCTGGACCGCCCGGCAGCGCACCGTGTTTGAGATCATGCCCGAGGTGCAGACGCGGGTGAACCAGGTGCCCGGGATCCGGACCATGATGGTCATGCCGCCCGCTTTGCCGGGCGGCGGCGATTTTCCGGTGGAAGTGTTGATTTGTTCGACCGCCGAACCGGAGACGATCTTGCATTTTGCAGAGCAGTTGCAACAGCAGGCAGCCACCAACGGCCTGTTCGCCTTCCCGCCGCTCATTGACACCAAGGTGGATCAGCCGGAAGTGGAACTGGTGATTGACCACGACAAGGTGGCGGCGCTCGGACTGAATTTGCAGACGGTCAGTGCGGATCTCGCGGCGCTGATGGGGGGGAATTTCGTCAACCGTTTCAATCTGGCCGGCCGGGCGTACAAGGTGATTCCGCAGCTGAAACGTCAGGACCGGCTCAACCCCGGGCAGTTGGAAAACTATTATGTCACCGGACCGAACCAGCAGTTGGTGCCGGTCAGCACATTTGCCCGCCTGGAGAGGAAAGCGACCCCGCGTTCCCTGCACCGGTTCCAACAGTTGAATGCGGTGAAAATCTCCGCCGTGCCGATCCGTCCCCTGGACGAGGCGCTCAAGTTCTTTGAAAGCGAAGCCGCCCGCATCCTGCCCCAGGGGTACACGCTGGATTATACCGGGGAATCCCGGCAGTTGCGCACGGAGGGCAATAAATTCCTGCCCGCCTTCGTGCTGGCTGTGGTGCTGATCTTCCTCGTGCTGGCCGCGCAATTCAACAGCTTCCGCGACCCGCTCATTATTATTCTGGGTTCCGTGCCCCTGGCGATGTTCGGCGCCCTGATATTTTGCTTCCTCAAATTTCCCAATCCCAATTTGAGTTTTTGGACTGACGGCTGGACCACCACTTTCAACATTTACGCGCAGGTGGGACTGGTCACGCTGGTGGGACTGGTTTCCAAAAACGGCATTTTAATCGTGGAATTCGCCAACGAACTGCAACGCCAGGGCAGGCCGAAAATCCTCGCCGTGCAGGAGGCCGCTTTGACGCGCTTGCGGCCGGTGCTGATGACCAGCATTGCCACCGTCTGCGGCCACTTTCCCCTGACGCTCGTCTCGGGAGCCGGCGCGGCCGCGCGCAATTCAATCGGTTTGATCATCGTCGCCGGCATGGCGTTCGGCACGCTTTTCACCCTGCTGGTGATTCCCGCCATTTACGTGCTCATTGCCAAGGAGCATGGCGCGGAGCCCGCGCGCACCACCGCCGCCCCCAAGCCGGTTGCGGCAGCGGTCGCCGCGCTGGCGGGGGCGGAATGAACCCGCGCAAAACCTTTTCGGGACCGGCCAGGAGAGACGCGCGCACACCGTCCGCGTCCTCACTCTCCGTTGCGCGGGAAGGGAGAGGGGAAGCGGACGGGCTGGACGGTCAGGGCGCGGCGGTCGCGCGAAAGAACCGCCGCGGAATATTCGTTTGAGTTTCCTCGAAGATCCATTCGCCCGAGGCGGGCAGGAGATTGGTTTGAATGGCCGTCCAGATTGCCAGGTTGGTGGAGGCCGCAAGCGTATAGCGGTGGTTGGGTTGACCGGTGATGCGCGCAGTAAACCGGGCGGCGCCCGCGACACTTGTCAGGCCGGGGCGATCCAGAATTTTTCGGAGGTTGAGCCGGCCGCCACTGGCGCATTTCCCCAGGAATGCGGGACGCGAGTCCACCGCCGTCAGCAGCCAGGTTCGCAACTCCGCAGCAGGAGCATCGGGGAACTGTTGTCGCATCAGGGCCAGGGCGCCCGCCACGCACGCGGTGGCCATGGAAGTCCCGTTGCGGTTTTGGTACGCGTTGTCTGCCGCGATTCCGGTCGAAAGGATTTCAGCGCCGGGGGCAAACAGGTCCACACTCGCTGCCCCGTAGTTGGAGGCACTCCAGCGCGCATCCAGCCGCGTGGACGCACCGACGGAAAGCAGGTTGTCCAATTGGATGGAGGCGGGATAGAATGGCGTGAGGTCGGTGTTTTGGCCATTGTTTCCCGCCGCCGCCACCACCAGGACGTTTTGGGTGCGTGCGGTGTGGATGGCGTTGGACAAGGCCGCGGAAAATTCCGTGTTGCCCCAGCTTAAGTTGATGATCTGCGCCCCGTTGGTCAGGGCAAATTCCATGCAGCTCAAGGCGTCAGAAATATAACCGTTGCCAGAAGCATCGAGAAATTTGCAGGCCATGATCTGAACCCGCCAGGCGATGCCGGCGCTGCCACGGGCGTTGTCGGTGGTGGCGCCGATGATCCCCGCCAGATGGGTGCCGTGGCCGTTGTCATCCCAGGGATCCCGTGATCCGGTAAACGCATTATATCCGTGACTCCCATCACGGGGATCCGCCCAGAGGTTTTCCACCAGATCTTCGTGCGTGTAACGAATGCCGCTGTCAATGATGGCGACGACCACATTGCTGGCCAAGCGCGCCACATCCCAGGCCTGCGGGGCGTTCAGATCCGCCCCAGGCACCCCGCCGTTCTGACCGTAGTTGTTCAGCCACCATTGGGTGCCGTTCTGAAAGTAAGGGTCGCTGGGGAGGGTGGCGGCGACGGAGACAACGTAATCCGGCTCGGCGAAATCAACCAGTCCGCTGGCCTGGTAGCGGGCGATGGCGTCGGCCACGTGGTCTTCGTTTCGCAACCGGACCACCTGGAGATCGGCAAGTGTCGGAAAGACCCGGACCACCTGTGCCTGGCGGGCGGCATGCAACGCGTTCAACCCGGGCAGCGCAGCGCCGTGCCGCGGCATCAGCAGAAGTTGCCGGCCATGCGAAGCAACGGTCGCTCCCCAAACCGACAGGCCCGATGAGAGGCAACAACAAACCAGAGCCAAGCGATTCACAATCGGTAATGCCACGTTGCAGCAAAAACTGTCAATGCCGCCGGCAAAGCGCAATCCGGGAAATTTCCGGGTGTTGCCGGGTTGACAAACGTGAAAAAGTATTGTGTTATCCGGGACAGTTTCCGGCCGATGGCGAAAGACATTCAAGTCGGGCTGGTTGTCGGAAGGCAATATTTTCGGAAGGTAGTAAATTCGGGATGCGGCATCCCTGACGCTTGCGGGGGTCATGAGGGCGGTGCGTTTCCCCGGTCGGATACAATTACAAATTTAATATGCAAGCATCCACCACTCAGATTTTGTGTGCCAACGGAGGCTCCAGCCCGACCGGGCCCGGGCTGACCGCCGGGGGCGGTTGGCGACGGGCATTACCCGCGCCGGGTGCGGCTGCCGCGCCCACCATGAAGCGGCGCGGGGTGGTTTTCCGGTTGGCGCTGGGGATCGTGACCCTGCTCCTGGGAATGTTCCTCCCCGTGCAGAGTCAGGCGCAGCCGACCGCACCCCTGCAATTTGTTGAAGCACCCACCGCGAGTGGGTTTTTTGTTGCGGCATTAACGAACACCATCAATGGCACCGGCGTGGGACAGGGGCAGAACTGGTCTTTGGAAGCTGAAACCGCCGACCGATTGACCGTACGCATCGAAACCGCAGTCGGAAACGCCCGGCCCAAGCTGAGAGTGTTGAATGCGGCGAATCAAACGGTCGCCAGCATTAACGGGGCGGCGACGGGGATTGCCGAGGTTTATGACGTTTTGTTGCCCGCTCCGGGCACGTACCGCGTACAAGTTTTTTCCGACCACCAAGCCTCGGAATACCGCTTGCGGGTGGATCTGGCTCGTGGCCCCCAGCTGGAAACCGAACCCAACGACTCCATTGCGCAGGCGGTTGAACGCCCCATGGAAATGCAGGCGGGTCAGTTCCAGTTGCGTATGGCCGGGACGCTGACCAGTGAGGATGCGAGCGGGGATTTTTTCAGGCTGGGCGCCTTGGCCCCGGGCAATTCGATCTCAGCCACCCTGCTGACCGGCCCGTATAGTCCTCTGTCTGTCAGCAACACCACCATCACCCTCTATCGTGATACCAGTCCGCTGCTGGCCACGAATGCCGCCTTCGATTTTGTCGTAACCGATCCCGGCGACTACTTTGTGAGCCTTGTTGCATCCACGAACCGGGATCTCCTGGCCCAGTATTTCCTGACCCTCACGGTGACGGATGCCGTGCCGCCGACGGTGGCGGCGTTGACTCTGCCTGCGGCGGACTCCGTTGCCTCAAATATCATCAACGGATTTACCGTGACCTTTTCTGAACCCATGCACGCCGCTTCCGTCAATCAGGTGGCCAATTATTCGCTCCGTGCCGCCGGTTCTGATGGTTTGTTCGACACTGCCGACGACGTTTTGTATTCACTGCTTTCGCCTGATTATTCGCTGGGCACCAATGCCACTTTTGCCGTTGTGGATGGCCCGCTCCAACCCGGCGAGTATCGCTTTTCCATTGCCGCAACCATCACCGATCGCGCCGGCAACCCGCTGACTCCGGCCTTGACACACAATTTTACGATCGTGGAGTGGGGCGATTTTGTTTTCGAGAATCGGGACAACGACGAGGTGGCGGTGGCGACGGGGCTTGGGGTGGTGGTGGCTGGGGGGTGGAGCGGGTCGTATGCGGTGGGGGGCAGCTACGGGGTGGGGAACAATCCGCATGGGCTGGAGTGGGGCGATTTTAATGGGGACGGCTGGGTGGATTTGGTGGTGGTGAACGGCGGTGCGGGGACGGTGAGCGTGTTGCTTGGGGCTGGGGACGGGGGTTTTGGGGCGGCGACGAGTTACGGAGTGGGGAACAGTCCGCGGGCGGTGGCGGTGGGGGATGTGAACGGGGATGGGCATGAGGATTTGGTGGTGG